>NZ_LGDG01000121.1 GCF_001279775.1 Streptomyces sp. MMG1533 | reverse complement strand
TCACCGACCTGATCCTCAACATCAAGCAGCTGGTCGTCTCCTCGGAGCACGACGAGCCGGTCGTGATGTACCTGCGCAAGCAGGGCCCGGGTCTGGTCACCGCCGCCGACATCGCGCCGCCGGCCGGTGTCGAGGTGCACAACCCCGACCTCGTCCTCGCCACGCTCAACGGCAAGGGCAAGCTGGAGATGGAGCTGACGGTCGAGCGTGGCCGCGGTTACGTCTCCGCCGTGCAGAACAAGCAGGTGGGCCAGGAGATCGGCCGTATCCCGGTCGACTCCATCTACAGCCCCGTGCTGAAGGTCACGTACAAGGTCGAGGCGACCCGTGTCGAGCAGCGCACCGACTTCGACAAGCTGATCGTCGACGTCGAGACCAAGCAGGCCATGCGTCCGCGTGACGCCATGGCGTCGGCCGGCAAGACCCTGGTCGAGCTGTTCGGTCTGGCCCGCGAGCTCAACATCGACGCCGAGGGCATCGACATGGGCCCGTCCCCCACGGACGCCGCCCTTGCCGCCGA
>NZ_LGDG01000120.1 GCF_001279775.1 Streptomyces sp. MMG1533 | reverse complement strand
GAGGTCGCCGACGCCGTCACCGTTGCTGTCCTGGAAGGAGCGGACGAGGACCTCGTAGAAGACGGCGCGCTTGAACCACTCGGGGTCCCGGTCCTTGGCAGGGGTGTCCTCGAAGGTGTCGTGGACGGGCTCGTTGACGGTCATGACGCGGGTGACTCTCCGATCTGCGGCGCGGCGGACGACCGTTGGACGTGGAACACGTGTGCGGGCGTCCGGCCGGGCTCCAGCCGCACATAGTTGTTCCTGCCCCAGCGGTAGGTCTCGCCCGCCAGTTCGTCGTGGACTGACAGGGACTCGTGCCATTCCAGGCCGAGTTGCGGCATGTCCAACGAGACCGTGGCCTCCTGGGCTCGGTGCGGGTCGAGGTTGACCACCACCAGAACCGTGTCCGAATGCGTGCGCTTGCTGTACGCGATCAGCGCGTCGTTGTCGGTCGGGTGGAAGTGGATGTTTCTGAGCCGTCGCAGGGCGGGGTGTGTGCGCCGGATCGTGTTGAGCCGGGTGATCAGGGGCGTCAGGCTGCGGCCCTCGCGGTCGGCCGCCTCCCAGTCGCGCGCCTTGATCTGGTACTTCTCCGA
>NZ_LGDG01000119.1 GCF_001279775.1 Streptomyces sp. MMG1533 | reverse complement strand
GAGGTCGCCGACGCCGTCACCGTTGCTGTCCTGGAAGGAGCGGACGAGGACCTCGTAGAAGACGGCGCGCTTGAACCACTCGGGGTCCCGGTCCTTGGCGGGAGTGTCCTCGAAGGTGTCCTGGACGGGCTCGTTGACGATCATTATGTGGGTGACCCTCCGATCTGCGGGGTGGACGGTCGCAGAACCGAACTGTGCTCACCCGGGGGATAACCCCCGGACCCCCGGCCGACGGTGAGCACATGTGCGCCGCCAGGCCCAAGGCGCACGTAGTTGGCCCTGCCCCAGTAGTAGGTCTCACCGGTGAGCTCGTCGCGCACCGGTACCGACTCGTGCCATTCCAGGCCGAGTTGCGGCATGTCCAACGAGACCGTGGCCTCCTGGGTGTGGTGGGGGTCGAGGTTGGCGACCACCAGAACCGTGTTCGAGCCGCTCCGCTTCGAGTAGGCGATCACCGCTTCCTGGTCCGCATGGTGGAAGTGGAGATCGCGCAGCTGCCGCAGGGCCGGGTTCGCGCGCCGGATCGTGTTGAGCCGGGTGATCAGGGGCGTCAGGCTGCGGCCCTCGCGGTCGGCCGCCTCCCAGTCGCGCGCCTTGATCTGGTACTTCTCCGA
>NZ_LGDG01000118.1 GCF_001279775.1 Streptomyces sp. MMG1533 | reverse complement strand
GCATCAGAAACAACGAGCCGCAGGAGAACACCATGCAGAAGTTCGACACCCCCGCCCCGGTCTCCGCCGTCCTCGACATCCCCGCGGGACGCATCCGGTTCATCGCCGCCGACCGGGCCGACACCACCGTCGAGGTCCTGCCCGCAGACGCCTCCAAGAACCGCGACGTGAAAGCGGCCGAGCAGACCACCGTCGACTACGCCGACGGCATCCTGCGGATCGAGGCCGCACCCGCGAAGAACCGGATCCTCGGCGCCTTCGGATCCATCGAGGTGACCATCCAGCTGCCCGCCGGCTCCCACATCCAAGCGAAGGCCGCCGACGCCGAATTCCGCGGCGTCGGACGGCTCGGCGACGTCACCTTCGAAGGCGCGCAGGGCTCACTCAAGCTCGACGAGACCGCCGGCGCCCGCCTCACCCTCCCCGCCGGCCACATCTCCGTCCGCCGCCTGGGCGGCCCCGCCCAGATCAGCACCCAAAAGGGCGACATCCACATCAACGAGGCCGTACGCGGCACGGTCGTACTGCGCACCGAATCCGGCGACATCTCGATCGGCGCCGCCCGCGGAGTCTCCGCCGCCCTGGACGCCGGCACCACCCACGGCCGGATCCACAACGCCCT
>NZ_LGDG01000117.1 GCF_001279775.1 Streptomyces sp. MMG1533 | reverse complement strand
GCGCCGGATCGTGTTGAGCCGGGTGATCAGGGGCGTCAGGCTGCGGCCCTCGCGGTCGGCCGCCTCCCAGTCGCGCGCCTTGATCTGGTACTTCTCCGAGTCGAGGTACTCCTCGCTGCCGTCGCGCAGCGGGGTGTTCTCGCACAGTTCGTAGCCGCTGTAGATGCCCCAGGTCGGCGACAGGGTGGCGGCCAGGACGGCGCGGATCTCGAAGGCGGGCCGGCCGCCGCGCTGGAGGTACTCGTGCAGAATGTCCGGGGTGTTGGCGAAGAAGTTCGGCCGCATGTAGGCGGCCGCCTCGCCCGACAGCTCGGTCAGGTACTCGGTCAGCTCCTGCTTGCTGTTGCGCCAGGTGAAGTACGTGTACGACTGCTGGAAGCCCGACTGCGCGAGCGTGTGCATCATCGCCGGGCGGGTGAACGCCTCGGCCAGGAAGATCACGTCGGGGTCGGTGCGGTTGATGTCCGCGATCACCCGCTCCCAGAACACGACCGGCTTGGTGTGCGGGTTGTCCACGCGGAAGATCCGCACCCCGTGGTCCATCCAGTGCCGCAGCACCCGCAGGGTCTCGGCGATCAGGCCGTCCATGTCGGCGTCGAAGGCGATCGGGTAGATGTCCTGGTACTTCTTCGGCGGGTTCTCCGCGTACGCGATCGTGCCGTCCGG
>NZ_LGDG01000116.1 GCF_001279775.1 Streptomyces sp. MMG1533 | reverse complement strand
CGTAGAAGTAGCGCTGCGGCTCGCCGACCGGGTTGCCGTGCACATCCAACTGCCAGGCGGCGAGGTGGTCGTCGTTCATGTCCACCCCGACCACCCCCCGCGCCAGCGCCGCCTCCAACGGTAAGACGGCGGCGGCGGTCCGCTGCCAGGAGGCGGTCACATACCAGCGGCCGCGCACCACATCGTGGTGGATGCGGTAGGCCACCGCCCGGTTGGCGGTGACCCGGTCACGCCACTCCTGCCCCCGGTGCTGGAACCGTACGGTCGCGTCGAGGACGTAGCGGCCGTGGGGTGCGTTGGCCAGGCGGGCCAGCGGGGCCGGGAGCTTGGCCGAGACCTGTCCGGTGTCGGTGACGCGGATCGTTTCGTTGCCGAAGCGTTTGCCCGCCTCGCCGTCGGCGGCCAGGAACATCCGCTCCGCCTGCCACCGCTGCCGCCAGGCCGCCACGTCCAGCCCGGCCGCCTGAAGGTGGTGGCGGGTGTTCGCGAGGCGTTTGCCGCCACGCACCACGTGCACCCGGCCCGCCGCCCGGTCCGTCTCCACCACCGCGAGGCGGTCTTTGAGGGTGTGCAGGCGGCGGGACTTGGCATGCCACTCGCTCCGCGAGGCATAGCCGCGCGCCAGCCCTTCCCGCTTGTCCGCCTTCGCGCCCAGCGGCCGGGCCAGCCGCGCCTCGATCGACGCGATCTGCCCGCGCAGCCAGCCCAGATGGGCCACCT
>NZ_LGDG01000115.1 GCF_001279775.1 Streptomyces sp. MMG1533 | reverse complement strand
GCCGGTGAGGTCGTAGAAGTAGCGCTGCGGCTCGCCGACCGGGTTGCCGTGCACATCCAACTGCCAGGCGGCGAGGTGGTCGTCGTTCATGTCCACCCCCACCACCCCCCGCGCCAGGGCCGCCTCCAACGGTAAGACGGGGGCGGCGGTCCGCTGCCAGGAGGCGGTCACATACCAGCGGCCGCGCGCCACATCGTGGTGGATGCGGTAGGCCACCGCCCGGTTGGCGGTGACCCGGTCACGCCACTCCTGCCCCCGGTGCTGGAACCGTACGGTCGCGTCGAGGAGGTAGCGGCCGTGCGGTGCGTTGGCCAGGCAGGCCAGCGGGGCCGGGAGCTTGACCGAGACCTGTCCGGTGTCGGTCACGCGAATCGTCTCGTTGCCGAAGCGCTTGCCGGACTCCCCATCGGCGGCCAGGAACATCCGCTCCGCCCGCCACCGCTCCCGCCACGCCGCTGCGTCCAGCCCGGCCGCCTGCAGGTGGTGGCGGGTGTTCGCGAGGCGTTTGCCGCCCCGCAAAACCCGCACCCGGCCCGCCTGCCAGTCCGCCTCCACCACCACGAGCCGGTCCTTCAGGGTCTGCAGGCGCCGGGACTTGGCGTGCCACTCACCGCGCGAGGCATAGCCGCGCACCAGCCCTTCCCGCTTGTCCGCCTTCGCGCCCAGCGGCCGGGCCAGCCGCGCCTCGATCGACGCGATCTGCCCGCGCAGCCAGCCCAGATGGGCCACCT
>NZ_LGDG01000114.1 GCF_001279775.1 Streptomyces sp. MMG1533 | reverse complement strand
CCCCGGGCCGTCACCCCAACCCAACCCCCAACGGCCGCACACGGCCGCCCTGTACGCCGAGAAGAGGCCCAAATGCCTGACACTGAAGACCACTGGCAACCCAGCCGCCCCGAAAAGTTCCATCGGCGAACCGGACCCGGCTGCCTCACCCCCGAACAACTCGCCCTCGCCGACGACCTCCACACCCGCGCCCTCGCACTCCGAGCCGCTTCCGAAGAGGGCCTGTCCATCCGGGAAGCCGTCGCACTCGCCGCCGTACAACTCGGCCTCGAACCGCCACGCGCTGAGGGAGCGTCGTGACCGGCCCCGCCGTCAAGGCCACCTGCCCCGGCTGCGGCCAGCCCCGCCGCATCACCGTTGCCGGAGTCTTCGGCCGCCACCGCCGAGGCCAACTCACCTGCCCCGGCGCCGGGCAACGCGCCGTAGGCGTCACCCCACCCGTCTCTCAGCGCGGACCGGCCGGGCTCACCGCGCCATCCCCGCCCGACGAACCCGCAGCTGGCCGCTCCTGCGACGCCGGACACTGCGACCGCCCGTCCATCGGCTGGCGCCTGTTCCGAGGCCAACGCGAATGGCTGCCCGTCTGTGGCCTCCACATGGAAGGCCCCACCGGCCGGACCCGCATCCACGACCCCGCCTGACCCGCCCGCCCCCCGCTGTCCGGCCCGCCCCCGGGCCGTCACCCCAACCCAACCCCCAACGGCCGCACACGGCCGCCCTGTACGCCGAGAAGAGGCCCAAATGCCTGACACTGAAGACCACTGGCAA
>NZ_LGDG01000113.1 GCF_001279775.1 Streptomyces sp. MMG1533 | reverse complement strand
GGTGGAGGCGGCATGGCGGGCAAGAAGGCGGAGAAGGTGCCGCGCAAGACGTACGAGGAGGAACTGCTGCGCCTGCAGACGGAGTTGGTGAAGCTGCAGGAGTGGGTGCGGGCGGAGGGCGCCCGCCTGGTCGTCGTCTTCGAGGGACGGGACGCGGCCGGCAAGGGCGGCACCATCAAACGGGTCGCGGAGCACCTCAATCCGCGCCTGGCCCGGATCGCGGCACTGCCCAGACCGACCGAGCGCGAGCGCACCCAGTGGTACTTCCAGCGGTACGTCGAGCAGCTGCCGGCCGCCGGGGAGATCGTGCTGTTCGACCGGTCCTGGTACAACCGGGCCGGGGTCGAGCACGTGATGGGCTTCTGCACCAAGGAGGAGCACCAGCTGTTCCTGCGCCAGTGCCCCATTTTCGAGCGGATGCTGGTGGAGGACGGGATCCTGCTGCGCAAGTACTGGTTCTCGGTGAGCGACACGGAGCAGCAGGAGCGCTTCCGGCGCCGGCTGGAGGATCCGACGCGGCGCTGGAAACTGTCCCCGATGGACCTGGAGTCGATCACCCGCTGGGAGGCGTACTCCCGTGCCAAGGACGAGATGCTGGTCCACACCGACATCGCCGAGGCCCCGTGGTTCGTCGTGGAGAGCGACGACAAGCGCCGGGCCCGGCTGAACATGATCGCCCACCTGCTGGGCTCCGTCCCGTACCAGGAGGTGCCGCCGCCGGTGCTGGAGTTGCCCCCGCGGCCGCCCTCGACCGGCTACCAGCGCCCGCC
>NZ_LGDG01000112.1 GCF_001279775.1 Streptomyces sp. MMG1533 | reverse complement strand
TGGCTGATGCTGGCCCTGGCCACGGTCGGGTTCGCCGTGAACTTCTGGGCGTGGGCGCTGCTGAGCCCGCTCGGCCCCCGTTTCAAGGACATCCTGGAGCTGACCTCCTTCCAGCAGTCGCTGCTGGTCGCGGTGCCGGTGGTGGTCGGCTCGCTGGGCCGGATCCCGGTCGGCGCGCTGACCGACCGGTTCGGTGGACGGGTCATGTTCCCGATCGTGTCCGCGGCCACCATCGTTCCGGTGCTCTATCTCGGCCTGGCCGGCCATTCCTCGTTCGCCGCCCTGCTGGCCGGCGGGTTCTTCCTCGGTATCGGCGGCACCGCGTTCGCCGTGGGTGTGCCGTTCGTGAGTGCCTGGTTCCCGCCCGAGCGGCGGGGGCTGGCCATCGGCATCTTCGGCATGGGCATGGGCGGCACCGCGATCAGTGCCCTGACCACCGTGAAGCTGGTCGACGCGAACAGCATGTCGACGCCCTTCCTGATCACCGCGGGTGTCCTGGCGGCCTACGCGCTGGTGGCCGCGCTGGTGCTCCGGGACGCCCCGGGACGTACCGTGCCGACCGAGCCGCTGGCCCGCCGCCTGGCCGCCACCCTGCGCCTGGGCGTCACCTGGCAGGCGTCCGCCCTGTACGCGGTGGCCTTCGGCGGTTACGTCGCCTTCTCCGTCTACCTGCCCACGTACCTCAAGACCGGCTACGGCCTCACCCAGGCCGACGCGGCCAACCGGATGGCCGGCTTCGTGCTGCTCGCCGTGGCGATGCGCCCGATGGGCGGCTGGCTGTCGGACCGCATCGG
>NZ_LGDG01000111.1 GCF_001279775.1 Streptomyces sp. MMG1533 | reverse complement strand
GCGCGGGGCAGGGAGTGGTGGGCGTTGGCGCCGCAGACGAGGCGGACGCCGGCGCCGTGGGTTTCGCGGGCGAGGAGGAGGGCGAGTTGGTTGGATTCGGTGCCGCCGGTGGTGATGAGGGCGTCGGCGGCGCCGGCTTCCCGGGCGAGTGCCCGTGTCACGAGTGCTTCCAGTTCCGATGCCGCCGGGGCCTGGTCCCAGGAGTCGAGGGACGGGTTGAGGGTGGAGACGGCGAGGTCGGCGGCGGTGGCGACGGCGAGGGGTGGGCAGTGCAGGTGGGCGGCGCAGAGGGGGTCCGCGGGGTCGGCGGCGCCTTGGGCGAGCGCGTGGACGAGGAGCCGTAGGGCGTGCGGGTCGCCCTGGTTCGGCAGTACGTCGCCCACGGTGTGGCGCAGGCGTGCGGCGACGGTGTCGGGGCCGCCGGCTGGCAGGGGGCCGCCGCGTGCCCGGGCGCCTTCGTGCAGGGCGTCGAGCACGGTGTCGAGCAGGGGCCGTAGGTGGTGGGGGCCTTCGGGGCCGGAGGCGAGGCTCGGTGTGCTCATGGGGTCCTCCGGGCGCTGGGCAGAGGGAGTTCCAGCTTGTACGCGAATACGCGGTCGCGCCCGAAAAGCCCGATGAACGGAACCCGAAAGGGGGTATGTCCGTGCGGGGAAAACGTGTCGGGGCGCGGCCGGTCCCGTAGGAGTCGGCCGTGCCCCGGGGGTCGTCCTGTCTAGGCCTGGCGTACCCGCAATGCCCGTGCCAGGTCGTCGAGTTGGTCGGCGAGCTTGCGGCGCAGGGCCGGGATCACGTCGCCGTCGCTCAGGCATTGCTCGCCGACGCGGAGTGTCTCCGTGTCGACGGCGTGTGCCGGGAAGGCCCAGCGGCCGGCGGCCTCGGCGATGGCGGGGCCGCGGCGGTCGGCGAGGGCGACGACGTCCTGGAAGTAGCGGGGGACGTACTGCCGTACGAGGTCGGTCTGTTCGGGCTGCCAGAAGCCCTGGGCGGTGGCGGTGAACAGGTAGTTGGAGAGGGTGTCGTCGGTGAACATCGCCTCCCATGCCTGCTGTTTGGTGTCCTCGTCGGGCAGGGCGGCGCGGCAGCGGGCGGCGCCTTCCTGGCCGGTGGCGCTGGGGTCGCGCGCCAGTTCGGCGGTGATGGCGGCTTCGTCGGTGGCGCCGAGGACGGCGAGGCGGCCGAGGACGCGCCAGCGCAGTTCGGGGTCGAGTTCGGGGCCGCCGGGGACGGTGCCGTCGGCGAGCCAGGCGGCGATGGTGTCGGGGTGGGCGGCGACGTCGATGAAGTGGCGTACGGCGATGAGGCGCAGGCCGGGGTTGTCGCCGTCCTCGGTGCGGCGGATGAGGTCGCGGCACAGGGCGGTGAGGGTGGCGAGTGCGGCGGGCCGTTCCTCGGGCTTGAGGTAGCGGTCGGTGACCTGGGCGGCGGCGAAGGCGAGGACGCCCTGCACGATCGCGAGGTCGGTCTCGTGCGGGAGGTGGGTGCGGGCGGCCTGGAGGTAGGCGCCGGCGGGGAGGTCTGAGTCGCGGACGGCGTCCCTGAGGGTGTTCCAGACGACCGCGCGGGTGAGGGGTTCGGGCAGGCCGGAGAGGGCCGCCTGGACGGTTTCGAAGGAGCGGGTGTCGAAGCGGACCTTGGCGTAGGTGAGGTCGCCGTCGTTGAGGAGGAGCAGCGCTGGGCGTTTGCCGATGGGGTGGGCGGTGGTGTGCGGGATGTCGAGGTCGAGGCGTTTGCGCAGGACGAGGTGGCGGCCTACGCCTGCGACGTCCTGGTCGTAGAGGCCGACGGCGATGCGGTGGGGGCGGCTGCCGGTGCGGTCGACGGTGAGGGTGCAGGTGCCGTCGTCGCCGGGGGTGACGCGTGGGGTGAGGGTGTCGACGCCGGTGGTGCGCAGCCAGGTGTCGGCCCAGGCGTGGACGTCGCGGTCGGTGCCCGCGGCGAGGGAGTCGATGAAGTCGGCGAGGGTGGCGTTGGCGAACCGGTGGCGTGCGAAGTGGGTGTTGATGCCGGTGAGGAAGTCCTTCTCGCCGAGCCAGGCGACCAGCTGCCTGAGTGCGGAGGCGCCCTTGGCGTAGGAGATGCCGTCGAAGTTGAGCATGGCGGACGCGGTGTCGGGGACGGCGTCCGGGTCGGGGGCGACGGGGTGGGTGGAGGGGCGCTGGTCGGCGTCGTAGCCCCAGGCCTTGCGGGCGACGCCGAAGTCGGTCCAGGTG
The DNA here is from genome assembly GCF_001279775.1 of Streptomyces sp. MMG1533. GTDB lineage: Bacteria > Actinomycetota > Actinomycetes > Streptomycetales > Streptomycetaceae > Streptomyces. The sequence goes on along the minus strand of NZ_LGDG01000111.1, from coordinate 114,857 downwards.
TCGGTGTAGCGGGTGGCTTCGGTGAGGGTCTGGTAGCCCATGTACTCGGCGAAGGACTCGTTGAGCCAGATGTCGTCCCACCACTGGAGGGTGACGAGGTCGCCGAACCACATGTGGGCCATTTCGTGGGCGATGACCATGGCGCGGGTCTGGCGTTCGGTGTCGGTGACGGCGGAGCGGTAGACGAACTCGTCGCGGAAGGTGACCAGTCCGGGGTTCTCCATGGCGCCGAAGTTGAACTCGGGGACGAACGCCTGGTCGTAGGAGTCGAAGGGGTAGGGCTCTTCGAACTTCTCGTGGTAGCGGTCGTAGCACTGCTTGGTGATCTCGAAGAGTTCGTCGGCGTCCACGTCCAGGTGGGGGGCGAGGGAGCGGCGGCAGTGGATGCCGAAGGGCAGGCCGCGGTGTTCGGTGCGTACGGAGTGCCAGGGGCCGGCGGCGACGGCGACGAGGTAGGTGGAGATCAGGGGGGTGGGTGCGGCCTGCCAGCGGCCGTCGCCGAGGTGTTCGGTGATGCCGTTGGCGAGGACGGTCCAGCCTTCGGGGGCCTTGACGGTCAGGTCGAAGACGGCCTTGAGGTCGGGCTGGTCGAAGGCGGGGAAGACGCGCTTGCAGTCCTCCATGGCGAGTTGGGTGTAGAGGTAGGTCTCGCCGTCGGTGGGGTCGGTGAAGCGGTGCATGCCCTCGCCGGTGCGGGAGTAGTGCATCGCCGCGTCGACGCGCAGTTCGTGCTCGCCGGGGGTGAGGTTCTTCAGGGGCAGTCGGTTCTCGTCCAGGGTTTCCGGGTCGAGCGGTTGCCCGTCGAGGGTGACGGAGCGCAGTTCGGCCGGCTTGACCTCGACGAAGGTGTCCGTGGCGTCCTGGTCCGCGCGGACGGTGAACCTGATGACGGTGCGGGAGTCGAAGGTCTCGTCCCCGGTGGTCAGATCGAGGTCGATCGCGTAGCGGTGGACGTCGAGGAGTTTGGCACGGGTCTGCGCTTCGTCGCGCGTCAGTACGGACATGCAGGACATGCTGCCTGATGCCGCTGACATGGCACAGAGGCGGATCGGTACGCGGCCTATGTCCGGTCCTGTTCGAGCTCCCCGGTGTGCGCCCCCTGTCCGCGCTGGATGGGGACCCGGGTGTCCGGGTGGGGCAGGGCGGGGCGCGGGGGGTGTTCCTCGGCTTCGGCGTGGTCCTTGACGAGGGCGCGTAGTTCCCGGACCTCGTGTTCGAGGGCGAGGTGGCGCTGGTGGGCGTCGAAGAGGTAGCGGACCTTGGTGCGCAGGGCCCAGGGGTCGATGGGTTTCATCACGAGGTCGGCGACGCCGAGTCCGAAGGCGGTGGAGGTCAGTTCGTGGTCGGCGCCGAAGCCGGTGAGGAGGATGACGGGTATGTGCTGGGTCTGCTCCACGCGGCGCATGTAGCGCACCACGTCGAGGCCGCTGACGCCGGGCATGCGCACGTCGAGCAGGAGGAGGCCGACCTGGCCGCGCAGCACCTGCTTGAGGGCTTCGTCGCCGTTGGTGGCGCGGCCCAGCCGGTAGCCCAGCGGGGCCAGGGCGCTCTCCAGGGCGTACAGCGTGTCCTCGTGGTCGTCGACGATGAGGATCCTGGCATCCGACGGCATGGCCCGACGTCCCTCCCTCGTGGACAGTCCAGCTTATGTCCGAGGAGCTGACGGGGTGTGCTCGTCAGCTGACAAGGAGTGCACAGCGCAGCATGCCTCTCGCGGGCCCCCGTGTCACGACTGCGGGGGCGTCGGGCGAGGTCAATTCGCCAAATGCGTCGAGCCGTTGACCGTGTCGTCGGCGATGCGTTCGTGGTGTCTGATCACTTCGGCGATGATGAAGTTGAGGAACTTCTCGGCGAAGGCCGGGTCGAGTTTGGCGTTCTCGGCGAGGGTGCGCAGGCGTTCGATCTGCCGGGCCTCGCGGGCCGCGTCGGCGGGCGGCAGTTGGTGCCGGGCCTTGAGGTGGCCGACCTGCTGGGTGCATTTGAAGCGTTCGGCGAGCATGTGGACGACGGCCGCGTCGATGTTGTCGATGCTGTCGCGGAGCCGGGCGAGTTCCTCGCGGACGGCGGGGTCGACGTCGCCGGTTCCGTTGTTGCTGGTGGTCATGGGCGTCCACATTACGGGGCGGGCGTGCTCTCGATCATGGGCGGATCGTCCGGATCCGGTACCTGGTTGCTCCAGCCGCCGGGAACCACGCGGCTCTCCTGGGCGCGGAAGCGGACGGGGGCCATGCCGACGCGGCGGGTGAACAGGCGGGAGAAGTAGGCGGGGTCGTCGTAGCCGACGCGGCGGGCGACGGCGGCGACGGGCAGTTCGGTGGCGGCGAGGAGTTCCTTGGCGCGGCCCAGGCGGATGCCGAGGAGGTATTCCTTGGGGCTGCAGCCCGCCCCCCGGCGGACGGCGGTGCGCAGTTCGGCGGTGGTCATACCGTGCCGGGCGGCGTGGTCGGCGACGGACAGCGGTTTGAAGGCGTCGCCGGCGAGGGCCTTGAGGACCGGGTCGCCGTCGGGGGCGAGGTCGGCGCGGGCGCGGCGCAGGGCGACGAGGAGTTCGTGGACGGCGGCGCCGGTCTCCACTTCCAGGAGGGGGTTGTCGCGGCGGGCGGCCCGCGCGATGCGGGCGACGACCGCACGCGGGCCGGTGGCGTCCGAGAGAGGCACGACGGGCCGGTCGGGTTCGATGTAGCCGAGTTCGGTGTACGTGGCGGTGGCGGGTCCGCTGAAGCCGACGAAGCCCTCGTCCCAGCCGGCGCCGGGGTCGGGCGCGTAGTGGTGCGGGACACCGGGGGTGAGCCACAGCAGGGCGGGCGCGGTGACGGTGGTACGGCGGCCGTCGGGGGCCAGGTACCAGCCGCTGCCGGTGCTGATGACGACGGCGACGTGGCTGTCGAGGGTGCGCGGGCCGACGGTGGGCAGCGGGCCGTACTGGAGGCCGACGCCGAGGCAGACGAGGCCGAGCCGGTGGTGGGCGGGGCGGGGTGTGAAGAACCGCATCCAGGTGTGGTACATCCGCGGTCCTCCGGAGGTCGTACTTGTGTCCAAGCAGCGCCGATCTTTGTCCATGGACGTGATCGACGCCAGGGGGTGAGGGTGGGCGCATGAGCGAGTTCACGGTGGGGGACACGGATTTCCTGCTGGACGGGCGGCCGGTGCGGCTGCTGTCCGGTGCGCTGCACTACTTCCGGGTGCACGAGGCGCAGTGGGGGCACCGGCTGGCGATGCTGCGGGCGATGGGCCTCAACTGCGTGGAGACGTATGTGCCGTGGAACCTGCACGAGCCGCGGCCGGGCGATTTCCGGGACGTGGAAGCGCTGGGCCGGTTCCTGGACGCGGTGCGGGAGGCGGGGCTGTGGGCGATCGTGCGGCCGGGGCCGTACATCTGTGCCGAGTGGGAGAACGGCGGGCTGCCGCACTGGCTGACGGGGCACACGCGCACGCGTGACGAGCGTTTTCTACGACCTGTGGAGGACTGGTTTCGCCGGCTGCTGCCGGAGGTGGTGTCCCGGCAGGCCGACCGGGGCGGCCCGGTGATCATGGTGCAGGTCGAGAACGAGTACGGCAGCTACGGCTCGGACGCGGAGTACCTGGACCGGCTCGCGGACCTGCTGCGGTCCCAGGGCGTCACGGTGCCGCTGTTCACCTCGGACGGCCCGGAGGACCACATGCTCACCGGCGGCTCGGTCCCCGGTGTGCTCGCCACGGTGAACTTCGGCTCCCACGCGCGCGGGGCGTTCGAAGCGCTGCGCCGACACCGCCCCGAGGGGCCGCTGATGTGCATGGAGTTCTGGTGCGGGTGGTTCGACCACTGGGGCGGCGAGCATGTCGTACGGGATCCGGCCGAGGCGGCGGCGACGCTGCGGGAGATCCTGGAGTGCGGTGCCTCGGTCAACCTCTACATGGCGCACGGCGGCACCAGTTTCGCGGGCTGGGCGGGCGCCAACCGGGGCGGCGGCCGGATGCACGACGGGCCGCTTCAGCCGGACGTGACGTCGTACGACTACGACGCGCCCGTCGACGAGTACGGCAGGCCCACGGAGAAGTTCCGGCGCCTGCGCGAGGTCCTCGCCGGGTACGCCGACGGCCCGCTGCCCGAACTCCCGCCCGCGCCCCCGCGGTTGGGTGGGCCGGCCGAGGTGCGCGTGGACGGCTGGGCGCCGCTGTCCGCGGTACTCGACGCCCGCGGGGGCCCGGAGAGCACGTATCCCGTACCGCCCACCTTCGAGGAACTGGACGTCGACCGGGGACTGGTCCGCTACGAGGTGACCGTGCCGGGACCGCGGCAGCCCTACCCGCTGACCGCGCGCGGGCTGCGGGACCTGGCGGTGGTGTACGTCGACGGGGAGCGGGCCGGAGTGCTCACCGAGGACGACGACCGCCTCAAGGACCCCGTCGCCGGGCACGCGCGCGTGCAGCTGTGGGTGGAGTCCCTGGGGAGGGTCAACTACGGTCCGCGGTCCGGCGAGCCCAAGGGCATCACCGGCGGCCTCCTGCACGAGCGCCAGTTCCTGCACGGCGTACGCGCGCGCGGGCTGCGCCTGGACGCCCTGGACGACATCGAGGGCATCGTCTTCCAGGACCTTGACGGCGACGCCGCCCCCGGCCTGTACCGGGCCACCGTCACGGTCCGCGGCGCCGGGGACGCCTGCCTGGACCTGCCGGGCTGGACCCGCGGCTTCGTGTGGATCAACGGCTTCAACCTGGGCCGTTACTGGTCCGCGGGGCCGCAGCGGTCACTGTACGTGCCCGGTCCGGTACTGCGGGAGGGGATCAACGAAGTGTGGGTACTGGAGTTCGAGCAGGCGGCGGCGACCCGGCCCGCGCTCCGGCCCGTACCGGCGAATCCGACCAGCGGAAATCCACCCGCCTCCCCGTAGAGTGGAACCGGGTTCACGGCCTCTTGGGGGTACGGGCGTGGCGAACGACGGACCGGTCGAGCACGGTTACCCGCATCTGGAGACGGTGCGGGCCGCCGTCACCGCGCTGTACAAGCGGCTGTCGTACGACACCATCCAGACGTTCGGGGCCAGCATGGCCCCCGCCGACGTGGCGTTCTGCGACACCGACGACCTGTATCTGGGGGCGCAGCGGGTGGCCCGTGAGCTGGTGCGGCACTACCGGCTGCCGGACGCCCGGATGGTCGTGAGCTTCCGGGAGATGATCCATGCGGCGAACGTCGAACTCACCGCCGGCCCCGAGTACTTCGTCGAGCTGAACGACCGCTTCCGCACCCACCGGCGGGACATCGGCGCGGCCCTCGCCCACGAGGTGATGCACGTCTATCTGCACCGCCTGGACCTGACGTTCCCCGGCACCCGGGACAACGAGATCCTCACCGACACCGCGACGACCTACCTCGGGGCCGGCTGGCTGCTCCTCGACGCGTACCGGGAGGACGCGGCATCCTCCCAGAAGCTCGGCTATCTCACGCCGGAGGAGTTCGGTTACGTCCTGGCCAAGCGGGCCCTGGTCTTCGGTGAGGACCCGTCGGTGTGGTTCACCAGCCCGCAGGCCTACACGGCGTACGTCAAGGGCATGGACCGGGCCCGCCAGGACGAGCAGCAGCCCCCGCTCACGGCGGCCGGCTGGGCGGGGCGTCGCCGTTACGCCCGTGACCGGCGGCACGCGCACGGACCTCAGCCGGGCGTCCCCTACACCTTCACCCCGGACAGCGGCGGCCGCCTGCGCGTCTCCTTCCCCTGCCCGACCTGCCACCAGCGGATCAGGGTGCCGGTGCGGGGGAGGATGCGGGCGCGGTGTTCGTTGTGCAGGACGGTGCTGGAGTGCGACACATAGCGGGGAGGAGCCTTCGGACACGGGCCCCTACTCCGTGCGCAGTGCCGTCGCCGTACGGGCCTTGGCCGCCCACCCGGCCGGGAGCAGCGCGCCCAGCAGGGCGATGGTGAGGCCGGCCAGCCCCAGCAGCATCAGCCGCGGAGTGTCGTACACGTCGAGGACCGACGACGGCAGGTCGGTGCCCGCCGCGTGGCCCATCACCGGCACCACGTAGGCGTGCAGCGCGAATCCGGCGGGTACGCCCGCCAGCCCGCCGAGGAGGCCGATCCCGGCCACCGAGGCGAGGACAAGGCTCACGGTCTGCCGCGGCGACATGCCGAGCGCCTTGCACACGCCGAGGTCGTGGACGCGCTCGCGGGTGTCGAGGACCACGGAGTTGAGCACTCCGAGGCCGGCCACGGAGACCAGCATGAGCGTGAGCAGCGCGGCCATCGCGTCCAGGATGAGGATGAAGTTGTCCTGCTCGGACGGGGGGTTGGCGCTCGCGTCGCCGCCCAGGGGCTGTACCGCCGCGGCGAGTTCGCGGGCGTACTCGGTGGCGGAGACGCCGGGTTTCACGTCGACGAGGAACACGCCGGGTTCGGCTGTCGGGAAGTCGGCCATGTCGGCGTGGAGCTCCAGTTCGTCGTCCGAGCCGTCGAAGGCCTCGCCGACGATGCGCAGGTTCTGCTTCCGCTTGTCGTGGATGACCTGGAGCGTGTCGCCGAGCTCGGTGCCGGTCTTCTTCAGGAAGCCCGAGGGCACGACGATCTGCCCGGGGCCGGTGAGCCAGTGACCGGAGAGCATCGCGTAGGCGCCGGAGCGGGAGTCGCCCTGGTAGAGGGTGGCCCGGGCGGCGCCGGAGTACCCTGCGACGGTGACGTCCACCTGGGTCTTGCCGTAGTACGAGGCGGTGCCGTCCTGTGCCGCGATGGCGGCACGTACGCGTGCCGGGTCGGCGGCCGGGGACTCCGCCGTGGCCGGCGCGGGGGCGCGGCCGGGGCCGGGGCCGCCGGCCGGTGCGGCGCCGGTGAAGACGCTGACCGCGGCGCGGTTCTCGGGGTCCTGGGCCTCGCCGACCGCGTGCAGGGACGAGGTCAGGCCCACCGCGAAGGTCGCCGCGACCGTGCCGAAGGCCACCGCGAGCAGCATCGCGGCCGTGCGGACCGGGTGAGCGAAGGGGGCGGCGAGGCCGTAGGTCACCGCGCGCGGCAGCGGCAGTCGGCCCGCCGCCCGGTGCGCCCACTGGCCGCGTCCGGTGCGGGGCGCACGGCCGACGGCGATGGCCTCGACGGTGCGCAGGCGCCCGGCCCGCAGTGCGGGCACCAGCGCCGCGATCCCCACGACGAGCAGCGCGGCGGCCGGTACGACGACGTCCACCCACCAGGCCACCGTCAGCGACGCGGTGCCGTACGCCTGCTCGGTGTCGTCCAACAGCGGTACGGCCAGCAGGTTTCCGAGGACGACGCCCAGGGCGATGCCGACGCCTGCCGGGATGAGTGCCTGGGCGACGTAGGCGCGGACGACCTCGCGCGGGGTGAAGCCGATGGCCTTGAGGATGCCGATCCTGCGCAGGCTGGTGCCGACCGCGCCGCTGACCACACTGCCGACGATGATCAGCGACATCGCGATGCCGAGCACGCCGAAGGCGATCAGGAACGGAATGGTGGGTGCCGCGCCCGAGTCGGCGGCGCGCTTGGTGTCCAGGTAGGACCGGGTGCCCAGGAGCGCCCCGGAGGGCACGGCGGCGGTGAGCCGCTTGCGGGCGGCGGTGATCTGACCGCCGGTGTCCGCGGAGTCGAAGCGGTAGAGCATCTGGCTGGTGACCGGGGTGTCCTCCGAGGCAAGGGCCGTGACCTGTGCGGGGGTTGCCCAGGCGTCGGCGGTCCGGCTGGCCGAGACGGCGATGCCGACGACGGTCAGGGTCGGGGCATCGGCGGCGTCCGAAGTCCTCAGCGTGGAACCGAGCTCGAAGGCGGGGCCGGCGACCTGCGGGGTGAGCACCATCTCGCCCGGCTTCGTCGGCCAGCGGCCGGACGTCAGGTCCAGGTCGTCCACCTCGGCGTGCGCGGTGGACCGCCCGGCCAGGGTGACGGGCCGCAGGTGGCCGCCGCCCGCGTCCACCGGGCGGACCGACGTGACGGGGTACGGTCCCGCGGTCGCGGTGACGCCGTCCAGCCGGCCGGTGGCCCGCACCTCCTGCGTGCTCGCCTTGGCCGGGTCGAACTCCGCGGTGATGTGGGCCCCGTTCTGCTCGGCGAAGGCGTGGTCGAAGGGCGCGTCCGCGGCGACCATCAGCGAGCCGGCCACCACCGCCGAGGCCACGGCCATCATCACGGCCACGGCGATCACCACGGTCTGCACCCGCCGCCGGCCCACGCCGGAGCGGACGACCCGGCCGAGGGCGCCGGTGCCGAAGCGCCTCAGGCGGTCCGTGCCGCTCATCGGACGGCCTCCACCGCTGTGTCGAGGGCGAGATGACCGTCCACCAGGTGGATCGTGCGGCTCGCGCAGGCCGCGGCCAGCGCGAGGTCATGGGTGACCAGCACGATGGTCTGGCCGCCGCGGTGCAGATCGACCAGCAGTTCCCGTACGTCCTGGCCCGACGCGGTGTCGAGCGCGCCGGTCGGTTCGTCGGCGAGCAGCAGCGCGGGCCGGTTGACCAGGGCGCGGGCGACCGCGACCCGCTGGCGTTCGCCGCCGGAGAGACGGCCGGGGTAGGCGCGGGCGTGCTTCTGGATGCCGAGCACCTCCATGAGTTCGCCGGCGCGGGCCGCGGCCTGACGTCGCGCGGTGCCGGTCAGCTGGGCGGGGAGCTGGATGTTGTCGGCGACGGTGAGGTCGTCGAGCAGGTTGAAGAACTGGAAGACCATGCCGATCCGGTCGCGGCGGAACCGGGCCAGCGCGTGCTCGCTGAGCCGGTCGACCCGCTGCCCGGCGACCGTCACCGTGCCCTCGGTCGGCCGGTCCAGGCCGGCGACGAGGTTCAGCAGCGTGGACTTGCCGCTGCCGGAGGGGCCCGTGACGGCGAGCGCCTCGCCCTGCGCGACGGCGAGGTCGAGCGGCCCGAGCGCGGGAGCGCCGGCGCTGTCGTAGCGCTTGGCCACGCCCGCCAGTTCGATCACGTGAGTGAAGGGGGTCATGGGAGTCGTCCGTCCTTACGGTCGCTCGTGCCTGGCCGGGTCCCGGCGAGGTGCCGGGTCCCGGTGAAGGTAGGGGCGGGGGCTCGCCGGGCGCGTCGCCCGGGGCACCGACATGCGGCCCTCCCCGCGGAGGACCCGGCCGCGGGGTCATCCCTGCGAAGTACGCCTGCGGGACGGTGTCCCGGTCGCCCTGGTCGTCCAGGCGGACGCGGCCGGGGCGTACGGGCCACACAATGAGCCGATGGAGACGGAGGAGCGGCCCGGATGGCGTGCCCAACTGCGGGACGCGGTGCGGCCGGAGGCGAAGGGCGCGCCGCTGTCGCGGCGGGCGGTGCGCGCCGACGTGGTGCTGGCGGTCGTCCTGACCGTGGTGGCGCTGGTGGTGGCGGCGCGGTATCCCGGTGACGGGCCGGCGTTCGTCGTGCCGAGGGACGAGTACGGGGTGCCTGTCCCTCCCTCGCCCCCGATGCCGGGCGCACGGGTCGTGGAGGACCCGGTCGCGGCGCCGCCCTGGCCCCTCGTGCTGCTGTCGGCGCTGCCGCTCGCGGCCCGGCGCCGGTATCCGCTGGCCGCGTTCGGGGTGGTGCTGGCCGCGGCGCTGGGCATCGGCGACCGGGCCACCTGGATCACTGTGCTGACCTGCGTCATCGGCGCCTACAGCGCGGTGAAGCACAGTCGGTACCGGGTGCTGGCGCCGGTCTGTCTGGTCGTCGCCGCCGTGCCGGCCGGCCTGGCGTTCCGGCAGACGGATCCCATCCTGCCGGGGTGGTCGAGTCCCATGGTCGTGCTGCTGGTCGCCGGGGTGCTGGCCGGGACGGTCCGGTTCTGGCAGCGGCGCCTGGCGGCCGGCCGGGACCGGTTCGCCGCGTTGCAGCGGGCGCAGGAGGAGGGCCTGCGGCGGGCGGTCGAGGAGGAACGGGCCCGGATAGCCGCCGAGTTGCACGACGTCGTGACCCACAATGTGAGCGTGATGGTCATCCAGGCGGGCGCGGCCCGCAAGGTGATGGACGCGGCGCCGGAGCGGTCGAAGGAGGCGCTGCTGGCCGTGGAGGCCGGGGGCCGGGCCGCGATGGCCGAACTGCGCCATGTGATGGGCCTGTTGGCGGCCCCGGACACCGGCGGCGCCGACAGCCCCGCCGACGGCCTGGAGCCGCAGCCCGGCCTGGGACAGCTCGACGCGCTGATCGAGCGGGTGCGCGCCGCCGGGACCCCGGTCGGCGTCGCGGTGTCGCTGCCGCCCCAGCCGCTGCCGCCCGGGGTGGACCTGACGGCGTACCGCGTGGTGCAGGAGGCGCTGACCAACACGATCAGGCACGCGCCGGGCGCCGACGCCCACGTCACGATCGGCTACGCCGAGAACCGGCTGGAGATCGAGGTCGGCGACACCGGCGCCGTCCGCGACTGCGTACCGGCGGACGGCAACGGCCGCGGACTGATCGGGCTGCGTGAGCGCCTCGCGGTCTACGGCGGTGAGCTGACGGCCGGTCCGACCCTCGCCGGCGGCTACCGGGTCCGCGCCCGGGTCCCGTGGCGGGCGGCGTGAACCGGCCGCCGGCGCTGCGCGCCGTCATCGCCGACGACCAGGCCCTCGTACGGACCGGCTTCGGGATGATCCTGGCCGCGGACGGCATCGAGGTGACGGCCGAGGCGGCCGACGGGGCGGAGGCGGTCGCCGCGGTCCGGCGCACCCGGCCCGACGTGGTTCTCATGGACATCCGGATGCCGCGGATGGACGGCATCGAGGCCACCCGGCGGATCCTCGCCGACAGCGACCCGACGACCGGCCTGCGCGTCGTCATCCTGACCACGTACGACCTCGACCACTACGTCTACGCCGCGCTCACCGCCGGGGCCAGCGGCTTCCTGCTCAAGGACGTCACCCCCGAGCATCTGGTGGCCGCCGTACACCTCGTGCAGTCCGGCGACGCCCTGCTCGCGCCCGCCATCACCCGCCGCCTGATCGAGCGCTTCGCCCACCGCGAGGAGGCCCGGCCGGCCGCCCTCCACCGCGACCTGTCCGACCTCACCCCGCGCGAACTGGAGGTGCTGCGGCTGCTCGCGACGGGGCTGAGCAACGCCGAGCTCGCGGACCGGCTGTTCCTCAGCCCGACCACGGTCAAGACCCACATCGGCCGCATCCTGTCGAAGCTGGACCTCCGCGACCGGGTCCAGGCCGTGGTCCTCGCGTACGAATCGGGGCTGGTCGCGCCGGGAGATCCCACGGGGAACGGCTGAACGCCGCTATTGCGCCCCGTACACCGCCCTCGGTTCCGCCGCCTCCGTCAGCAGATTCAGCGTCACGTCCCCGGCCTCCGCAGGCGTCCACCGCGCGCCCTTGTCGGCGCTCGGCCCCGGCCGCCACCCTTCCATCACGGTGATCCGGCCGCCCTCGGCCTCGAAGACCCGCCCGGTGACGCCCGCGCTCGCGGCCGAGCCCAGCCACACCACCAGCGGCGACACGTTCTCGGGCGCCATGGCGTCGAAGCCCCCCGCGGGCGCCGCCATCGTCTGCTGGAAGGTCTCCTCCGTCATCCGGGTCCGGGCGGCCGGGGCGATCGCGTTGACCTGGACCCCGTACCGCCCCGTCTCGGCCGCCGCGACGAGCGTCAGCCCGACGATCCCGGCCTTCGCGGCGCTGTAGTTCCCCTGCCCGACCGACCCCGCAAGCCCTGCCCCGCTGCTGGTGTTGACGACCCGGGCCACGGGCATCCGTCCCGCCTTCGCCTCCGCCCGCCAGTGCGCCGCCGCGTGCTTCAGCGGCAGGAAGTGCCCCTTCAGGTGGACCCGCACGACCGCGTCCCAGTCGTCCTCGTCGAGGTTGACGAGCATGCGGTCGCGCAGGAATCCGGCGTTGTTGACGAGGGTGTCGAGGCGGCCGTACGTCTGCAGGGCGGTGCGTACGAGGGAGGCGGCGCCCTCGGTCGTCGCGATGTCGCCGCCGTGGGCCACGGCCTCGCCGCCCGCGGCGCGGATCTCCGCGGCGACCCGCTCGGCCGGGCCGTCGTCGTCCGGCCTGCCGTCGAGGCCCACGCCCAGGTCGTTGATCACGAGCCGGGCGCCCTCGGCGGCGAACGCGAGCGCGTGGGCGCGGCCGAGCCCGCGGCCGGCGCCGGTGACGACGACGACCCGGCCCTCGCAGATTCCGCTCATCTCACTTCTCCTTGTTGGCAGTTGCCGCATCCAGGAACGCGGGCCGGTCGCCTCCGCCGTGCACGAGCAGGCTCGCGCCGGTGACGTAGGCCGCGGCGTCGGAGGCGAGGAAGACCGCGGCCGCGCCGATGTCGGACGGCTCGGCCAGCCGCCCCAGGGGGACGGTGCGGGCGACGGCGGCGAGGCCGTCCGGGCCGCCGTAGTGGAGGTGGGACAGCTCGGTACGGACCATGCCGACGACGAGGGTGTTGACGCGGACCTCCGGCGCCCACTCGACGGCCATCGAGCGGGCCAGGTGCTCAAGGCCGGCCTTGGCCGCCCCGTAGGCGGCGGTGCCGGGCGAGGGGCGGCTGCCGCTGACGCTGCCGATCATCACGATCGAGCCGTTGGCACGCTTGAGGTGGTCGTACGCGGCGAGGGACACGGTCAACGGTGCGAGGAGGTTCAGCTCCAGGACGCGGACGTGCCGTTCGGCCTCGGCCTCGGCCTCGGTGAGCGGACGGTACGGGGCGCCGCCCGCGTTGTTGACGAGGACGTCGAGGCGGGGCAGGCCGGCGAAGCAGCGCCGTACGGCTTCGGGGTCCCGTACGTCCAGCGGCACGAACTCGGTCTTCGGCACCGGGACTTGTGGCGGCCGCCGGGCACAGACCACGACCTCGGCACCCGCCTCCACGAAGGCCCGCGCGATCCCGGCGCCGACGCCGCGGGTACCGCCGGTGACGACCGCGACCTTTCCGTTCAGCTCCATTCGCCGCTACCCTCCACCTAACAAACGTTTGGTGGAAAGGTAGCTGATGCGCCCATGGGTGTCTCCACCTCGACCCCGGAAAAGGGGCCCGGAAAAAATGGCATCGCCGTCGTCACGGTCGACTTCCCGCCGGTGAACGCCCTGCCGGTGCACGGCTGGTTCGCGCTGGCCGACGCGGTGCGCGCGGCCGGCCGGGACTCCGGGGTCCGGTGCGTGGTGCTGGCAGCCGAGGGGCGCGGGTTCAACGCGGGCGTGGACATCAAGGAGATACAGGCCCAGGGGCAGCAGGCGCTGATCGGCGCGAACCGCGGCTGCTTCGAGGCGTTCGCGGCGGTGTACGAGTGCGAGGTGCCCGTCGTCGCGGCCGTGCAGGGCTTCTGTCTGGGCGGCGGCATAGGCCTGGTGGGGAACGCGGACGCGATCGTGGCGAGCGAGGACGCGACCTTCGGCCTGCCCGAGCTGGACCGCGGCGCGCTCGGCGCGGCCACCCACCTGGCCCGTCTGGTCCCGCAGCACCTGATGCGGGCCCTGTACTACACCTCGCGCACCGCGACCGCGGCCGAGCTGCACGCACACGGCTCGGTGTGGCGGGTCGTCCCGCGCGCGGAACTGTGCGCGGCCGCCCTGGAGTTGGCCCGCGAGATCGCCGCCAAGGACGGCCACCTCATCCGGCTGGCCAAGGCCGCCATCAACGGCATCGACCCCGTCGACGTGCGCCGCAGCTACCGCTTCGAGCAGGGCTTCACCTTCGAGGCCAACCTCGGCGGCGTCGCGGGCCGGGTCCGGGACACCTTCGGCAAGGAGGCCGCCCAGTGAGCGACAAGACCATGTCGGCCGAGGACGCCGTCGGCCGCCTGGAGAGCGGCATGACGCTCGGCATCGGCGGCTGGGGCTCGCGCCGCAAGCCGATGGCACTGGTGCGAGCCCTGCTCCGCACCGAGATCACCGACCTCACCGTCGTCTCGTACGGCGGCCCGGACGTCGGCCTGCTGGCTGCCGCCGGACGGATCCGCAAGCTCGTCACCGCCTTCGCGACCCTCGACTCGATCCCCCTCGAACCGCACTACCGCGCGGCACGCGAGCGCGGCGCCCTCGAACTCGTGGAGGTCGACGAGGCGATGTTCATGTGGGGGCTGCACGCGGCCGCCAACCGCCTGTCCTTCATGCCGGTGCGGGCCGGCCTCGGCTCGGACGTGATGCGGGTCAACCCCGCTCTGCGGACGGTCACTTCCCCGTACGAGGACGCGGAGACGTTCGTGGCCATGCCCGCCCTGCGTCTGGACGCGGCCCTCGTCCACATGAACCGCGCGGACCGGCTGGGCAACGGCCGGTACCTGGGCCCGGACCCGTACTTCGACGACCTGTTCTGCGAGGCGGCCGAGGCGGCGTACGTGTCGTGCGAGCAGCTCGTCGAGAACATCGGCACCGCCGAGCCGGCCAAGGAGGCCGCGCCGCAGACACTGCTCCTCAAGCGGTCGAGCGTCACGGGCGTGGTCGAGACGCCGAACGGCGCCCACTTCACCTCCTGCGCCCCCGACCACGGCCGGGACGAGGCCTTTCAGAAGCTGTACGCCACCACGCCGTACGAGGAGTTCGCCGAGCGGTTCCTCGGCGGTGACGAGCAGGACTACCAACGCGCCGTGCAGGACTGGCGGGGGGAACGGAAGGAGCAGTCCCCGTGACCGTCACCCGTGCCGAGTACTGCGTGATCGCCTGCGCCGAGGCCTGGCGGGACGACGGAGAGGTGCTCGCCAGCCCCATGGGCCTGATCCCGTCCGTCGGCGCCCGCCTCGCCAAGCGCACCTTCTCCCCCGACCTGCTGCTGACCGACGGCGAGGCGATGCTCGTCGGTCTCGACGGCACGCCGGAGGGCTGGCTGCCGTACCGGCAGCATCTGGCCATGGTCACCGGCGGGCGCCGGCACGTGATGATGGGCGCGAGCCAGATCGACCGCTTCGGCAACCAGAACATCTCGTGCATCGGCGACTGGGGCAAACCGAAGCGGCAGCTTCTGGGCGTACGTGGGGCCCCGGTCAACACCCTGAACAACCCGACCAGTTACTGGGTCCCCAAGCACTCCCCGCGTGTCTTCGTCGAGAAGGTCGACATGGTGTGCGGAGTGGGCTACGACCGTGCCGCCGCCGCGGGCCCGAGCGCCACCCGCTTCCACCGCATCCCGCGCGTGGTGAGCGACCTGGGCGTCTTCGACTTCGCTACGCCCGACCACGCGATGCGTCTCGCCTCCCTCCATCCGGGCGTCACCGTCGAGCAGGTGCGGGAGGCGACGGGCTTCGGGCTTTGCGTCCCGGGCGAGGTGCCGTACACCCGTGAACCGACCGACCAGGAGCTGGAGTTGATCCGCGAGGTCATCGACCCGAAGGGCACCAGGTACCGCGAGGTCAGGGACTGATGGAGACCGCGCTGACCAGGCTCGTCGGGGTCCGCCACCCGATCGTGCAGACCGGCATGGGCTGGGTGGCGGGCCCGCGTCTGGTCTCCGCGTCGGCCGACGCGGGCGCGCTGGGCATCCTGGCCTCCGCGACGATGACGCTCGACCGGCTGCGGGACGCCGTAAGGGAGGTCAAGTCCCGTACCGATGAGCCGTTCGGGGTGAATCTGCGCGCGGACGCCGGGGACGCGGGCGAGCGGGTGCGGATCATCATCGACGAGGGTGTACGGGTCGCGTCCTTCGCCCTCGCCCCCTCCCCGGAGCTGATCGCCGGGCTCAAGGAGGCGGGTGTCGTGGTCATCCCCTCCGTGGGGGCCCGGCGGCATGCCGAGAAGGTCGCGGCGTGGGGCGCGGACGCGGTGATCGTGCAGGGCGGCGAGGGCGGCGGGCACACCGGCGAGGTGGCGACGACCGTGCTGCTGCCCCAGGTGGTGGACGCCGTCGGCATACCGGTCGTGGCGGCGGGCGGCTTCCACGACGGGCGGGGACTGGTCGCGGCGCTGGCGTACGGGGCGGCGGGCGTCGCCATGGGCACCCGGTTCCTGCTCACCTCCGACTCGACGGTGCCGGACGCGGTGAAGGCGCGCTATCTGGCGGCGACGGTGCGGGACGTGACGGTGACCCGGGCGGTCGACGGCCTGCCGCACCGCATGCTCCGCACGGAACTGGTCGACGCCCTGGAGCGCGCCGGTCGCACGAGGGCCCTGCTCCAGGCCGTGAGAAGAGCGGCGGGCTTCCGCAAGCTGTCCGGGCTGACCTGGCGCCGGCTGGTCCGCGACGGACTCGCCGTGAAACACGGCAAGGACCTGACGTGGAGCCAGGTCCTCCTCGCCGCGAACACCCCGATGCTGCTGAAGTCGGCGATGGTGGACGGCCGTACGGATCTCGGCGTCATGGCCTCCGGGCAGGTCGCCGGGGTGATCGACGACCTGCCGTCGTGCGCGGAGCTGGTGGAGCGGATCATGAAGGAGGCGGAGGAGGTACGGGAGCGGCTCGGCGTCTCCCCTTGAGGGTCACAGCCTCTCGATGATCGTCACGTTGGCCCGACCGCCGCCCTCGCACATCGGCACCATCCCCCACGGCCCCCTCGCACTCCTCGGCCCCAGCGGGCCTCCCAGGCTTCGGGAGCCTGCGCCGGACCCCGTCCGCCGAAACGGGCGACCGGTCTCCCGCCGTTCCCCTCAGAGCCGCTCGATGATCGTGACATTCGCCTGACCGCCGCCCTCGCACATCGTCTGGAGCCCGAACCGCCCGCCGGTGCGCTCCAGTTCGTGCAGCAGGGTCGTCATGAGCTTGACGCCGGTGGCGCCCAGCGGATGCCCGAGAGCGATCGCACCGCCGTTGACGTTGACCTTGTCGGGGTCCGCGCCGGTCTCCTTCAGCCAGGCCAGGACGACCGGGGCGAAGGCCTCGTTGATCTCGACGAGGTCGATGTCGTCGAGGGACAGACCGGTCTTCTTCAGGGCGTGTGCGGTGGCCGGGATGGGCGCGGTCAGCATGCGGATGGGGTCCTCTCCGCGCACGGAGAGATGATGCACGCGCGCGCGTGGCCGCAGCCCGTGCTCGTGCACCGCCCGCTCCGAGGCGAGCAGCATGGCCGCCGCCCCGTCGGAGACCTGCGAGGAGCAGGCCGCGGTGACGGTGCCGCCGTCGATGACCGGCTTCAGCGCGGCCATCTTCTCCAGCGAGGTGTCCCGGCGCGGCCCTTCGTCGACGGCGGCCTGGCCGTAGGGCACGATCTCCCGCTCGAAGCGCCCCTCGTCGATGGCGCGCAGTGCCCGCCGGTGCGACCGCAGCGCGAACTCCTCCTGGTCCTGCCTGCTGATGCCCCACTTGGCGGCGATCATCTCGGCGCCGACGAACTGGTTCACCGCCCGGTCCCCGTACCGTGCACGCCAGCCCTCGCTGCCCGCGAAGGGCCCCTCCGTGAAGCCGAGGGGCTCGGCGGCCTGCCGGGTCGCGAAGGCGATCGGGATCTGCGACATGTTCTGCACGCCGCCGGCGACGACCAGGTCCTGTGTCCCGGACAGCACGCCCTGCGCCGCGAAGTGCACGGCCTGCTGGGAGGAGCCGCACTGGCGGTCCACCGTCACGCCCGGCACCTCCTCGGGCAGCCCGGCCGCCAGCCAGCAGGTCCGCGCGATGTCCCCGGCCTGCGGCCCCACGGTGTCCAGGCAGCCGAAGACGACGTCCTCGACGGCGGCCGGGTCGACACCGCAGCGCGCGACCAGTTCCTTCAGCACATGCGCACCGAGGTCGGCCGGGTGGACCCCGCCGAGTCCTCCCCCGCGCCGCCCTACGGGCGTACGGACCGCTTCGACGATGTAGGCCTCGGCCATGGCAACTCCCTCACATCAAAGGGCTATTCGCGTACGGCGATCCCGTCCAGCACCATCGACAGGTACTGCCGGGCGATCTCCTCCGGGCTGTGCTGTCCGCCGGGCCGGTACCAGGACGCGGCGACCCACACCGTGTCGCGCACGAACCGGTAGGTGAGCCGGACGTCGAGGTCGGCCCGGAACACCTCGGCGGCGACCCCGCGCTCCAGCGTGGACAGCCACACCTTCTCGAACCTGCGTTGCGACTCGGCGAGGAACACGAACCGCTCCTGCGCCACGAGCTGCCTGCTCTCCTTCTGGTAGATCGCGACGGCGGCGCGGTGCCGGTCGATCTCCCGGAACGACTCGGTGACCAGTGCTTCAAGGGTTTCGCGCGGCCCGAACTCGCCGCCGAGGACGGTGTCGTAGCCGTCCCAGAGCTCGTCGAGGAAGGTCCGCAGGATCTCTTCGAGCATCGACTCCTTGGAGTCGAAGTGGTAGTAGAGGCTGCCCGCGAGCATGCCCGCGTGGTCCGCGATCTTGCGGACGGTGGTGGCGTTGTAGCCCTGCTCGGCGAAGACCTCGGCAGCCGTGTCGAGGAGTTCGCGACGGCGGTCGCGGGCGGCGCCGGCCGCGGCGGGCTCTGTGGCGGTCACCTGGGGGTTCTTCTTCGTAGGCACAGATCCATTGTGGGCTGCTCCGCTCCTCAGGGGTGCCGGCTGCTGACGGCGACGACCTCGCCGGTCATGTACGAGGAGTAGCCGGACGCCAGGAACACGATCACGTTGGCCACCTCCCACGGCTCGGCGTACCGCCCGAAGGCCTCGCGCGAGGTCAGCTCCTCCAGCAGTTGTGCCGAAGTCACCTTCACCAGATGCGGATGCATGGCGAGGCTCGGCGACACGGCGTTGACCCGCACGCCGTACTCGGCCGCCTCCATCGCCGCGCACCGGGTCAGCGCCATCACGCCCGCCTTCGCGGCGGCGTAGTGCGCCTGCCCGGCCTGGGCGCGCCAGCCCACGACGGAGGCGTTGTTGACGATCACGCCGCCGGTGTCCCGCATCAGGCGAAGGGCGGCCCGCAGGCACCGGAAAGTGCCGTTCAGTGTCACGTCCAGCACCTTCGACCACTGCTCGTCGGTCATGTCGACGAGCGTCGAAGTCCCGCCGAGACCCGCGTTGTTGACGACGACGTCCAGTCGTCCGTGCTCCCGTACCGCGGCGTCGAACAGCGCCCGCACCTGCGCCTCGTCGGTGACGTCACAGGGGACCGCAGCCACCGCCCCCGGGAACTCCCGGCTCAGCTCGGCCTCGTGCTCCTTCAGCCGCCGCGGGTGCGCGTCGCTGATGAGCACGCGCGCCCCCTCCTCCAGGAAGCGGCGGGCGGTCGCCCCGCCGATCCCCGCGCCGGCCGCCGCGGTGATGACCGCCGTGCGTCCGCCGAGCAGTCCGTGCCCGGGAACGTAGGCCGGTGCCTCGACGTTCGTCATGACAGCACGCTAACCTACCAAACACTTGTTAGGGAAGGAGGGTGACCGTGGACCTGGCCCACTCCCCCGCCGACGAGGCGTTCCGCGCCGAGGCCCGGGCCTGGCTGCACACGCATGTGCCGCCCGCACCCCTCCCCTCCCTGGAGACCGAGGAGGGCTTCGCGGCGCACCGCGCCTGGGAGGCCGAACTCGCCGCGGACCGCTGGTCGGTGGTGAACTGGCCTACGGCCTACGGCGGACGGGACGCGGGCCTGATCCGCTGGCTGCTCTTCGAGGAGGAGTACTACGCGGCGGGCGCACCCGGCCGGGTCGGCCAGAACGGCGTCGGCCTGCTCGCGCCGACCCTCTTCGAGCACGGCACTCAGGAGCAACGCGCGCGCGTGCTGCCGCCGATGGCGACCGGCGAGGTGATCTGGGCGCAGGCCTGGTCCGAACCGGAGGCGGGGTCGGACCTGGCGTCCCTGAGGTCGAGGGCGGTCCGCAGGGACGGCGGCTGGCTGCTGAGCGGCCAGAAGACCTGGTCCTCGCGCGCGGCCTTCGCGGATCGCGCGTTCGGCCTGTTCCGCAGCGAGCCCGACACCCCGAAGCCGCACCAGGGGCTCACCTACCTGATGTTCGACCTGCGCGCCCCGGGCGTCACGGTCCGCCCGATCGGCCGCCTCGACGGGAAGCCGGCCTTCGCGGAGCTCTTCCTGGACGAGGTGTTCGTGCCCGACGAGGACGTGATCGGCGAGCCCGGGCAGGGCTGGCGAGTCGCCATGTCGACAGCGGGCAACGAACGCGGCCTGACCCTCCGCTCCCCCGGCCGTTTCCTCGCGAGCGCCGCCCGGCTGTCCGAGCTCTGGCAGGCACAGGGCAGCCCGCGGAGCGCGGGCAAGGGCGTGGCCGACGCCCTCATCGGCGCCCGCGCCTACCAGCTCTTCACCTACGCCGCCGCCTCCCGCTTCCTCGACGGCGAGTCGATCGGCCCCGAGTCCAGCCTGAACAAGGTCTTCTGGTCCGAGTACGACATCGCGCTGCACGAGACGGCGCTCGACCTCCTCGGCCCGGAGGGCGAGTCCGCCGACACCGACTGGTCCGAGGGCTACGTCTTCTCCCTCGCCGGGCCCATCTACGCCGGCACCAACGAGATCCAGCGCGACATCATCGCCGAGCGCCTGCTGGGCCTGCCGAAGGGACGCCGCTGATGCGCTTCCTCCTGGACCCCGAACAACGCGCGTTCGCCGACACCCTGGACGCCATGCTGACGGCCGCGGACACACCCGCGGTGGTACGGGACTGGAGCCGGGGCGAGCACACGAGCGGCCGTGCGCTGTGGCGCCGCGTCGCCGAGGCGGGCGTGTTCGCGCCGGCGGTGCCGGAGGCGTACGAGGGGATGGGTCCCCTGCCGGTGGAACTCGCCGTCGCCTTCGTGGAGTTGGGGCGGCACGCGGTGCCCGGCCCCTTGGTGGAGACGGTCGCCGCGGCCGCGCTGCTCGCCGGGCTGGACGACGCGGGCCCGGCCGAACGCCTGCTGCCCGCGCTGGCTTCGGGCGAGTCGACGGCAACCCTGGCCGTGGGGCCGTACGCGCTGGACGCGGACATGGCTGACGTGCGGCTGGTGGTGTCGGCCGCACAGGGGCCGGAGGAGCCCACCCGAGCGGCCGGGGCGCCCGGCCCGACCGAGGCGGCCCGCGCGACCGGCCTGCGTCTGGCCCCCGCGCCCGGCGCCCCGCACTCCTCCCTCGACCCCGCCCGCCGGCTCTTCGCGCTGCCACCCGGAGGGGAGCTCCTCGCCACCGGCCCGCAGGTCACCACCGCCACCGCCCTCGCCCTCACCTGGGCCCGCCTCGCCACCGCCGCCCAGGCCCTCGGCGTCGGCCTCGCCCTCCTCGACAGAACTGTCGCCTACGTCAAGCAGCGCACCCAATTCGGTGTGCCCACAGGCTCGTTCCAGGCGGTCAAGCACCGTCTGGCCGACGCGAAGATCGCGTTGGAGTTCGCGCGTCCGCTGCTCCTCGGTGCCGCCCTGACGATGACCGGGCGGGACGTCGCCGCGGCGAAGGTCACGGCCTGCGAGGCCGCGTACACCACCGCTCGCACGGCCCTCCAACTGCACGGCGCGATCGGCTACACCGCGGAGTACGACCTGTCCCTCTGGCTCACCAAGGCCCGTGCCCTGCGCACCGCCTGGGGCAGCCCGGACGAATGCCGGGCCGCCGTCCTCAGTGGTGATCGCCGCCGGTGAGCTCCCGGTACTCCTCCCTCGTCGGCTTCTCGATCCGCGCCCGGGGCCCGAACATGGCCCGGGACAGCCGGGCCCGCAGCCGCTGGGACCGCTTCACCCGGCGCCGCACACCGCCCGCGTCGACGACCGGGCCGACCTCGTACGGCGGGTCCTGCTCATGCTGGGTGAGCGTGAACAACTCCATCTGCGAGATGGGTTCGTGGACCTCGATGAACTCGCCGTTGTGCAGCCGTTTGACGGTGCCCGTCTCCCTGCCGTGCAGCACCTTGTTCCGGTCGCGGCGCTGGAGGCCGAGACAGATCCGCTTGGTGACGGTGAACGCGAGGACCGGCACCACGAAGGCGGCGATCCGTACGAACCAGGTGATGTCGTTGATGGACAGATGCAGGTGGGTGGCCACGATGTCGTTGCCGCCGCCGATCAGCAGCACCACGTACAGGCTGAGCCAGGCCACGCCGAGTCCGGTGCGCACGGGTGCGTTGCGCGGCCGGTCCAGGATGTGGTGCTCGCGCTTGTCGCCGGTGATCCACGCCTCGATGAAGGGATACACCCCGATGGCGAGCATGACCAGCGGGAACAGCGCGAAGGGGATGAACACGCCCAGCACCAGCGTGTGGCCCCAGAAGTTGATCTCCCATCCCGGCATCACCCGGATCAGCCCCTCGGAGAAACCCAGGTACCAGTCGGGCTGAGCACCTGTGGTCACCAGGTCCGGGCGATACGGCCCGAAGGCCCACACGGGGTTGATGCTGGCGATGCCGCCCAGGATGGTCAGCATGCCGAAGACGAGGAAGAAGAAGCCGCCCGCCTTGGCCATGTAGACCGGCAGGAAGGGCATGCCGACCACCGACTTGTTGTCCCTGCCGGGCCCCGGATACTGCGTGTGCTTGTGGTAGAAGACCAGCGTCAGGTGGGCGACGACCAGGCCCAGCATGATCCCGGGCAGCAGCAGGACGTGGACCGGGAAGAGCCTCGGGATGATGTCATGGCCCGGGAACTCCCCGCCGAAGAGGAAGAACGACAGATACGTCCCGACGATCGGGATGGACAGGATCGCGCCCTGGGCGAAGCGGATGCCGGTGCCGGACAGCAGGTCGTCGGGGAGCGAGTAGCCGGTCAGGCCGGTGATGATGCCGAGCATCAGCAGCGTCCAGCCGAACAGCCAGTTGAGCTCGCGCGGCTTGCGGAACGCGCCGGTGAAGAACACCCGCATCATGTGCACGAACATGCCGGCGACGAAGACCAGCGCCGCCCAGTGGTGGATCTGCCGGATCAGCAGCCCGCCGCGCACATCGAAGCTGATGTCGAGTGTGGACTCGTAGGCCCTGGTCATGATCACGCCGTTGAGGGGCTCGTAGGAGCCGTGGTAGACGACCTCGACGCCGCTCGGCTCGAAGAACAGGGTGAGGTAGACGCCGGTGAGGATCAGGACGATGAAGCTGTAGAGGGCGATCTCGCCCAGCAGGAAGGAAGGGTGGTCCGGGAAGAGCTTGCGCATGTTGACCTTGGCCAGCGCGTAGATCCCGAACCGCCCGTCGGCCCAGTCGGCCAGCTTCTCGCCCTTGCCGGGAGCCTCCCGGCGGGAGCGGGCGGAACCCCTCGTCTCGTCCACCGATCGTGCGCCGTCCATGCGTCGTCGCCTCCCCGTCGGATCCAACTCAGGGTGGCACGGCGGTCACAGCTGGGCCAACAGTGCGAGCAGACGGGTGAGCGGGCAACGGCACCCGCCCATGCGGCGGCGCCTGCCCATGTCCGGTCGGGGACTGGGGCAGGCGCCGTCTGGTGTTCCGTACGCCTTTGTACGGGACGTCTATTGAGGTATCCGCTCCGGAACCGGAACGGTCAGACCATCAGCGAGCGGTCCGTCGGGCGGATCGGGGCGTGCAGTTCGCTGCCACCGGTCAGGAAGCTGTCGACGCCGCGCGCGGCCGAGCGGCCCTCCGCGATCGCCCACACGATGAGCGACTGGCCGCGGCCGGCGTCACCGGCGACGTAGACGCCCGGCACGTTGGTCTGGAAGTCGGCGTCGCGGGCGATGTTGCCGCGCTCGTCGAGCTCCAGGCCGAACTGGTCCACGAGGCCGTTCTCGCGGTCGGTGCCGGTGAAGCCCATCGCGAGGGTGACCAGCTGGGCGGGGATCTTGCGCTCCGTGCCCGGCTTCTGCGTCAGCTTGCCCTCGACGAACTCGACCTCGGTGAGGTGCAGCCACTGGACGTTGCCGTCCTCGTCGCCCTCGAAGTGGGTGGTGGAGACGGAGTAGACCCGCTCGCCGCCCTCCTCGTGCGCGGAGGTGACCTTGTACAGCATCGGGAAGGTCGGCCACGGCTGGGAGACCGGGTTCCGCTCGTCGTTCGGGCGGGGCATGATCTCCAGCTGCGTGACGGAGGCCGCGCCCTGGCGGTGGGCGGTGCCCACGCAGTCGGCGCCGGTGTCGCCACCGCCGATCACGACCACGTGCTTGCCCTCGGCCGAGATCGGGGGCGCCACGAAGTCGCCCTCCTGCACCTTGTTGGCCAGGGGCAGGTACTCCATGGCCTGGTAGATGCCCTTGAGCTCGCGGCCCGGGACCGGAAGGTCACGCGCGGTCGTCGCACCGGCGGCGATGACGATCGCGTCGTACCGCTTCTTCAGGTCCGTCGCCTTGAGGTCGCGGCCGATCTCGATGCCCGTACGGAAGCGGGTGCCCTCCGCGCGCATCTGCTCGATACGGCGGTTGATGTGCCGCTTCTCCATCTTGAACTCGGGGATGCCGTACCGGAGGAGGCCTCCGATGCGGTCCGCGCGCTCGTAGACGGCGACGGTGTGACCGGCCCGGGTCAGCTGCTGCGCGGCGGCCAGGCCCGCCGGGCCCGAGCCGATGACCGCGACCGTCTTGCCCGACAGACGCTCGGGCGCCTGCGGGGCGACGTCACCGGTCTCCCACGCCTTGTCGATGATCGAGACCTCGACGTTCTTGATGGTCACCGGCGGCTGGTTGATGCCCAGCACACACGCCGACTCGCAGGGAGCGGGGCACAGCCGGCCCGTGAACTCCGGGAAGTTGTTCGTGGCGTGCAGACGCTCCGACGCGGCCGCCCAGTCCTCGCGGTAGGCGTAGTCGTTCCACTCGGGGATCAGGTTCCCCAGCGGACAGCCGTTGTGACAGAACGGGATGCCGCAGTCCATGCACCGGCTGGCCTGCTTGCTGATGATCGGCAGCAGCGAACCGGGAACGTAGACCTCGTTCCAGTCCTTCAGACGTACGTCGACGGGGCGGGACCTGGCGACCTCGCGGCCGTGGTTCAGAAAGCCCTTCGGGTCAGCCATTGATCGCCGCCTCCATCATCTTCTCGGTGATCTCGGTCTCGGTGAGACCCGCTCGCTCGGCGGCGTCCTTGGCGGCGAGCACTGCCTTGTACGTGCTGGGGATGATCTTGCTGAAGCGCTCCACGGAGGCGTCCCAGTCGGCGAGCAGCTTCCCGGCGACCGTCGAACCGGTCTCCTCGGCGTGGCGGCGCACCACGTCGTGCAGCCACTGCCTGTCGGTGTCGTCCAGCGCCTCGACCGCGTCGACGTTGCCGATGTTGACGTTGTCGCGGTTCAGGTCGATGACGTACGCGACACCGCCGGACATGCCGGCCGCGAAGTTGCGGCCCGTCTCGCCGAGGACCACCGCGTGACCGCCGGTCATGTACTCGCAGCCGTGGTCGCCCACGCCCTCGGAGACGACCGTCGCGCCGGAGTTGCGGACGCAGAACCGCTCGCCGGTACGGCCGCGCAGGAACAGCTCGCCGCCGGTGGCGCCGTAGGCGATGGTGTTGCCCGCGATCGTCGAGAACTCGGCGAGATGGTCGGCGCCGCGGTCGGGACGGACGATCACCCGGCCGCCGGAGAGGCCCTTGCCGACGTAGTCGTTGGCGTCGCCCTCCAGGCGCAGCGTGACACCACGCGGCAGGAAGGCACCGAACGACTGGCCCGCGGAGCCGGTGAAGGTGATGTCGATGGTGTCGTCGGGCAGGCCCGCGCCACCGAACTTCTTCGTCACCTCGTGGCCGAGCATGGTGCCGACCGTGCGGTTGATGTTGCGGATGGCGACCTGGGCGCGCACCGGCTGGGCGTCGGTCGCGGAGTCCGCGGCCAGGGCGTCGCCGGCGAGCTTGATCAGCTCGTTGTCGAGCGCCTTCTCCAGACCGTGGTCCTGCTGGATGACCTGGTGCAGCGGGGCGCCCTCGGGCAGCTCGGGCACGTAGAAGAGCGGGGACAGGTCAAGGCCCTGTGCCTTCCAGTGCTCCACAGCACGCGTGACGTCGAGCGTCTCGGCGTGGCCGACGGCCTCCTCGATGGAGCGGAAGCCCAGCTCGGCGAGGATCTCGCGGACCTCCTCGGCGATGAACCGGAAGAAGTTCACGATGTACTCGGCCTTGCCGGTGAACCGGTCGCGCAGGACCGGGTTCTGGGTGGCGATGCCGACCGGGCAGGTGTCGAGGTGGCAGACGCGCATCATGACGCAGCCGGAGACGACGAGCGGCGCGGTCGCGAAACCGAACTCCTCGGCGCCGAGCAGCGCGGCGATGACGACGTCACGGCCGGTCTTCAGCTGGCCGTCGGTCTGCACGACGATGCGGTCGCGCAGGCCGTTGAGCAGCAGGGTCTGCTGGGTCTCGGCGAGGCCGAGCTCCCAGGGACCACCGGCGTGCTTGAGCGAGGTGAGCGGGGAGGCACCCGTGCCGCCGTCGTGGCCGGAGATGAGCACCACGTCCGCGTGCGCCTTCGACACACCCGCGGCGACCGTGCCGACGCCGACCTCGGAGACCAGCTTCACGTGAATCCGCGCCTGCGGGTTCGCGTTCTTCAGGTCGTGGATCAGCTGGGCCAGGTCCTCGATGGAGTAGATGTCGTGGTGCGGCGGCGGGGAGATGAGGCCCACGCCCGGCGTCGAGTGACGCGTCTTGGCGACCCACGGGTACACCTTGTGGCCGGGCAGCTGGCCGCCCTCGCCGGGCTTGGCGCCCTGGGCCATCTTGATCTGGATGTCGTCCGCGTTGACCAGGTACTCGGAGGTGACTCCGAAGCGGCCGGAGGCGACCTGCTTGATCGACGAACGGCGCGCCGGGTCGTACAGACGGTCCGCGTCCTCGCCGCCCTCACCGGTGTTGGACTTGCCGCCCAGCTGGTTCATGGCGATGGCGAGCGTCTCGTGGGCTTCCTTCGAGATGGAGCCGTACGACATGGCGCCCGTCGAGAAACGCTTGACGATCTCGCTGACCGGCTCGACCTCGTCGATGGAGATCGGCTGCCGGTCCGACGTGAAGCCGAACAGGCCGCGCAGCGTCATCAGACGCTCGGACTGCTCGTTCACGCGCTCGGTGTACTTCTTGAAGATGTCGTACCGGCCGCTGCGCGCGGAGTGCTGGAGGCGGAAGACCGTCTCCGGGTCGAACAGGTGCGGCTCGCCCTCGCGGCGCCACTGGTACTCGCCGCCTATGTCGAGGGCGCGGTGCGCGGGCGCGATGCCGCTCGCCGGGTACGCCTTGGCGTGGCGGGCGGCGACCTCCTTGGCGATGACGTCGATGCCGACGCCGCCGATCTTGGTGGCCGTACCGCGGAAGTACTTGGCGACGAACTGCTCGTCCAGGCCGACCGCTTCGAAGACCTGGGCGCCGCGGTAGGACGCGACGGTCGAGATGCCCATCTTGGACATGACCTTCAGGACGCCCTTGCCGAGGGCGTAGATCAGGTTGCGGATGGCCTTCTCGGCCTCGATGTCCGACAGGAAGGTGCCCGCGCGGACCAGGTCCTCGACGGACTCCATGGCCAGGTACGGGTTCACGGCGGCGGCGCCGAAGCCGATGAGCAGGGCGACGTGGTGGACCTCGCGGACGTCGCCGGCCTCGACCAGCAGGCCCACCTGGGTGCGCTGCTTGGTGCCGATGAGGTGGTGGTGGACGGCCGCGGTGAGCAGCAGCGACGGGATCGGCGCGTGCTCGGCATCCGAGTGGCGGTCCGACAGGACGATCAGCCGGGCGCCGTTCTCGATGGCGGCGTCGGCCTCGGCGCAGATCTCCTCGAGGCGCGCGGCGAGGGCGTCACCGCCACCGGAGACCCGGTACAGGCCGGACAGGGTCGCGGCCTTCATGCCGGGCATGTCGCCGTCGGCGTTGATGTGGATGAGCTTGGCCAGCTCGTCGTTGTCGATGACCGGGAAGGGCAGGACGACGCTGCGGCAGGAGGCCGCGTTCGGGTCGAGCAGGTTGCCCGCCGGGCCCAGCGACGAGCGCAGGGAGGTGACGAGCTCTTCACGGATCGCGTCCAGCGGCGGGTTGGTGACCTGCGCGAACAGCTGGGTGAAGTAGTCGAAGAGCAGTCGCGGACGCTCGCTCAGCGCGGCGATCGGCGAGTCGGTGCCCATCGAACCGATCGGTTCGGCACCGGCCTTGGCCATCGGCGCCAGGATGACGCGCAGCTCCTCCTCGGTGTAACCGAAGGTCTGCTGGCGGCGGGTGACCGAGGCGTGCGTGTGCACGATGTGCTCGCGCTCGGGCAGGTCGGACAGCTCGATCTCGCCGGCTTCCAGCCACTCGGCGTACGGCGCCTCGGTGGCGAGCTGCGCCTTGATCTCGTCGTCCTCGATGATGCGGTGCTCGACGGTGTCGACGAGGAACATCCGGCCGGGCTGCAGGCGGCCCTTGCGGACGACCCTGGAGGGCTCGATGTCGAGGACGCCGACCTCGGAGCCGAGGACGACGAGGCCGTCGTCGGTGACCCAGTAGCGGCCGGGGCGCAGTCCGTTGCGGTCGAGGACCGCGCCGACCTGCTTGCCGTCGGTGAAGGTGACACAGGCCGGGCCGTCCCAGGGCTCCATCATCGTGGAGTGGAACTGGTAGAAGGCGCGCCGGGCCGGGTCCATGGAGTCGTGGTTCTCCCACGCCTCCGGGATCATCATCAGCACGGAGTGCGGCAGCGAACGGCCGCCCAGGTGCAGGAGTTCGAGCACCTCGTCGAAGGACGCCGAGTCGGAGGCGTCGGGCGTGCAGATCGGGAAGACCCGGTCCAGGCCCTTGTCACCGAAGAGGTCCGAGACCAGCTGCGACTCGCGGGCGACCATCCAGTTGCGGTTGCCCTTGACGGTGTTGATCTCACCGTTGTGCGCGACGAAGCGGTACGGGTGCGCCAGCGGCCACGACGGGAAGGTGTTCGTGGAGAACCGGGAGTGCACGAGCGCGATCGCGGAAGCGAAACGGCGGTCGGACAGGTCCGGGAAGAAGGGCTCGAGCTGGCCGGTGGTCAGCATGCCCTTGTAGACGATGGTCCGCGCGGACAGCGACGGGAAGTAGACGTCGACCTCGCGCTCGGCGCGCTTGCGCAGCACGAAGGCCTTGCGGTCGAGCTCGATGTCCTCCGAGACGCCGTCGGCGACGAAGATCTGCCGGAAGGCGGGCATCGTCGAACGGGCGGTGGCGCCGAGCAGTCCGGGGGCGACCGGCACCTCGCGCCAACCGAGGACCGTCAGGCCCTCTTCCGCGGCGATCGTCTCGATACGTGAGACGGCGTCCTCGAGCCGGTCCTCGGGCAGGAAGGCGGTACCGACCGCGTACGCACCGGCCGCGGGCAGCTCGAACTCGGCCACCTCACGGAAGAAGGCGTCCGGCACCTGGGACAGGATGCCCGCGCCGTCGCCCGAGTCGGGCTCGGAGCCGGTGGCACCGCGGTGCTCCAGGTTGCGCAGAACCGTGAGCGCCTGCTCGACCAGCGCATGGCTCGCCTCGCCGGTGAGGGTGGCCACGAAACCGACGCCACAGGCGTCGTGCTCGTTGCGGGGGTCGTACATACCCTGCGCAGCAGGGCGAGCATCCATGAACGACCAGTTCTGGCCATTCGTGGAGTGCTGGGACGGCTGGCGCGGCGTACGCATCGGCTCTCCCGTCGTCGTCAAGTGGCATATGCAGATTGCCGAGGGACGACGTTGGCCCTCTGCGTGAGTGCAAAATTTCGTGCAGGTTACATGATGGAGCGGTTCTCGGGAACCGGATACTCCGTTCCAGCATGCGGACGCCACGGGGTTGCGGCGGGGGTACCGCGCCGTGGCTTGAAGTATGTGGGACCGAACAGGACAGATCGGTGTCCGTCGACCCGGAGGCGGAGCAGGCGTCGTCGCCCGCCCCGCGAGTGCGCCGCAGGCTCCCTTGCCCGCAGCGCTTACGGCTCATGCCCGGTGGTTAAGCATTCGAAACCAGCGAGTAACGGCTACTTATGCGGCCCAACGCATAAGTTGCATCCGAGCTATCCTACGGCCGTTCCGAACAAGCTGCCCAGGGCGTACGTCACACCGGCCGCCGCACCCCCCAGGGCGAGCTGCCGCAGTCCGCTGAACCACCAGGTCCGTGCCGTCACCTTGGCCACGATCGCACCGCACGCGAACAGCCCGAAGAGCGCGAGCAGCAGGGCGGGCCACAGGTCGTCGGCGCCGAGCAGATACGGCAGTACGGGGAGCAGGGCACCCAGCGCGAACGCCCCGAAGGAGGACACGGCGGCGACCAGCGGCGACGGCAGATCACCGGGGTCGATGCCGAGTTCCTCGCGGGCGTGTATCTCCAGCGCCTGCTCGGGATCGCGGGACAGCTGCCGGGCCACTTCGCGGGCCAGCTCCGGCTCGACCCCTCGCCCTGCGTACAGGGCCGCGAGTTCGGCCTCTTCGTCCTGCGGGTGCTTTCTCAGCTCCCTGCGCTCCACGTCCAGTTCGGCCTCGACGAGTTCGCGCTGCGAGGCGACGGAGGTGTACTCGCCGGCCGCCATGGAGAACGCACCGGCGGCGAGCCCCGCGAGCCCGGTGATGACGATGGTCTGCTGACCGACCGAACCGCCCGCGACACCGGTCATCAGGGCGAGGTTGGAGACGAGGCCGTCCATCGCTCCGAAGACGGCGGGCCGCAGCCAGCCGCCGTTCACATCGCGGTGCGTGTGGTTGTCGCGGTGCGCCTCGTGCAGTGGCGCCTCGGTTTCGATGATGGCCATACGTCCCCCCAGGGAGCTTGTTTGGACTGGTTCCACTTTTCGACAACGCTGAGACTACGCCGCCGAATTCCCATCCGCCAGCAAGGAAAGGCTCGGCTAACCTGCGGTTTTACCGTCGGACGCTCATTCGAAGCAGGTGCCGCACAGATGTCGACCGGGTGATGCTGAGGCCCCCGAGGCTCTGGGGAACCGCTCCGGTGGGACACATCCGCAAAGGGCTCCGCCCCCTGCGCGCAGCCCCCGGAGGAGAGGCCGCGTATGGCATCGATCGCCTGCATTCCCCCGGTCCCGGCGCCCGGGAACGCCGCCGAACTCCGTGAGCGGGCCCGCGGCGCCCTGCTCGGCCTGGCCGTGGGAGACGCCCTCGGAGCTCCGGCGGAGAACCTGAAGCCCTCCGAGATCCGCGCCCGCTGGGGCCGTATCACCGGCTACGTCGCGGACCGCCCGTCCGGCACGGACGACACCGAGTACGCGATCTTCTCGGGCCTCCTGCTGGCCCGGCACGGCTCGGCCCTCACCCCGGCCCACGTCGAGGCGGCCTGGCACCAGTGGATCGCGGACCGCCACGAGGGTCCCTTCCGGGGCGCGGGCTTCAGCGAACGCGGCACGCTGGAGAACCTGCGCCGCGGCCTCGCGGCCCCCATCTCCGCCCAGCACCGCCATGCCTGGAGCGACGGCCTGGCCATGCGCGCGGCCCCCTTCGGCGTCTTCGCGTCCGGCCGCCCCGCCGAAGCGGCCCGCCTGGTGGCGATCGACGGCTCGGTGAGCCACGAAGGCGAGGGCATCTACGGCGGCCAGGCGGTGGCGGCGGGCGTCGCGGCGGCGATGGCAGGGGCCCCCACCATCGCCGTGGTCGCCTCCGCTCTGGCGGTCGTCCCCGAGGACTCCTGGACGGCCCGCTCGCTGCGCCGTGCGGTGGCGGTCGCCCACCGCGGCGAACGCGCGGTCCGCTCGGCGGTCGTCATCGGCGGCTACCCCTGGACCGACCTCGCCCCCGAAGCGGTCGCCCTCGCCTTCGGCGCCTACGCGGCCGCCGACGGCGACTTCGTCCAGGCGGTACTGACAGCCGTCAACATGGGCCGCGACGCCGACACCACGGCGGCGGTCGCCGGCGCCCTGGCCGGCGCGACCCACGGCGCCTCCTCGATCCCGGCCGACTGGGCGGCGGCGATCGGCCCGGCGCGCGGCAGCTGCCTGCCCTCCATGGCGGGCCACCACGTCCTGGACGTGGCGGAGTTGCTGACGCCGGGCGAGGACGGAAGGTGGGGCGAGGGGGGCTTCGTACCGAGCGAGCTTCCGGCCCCGGCCTCCTTCACCCTGGCAGCGGACGACGAGACGGAGGTCCCCTCATGACGCCGCCCAGCCCATGGGACGAGACGGCCACAGCGATGTCGATCGAACTCGCGGCCGCCGACGGCGAGGAAGCCCCACAGGGGCCGCCCGCACCCGACAACGAAAGCAGCACCGGTGGTGCGGGTGGGAACACCAAGGCCGAAGGCGAAGCCGAGGCCGTTGACACCGCACCGCCGGCGCAGGCAAACCGCATCGAAGGCCTCCTCCTGGGCCTGGCCGCAGGCGACGCCGCCGGCTGGCCCGCCGCCCGCCACCGAGCCGCCCGCATGCCCGACTGGACCCGCCGCCTCACCCGCGAACTCGACACTTTCGCCGAACAGAACGCGACGACGACCCTCCCCGTCCCCATCGCCCTGAACCAACCCCCCGAGCCCCTCCGCCTGGGCCCGTCCGACGACGCCGAGTGGGCGGTGTTCGCAGCCGAGGCCGTCCTGAGGGCCGGCGAGGACACCGTCCTCGGCGACCTGAGCCGAGAACGCCGCACCCGCGCCGCCATCGACCTCACCTGGAACGCCCTGGCGAGCGAAGTCGCCGCCGCAGCGGACCGCGCCCCCGAGGTCGAGTCCGCGGTGATCCCCCTCCGCGCCCGCATCTCCGTCCGCGCCGGCCTCGGCAACCTCGCCACCGGCCTCCGCCCACCCGCCACCGGCCACGACAACCCGCACTACTTCGACGACGCCGCCTGCGTACGGGCCTGCGTACTGGCCGTGGCCCACCCCGGCGACCCCCGACTCGCCGCGGAGCTGGCCGAGTTCGACGCCCGCTACACCCAGGACGGCGACGGAGTGCACGGCGCCCGCGCGATGGCGGCGGCACTCGCCCTAGCGCTGGCCGGAGCAGACGTACAGGCATGCGTCACCGCCGCGCTCGCCGAACTCCCCGAGTCCACCGAGATCGGCCGCAACGCCCGCCACGCCCTCGCACTCGCCCAGGACACCGAGAGCGCCTTCGCCCTGATCCCCCTGCTGGAACACCAGATCGTCGACCACGTCTACAGCTACGGCATCGCCGCCGCCGAGACGGTCCCGGTCGCCCTGGCCCTGGCCAGTGCGGCAAACGGCCGGATCGCGGAAGCGGTACCGGCCGCGGCCTGCCTCTCCCGGGTCGCCGACTCCGCCCCCGCCCTCGCGGGCGCCCTCACCGGCGCCCTGGGCGGCGGCGAGTCCATCCCCGTCTCCTGGCGCGACACCTGCCGCACCCTCTCCGGCTGCGTACTCCCCCGCCTCACCGACACGGACCTGGTGGAACTCGCCGAACTCCTGGAAGCCGCACAACCGGCCCCGCCAGGGGGATGATTCCGGGCATGACACCCAAAGGAGCAAAAAGCAGTCACGCTTCAAGTCTGGACGAACGCATCACCGGTGCCCTCGTAGGCGCGGCCGTCGGCGACGCGCTGGGCGGCCCCGTCGAGGGCTACTCCCCCGAGCAGATCCTCCAGCGC
The DNA here is from genome assembly GCF_001279775.1 of Streptomyces sp. MMG1533. GTDB lineage: Bacteria > Actinomycetota > Actinomycetes > Streptomycetales > Streptomycetaceae > Streptomyces. Next base: position 81,779 of record NZ_LGDG01000111.1, on the reverse strand, counting down.
CACGCCGGCCGCGTCCACGGCATCGTCGGCCCCTGGAACGGCGACGCCTGGCGCACGGCCCGCCCCATCGCGCCGTACCACAAGGGCGACGGCCACGTCACCGACGACACCTTGATGACCCATGCGCTGGTACGGGTGTACGCGCAGGTCCGCGACCACCTGGACGCGTACGCGATCGCCGACCACCTGGTCCCGGACCTGATGACGAACCCGCGCTGGATCCCGGAGTTGGAGGCTAAGGCCCTGCCCCTCCAGCGCGTCTTCCTGGCGGAGAAGTGGCTGGTGGCCCGCCTCCACTACGGCCACGTCGACCCCCGCGAGGCCGGCGTCGGCAACATCGTCAACTGCGGCGCCACGATGTACATGGCCCCGGTCGGCCTGGTCAACGCGGCCAACCCGGCGGGCGCGTACGCCGAGGCACTGGACATCGCGGGCGCCCACCAGTCCTCGTACGGCCGTGAGGCGGCGGCCGTCTTCGCGGCGGCGGTCGCGGCCGCGAGCACCCCCGGCGCGACCCCGGACTCGGTCGTCTCCGCCTGCCTCTCCCTGGCGAAGGACGGCACCCGGGCGGCCATCGAGCAGGTCTGCGAAACGGCCTCCCGGTACACGGACTTCGAGTCCGCGCTGACCCCTCTCCGTCAGGCCGTGGCCCCCTACGACACGGTCGGCCCCGACTACCGACAACCCTCCCTCGGCGCCCGCCGCCCCTCCCGCCTGCACACGATCGAGGAACTCCCGGTGGCGCTGGGCATGTTGCTCGTGGCCGACGGCGACTACCGCCACGCGGTCCTCGGCGCGGTGAACTACGGCCGCGACTGCGACTCCATCGCCACGATGGCGGGCGCGATGGCAGGCGCCCTCGGCTCCCCGGCCCCGGAGGACTGGGCGAAACAGGTCTCCGAGGCCAGCCGCCTGGACCTGTGGGAACCGGCAACCACGCTCACCGCCGTGACCCGGGAGATCTTCGACCGGGACGTACGCCAACGCCGTACCCACGAGGCGGCGTTCACCGACCTCGGAGGCCCGAGATGCTCCGACTGACCTGGGTCCAGCCGGAGGACCTGATCGGCCACGAACTGCGCCAGGCGAAACAGGACGGTCGGCAGCCGCAGGCGATCGCGGCGAGATGGCGAGCGGCCGGCGGCCCGGAGGCCCCCCTGCGCGCGGGCGCCTCGCCGGAGCCGGCCTCAAGGTATCGACGGCAACTCGCCGAGGACCTGCTGGACGAACTGGCGGACCTGCCGAGCAGGTTGGCGGACAAGGAGCCCACGGACCTCGAAAAAATCAAGGCCCTGTGCCCGAATTGGCCGCCGCCCCACCCCGCGGGCAGCCGAATCCGCCCGGCTGCGGGCAGTCGTGCCGCTGGGGCGGCGCCCGCCCCGGAGAAAGGCGGCGGCATCCCGGCGCCGGGATGCGCATCCCCCACTCGCCCGGCCCCCGCCGAGGCCCGCCTGGAAGCCGCCTGGCTGGGCCGAGCCGTCGGCTGCCTTTTGGGCAAGCCCGTCGAAAAGCTCCCCTTGGACGCCATCCGCCAACTCGCCGAGTCCACCGGCAACTGGCCCCTGAACACGTACTTCACAGCCCGAGGAGTCCCGGCAGAACTCCTGACGCAGCACCCCTGGAACCGCCGCTCGGCGAACACCTCCCTCGCCGAGAACATCGACGGCATGCCAGAGGACGACGACCTCAACTACCCCCTCCTCAACCTCCTCCTGCTCCAACGCCACGGCAGAACCTTCACCACCACGGACGTGGCAACCCTCTGGCTCGACGAGCTCCCGGCCGGCCGCACGTTCACCGCGGAACGCATCGCCTACCGCAACCTCCTCACCGGCCTGGAACCCCCGCACACGGCCCGGCACCGCAACCCCTTCCGCGAATGGATCGGCGCCCTCATCCGAGCCGACGTCCACGGCTGGACCAACCCCGGCGACCCCGCGGCCGCCGCGGCGCAGGCCCACCGCGACGCCACCCTCACCCATACCGCCAACGGCGTCTACGCGGCGATGTTCACGGCGGCCGCCATCGCGCAGGCAGCCACCGGCACCTCCGACATCCACACCGCACTCCGCACGGGCCTGGCAGTGGTCCCCCCGGCCTCCCGGCTGGCACAGGCCGTCACCCACGCCATCCGACTGGCCCGAGCGCACGACGACTTCGACATGGTCGTCGACGAACTCCACGCCACCCACGCGCAGGCCCACCACTGGGTCCACGCCGTCCCCAACACCGCCCTGATCGCCGCCGCCCTCACCCACGCGAACGGCGACTTCACCGGCTCCATCTGCCGTGCCGTCTCGGGAGGCTGGGACACCGACTCCAACGGCGCCACCGCCGGCAGCATCGCCGGCCTCCTCGCCGGCACGCCCGGCGCCCTCCCCGACCGCTGGACGACCCCGCTGAAGAACCGCCTGTCCACCACCATCGGCGACTTCAACGGCACCGGCTTCGACACGCTCGCCCACCTCACCCACGCGCTCACCCCCCTGGAGGCACCCCGCCCATGACCCACATCGCCGTGCTCGGCAACACGAACAGGGATCTCGTCGCCTGCGTCGAGAAGGCCCCCCAGCGCGGGGAGACCGTGGCGGGACGGGAGTTCCGTACGCTCCCCGGCGGCACGGGCGCCTCGGCGTCGATGCCGTACCGCTCCGAGACCGAAGCGCGGTACTCGGCATGACGACGGACCACCCCACCCCCACCGATCACCGCACTCCCACCGCCCCCCTCACCGGCCTGCGCGTCCTCGACCTCGCCACCCTCTTCGCCGGCCCCCTCGCCGCCACGATGCTCGGGGACTTCGGCGCGGAGGTCATCAAGGTCGAGCACCCCACGAAACCGGACCCCTCCCGCGGCCACGGCCCGTCGAAGAACGGCGTGGGCCTGTGGTGGAAGCTCCTCGGCCGCAACAAGCGCACGATCACGCTGGACCTCTCCACACCCGGCGGCCGCACCACCCTCCTCCGCCTCGCCGCCACCGCCGACGTCGTCATCGAGAACTTCCGCCCCGGCACCTTGGAGAAATGGGACCTCGGCTGGGAGGAACTGTCGGCCGCCAACCCCCGCCTGGTCCTCACCCGCGTCACCGGCTTCGGCCAGTTCGGCCCCTACGCCCACCGCCCCGGCTTCGGCACCCTCGCCGAGGCGATGAGCGGCTTCGCCGCGATCACCGGTGAACCGGACGCACCCCCGACGCTTCCGCCCTTCGGCCTGGCCGACTCCATCGCGGGCCTCGCCACGGCCTACGCCGTCATGACGGCGCTCGCCGCCCGCGACCGCACCGGCGAGGGCCAGGTCGTCGACATGGCCCTCATCGAACCGATCCTGACGGCGCTGGGCCCGCAGCCGACCTGGTACGACCAGCTGGGATACGTGCAGGAACGCACCGGCAACCGATCCGCCAACAACGCCCCGCGCAACACCTACCGCACGGCGGACGGCACCTGGGTCGCCGTCTCCACCTCCGCCCAGTCGATCGCCGAGCGGGTGATGCGGCTGGTCGGCCGCCCGGAGCTGATCGACGAGCCGTGGTTCGCCACGGGCGCCGAGCGGGCCGCCCACTCCGACGTCCTCGACGAGGCGGTCGGCACCTGGATCGCCGGGCGCACCCGTACCGAGGTCCTCGCGGCCTTCGAGAAGGCGGAGGCGGCCGTCGCCCCGATCCAGGACGTACGGGACGTGATGGCCGACCCGCAGTACCAGGCGCTCGACACCGTCACCACGGTCGACGACCCCGAGCTGGGCCCCCTGCGTATGCAGAACGTCCTCTTCCGCCTCTCCGCCACCCCCGGCGCGATCCGCTGGACGGGCCGTCCGCACGGCGCGGACACGGCGCAGGTGCTGACCGAACTGGGCCTGACCCCGGCCGACTTGGAGGACCTGCGCAGGGAGGGCACGGTATGACTCCACTCACCTGGCTGTACGTTCCCGGCGACCGCCCGCACGTCGTCGCGAAGGCCCTGACCGTCGGCGCCGACGTCGTGGTGATCGACCTGGAGGACGCGGTCGCCCCCGACCGCAAGGAGTACGCCCGCGAGGCCACCGCCGAACTCCTCGCCGAGCCGCAGCCGGTACCGGTCCACGTCCGGGTGAACGCGCTGGACGGCCCGTCGGCGGCGGCGGACCTGACGGCGGTGGCGTCCCTCCCGGGCGTCTCCGGTATCCGCCTCCCGAAGGTGACGTCCCCCGAGCAGGTCGTCCGCGTCGCCGAGGAAACCGCCCCCGCCGACGGCGGCGCGCCTGTGCTCCACGCCCTCCTGGAAACGGCCCTCGGCATCGAACGCGCCCACGCCATCGCCTCCGCCCACGCGGCCCTGCGCAGCATCGCCCTCGGTGAGGCGGACCTCCGGGCCGACCTGGGCGTACGCGACGACGCGGGCCTCGACTGGTCCCGCTCCCGCGTGATCGTCGCCGCCCGTGCGGCGGGCCTCGCCCCGCCGGCCCAGTCCGTGCACCCCGACATCCGCGACCTGGACGCCCTCGCCGCCTCCTGCGCCCACGGCCGTGCCCTGGGCTTCCTCGGCCGCGCCGCCATCCATCCCCGCCAGCTCCCGGTCATCGAACGCGCCTACCTCCCCACGGGGGAGGAGATCGAGGAAGCGGAAACGATCGTCAAGGCGGCGACGACAGACCAGGGCGCCCAGGCGCTGCCGGACGGAAGATTCATCGACGCGGCGGTGGTGGCGGCAGCGCGACGCACCCTGTCACTCGCCCGCCGGAAATGACCGAGGGCGCCCGGACCGTTTCCCGCGGCCAGGGCGCCCTCATCGGCATACGACCGACCGTCAGGTCTTCTTCGCCGACCCGGCCTCGTCCTTCGCGGCGTCCTTCGCGTCACCGTCCGTGTGGGCATCGGCATCCGCGTCCGCGTCCGTATCCGCGTCGCTCTCCGGCTTGGCCTCGCTGTCGCCCTCGGTCCCGTCGTCGGGGACACCCGGCTCGACCACGGTCTCCCGCCCCGGCCGCTTCTTCGCCGACACCACGAGGTAGACCACCGCGAGCACGAACACGACCATCGCGGTCCAGTTGTTCAGGCGCAGGCCCAGGATGTGGTGGGCGTCGTCGACGCGCATGTACTCGATCCAGAACCGGCCCGCGCAGTACGCGGCGACGTACAGCGCGAACGCCCGCCCGTGCCCCAGCTTGAAGCGGCGGTCCGCCCAGATGACGAGGAGGGCGACGCCGATGCACCACAGCGACTCGTACAGGAACGTCGGGTGGTAGTAGCCGGGCACCCGGCCGTCCGCGGACGACGTGATGTGCAGGGCCCAGGGGAGGTCGGTCTCCTTGCCGTAAAGCTCCTGGTTGAACCAGTTGCCCCAGCGGCCGATCGCCTGCGCGAGGGCGATACCGGGGGCGAGGGCGTCGGCCCAAGCGGGCAGCGGGATGCCCCGGCGCCGGCAGCCGATCCACGCGCCCACCGCACCGAGCGCGATCGCGCCCCAGATGCCGAGGCCGCCCTCCCAGATCTTGAAGGCGTCCACCCAGTCGCGGCCCTCGCTGAAGTACAGCTCGTAGTCCGTGATCACGTGGTAGAGCCGACCGCCGACCAGGCCGAAGGGCACGGCCCAGACCGCGATGTCGGCCACCGTGCCGGCCCGCCCTCCCCGGGCGAGCCAGCGCTTGTTGCCGAGCCAGACGGCTACGAAGACGCCGATGATGATGCAGAACGCGTAGCCGCGCAGCGGAATGGGGCCGAGGTACAGCACCCCGCGCGACGGGCTGGGAATGTAGGCAAGTTCCATGGCAAGGTCGACGCTACCGTGCCGGACCGGGCCCACGGCAGGCAGCCCGGCTACGGGTCCATAACGGGCTGGTGTGAAGGGCTTCTCACCCGCTGGTCACGCCTTGTCGGCCTCCTGCACCAGCTGCTTCAGCTTCGCCGGGGTCATCGTCCGGTCCTGGTAGATGTTCTTGCCGTTGAGGATCACGGTCGGTGTGCCGCTGAAGCCGCCGTTGCGGAAGGCCGCCGCGGACTTGTCCACCCAGCTGTTGTGCGTGCCCTTCTCGGCACAGGTACGGAACGCGGCCGTGTCCAGTCCGTCGACCTTGCCGGCCAGCTCGATGAGCTTGCCGGTCTCGGCGAAGGTGTCGTCGGTCTCTGCGGGCTGGTTGTCGTACAGCACGTCGTGGTACGCGGTGAACTTGCCGATGTCCTGGGCGCAGGCCGCCGCGTTGGCCGCGTTGCGGGAGCCGGTGCCGCCCATGTTGCCGTCGATGATGGTGGCCAGGTGGTACTCGACCTTCAGCCGGCCGGAGTCCGTCAGCTCGTGGATCACCGGCCGGTATGCCGTCTCGAAGGCCTTGCAGGCCGGACAGCGGAAGTCCTCCCAGACCGTCAGCGTCGACTTGGCGCTCTCCTTGCCGACCGGGATGGCGAGGCTGTCCTTGCCCTTCGCCCCCGAGGGCACCACGACCGGGCCCGCGGAGTCGCCGTCGTCCTTGCCCGCGTTCGCCGCGATCACGCCGATCACCGCGGCGAGGCCCAGGACGCAGACCAGGCTCACGCCCACGATCAGCACCCGGCGCCGCTTGTCCGCGGACTTCTGCTTCTCGCGCTCTTCCGCCAGCCGCTCCCGGGCGGTGCGCTTTCCGTCTCGATTCTTCTCGCTCACATCCCGCAGAACGAACCGGGGAGGCGCACCGCGCCTCCCCGGTCCCAGGTCCACCCGTTCGAGTGACCCCTACGAAATGTCCCGCCTTGTTACGCCTTTCCGCGCACGCCCTTCGCGAGCTCACCGGCGAGCGCGCGGACCGCCTCGACCCCGGCCGCGTCGTCCGGTGCGTCCAGCATCCGCTTGACGAAGGCCGAGCCGACGATCACGCCGTCGGCGAAGCCGGCGACCTCGGCGGCCTGCTGGGCGTTGGAGACGCCGAGCCCGACGCAGACCGGCAGCTCGGTGCCGGCGGCGCGGGTGCGCTCGACCAGGTCCTGGGCCTGCGCGCCGACGGACTCGCGGGTGCCGGTGACGCCCATGAGCGAGGCGGCGTAGACGAAGCCGCTGCCCGCCGCGGTGATCTTGGCGAGCCGCTCGTCCTTGCTGCTGGGCGCCACGACGAAGACGGTCGCGAGGCCGTGCTTCTCCGCGTGCTCCCTCCACAGCGCCGACTCCTGCACGGGCAGGTCGGGCAGGATGCACCCGGCGCCGCCCGCCTCGGCGAGCTCGGCGGTGAAGCGCTCGACGCCGTAGCGGTCGATCGGGTTCCAGTACGTCATCACGAGCACCGGCTTCCCGGTCGCCTCGTGGGCCTCTCGGACCGTCCGCATGACGTCCGCGATCCTGACGCCGCCGCGCAGGGCGATGTCGTCGGCGGTCTGGATGACCGGTCCGTCGAGCACCGGGTCGCTGTGCGGCAGGCCCACCTCGACGATGTCGGCGCCGCCGTCGAAGACGGCCTTGATCGCCTCGATACCGCCGTCCACGGTCGGGAAGCCGGCCGGGAGGTAGGCGATGAGCGCGGAACGCCCCTCCTCCTTGGCGGCGGCGAGGGTGTCGGACAGCAGCTGAATGTTCCCGCTCACTTGGCGTCCCCCTCGATCTCGGCGGTGTCGGTGTCCTGGTCGGCGGCGACCTCGGCGTCGGTGTCGTACAGGTCGAAGTAGCGGGCGGCCGTGTCCATGTCCTTGTCGCCGCGGCCGGAGAGGTTGATCACGATCAGCCCGTCCTTGCCCAGCTCCTTGCCGACCTCCAGGGCACCGGCCAGCGCATGGGCGCTCTCGATGGCCGGGATGATGCCCTCGGTGCGCGACAGCAGAAGCAGGGCCTGCATGGCCGCGTCGTCGGTGACCGCGCGGTATTCGCCGCGGCCGCTGTCCTTGAGGTAGGAGTGCTCGGGGCCGATGCCGGGGTAGTCGAGCCCGGCCGAGATCGAGTAGGGCTCGGTGATCTGGCCCTCCTCGTCCTGGAGGACGTACGACCGCGACCCGTGCAGGATGCCGGGTTCGCCGGCCGTCAGGGTCGCCGCATGCTCGCCGGTCTCCACGCCGTGCCCGGCGGGCTCGCAGCCGATGAGGCGTACGGCCGTGTCGGGGATGAAGGCGTGGAAGAGACCGATGGCGTTGGAACCGCCGCCGACGCAGGCGACGGCCGCGTCGGGGAGACGGCCGACGCGCTCCAGGAGCTGGCGGCGGGCCTCGACGCCGATCACCCGGTGGAAGTCGCGCACCATGGCCGGGAAGGGGTGCGGTCCGGCCACGGTCCCGAACAGGTAGTGGGTGTGGTCGACGTTGGCGACCCAGTCGCGGAACGCCTCGTTGATGGCGTCCTTCAAGGTGCGGCTGCCGGACTTCACGGCGATGACCTCGGCACCGAGCATGCGCATGCGGGCCACGTTGAGTGCCTGGCGCTTGGTGTCGATCTCGCCCATGTAGATGGTGCACTCGAGCCCGAAGAGCGCGCAGGCGGTGGCGGTCGCGACGCCGTGCTGACCGGCGCCGGTCTCCGCGATCACACGCGTCTTGCCCATGCGCTTGGTGAGCAGCGCCTGGCCGAGCACGTTGTTGATCTTGTGCGAGCCGGTGTGGTTGAGGTCCTCGCGCTTGAGGAACACCCGGGCGCCACCGGCGTGTTCGGCGAACCGCGGCACCTCGGTGAGGGAGCTGGGCCGACCGGTGTAGTGGACGAGGAGGTCGTCGAGCTCGCGCGCGAACTCGGGGTCGTGCTTCGCCTTGTCGTACTCGACGGCCACCTCGTCCACGGCGGCGACGAGCGCCTCCGGGATGAACTTGCCGCCGAACGCGCCGAAGTAGCCATCGGCGCTGGGGATCTGACCCTCGGGGTCGGGGATGAAGAACTCGCTGGGCATGCTTGAGCCTCACGGTGAGTGTTGGGAAAGACACTGATCGCCGTGGGGGCGGGGATGGTCGGGCGGCCGCGGGTCGTCCGCGGCTTGTCGCGCCCATGCGGCACAGCCGCATTTTCGGGCACAGCCCCGCGCCCCTAAGAGGGGCGCTGCCATCGCATGCCGTTCACCTGGCCCGGCTCGTCACCGATGACGTACCGCACCCGGCGTCCGTGCACCCGGCGGGCGGGCGCGCGGCAGCCTCGGGGCCGGCAGCCGCGCGCCAGGCGGGCGTACCGGTCCGGGGTCGTCAGGGTGATCGGGAGCGTCATCGGGGCCAACTCTACCGAGCCGTCAGCCCCGGCCGTGCCGGAGTGCGGGGTGTTCGCCCGCCGCCACCAGGTCGGCGACCGCCGTCTTGGGGTCCTTGCCGGTCACCAGGGACTCGCCCACCAGGACCGCGTCGGCGCCGGCGTTGGCGTACGCGATGAGGTCGTGCGGACCGCGGACGCCGGACTCGGCGATCTTGACGAGGGCCGCGGGGATCTCCGGGGCCACCCGCTCGAACGTTCCGCGGTCGACCTCCAGCGTCTTCAGGTTGCGCGCGTTGACGCCGATCACCTTGGCGCCCGCGTCCACCGCGCGCTCCACCTCGTCCTCGTCGTGCACCTCGACGAGCGGGGTGAGCCCGATGGACTCGGCGCGCTCGATGAGGGACTCGAGGGCGGGCTGGTCCAGGGCGGCCACGATGAGCAGCACGAGGTCGGCGCCGTAGGCACGGGCCTCCCACAGCTGGTACGAGGTGACGATGAAGTCCTTGCGCAGCACGGGGATGTCCACGCGCGCGCGGACCGCCTCGAGGTCGGCCAGCGAGCCGCCGAAGCGGCGCTCCTCGGTCAGTACGGAGATGACGGCCGCGCCGCCCGCCTCGTAGTCCGCGGCGAGGCCGGCCGGGTCGGCGATCGCGGCCAGCGCGCCCTTGGACGGGCTGGAGCGCTTGACCTCGCAGATGACCTTGACGCCGTCGCCCCGCAGGGCGGCCAGTCCGTCCTTGGCCGCGGGAGCCTTCGCCGCGCGCTCCTTGAGCTCGTCGAGGCTGACGCGCGCCTGCCGTTCCGCGAGGTCGGCACGGACTCCGTCGATGATCTCGTCGAGCACACTCACGCGAGCGGCCCCCTTCCAGACGGTTGACTGTTCAAGCGGTTCTGCTTCCGCCACCGGCCCGCCTCAGCGGACGAAAACCGATGGTCACCTTGATGGTATCCGGAGGAAGGCGTAGGCCTCGCATCCGGTTGACGCCGGTCCCACTACCTGGACCTTTGCGGATTGATCAAGGATGTAGCCAGCCACCGAACGGCAGGTTCCGGACAACCGTGAAGACCAGCACCAATACTCCGAGACTCCACAGCTGCACGGTCCCGAGAACGATCCTCGTCGGCCGCCCGCGCACCGCACGGACCACCCAGACGGTCCACACCACCGCGAAGGCGAAGTAGCCGACGACTGCCAGGGCGTTGTCGCCGAGCGCCGTGACGAAGTCCCCGTGAATGAAGGCGTGCGCGCTGCGCAGCCCGCCGCAGCCGGGGCAGTAGATGCCGGTGAGGCGCAGGAGCGGGCAGACGGGGTAGTGACCGGGCTGGTTGGGGTCGACGGTCCCCACGTACGCGAAGGCCCCGGCGACCGCCGCGAGCACTCCCGCGGGCACGGCCAGCCGCCCGAGCACGGACCCGGCGTCGGAGGGCTGCGTCCCCGGGGTGGTCGAGGTCCCCTGACTGTCGGCGTTCACGCTCGCATTGTGCCCTGCGCGGCTCACGACACGCGCGTGAGGGGCGGCACCGGCATCACGCCGGGCCGCCCCTCCACGAAGTCGTGAGCGATCAGCCCTCGACGCTCGCGGGCTCGCGCTTGTCCGCGACCTGGTGCGTCGGGTGGGCGTTCTTCGGCTGGCCCAGGCCCATCGCCCGCATGATCCAGCCGACCACGCCACCGAGGACCACGATTGCCATGCCGCCCCAGAAGCCCGCCGGATAGGCCAGCACCATGAAGGCGCCGGCGACGGTGAAACCGATGAAGGCGATGATGACACCGGTCCAGGCGGCCGGGGTGTGACCGTGGCTGCTGCCCGCCATGACTTGCTCCTCGTTGCTGTGTACGTGTGTGTACGTGTCTGAGCCGGACGCTCATGGTCCATTGTTCCGCACGCGCACGTGCCGGGTGTCCGGGGGTCGTCCCTCGCGCGTCGGAGGCCGAACGGGCGGCGGCGGGGGCTGTCCGTGCCGGGGGAAGGGTCCTGACACAGGGGACGTCGGCCGCAACCCAGGGGCGCGGGGAACTGCGCGACCAGCCCCCACACACCCGCAACCGGCACATCACCGAACCCCCCACCCCGTGGCCGCCTTGACCGCGCCACCGCCGGAGGCCTACGCGCCGGTCGGATCCTCGCCCCGGTCGAGGGCCTTCCAGATGTCCTCGGGGCGGTCGGGGTCGACGGCGGGCGCCTGGCGGCGGGGACGGGGGGCGCCGGAGCGCTCGTAGCGGCCGGACATCGCGGGCCACAGGCGGCCGTAGCGCAGGGCGAGCAGGCCGGCCAGGAGGAGCAGGAGACCGCCGACGGCAGCGACGTACGGCCAGGCGGTGTGGGAGAGGGCGTCGACGGTGGCCGAGGTGTCGCCGGAGGCCTTCGCGGCCTGTTCGTCGAGCGCGGAGCTGTCGTTGACGCCGAGGAGGGCCGCCGCGACGGTGCCGGCGCCGGAGAGCGCGAGCACGGCGGCGACCAGGAAGCGGCCGGCCCGGCGGACGGCGAAGACGGCGACGAGCGCGGCGAGGCCCACTATGGCGAGGGACGCGGGCACGCCCGTGACGTCGCTGCCCTTGGCGGTCAGCGGGAAGTCGCCGCCGGCCACCGTCGCGGTGCCCTGCGACCACTGCTGCCGGGTGGCGAGCAACGCCACGGCCGCGCCGAGGGCCCCGCTGAGCAGGGCGACGGCAAGACTCCGGCGGCCGGCCCGGGCGGGTCGTGCGGCTTCGGAACGAGGGTGAGGTACGGCTGTCACGTACTCCACTATCGCCTGAACCCCGGGCGAACCGTCACCCGGGGCTCCGTGAGAACCGTCCTATTTTGCGAGCCGGTTGGCCGTGTGGACCGCGCGCAGGACCGCGGCCGCCTTGTTGCGGCACTCCTGGTCCTCGGCGACCGGGTCGGAGTCGGCGACGATGCCGGCACCCGCCTGGACGTATGCCGTGCCGCCCCGCAGCAGGGCGGTGCGGATGGCGATGGCGGTGTCGGAGTCGCCGGCGAAGTCCAGGTAGCCCACACAGCCGCCGTACAGGCCGCGTCGGGACGGCTCCAGTTCGTCGATGATCTGCATGGCGCGGGGCTTGGGGGCACCGGAGAGGGTGCCCGCCGGGAAGCAGGCCGTCAGGACGTCGAACGCCGTACGGCCCGCGGCGACCTTGCCGGTGACCGTCGAGACGATGTGCATGACGTGCGAGTACCGCTCGACGGACATGAAGTCGACGACCTCGACCGAGCCCGGCTCGCAGACCCGTCCCAGGTCGTTGCGGCCCAGGTCGACCAGCATGAGGTGCTCGGCGCGCTCCTTGGGGTCGGCGAGCAGTTCGTCGGCGAGGGCCTGGTCCTCCTGCGGGGTGGCCCCGCGGTGCCGGGTGCCGGCGATGGGGTGCACCATGGCCTGCCCGTCCTCGACCTTGACCAGGGCCTCGGGGGACGAGCCGACGACGTCGAAGCCGTCGAAGCGGAACAGGTACATGTACGGGGAGGGGTTGGTCGCCCTGAGGACCCGGTAGACGTCCAACGCGCTTGCCGTGCACGGCGTTTCGAAGCGCTGGGAGGGGACGACCTGGAAGGCCTCGCCCGCGCGGATGCGCTCCTTGACGTCCTCCACGGCCTCCTGGAAGTCGGGGCCGCCCCACAGGGCCGTGTACTTGGGGAGTTCGGAGGGCGGGAGGACGGCGGGCGGCTGGGCCACCGCGCGCGAGAGGTCCGCCTCCATGGCGTCGAGTCGGGCCATCGCGTCCGCGTGGGCCTCGTCGACGCCCGTGTCCAGGTCGTTGTGGTTGATCGCGTTGGCGATCAGCAGGACCGAGCCCTCCCAGTGGTCCATCACGGCGAGGTCGCTGGTGAGGAGCATGGTCAGCTCGGGGAGCTGCAGGTCGTCGCGCTCGCCGGGGCCGATCTTCTCCAGGCGCCGCACGATGTCGTAGCCGAGATAGCCGACCATGCCGCCGGTGAAGGGCGGCAGGCCCTCCTGGTGGGGGGTGTGCAGGGCCTCGATGGTGGCGCGCAGGGCGGCGAGCGGGTCGCCGTCGGCCGGGACGCCGACGGGCGGGGCGCCGAGCCAGTGGGCCTGCCCGTCGCGCGCGGTGAGGGTTGCCGCGGAGCGGACGCCGACGAAGGAGTACCGGGACCACGAACGGCCGTTCTCCGCGGACTCCAGCAGGAAGGTGCCGGGGCGCTCGGCGGCGAGCTTGCGGTAGAGCGCGACCGGGGTGTCGCCGTCGGCGAGGAGCTTGCGGGTGACGGGGATGACGCGCCGGTCGGTGGCCAGCTTGCGGAAGGTCTCGAGGTCCATGGCGGCTGACCCTACTGATCCGCGGCCGGTACGCCGGAATCGGCGTCCTTGACCAGCACGTCGGCGTCGAAGCAGGTGCGCGCGCCGGTGTGGCAGGCGGCGCCGACCTGGTCGACCTTGACCAGCACGGTGTCCGCGTCGCAGTCCAGGGCGACGGACTTGACCCACTGGAAGTGGCCGGAGGTGTCGCCCTTGACCCAGTACTCCCGGCGGCTGCGCGACCAGTAGGTGCAGCGGCCGGTGGTCAGGGTGCGGTGCAGCGCCTCGTCGTCCATCCAGCCGAGCATGAGCACCTCTCCGGTGTCGTACTGCTGGGCGATGGCGGGCAGGAGCCCGTCGGCGCTGCGCTTGAGGCGCGCGGCGATCCCGGGGTCGAGCGGACTGGGCCGGCGAGGCGTGCTGCTGGTCATGGATGCCATTGTGCCGCCCGCCACTGACAGTCACCGTGGGGTGTCCACTGTGCGGACCGCGGGGACGGTCGTAGGCTGACTGTCATGTCGACTTTCGCCAAGCGTGAACGACTTCTCCTCGCCGACCTGTTGGAGGCCGCGGGCCCGGAGGCCCCGACCCTCTGTGAGGACTGGCTGACCCGTGACCTGGCCGCGCACGTGGTGGTGCGCGAGCGCCGCCCCGACGCGGCCGGCGGGATGCTGATCAAGCAGCTCGGACCACGCCTGGAGAGGGTGATGGACGAGTTCACGGCCAAACCGTACGAGGAACTGATCCAGCTCATCCGGACCGGCCCGCCCCGGTTCTCGCCCTTCTCCCTCAAGCAGATCGACGAGGCGTCCAACACCATCGAGTTCTACGTCCACACCGAGGACGTCCGCCGCGCCCAGCCCGACTGGTCCCAGCGCGAGCTCGACCCGGTCTTCCAGGACGCCCTGTGGTCCCGCCTGGAGCGCACCGCCCGCCTGATGGGCCGCGGCGTTCCGACCGGCCTGGTGCTGCGCCGCCCGGACGGCCAGACGGCGGTCGCCCACCGGGGCACGCCGGTGGTGACGGTCACCGGCGAGCCGTCGGAGCTGCTGCTGTTCCTGTACGGCCGCCAGAACGAGGCCAAGGTCGAGCTGGACGGCGACAAGGAGGCGATCGACAGGTTGCACGGTTCGAAGCAGCTCGGCATCTGAAGGCCCTGATCCGAGAGGCCCCGCAAATGATCAAGGTCGCCATGACCAGCGTGTACGTGGACGACGTCGCGAAGGCCCACGCCTTCTACACGGACGTCCTCGGCTTCGAGACCCGCATCCACATGGATCTGGGCGGCGGCACGCTGTTCGTCACCGTGGGCGCGCCCGAGGGAGCCCAGCAGGACCTCCAGCTGCTGCTGGAACCCGGCCAGGGCCCCATCGCGGACCCGTACCGCAAGGCGGTGCGCGAGGCGGGCCTGCCCTGCATCGTCTTCTCGGTCGACGACATCGGGGCCGAGTACGAGCGGCTGCAGAAGCTCGGGGTCCGCTTCACCCAGGGCCCGCAGGAGCAGGGGCCGGTCGTCACGGCCGTTCTGGACGACACGGTGGGCAATCTGGTGCAGCTGGCGCAGCCGAAGGAGTGAGGCGGACGGGGCCTCAGCGGGGCAGTTCCGCGCGCCGCAGGTCCCCTGCGCACAGGGCGACGACCCCGCCCAGCCCGCAGACCACGGCGCTGACGACGAAGACCGGGCCGGTCCCCCAGGCGCCGATGGCCGCGGCGGACAGCGGCATGCTCAGCGGGGCGAAACCGAGGCTCACCAGGCCGGAGACGGCGGTGACACGCCCCAGGTAGGCGGGGTCCGCCTGGGTCTGGAGCAGGGCGCCGCACATGGCGCCGCTGAGCCCGGCGAGCAGCCCGATGAGCAGGGCCACTCCGACGGCCGCGAGGACGCCCGGGACGAAGGCGAGGGCGCCGATCGCGACCGAGCCCGCGAGGATGGCGTACGCCGCGACCTGCCCGGCGTGCGGCAGGCGCCCGCGCACGGTCAGCAGCAGGGAGGCGGCGCCCGCGCCGGTGCCGAACCCGGCGAGCACCCAGCCCATGCCAAAGGCGCCCCAGCCGCGCTCGTCGGCGAGCAGGGTCAGGCCCACGTTGAGGGGGCCGACGAAGCCGAGGTCGCCGAGGGCGATGGCCAGCATCAGCGGGGCGAGCACGCGGTGGCGGCGGATGTGGCGCAGCCCGGCCACCAGGTCGCGCCAGGCGGTGTCCCCGCGGGCAGCCGCCTTGTCGTCGGGGGGCAGGTCCCGCAGCCGTACGGAGACCAGCAGGGGTACGGACACCGCTATCAGCAGGCCCGCCAGCCCGAACGCCGCCGCCGCACCGCCGACCGCCACCGCGAGGCCGCCCAGCGGGGCGCCGACGACGCTCGCGAAGCGGATCCCCAGGCCCCGCATGCCCTGCACGCGTGCGAGCTGGTCGCGGCTCGTCACGCGCGCGGGCAGGGCCCCCACGGCGGGCATGAACACGGCGTCGACGGTGCCGAAGACCAGGGCGAGCAGGGCCAGGGGCCACAGTCCGGGGCTGGTGAGGAAGAGCAGCGCGGCCACCGCGAGCCCGGCCGTGCAGCGCACCACGTCGCTGCCGATGACGACCCTGCGCGGCCCGAACCGGTCGGCGATCACGCCCCCGCCCAGCATCAGCAGGGCCCGCGGCACTGCGCTCACCGCCATGACGACTCCGGCCTGCGAGGGCGTCCCGGCCTGTACGGCCGCCCAGGAAAGGGCGATGTAGTACACGCTGTCGCCGACCATCGAGGAGGTGTAGGCGGCTAGCCAGCGCAGGACGTTGCCGTCGCGGTGGGCCGGTCTGCCGGTGACGGCGGCGGGAGCGGTGAGTGTGGCGCTCACGGGAGGTTCCTCTCGGGCTCAGATCCGGAACGGGAAGCCGTACACGTGCAGCGCGACGTTCTCGCGCCCTTCGGTGTCGCCGGCCGCTTCGGCGGCCCGGCCCTTCTCGTCGTACTTCTTGGCGAGGGCGAGCAACTCCTCGCCCAGCTCGGCCAGTTCGGCCGGGGTCAGGCGCAGGAGGGCCTCGTTGTCGGGGGCGGCGGAGTTCCACTCAGGACCCCAGGTGGGACGCTCGTCGAGGTAGCGGCGGTACATGTCGGCGCGCTGCTCGTGGAAGAGCCGGGTGGCCGACAGGTGCGCGGCGGCCCGCTCGGGGGCGTCCCGGAAGTCCTTGTCGCGGATGCTCACGCCGTCCGAGGCGGGCTGCCACCAGCGCTCCCTGCCGTCCGCGCTCTGCGGCTCCGCCTCCTCGATGAGCCCGTGCTCGGCCAGCTTGCGCAGGTGATAGCTGACCAGCGAGACGGCCTCGTCGATCTGGTCGGCCAGCTGCGAGGCGGTGGCGACCCTGGCCACGACCAGACACCGGTAGAGCTTCATCCGCAGCGGATGGGCGAGAGCCTTGAGCGTGCCCAGGTCGGTGATCGGGAGGTCTCTCTCCTTGCTTGCCATGCGCCTCACCGTAAATACGAAAGAGAAGTTGCGCAATATATTTTGCGCAACTTCTCTTTCGTATCTGCCGGAAGAAGACCCCGGCCACCACCAGGCGACCGGGGTTCAAGCCGAGCGAAGCGTCACCGCACCGGGTGCCCGGCCTCCCGCAGCGCGTCCTTCACCTGTCCGATCCGCAGATCACCGAAGTGGAAGACGGACGCCGCGAGCACCGCGTCCGCGCCCGCCGCGACCGCCGGCGGGAAGTCGGCCAGCTTGCCCGCGCCGCCGGAGGCGATCACCGGGACCGTCACGTGACCCCGGACGGCGGCGATCATCTCCAGGTCGTAGCCGTCCTTCGTCCCGTCCGCGTCCATCGAGTTGAGCAGGATCTCCCCCGCGCCCAGCTCGGCGGCCCGGTGCGCCCACTCGACGGCGTCGATGCCGGTGCCCTTACGACCGCCGTGCGTGGTGACCTCGAAGGACCCGGACTCCGTGCGACGGGCGTCGACCGAGAGCACCAGCACCTGCCGGCCGAAGCGCTCGGCGATCTCACGGATGAGGTCGGGACGCGCGATCGCGGCCGTGTTGACGCCCACCTTGTCGGCGCCCGCCCGCAGCAGCTTGTCCACGTCCTCTGCCGTGCGCACGCCGCCGCCCACCGTCAGCGGGATGAAGACCTGCTCGGCGGTGCGGCGCACCACGTCGTACGTCGTCTCGCGGTTGCCCGACGAGGCGGTGATGTCCAGGAACGTCAGCTCGTCGGCGCCCTCGGCGTCGTACACCTTGGCCATCTCGACGGGGTCGCCCGCGTCGCGCAGGTTCTGGAAGTTGACGCCCTTGACGACCCGGCCGTTGTCCACGTCCAGGCAGGGGATCACTCGTACGGCCAAGGTCATGCGGGTACTCCTCGGAACGCCTCCACCTCGACCTCGACCACCAGGCTGGGGTCCACGAAGCCGGAGACGATGATCATGGATGCGGCGGGCCGGACGTCGTCGAACAGCTCCTTGTGAGCGCGTCCGACGTCGTCCACGTCCCGGGCGTGGGTGATGTACATGCGTGTCCGCACGACGTCCTCACGGCCGAGACCCAGCTGCCCGAGCGCCGCGAACGCGACGTTGAAGGCGTTGACCGTCTGCTCGTACGGACCGCCTCCGGCGATCTCGCCGTCCACTATCGACGTGCAGCCGGAGACCAGTACCAGGCCGTTCGGCAGTTCCACCGCCCGGGAGTACCCGAAGGTCTCCTCCCAGAGCGCGCCGGTCGTGACGCGTCGCACATCGCTCACTGGGCTACCGCCTCCAAGGCCTCTTCAAGGGTGAACGCCTTCGCGTACAGGGCCTTCCCGACGATGGCGCCCTCGACACCGAGGGGTACCAGCTCGGCGATGGCCCGCAGGTCGTCCAGCGACGACACGCCACCGGAGGCCACGACCGGCCGATCGGTCGCCGCACACACAGTGCGCAGCAGCTCCAGGTTGGGGCCCTGCAGCGTGCCGTCCTTGGCGATGTCCGTGACCACGTAGCGCGCGCAGCCCTCCTTGTTGAGGCGCTCCAGCGTCTCGTAGAGGTCGCCGCCGTCACTGGTCCAGCCGCGCCCGCGCAGCGTCGTGCCGCGCACGTCGAGCCCGACCGCGATCTTGTCGCCGTGCTCGGCGATGACCTTGGCGACCCACTGAGGGGTCTCCAGGGCGGCCGTGCCGAGGTTCACCCGGGTGCAGCCGGTGGCCAGGGCGGCGGCGAGCGTGGCGTCGTCGCGGATGCCGCCGGAGAGCTCCACCCTGATGTCCATCGCCTTGGCGATCTCGCCGATCACGGCCCGGTTGTCGCCGGTGCCGAAGGCGGCGTCCAGGTCGACCAGGTGCAGCCACTCGGCGCCCGAGCGCTGCCAGGCGAGAGCGGCCTCCAGCGGGGAGCCGTACGAGGTCTCCGAGCCGGACTCGCCGTGGACGAGCCGGACCGCCTGGCCGTCACGGACGTCCACGGCGGGCAGGAGTTCGAGCCGTCCTGAGGGGTTCGAAGACATCACAGGGTTCCGATCCAGTTGTTCAGCAGCTGCGCTCCGGCGTCGCCGGACTTCTCGGGGTGGAACTGCGTGGCCCACAGGGCGCCGTTCTCCACGGCGGCCACGAAGGGCTTGCCATGGGTCGACCAGGTGACCTTGGGCGCCCGGATCGCCGCGTTGTGCGTCTCCAGGCTCCAGTCGTGGACGGCGTAGGAGTGCACGAAGTAGAAGCGCGCGTCCGCGTCCAGCCCGGCGAAGAGCTGCGAGTCGGCCGGGGCGTCGACGGTGTTCCAACCCATGTGGGGCACGATCTCGGCCTGCAGCGGCTCGACCGAGCCGGGCCACTCGTCGAGGCCCTCGGTCTCCACGCCGTGCTCGATGCCGCGCGCGAAGAGGATCTGCATGCCCACGCAGATGCCCATGACCGGGCGCCCGCCGGACAGGCGGCGGTCGACGACCCAGTCGCCGCGTGCTTCCTTCAGACCCTTCATGCAGGCGGCGAAGGCGCCGACGCCCGGCACCAGCAGGCCGTCCGCGTTCATGGCCTTGTCGAAGTCACGGGTGATCTCGACGTCGGCTCCCGCGCGCGCGAGGGCGCGTTCGGCGGAGCGGACGTTGCCGAAGCCGTAGTCGAAGACGACGACCTGCCGCTTCCTTGCAGAGCTGCTCAATTCCACACCTCCAGCCTCATGACACCGGCGACGAGACACATCGCGGCGCCTATCGAGAGCAGCACGATGAGGTTCTTCGGCATCTGCTGCTTGACGAAGGAGTAGATGCCGCCGAGGAGGAAGAGGCCGACGACGATCAGGACGGTCGAGGTGCCGTTCATGGCTAGAGCGCGCCCTTCGTCGAAGGCAGGATGCCGGCCGCGCGCGGGTCGCGCTCGGACGCGTACCGCAGTGCCCGGGCCAGCGCCTTGAACTGGCACTCCACGATGTGGTGCGCGTTGCGCCCGTAGGGCACGTGCACGTGCAGGGCGATCTGCGCCTGGGCGACGAAGGACTCCAGGATGTGCCGGGTCATCGTGGTGTCGTACTCGCCGATCATCGGCGCCATCTTCTCGGGCTCGGTGTGCACGAGGTAGGGGCGGCCGGACAGGTCGACGGTGACCTGGGCGAGGGACTCGTCCAGCGGGACCGTGCAGTTGCCGAAGCGGTAGATGCCCACCTTGTCGCCGAGCGCCTGCTTGAAGGCGGCACCCAGCGCGAGGGCGGTGTCCTCGATGGTGTGGTGCGAGTCGATGTGCAGGTCGCCCTCGGTCTTCACGGTCAGGTCGAACAGACCGTGCCGGCCGAGCTGGTCGAGCATGTGGTCGTAGAAACCGACCCCTGTCGACACGTCGACCTTGCCGGACCCGTCGAGATCGATCTCGACGAGGACCGAGGTCTCCTTCGTCACCCGCTCGACCCTTCCAACACGCCCATCGCGAGTCATGCGCACTGCTCCTTCTTCAGTTCACGGACCGCGTCGAGGAACGCGTCGTTCTCTTCGGGGGTGCCGGCGGTCACCCGCAGCCAGCCGGGCACGCCGTTGTCCCGGACCAGGACACCCCGGTCGAGGATCTTCTGCCACACCTCGTGCGCATCGGCGAAGCGCCCGAACTGCACGAAGTTGGCGTCCGACGCGGTGACCTCGTAGCCGATCGCCAGCAGTTCGGTGACCAGCCGGTCCCGCTCCGCCTTCAGCTGCTCGACGTATCCCAGCAGCGTGCCGGTGTGCTCCAGGGCGGCCAGCGCGGTCGCCTGCGTGATCGCCGACAGGTGGTACGGCAGCCGTACGAGCTGAACGGCGTCCACGACCGCCGGGTGCGCGGCGAGATAGCCGAGGCGCAGGCCCGCCGCGCCGAACGCCTTCGACATCGTCCGCGAGACGACGAGGTTCGGCCGCCCCTCGATGAGCGGCAGCAGCGAGTCGCCGTGGCTGAACTCGATGTACGCCTCGTCGACCACGACCATCGACGGCTTCGCGGCCTGCGCGGCGTCGTGGAGTGCGAGGACCGTCTCCGGCGGGACCGCGGTGCCCGTGGGGTTGTTGGGGGTCGTGATGAAGACGACGTCCGGCCGGTTCTCGGCGATGGACTTCTCGGCGGCGGCGAGGTCGATCGTGAAGTCCTCGTTGCGCGGGCCGGAGATCCAGCCCGTGCCGGTGCCGCGCGCGATGAGTGCGTGCATCGAGTACGACGGCTCGAAGCCGATCGCCGTACGGCCCGGTCCGCCGAAGGTCTGCAGGAGCTGCTGGAGGACCTCGTTGGAGCCGTTGGCCGCCCAGACGTTGGCCGGGCCGACCTCGTGTCCGGACGTGTCGGTCAGGTACCTGGCGAGCTGCGTGCGCAGCTCCACGGCGTCCCGGTCGGGGTAGCGGTTGAGGTTCCGGGCCGCCTCGCGCACCCGCTCGGCGATCCGCTCGACCAGCGGCTCGGGCAGCGGGTAGGGGTTCTCGTTGGTGTTCAGCCGCACGGGGACGTCCAACTGGGGCGCGCCGTAGGGGGACTTGCCGCGCAGTTCGTCCCGTACGGGGAGATCGTCGATGCCAGTCACTTGCTCTCGGGTACCTTCCAACCGAACCGGGCCTTGATCGCCGCACCGTGCGCCGGCAGGTCCTCCGCCTCCGCCAGCGTCACCACGTGATGCGCCACGTCGGCCAGCGCGTCCTTCGTGTAGTCGACGATGTGGATGCCCCGGAGGAAGGACTGCACGGACAGCCCGGAGGAGTGACAGGCGCAACCGCCGGTCGGGAGCACGTGGTTGGACCCGGCCGCGTAGTCGCCCAGCGACACGGGCGCCCAGGGGCCGATGAAGATCGCGCCGGCGTTCCTGACGCGATCGCCGACCACGGCGGCGTCGGCCGTGTGGATCTCCAGGTGCTCGGCGCCGTACGCGTCGACCACCCGGAGTCCCTCGTCGACGCCGTCGACCAGCACGATCGCGGACTGCCGGCCGGCGAGGGCCGGACGGATCCGGTCCTCGATGTGCTTGCTGGCCGCGACCTGCGGCTCCAGCTCCTTCTCCACCGCGTCCGCGAGCTCGACGGAGTCGGTGACGAGCACGGCGGCCGCAAGAGGGTCGTGCTCGGCCTGGCTGATGAGGTCGGAGGCGACGTGCACCGGGTCGGCCGTGTCGTCCGCGAGGATCGCGATCTCGGTCGGGCCGGCCTCGGCGTCGATGCCGATCTTGCCGGTGAAGTAGCGCTTGGCGGCGGCGACCCAGATGTTGCCGGGGCCGGTGACCATGTCGGCGGGCGGGCAGGACTCGGTGCCGTACGCGAACATCGCGACGGCGGTCGCGCCACCGGCCGCGTACACCTCGTCGACGCCGAGCAGCGCGCACGCCGCGAGGATCGTCGGGTGCGGCAGCCCGTCGAACTCGGCCTGCGCCGGGGAGGCGAGGGCGATCGACTCGACGCCGGCCTCCTGTGCGGGCACCACGTTCATGATCACGGAGGAGGGGTAGACGGACCGCCCGCCGGGCGCGTACAGACCGACCCGATCGACCGGCACCCACTTCTCGGTCACCGAGCCGCCGGGCACGACCTGGGTCGTGTGCGTCGTACGGCGCTGCTCACGGTGGACGAGACGGGCGCGGCGGATGGACTCCTCCAGTGCCGCGCGCACGGCCGGGTCCAGCTCCGCAACGGCCCGGGTCAGCGCCTCGGCCGGCACCCGCACGGACTCCAGGCGCACTCCGTCGAACTTCTCGGCGAAGTCGATCAGCGCCGCGTCGCCCCGATGATGCACGGCCTCGCAGATCGGACGCACCTTCTCCAGGGCGGCCGAGACGTCGAAGTCGGCTCGGGGCAGCAGGTCGCGCAGAGCGGGGCCCTCGGGAAGGGCGTCGCCGCGCAGATCGATTCGGGAGATCACGTCGTCAATTCTCTCAGACCGGCATCGGGCGTCGTCCGCGCGTATCAATGGCTGATACAGACCTCGGAGGGAACCCGGAAGATCGCCTTCACGTCTAGTGTTCCGGGCGTCACTCAGCGGGCATGAACGGGTTGTATGAACCTACGAGTGGATGAGGGGGATGGAAGAGACGTGACCGAAGGGGCCGGCATCCGGGACGGAGACCTGCCGGACGATCTGACCGCCACCGAGGCCGGGATGTGGCAGGCCTTCCGCAACGGCACGGTGTACGACCTGAGCAGCGGCGACACAGTGGTCGACGATCCGCACGGCGGGCACCCGTGGGGGCCCGAGCGGACGGTGCGGGCGCGCATCGTGTGCTGGCTGCTCCTGGACGGACCGCCCGCGCTCGCCGGCCGGGTGTCGTCCCTGAAGCTCGTCGGGGTGCAGATCAGCGACACCCTGGACCTCGCGGGCGGCACCGTGGTGCCGTACGTCGAGATGCGCGGCTGCCGCTTCGAGCGGGACGTCCTGCTGCCGGAGGCCCACTTCACGACCATGCGGATGGTGGACTGCTCGGTGCCGCGCCTGGAGGCGGCCCGGGTGCACACCGAGGGCGACCTGCACCTGCCGCGCTGCCGCTTCCAGAACGGCATCCGGCTCACCGACGCGCAGATCGGCACCGACCTGCTGCTCAACCAGGCGATCGTCTACCGCGACCGCAGCGGACGCTCGATCGCCGCGGACGGCATGAGCGTCGGCCAGGACCTCCAGGCCGAGATGCTGGAGTCGCACGGCGAGCTGAGCCTGCGCAGCGCCAAGATCGGCGTCTCGCTGAGCCTGCGCGGCGCACGGCTGGTCAACCCGTACTCACGACTGGCACTGAACGCCCCGCAACTGACCGTGGAGCGCTCGCTGTACCTGACCCCGGCGGGCGTCGGCAGCCTCCTGCTCAGCGGCACGACGCCCGCGCGCGGGACGCGCATCCAGCGCTTCGAGTGCCATGGCGGGCTGCGCCTGGACGACGGGCGGTTCGGGGACGCGGTCGACCTGGAGGGGGCCCGGTTCACCTTCACCGACGAGCAGGAGCTGTCGCTGCGCCGCGTGCAGACGCCCGAGCTGCGCTTCCTCGGCGAGCGGCCGACGCGGGGCATGGTCGTGCTGTCGGGGGCGCGGGTCGTCAACCTGATGGACAAGGCGGACGCCTGGCCGGGTCCGGGCCGGCTGCACATGGGCGGCTTCAGCTACGAGAACCTGGTGCCGCGCGGCCCGTTCCCGCTGAACGAGCGGCTGGAGTGGGTGGCGGCGGCGACCGCCGAGTACAACCCGGAGCCGTACGAGCGGCTCGCCGCCGTGCTGCGCACCGGCGGCGAGGACGAGGACGCCCGCGAGGTGCTGCTCGCCAAACAGCGCCGCCGACGCGAGAGCCTGCCGATCGCCGCCAAGCTGTGGGGGTACGTCCAGGACTGGACGGTCGCCTACGGATACCGGCCGGGCCGGGCCGCCGTGTGGATGGCGGTGCTGTGGGCGGCGAGCTCGGTGGCTTTCGCGCACGCCAGTCATCCACCGCTCAAGACCGGCGAGCACCCGCCGTGGAACCCGGCCCTGTTCGCCCTCGACCTCCTCCTGCCGGTCATCGACCTGGGTCAGGTCGGTTTCTGGCAGCTGAACGGCGGCTGGCAGTGGCTGGCCGCCGCGATCATCCTGCTGGGCTGGATCCTGGCGACGACGGTGGCGGCGGGGGCCACGCGGCTACTGCGGCGCAGCTAGAGGTGTCAGCAAGGGCTTTCGGCGGCCAGTTGTCGACCTGTCACCTCTTTACCTGCCCTTGACCGTATCGCGTACAACTTTCCATGAGTTGCCCTTTCCTTCTGGCGCTCCGTTGACCTGCGGTCTTTCAATGGTCGACACCATGGCTCTCCTGCCCCCCTTCATCCGCTCGTCCCGGATGCCCCGGAAGCCCTCGCGCCTCGTCGGCAGAACGCCCGCCGACGACGAGGTCCTCCTCGACGCGCCCGACGACCGGCTCGGCCCCGCGCTGGTCGCCGCCGCGCGCGGCGAGTACGAGCCGGCCGCGGAACTGCTCGCCGCCACCCGCACCGCTGCCGACTGGGAAAACCGCGATCGCTACGCGCGAAGACTCGCGGCCTTCGCCCGCTCGCGCGACGAGTGGTACGAGGGCTGGCGTGCCGCCGCCCCGCACGACCCCGACGCGCTGCTGATCGGCGCCCAGCTGGTGCTGGAGCGCTCCTGGCAGTCACCGGCACGGGCGGAGCTGCTGCGCCGGGCGAGCCCCTTGATCACGGCTGCCGCGCACGGCGACGACCGCGACCCGGTGCCGTGGCGGATCGCTCTGGACCACGCGCGTGGCTCGCATGCCGGGCACAAGTACTTCGAGCAGCTGTGGGAGGCGGCGGTCCGCCGCGCCCCGCACCACTACGGCTGCCACGTGGCGGCCCTGCGCTACCTCGCCGCCTCCTGGCACGGCTCCCACCACGCGTGCTTCGACTTCGCCGACCTGGCCGCGCAGGACGCTCCGGCCGGCTCCCTCGTCCAGGCGCTCCCGGCGCGGGCGGCCTTCTCCTACCTGACCGACGGCTGCGGCCCCGAGGTGCCCGGCGAGCGGCTCGACGCGGCGGCCGACCGGGCGATCGCGCTCTCCGCCCGGTTCCCGGCGGCCGATCCGTGGCCCGCCGAGATGCGGAACAAGCTGATGTACGTCCTGGTACGGCTGGAGCGCTGGACGGACGCCGACGAGCAACTGCGCCTGATCGGCCCGTACGCCACCTCCTTCCCCTGGGACCGCTTCTCGGACGACCCGCTCGGCCGGTTCCTGGAGATCCGCGACGAGATCCGCGACAAGGCCGGCCGGAACCCGGCTTCCCGCCATCCACGGAGTGAGCACGGCGGACGCGCCCACTCCGGCGACCATTAGGCTTTTGCGTCGTGACCACCGTCCGACTCCCGCTCTTCCCCCTGAACTCCGTGCTGCTCCCGGGGCTCGTTCTGCCACTGAACATTTTCGAGGAGCGCTATCGCGCCATGATGCGCGAGTTGCTGAAGACGCCCGAGGACGAACCGCGCCGGTTCGCCGTCGTCGCGATCCGCGACGGCCACGAGGTGGCGCCCAGCTCACCCGGCCTGCCGGACCAGACCGCCGTACCCGAGCACGGCCCCGCGGCCGGCTTCGGCGACGACCCGGTCAAGGCGTTCCACGGGGTCGGCTGCATCGCGGACGCCGCGACGGTCCGGGAGCGGGCCGACGGCACCTTCGAGGTACTGGCCACGGGCACGGCCCGGGTGCGGCTGCTGTCGGTCGACGCGTCGGGCCCGTTTCTGACGGCGGAGCTGGAGGAGCTGGAGGAGGATGCCGGCGAGGAGGCGGGGGCACTGGCCGAGGGCGTGCTGCGGGCGTTCCGCCAGTACCAGAAGCGCCTGGCGGGCGCGCGCGAGCGGTCCCTGTCCACCGGCGCGGACCTGCCGGACGAACCGTCGGTGGTCTCGTACCTCGTGGCCGCGGCGATGATGCTGGACATCCCGACCAAACAGCGCCTGCTCCAGGCCCCCGACACCGCGTCCCGGCTGCGCGACGAACTGAAACTCCTTCGCTCGGAGACGGCGATCATCCGTAATCTTCCGTCGTTGCCCGCCGCGGAGCTGACGCGGGCGCCGACGAGTCTCAACTGACGTACGACCTCCGGGGAACAGGCGGGATCAGGCCGCGATGGCGAAGAAGTCGAAGAAGCAGCAGCAGCCGGGCGGGACGCCGGCGACGGTGGCACTGACGGCCGCGGGAGTGTCGTACACCGTGCATGCGTACGACCACGACCCCGCCCACCCCTCGTACGGCGAGGAGGCGGCCGAGGCGATGGGGGTCTCGCCGGAGCGGGTCTTCAAGACGCTGGTCGCGGACGTCGACGGCGCCCTGACCGTCGCGGTGGTCCCGGTGGCCGGCCAGCTGGACCTCAAGGCACTCGCGGCGGCGGTGGGCGGCAAGCGCGCCGCGATGGCCGACCCGGCACTCGCCGAACGCACCACGGGCTACGTCCGCGGCGGCATCTCCCCGCTCGGCCAGCGCAAGAAACTGCCCACGGTCCTGGACGAATCGGCCTCGGCCCACGCCACGATCTGCGTCTCGGCGGGCCGCCGCGGCCTGGAGGTCGAACTCTCCCCCGACGACCTGGCCAAGCTCACGGAAGCGGTGGTGGCCCCCATCGGGCGTGCCTGACCTCTCGACGCGGGTCCGTTCCTCGGTTAAGCACGAGGGACATGTCGAAGAAAACACGCAAACGCAAGTGGCGCACGAAGAAGGGCCGCTCGAATCACGGGAGGCGGCCCGCCTAGAAGGTCGCTACGCCTGCGGGGCCCCGTATCCGTCCTTCGGTACCGGACCCTGCTGGTGGGCGTACGGATCCGGATCCCGGGGCCCGAACAGCGCCGTCAGCCCCAGGTGCACCACCAACGCGGACAGCGACCACGCCAGCAGGGCGCCCTTCGCCCCCAGCTTCAACGGCGCCGAGAACGTGACGCCCTTGCCCACGTCCCTGGCATGCGCGAGCACGTCCTGCGCCGGGCCGAGCCACACCCCGAGCCGCCACGCCAGCACCGACCCGAGCAGCCCTCCGACGGCGAGCGCCACGACCAGCGGCACCCCTCCACGCCTGCGCACGAGGAACACGGCGAGCGCGCTCACGGCCCCGAAGGCCAATGCCAGCAGCGTGAACGTTCCATCAACACCGACCGCCTGTTCGCCCTCGGTGTCCTTGAGGAAGACGACCCAGTTGCCCTGCTCGTCCAGGCCGCCGACCAGCGGCACGTGCGGCGCCAGCCACCACCACAGCAGCCCGAGCAGCACCCCGCCGAGCGTCACCGCCACCGTGACGACGGCAGCCTCGCGCACTTCGGTCTTCATGCCGGGACCGTCCTGTCCGTACGAACCGTCCGCGCCGTACGCGGCATCCTGCGCGGTAGCCCCGTACCCGGGAGGCGCGGCCTGCCACGTACTGTGCGAGGGCTGTTCGTTCGGCGGCGGAGGAGGAGTCAACGGTGCGGTCACCCTGACATCGTGCCAGGCCCGCCTGTGCGGCGCGTCATCGGACGGCCGCCCGGCGGTAGGCCCAGGTGGCGACGGCCAGCGAGACCACGCCGACCCCGCCGCACACGGCGAGGTCACCGAGCACGAACGCCCAGTCGGGGTGCGGCCCGAAGGTCCGCGCGAAGGCCTCGACGCCGTAGGTCGACGGCAGCAGGTCGCGTGCGAACCGCACGGCCTGCGGCATCCGGTCCGCCGGCAGGACCCCGAGCAGCAGCGCCGCGGACATGCCCAGCTGCCCGAGCAGCGTCGCCAGCTCCGGACGCGGCGCGAGCAGTCCGAGGGCGGCCCCGAGCCCGGCGAGCGCGGCGCCCGCGAGCGGGATGACGGCGATCAGCACCCACAGATGCGCGAGCGGCAGCCCGAACAGCACGCACCCGAAGACCGCGGTCACCACGGTCCCCGGCACGGTGAAGGAGGCGTACGCGCCCGCCGCGCCCAGCACCACGGCCGCCGGCGGCACGGGCAGCGTCGCGTAGTGGTCGAGCCCGCCGCTGGCGCGCAGCTGACCGAAGTACTGTGCGAGCAGGTTGAGCGCGACGAAGGCGACGACGAGCACCGACGAACCGGCGACGACCGCCTGCGCCTCTCCCCCGCCGTCCACGACCCCGCGCATCAGGACCATGATCCCGATCGACTGGAAGGTCGCCACGAACAGCAGCGGGATCCGCGCCACCCGCGCACGGGACAGCTGCGCCCGGTACACGGCCGCCAGCGCCGGCCACAGCCGCGCACGCGGTCCGAGCTCGGCCGCTTCCCGGACCGTCTCCTCAACGGCCAGGGCACTGCCCGGCAGAACCTCGGCGGGTACGACACTCACGTCGCGCGGCTCCCCTCGCTCGGTTTCACTCCGGCAGTCGTCGTGTTCCGTACGCATGCGGCGGTCACAGTACTCAAGCCCTCGATCGGTCGGCTCACGCCTTCACCAGCCCCTGCCGTGCGGCGCCGCCCAGCGCCAGGTACACGTCCTCCAGGCTCGGCGTGGCCAGCGTGAAGTCGTCCAGCGCGGCGAACGCGGCGCCGCCGGTGACGGTGGCGACGACCGTACGGGCCTCCTCCGGGGCGAGCCGCAGCGTCCAGCGGCGCCCGGACTCCACGGCCCGGTCCCGCAGCGCGGCCACCTCGGGCACGTGCAGCGGGGCGGACTCGCGCCACACCAGGTCGACCCGCACCTCGCCGGCGACCTGCTCCTTGAGGCCGGTGGGGGTGTCGCAGGCGATCACCCGCCCCCGGTCGAGCACGGCGACCCGGTCCAGGACGGTCTCGGCCTCGATGACGTTGTGGGTGACGAGCAGGACCGTCGAGCCGTGCTCGGCCCGGCGCCGGTCCACGGCGCCCCACACCGCGCGCCGCGCCACGGGGTCCATGCCGCTGGTCGGCTCGTCGAGGACGAGGAACGGCCGCTCCCCCACCAGCGCGGAGGCGAAGCAGGCCAGGCGGCGCTGTCCGCCGGACAGCTTCTTCAACGGCCGCCCGGCGATCGGCGCAAGCCCCAGCTCGTCGAGTACGGCGTCCCGCTCGGCCCGCGCCCGAGCCGCTCCCAGGCCGCGCAGCCGTCCGGTGGTCTCGGCGGCGAGCGACACGGTCAGTTCGTCGAGGGCGGTGGACTCCTGCCCGAGGTAGGCGAGGATCCGCGAGGCGCGCTCCGGATGGCGCACGATGTCGTGCCCGAGGATCTCGACGCTGCCGCGGTCGGGGCGCATCAGCCCGGTCAGCTGCCGTACGAGGGTGGTCTTCCCTGCGCCGTTCGGCCCGAGGAGCCCGAAGATCTCCCCGCGCCGGATGTCCAGCCGTACCTCGTCGGTGGCCCTCACCTCGGGCGTTGCCGGAACGCCGCGCCGTCCCCGTACCGCCGGATAGGTCTTGGTCAGTCCGCGCACCGCGCACACGACATCGTCACCGTGCCGAAGTGCCTGTGCCGCGCGCGTACTCACAAAGGACGAGACTACGGGGTCCGCGACCCCGCTCCGCTCCCGGGGCGGCCCATCGCGGCACATCCGACGGCAGGGATCTCACTCTCCCGCAGGCGCGTGCTCGGCGGCCGTCCGCACGTCGATCTCCCGCCAGAACCCGGCCCGGATCGCATACCGGTCGTGCTCGTCGATCTGGTCGTCCTTGTGCGCGAGCAGCCCGAACCGGGCGGCGTACCGCAGCAGCTCCCCGTCGATCCGGTGCGGGATCCGCGGGTACATCCCGGACAGCTTCTGCAGATGGACCTGGTCCCCGAGCCGCCCCATCCAGCGCCGCGCGAACACCTGTCCGACCTCGAACGGGTCGCCGCCGACGGTCGTGATGTCCTCCTCCCGGTCGGCCCACCGCTGCTCCGCCGTCGTCACCTGCGCGAGTGTCGGCATCGAGGCGACCTCGGGCGGCTCGGCCGCACCGCCGGGCCGGTCGACCCACCCCTTGTCCGAGGACCAGCGCAGGGTCGCGGTCTGCGGGGGCTGGGCGGGCTGGACGCCGGGCGCGCGCAGCGCGGCCAGGTCCTTCGGCGTGGGCACGCCCTTGGACGCGGGCACCCGCTCCTGCGTGCCGTTCTCCGAGGCGGCGGCCGCCGGGGCGTGCTCCTCCTCGACCGACCGCTCGGCTGCCGCGGCGTGCGCGGACTCGGGCAGCGGCGCGGAGAGGATCGCGGCGATCTCGGGCCGCGGCACGGGCGGCGGCGCGCAGATCCCGCCGAGGTCCTTGGCACGCACGGCCTTGGTGATCCACGTACGGTCGAGCACGCGCCGTTCATCGGCCTCGGCGACCAGGTCCTCGGACTGGTTGTAGTCCCCGTCGGCTGCCTGCACGGCCCACAGGTGTACGGCCACGCCGTGCTCCTTGGCGGCCATCATGCCCGGCAGCAGATCGCCGTCGCCGGTGACCAGGACGACGTCGGAACAGGCGCGGTTGCGGGCCAGCTCGGTCAGCTCGGCGTGCATCGCGGCGTCGACGCCCTTCTGGGCCCAGCGTCCGTCGCTGCGGGTCAGGGCACCGAGCCGGACGGTGACCCGGGGCATCACGCGCAGCCGGCGGTGCTCGGGCTGCGGGACGCGGTCGGGGGCGCCGTCGAACCAGTAGATGCGCAGCAGGGGCCGTTCCGTGTCGGACTCGGCGCGTTCGCGCAGGCCCTGGATGAGGGCGGCGTGGTCGACGGTGATCCGGGAGCGGGAGGGCTCCCCGGCGAGGAGACTGGCGGCGGCCCCCAGCAGATACCCGGCGTCCACCAGGACGATGCAGCGGTCCACGCGATCCACCCTCTTTCCGGGAGGTTTGCTTCGGGCTTCCTTCGAGTCTGCCCGACCACGCGGGGGTTAACGGCCCGAACTCGATCTTCGGCGTGGCGTTTCGGAGCTTCGCTCCCCGACAAGCCATGTCACAGACGGTAATTATCCGACATGCGCTCCTTGTCAGCCTATGTGAATCTGATCCCGGACCTGGCCCCTAGATCCCCCACAGGAGGCAGATCACCATGGCCAAGAACAAGAACCGTGAACGTAAGCAGCCGCAGTCCGAGCGTGGTCAGCAGACGGCCCAGCAGCCCCCGGCGGACACGCAGGCCCACCAGCATGTCCCGCAGGTCACCCCCGGCGACATGGCCCGCAAGAGCCGCGAGAAGCGCTTCGGTCACAACTGACCTCTGTATCAAGGGCTGTTGAAGCCCGGGCACACACCGAGGGGCGTACCCGTTCACGGGCGCGCCCCTCGCGTACGTCAGTTGCCCAGCCGGTCAGCCTGTCATCCGCTCAGCCGCTCAGCCGGCCAGGCAGGACGGGCCCAGCAGCACCTTCAGGTCGCCGAAGAGCGCCGGATCCGGCTTCACGCGGTGCCGGTCGAGGCGCAGCACGGTCGTCTTGCGCGGGCCCTGGAGCTTGATCCTGACCTCGCTCTCACCCTTGTGGTGACTGAGGATCTCACCGAGCCGGCTCACCATCGGCGGGGTGACCCGGGTGGCCGGGATGGTGAGGATCACGGGCGCGTTGGTCCCCGCGTTGGACAGGTCCGGTACCTGGAGTTCCATCGCGACGAGACGGGGCACGTCCTCCCGCTTGTCCAGGCGTCCCTTGACGAACACCACGGCGTCCTCGACGAGTTGGGTCGAGACGAGCTGGTAGGTCGCCGGGAAGAACATGCACTCGATGGAGCCGGCGAGGTCCTCGACGGTGGCGATGGCCCAGGCGTTGCCCTGCTTGGTCATCTTGCGCTGGAGGCCGGAGATGATGCCGCCGATGGTGACGACCGCGCCGTCGGAGTGCTCACCTCCGGTGAGCTGGGCGATGCCCGCGTCGGCCTTGTCGGACAGCACGTGCTCCAGGCCGAAGAGCGGGTGGTCGGAGACGTACAGACCGAGCATCTCCCGCTCCTGCGCGAGCAGATAGACCTTGTCCCACTCGTCGGTCGTGAACTCCACGTCGAGTCCGAAGCCGGGCTCGCTCGTCTCCTGCTCGCCCATGCCGCCGAAGAGGTCGAACTGGCCCTCGGCCTCCTTGCGCTTGACCGCCACCACGTTGTCGATCATCGGCTCGAAGTGCGCGGTGAGGCCCTTGCGGCTGTGCCCCATGCTGTCGAAGGCGCCCGCCTTGATCAGCGATTCGGTGGTGCGCTTGTTGCAGACGACCGCCTCGACCTTGTCGAGGTAGTCGGGGAACGACGCGTACTTCCCCTTGGTCTTGCGGCTCCTGATGATCGACTCGACCACGTTCGTGCCGACGTTGCGCACCGCGGAGAGGCCGAAGAGGATCACGTCGTCGCCCTGCGCGGCGAAGTTGGACATCGACTCGTTGACGTTCGGCGGGAGCACCTTGATGCCCATGCGCCGGCACTCGTTGAGGTAGACGGCCGACTTGTCCTTGTCGTCCTTGACCGAGGTGAGCAGCGCGGCCATGTATTCGGCGGGGTAGTTCGCCTTCAGGTACGCCGTCCAGTACGAGACCAGTCCGTACGCGGCCGAGTGGGCCTTGTTGAACGCATATCCGGCGAAGGGGACCAGCACGTCCCACAGGGCCTGGATCGCCTCGTCGCTGTAGCCGTTCTTCTTGGCGCCGGCCTGGAAGATGGTGAAGTTCTTCGCCAGTTCGTCGGGCTTCTTCTTGCCCATCACGCGGCGGAGGATGTCGGCCTCGCCGAGCGAGTACCCGGCGATGATCTGGGCGGCCTTCTGGACCTGCTCCTGGTAGACGATCAGGCCGTAGGTGACGGCCAGGACCTCTTCGAGGGGCTCCTCCAGCTCCTTGTGGATCGGCGTGATCTCCTGGCGCCCGTTCTTGCGCTCCGCGTAGTTGATGTGCGAGTTCATGCCCATCGGGCCCGGCCGGTAGAGGGCCGAGACGGCGGAGATGTCCTCGAAGTTGTCGGGCTGCATCTGGCGGAGCAGCGAGCGCATCGGGCCGCCGTCGAACTGGAAGACGCCGAGGGTGTCACCGCGGCAGAGCAGTTCGAAGGTCTTGGGGTCGTCCAGCGGGAGCGCGAGCATCTCCAGGTCGATGCTCTTGTTGGCCTTCACCATCTTGATGGCGTCGTCCATGATCGTGAGGTTGCGCAGGCCCAGGAAGTCCATCTTCAGCAGGCCCAGCGACTCACACTGGGGGTAGTCCCACTGTGTGATGGTCACGCCGTCGGTGTGCCGCACCCAGATGGGGGCGTGGTCCACGATGGGCTCGCTGGACATGATCACGCCCGCCGCGTGCACACCCATCTGCCGGACCAGGCCCTCGACGCCCTTGGCGGTGTCGATGACCTTCTTCACGTCCGGCTCGTTCTCGTACATCGCGCGGATCTCGCCCGCCTCGCTGTAGCGGGGGTGCGCGGGGTCGGTGATGCCGTTCAGGTCGATGCCCTTGCCGAGGACGTCGGCGGGCATCGCCTTGGTGAGGCGGTCGCCCATCGCGTACGGGTAGCCCAGCACGCGCGCGGAGTCCTTGATGGCGTTCTTCGCCTTGATCTTGCCGTACGTGCCGATCATGGCGACCTTGTCGGCGCCGTACTTCTCGGTCACGTACCTGATCACCTCGACGCGCCGACGCTCGTCGAAGTCGATGTCGACGTCGGGCATGGAGACGCGCTCGGGGTTGAGGAACCGCTCGAAGATCAGGCCGTGCGGGATCGGGTCGAGGTCGGTGATGCCCATGGCGTACGCGACGATCGAGCCGGCCGCGGAACCACGGCCCGGACCGACCGCGATGCCGTTGTTCTTGGCCCACATGATGAAGTCGGCGACGACGAGGAAGTAGCCCGGGAACCCCATCTGGATGATGACGTCCATCTCGTACTCGACCTGCTTCTGGCGGTCGTCGGGGATGCCGCCCGGGAAGCGGCGCTCCATGCCGCGGCGGACTTCCTCCTTGAACCAGCTGACCTCGGTGTAACCCTCGGGGATGTCGAACTTCGGCATGAGGTTCTTCGCCTCGAACATGCCGGCCGTGTCGATCTGCTCGGCCACCAGGAGGGTGTTGGCGCAGCCCTCCTGCCAGGCGTCCGAGGAGTCGATGGCGTACATCTCGTCCGTGGACTTCAGGTAGTAGCCGGTGCCGTCGAAGCGGAAGCGGTCCGGGTCGGACAGGTTCTTGCCGGTCTGGATGCACAGCAGCGCGTCGTGGGCGGTCGCCTCGTGCGCGTACGTGTAGTGCGAGTCGTTGGTGACCAGCGGCGGGATGCCGAGCTTCTTGCCGATCTCCAGGAGGCCGTCACGGACCCGGTGCTCGATGTCGATGCCGTGGTCCATCAGCTCCAGGAAGTAGCGGTCCTTGCCGAAGATGTCCTGGTACTCGGCGGCGGACTTCAGGGCCTCGTCGAACTGGCCGAGCCTCAGCCGGGTCTGGAGCTCGCCGGAGGGGCAGCCTGTGGAGGCGATGAGCCCCTCGGACCACTGGGAGATGGTCTCCTTGTCCATCCGGGGCCACTTCTGCAGCCAGCCCTCGGCGTACGCGTCCGAGGAGAGCTTGAAGAGGTTGTGCAGGCCCGTCGCGTTGGCCGCCCAGATCGTCTTGTGGGTGTAACCGCCCGAACCGGAGACGTCGTCCCGCTTCTGGTGCGGCTGACCCCACTGGATCTTGCGCTTGTTGCGCCGGGACTCCGGCGCGACGTACGCCTCGATGCCGATGATCGGGGTGACCCCGGACTTCTTCGCGGTGTGGAAGAAGTCGTACGCCCCGTGGAGGTTGCCGTGGTCGGACATGGCGATGTGGGTCATGCCCATCTCGTTGCACGCGTTGAACATGTCCTTGAGCCGCGCGGCACCGTCCAGCAGCGAGTACTGGGTGTGGACGTGCAGGTGCGTGAACGGCGGCTTTGACACGGCGTGGCCTCCATGGAAAACGCTCGGCGACAGGCTGCGGGCAGTCTGGGGGGACAGCGTCGAAGTCTATGCCTGGGCACTGACACTCGCGGGGCTGGTCCGCGTACCTTCGTGTGAAGGTCGCGGGCACTCCCGCGTACCTTCGTCCGTTGGTAGTGACGGAACGGCCGTCCCACATGTCATGCACCAGGAGGCACCCAGCGATGTCGGTCCCGCAGCTCAACGACGAGCACCGCGGCGAGGAGATCCTCGCCGTCTTCGACACCGCCTTCGGCCAGCTCCTGGCCGCCGACCCGGCCGCGTTCCGCGTGAAGTTCCGGAAGATGGCGGCGTCGGCCTTCGCGTTCTACCGCGGCACGGCGTGCGTCTTCTACCACGACCTGACTGCAAACAATGGTTTCGGGTCGAAGCGGGGCGGCCCGTACCTGGACGAGCGCACCTCGCGCGTGTGGATCCACGGCGACCTGCACGCGGAGAACTTCGGCACGTACATGGACTCCACCGGCCGGCTGATCTTCAACGTCAACGACTTCGACGAGGCGTACGTCGGCCCCTTCACCTGGGACCTCAAGCGCTTCTCCGCCTCCATCGCCCTGATCGGATACGCGAAGGCGCTCGGCGACGACCAGATCACCGATCTGGTGCAGGTGTACGCGGGCGCGTACCGCGAGCGGATCCACGCCCTGTCCACCGGCGCCAAGAGCGACGAGGTGCCGCCCTTCACCCTGGACACCGCCCAGGGCCCGCTCCTGGACGCCCTGCGCGACGCCCGGTCGCTGACCCGCTTCGGCCTGCTCGACTCGATGACGGAGATCCGTGACTTCGAGCGCCGCTTCGCCCCCGGCGGCGGCTCCATCGAGCTGGACGCGGCCACGCGGTACAAGGTCCTCGCAGCCTTCGACGGCTACCTGGAGACGCTGCCGGAGACCTCGCTGGCCCGCCCGGACTCGTACCGCGTGAAGGACGTCGTCGGCCGCCGCGGCATCGGCATCGGCTCGGCCGGTCTGCCGTCCTACAACATCCTCCTGGAGGGCCACAGCGACGCCCTGGAGAACGATGTCGTGATCTACATCAAGCAGGCCCAGACCCCGGCCGTCTCCCGGCACATCACGGACTCGGCGATCCGGGACTACTTCCAGCACGAGGGCCACCGCACGGTGATCTCGCAGCGCGCCCTCCAGGCGCACGCCGACCCGTGGCTCGGCTGGACCGAGCTCGGCGGCACGGGCCAGCTGGTCGCCGAGGTCTCGCCGTACGCGGTGGATCTCGACTGGGGCGACATCGACGACCCGGAGGAGATCGCCGCGGTCGTCGCCGACCTGGGCCGGGCCACCGCCACCATGCACGCGGCGGCGGACGACCAGTCCGGCGAGTCCCTGGTGCCCTTCTCCACCGAGCGGGCCATCGACGCGGCCCTCGCGGCCGACGAGGACGGCTTCGCGG
This sequence comes from Streptomyces sp. MMG1533, assembly GCF_001279775.1. Lineage (GTDB taxonomy): Bacteria > Actinomycetota > Actinomycetes > Streptomycetales > Streptomycetaceae > Streptomyces. The sequence continues at coordinate 45,340 of NZ_LGDG01000111.1, read as the reverse complement.
ACCTCCTGGTCGACTTCGCGCACGACTACGGCGCACGCGCGCGTGCCGACCACCAGATCTTCGTGGACCTGTTCCGCAACGGCCGGATTCCGGGTCTGTGACGGAAAGGCCGCACACAGGGATCCTTTAGGGGTCCCTTACCGGCCCACGTGACAGACTCTCCTCCGCTATGGACATATCCGGGACCCAGCTCAGAGCCGTACGCGCGGCGCTGTTCACGGCATTCGTCGTGACGCTCAGCACCGCGTCGCACGTCCTGCTGTCCCGAGCCCCGCTGCCGCTGAACACGGTGGCGGTGGTCGGCGCCGCCGTGTTCGTCATCGCCTACACCCTGGCCGGCCGCGAGCGCGGTTTCGGCCGGATCGCCGCGCTGCTGATCCCGCTGGAGCTGGCCGCCGACACCGTCTTCACCACCGGTCAGCACGTCTGTTACGGCGCGGCGGGCGGCCCGGTCGCCGGTCCGCTGCGCTCCGTCGGCTTCGACGTGCTGTGCGGCGACGGCACCAGTGTCGGCGCCCCGCTGGCCCGGGTGACCGGCACCGACCCCGACCGGCTCGGGGGTCTGCTCTCCCACGCCGACCCGGCGACGGCCTGGCTGCTGCTCGGCGCGCACGTCTGCGTCGGCCTCCTCGCCGCCGCCTGGCTGCGCCGCGGCGAGCGCGCGCTGGCCCAGCTGCTGCGCGCGGTGGCCGCGACCACCTTCCGGCCGCTGCTGCTGGCGGTCGCGGCGGTGACGGTACGGCCGTCGCCCTCCGTGCGCCGCCCGCAGCGCCCCGGCCGCCGTAACACCACCGCGCGCGAGCGGATCCTCGTGCACTCCCTGGGACGGCGTGGACCGCCGTGCTCGGTCGCTTCCGCCTGAGCGGCGCCGAACGGCGTCAAGCCGCGCCGAGAGCGCCGAAGTGCGCCCGACGCATCTGAGCACCACCAGTCCCCCATACGTATCCCGCACACGACGTGTGCGCGTCCCCTACGGAGATCACCCATGGCAAAGCGGAACAGCCAGGCCGCGAAGACCGCCGCCCGCGAGCGGCTGCGCCAGGAGCGCGAGCGCCAGGCCAAGCGCGACAAGATCAAGCGGCAGGTCATCGTCGCCTGCTCCATAGTCGGCGTGCTGGCGATAGCCGGCGGCATCAGCTACGCGGTCGTCCAGGGCAACAAGCCCGGTTACTGGGACGCCGCGAAGGACGACAAGCTCGTCAAGCCGGCCAACACCACGGGCACGAACGGCACGACCGTCGTCATCGGCGAGAGCAGCGCCAAGAAGACCCTGGTCATGTACGAGGACCCGCGCTGCCCGATCTGCGCCCAGTTCGAGCAGACCGTCGGCGCGACGCTGGACAAGGGTGTCGAGGACGGCAAGTACAAGGTCCAGTACGTCGGTGCCACCTTCCTCGACAACAGCCTGTCCGGCGAGGGCTCCAAGAACGCGCTCAGCGCCCTGGGCGCCGCGCTCAACGTCAGCCCCGAGGCGTTCCTCGAGTACAAGACCGCGCTGTACTCGGCGAAGTGGCACCCGGAGGAGTCCGACGACAAGTTCAAGGACGACTCCTACCTGATCAAGGTGGCCGACACGGTCTCCGCCCTCAAGGGCAACACGAAGTTCCAGAACGCCGTGAAGAACGGCACCTACGACAAGTGGGCGCTGGAGATGTCGAAGACGTTCGACGACAGCGGCGTGAGCGGCACGCCGACCCTGAAGATGGACGGCAAGACGCTGACCGGCTCCGACGGCAAGAACGCGCCGATGACGGTCGCCGACTTCAACACGGCGATCGAGGCGGCCCTCAAGGCCTGATCTCGATCGTCGGTCAAAGAGCGGGCGAACTTTTGCCAGTTCGCCCGCTCTCGTTCATACCGATCAGTAACCTGATCGGCCGTGACCAGTCGATACAGAGCCACCGAGCATCTCAACTCCCTCTCACCGCGCCGCCGTACGGTCGTCAAGGCCGCGGCGGCCACCGCTGTCCTGGCCGGCCCACTGGCCGCCGCCCTGCCCGCCCGGGCCGCCACGGACGCCCCCGCCTTCCTGCACGGCGTCGCCTCCGGCGACCCGCTCCCCGACGGCATCCTGCTGTGGACCCGGGTGACGCCCACCGCCGGGGCGATACCCGGCTCCGGGCTCGGCCCGGACACCGCGGTCGACTGGGTCGTCGCCAGGGACAAGGCGCTGACGAACATCGTCGCGAAGGGCTCCGTCACCGCGACCGCCGCCTCCGACCACACCGTCAAGGCGGACGTGCGCGGCCTGGAACCCGCCACCGACTACTGGTTCCGCTTCTCCGCCGGGGGCACCGACTCCCCCGTCGCCCGCACCCGCACCGCCCCCGCCGCCGACGCGGCCGTGTCGAACCTCCGCTTCGGCGTGGTCTCCTGCGCCAACTGGGAGGCCGGCTACTTCTCGGCGTACCGCCATCTAGCGGCCCGCGGCGACCTGGACGCCTGGCTGCACCTGGGCGACTACATCTACGAGTACGGCACCGGCGAGTACGGCACGCGCGACACCGTCGTACGGCCGCACGCGCCCACGCACGAGATCCTCACGCTCGCCGACTACCGCACCCGGCACGGGCGTTACAAGACCGACGCCGACCTCCAGGCCCTGCACGCCGTCGCTCCGGTCGTCGCCATCTGGGACGACCACGAGTTCGCCAACGACGCCTGGTCGGGCGGGGCCGAGAACCACACCGAGGGCGCGGAGGGCGCCTGGTCCGCGCGTCAGGCCGCGGCCAAGCAGGCCTACTTCGAGTGGATGCCGGTGCGCACGGCGATCGCGGGCACCACCTACCGTCGGCTGCGCTTCGGCAAGCTCGTCGACCTCTCGCTGCTGGACCTGCGTTCCTTCCGCTCGCAGCAGGTCGCCGTGGGCAACGGCTCGGTCGACGACCCGGACCGTACGCTCACCGGCCGCGCCCAGCTCGACTGGCTGAAGGCCGGGCTGAAGGCGTCCGACGCCACCTGGCGGCTGATCGGCAACTCGGTGATGATCTCGCCGTTCGCGATCGGTTCGCTCTCCGCGGACCTGCTGCGGCCGCTCGCCGAGCTGCTCGGTCTGCCGAAGGAGGGCCTCGCCCTCAACACCGACCAGTGGGACGGCTACACCGACGACCGCCGCGAGCTGCTGGCCCACCTGCGCTCGAACGCGATCCGCAACACCGTCTTCCTGACCGGCGACATCCACATGGCGTGGGCCAACGACGTGCCGGTGGACGCCGGCACGTACCCGCTGTCCGCCTCCGCCGCCACGGAGTTCGTGGTCACCTCGGTCACCTCCGACAACCTCGACGACATCGTGAAGGCACCCGAGGGCACGATCTCCGCGGTCGCCGCGCCGATCATCAGGGCCGCCAACCGGCATGTCCACTGGGTCGACACCGACCGCCACGGCTACGGCGTCCTGGACATCGACGCCGCCCGCGCGCAGATGGACTACTACGTGCTGTCCGACCGCACCAAGCCGGACGCGACCTCGTCCTGGGCCCGCTCGTACCGCACCCGCACCGGTACGCAGAAGGTCGAGCGGACGTACGACCCCGTGTAGCCGCCGGCCGACGGTTCTACAGACTGACGAGGAAGCCGAGCGCCACCCGCCAGGTGGCCTCGGCGGCCTCCTCGTCGTAGTCGGGCAGGTCGGGGTCGGTGTACAGGTGGCCGGCCCCGGCGTATCGGTACACCTCCACGTCCGCACCCGCTCTGCCCATCTGGAGATACCAGGCGCTCAGCCAGTCGTCGGTCTCGAAGGGGTCCGGCTCGGCGACATGCAGCTGTACGGGCAGCTCGTCCACGGTCGCGTTCGGCGCTATGTCCGACGTGCCGTGCAGGAGCAGCAGCCCGCGCGCCTTCTCGTCGCCGAGCGCGAGGGTCTGCGCGATGGAGGCGCCGAGCGAGAACCCGGCGTAGACCAGCCCGCGTTCCGAGTAGGGCGCGGCGGCCAGGACGGCCCGCTTGAGCAGCTCGTCCTTGCCGATCTCGGTGTTGAAGGCCATGCCCTCCTCGACCGTCTCGAACGTACGCCCCTCGAAGAGGTCCGGCGTCCACACCTCGTGTCCGGCCGCGCGCAGCCGGTCCGCCGCCGCGCGCACCGCGGGCCTGAGGCCGAAGGTCGAGTGAAAGAGCACGATGTTCATGAACCCATGGTGCCAGCCGGGTACGACAACGCAGGTCACGGCGGCGCGCTCGGCCCGGGGCCACGGCCGTACCCACCCTGAGCGCGAAGTCACATGTTCATGTACCGCCGGGGCCGGTTACGTTCGTGGGCATGGAGAATCTACTCCGCCCACTGATCGTGGTCGGCGGCTCGGTCGTGCTCACGCTGGTCATCGGCTGGGCCACCGACCTGCTGCTGCGCAAGGCCGACGCACGGCATCACGAGACCCCGCTGTGGGGTCTGCTGCGCCGTGGCCGCATCCCCTACCAGCTCGTGCTCTGTGCGGCCCTGCTGAGAGGGTCGTACGACGAGGCGAAGCTGCTGGAGCGGCACAGCGCCGGCATCGGCCGGACCCTCACGCTGGTCCTGATCGGGGCCGCGGCGTGGCTGGTGATCCGCATCGCCGCCGCGATAGTGGAGACGTCGTACAGCCGCTACGCGCGCGCCCACCGCGACCCGGCCCGGGTACGGCGCGTGCGGACCCAGGTGACGCTGATCATGCGGGTGGTCGCCGCGGTCGTCGGGGTGGTGGCGGCGGCCACGATGCTGCTGACCTTCCCGGCGTTCCGCGCAGCGGGAGCCTCGCTGCTGGCCTCGGCCGGAATCCTCGGCATCGTCGCCGGTGTCGCCGCCCAGTCGACGCTCAGCAACATGTTCGCGGGGCTGCAGATCGCCTTCGGCGACATGGTCCGCATCGGCGACACGGTCGTGGTGGACGGCGAGTGGGGCACGGTCGAGGAGATAACACTGACGTTCCTGACCGTACGGACCTGGGACGAGCGCCGGATCACCATGCCCGTCTCGTACTTCACGTCCAAGCCCTTCGAGAACTGGTCGCGCGGCACCCCGCAGATGACCGGCATCGTCTTCTGGCACGTCGACCATGCCGCGCCGGTGGACGCGATGCGCGACAAGCTCCGCGACCTCCTGCGCGAGTCCCCGGCCTGGGACGGCCGCGCCTTCGGTCTGGACGTCACGGACACCACCCCGAACACCATGGAGGTGCGGGCCCTGATGACCGCCAAGGACGCCGACGACATCTGGACGGTACGCGTCACGGTCCGTGAGGGCATGATCCGCTGGCTGGCCGCGGAACACCCGTACGCCCTCCCCCGCGTCAACACGGCGGACGCGGCCCTGCCCCCGAACCGCACGAACGGCCGCCCCTCCCGGGACGACATCTCGCGCGACGGGGTGGCAGCGAGCCGCGGACACGGTCCGCCCCGGGCGGGCGGCTGACACCGGCCCTCGCCCCGGTGACCCGCGTCACCGGGGCGACCGACAGCCGGCTGCGGCCCGACGGCCTCAGTGGCCGCGCTCGGCGCCGCCGTTGACCTGGATCACCTGGGACGTGACATGGCCGGCTGCCGGGGAGGCGAGCCAGTGCAGGGTCGCGGCGACGTCCCCGGGCATCCCCGCACGCCCGGTCGAGGTCTCGCCGACGAGCCGCTCCCGCCGAGCCTCCTCGATCGCGCCGCCGAAGAACCCGGTGTCCTCGACGTAGCCGGGCGCGACGACGTTCACGGTGATGCCTCGGGGCCCGAGCTGCCGGGCCAGGTCATGGGCGTAGGGGTGCAACCCGGCCTTGGCCGCCGCGTACGCCCCGCTGCCCGAACCCCGGTACGCGGCAATGGAGCTGAGGAACAGCACCCGCCCACCCGGCTCGGCGAGCCGATCCCTGAGGGCCTCCGTGAGCAGGGCCGCGGTCAGGGTGTTGCTGCGGAAGTTCACGGTCCAGTCGTGCGCGACGAGGTCGAGCGGATCGACGCTGTCGGCGCGGGGTTCGAGCTGCCCGGCGCCTCCGGCACTGTGGATCAGCACGTCCACGGTCCCGAGCTCCTCGGCCACGAACCGGGCGACGCCGCGCACACTCTCCGGCTCGGCCAGATCGGCGGCGTAGGTCAGCGCCCCGGCCACCCTGGCCTTCTCCAACACCTCGATCCGCCGCCCGAGCAGCAGCACCCGATCCCCGTCTCCCGCGAAGACCTCCGCCGCGGCGAGCCCGATCCCCGTACCTCCGCCACTGATGACAACGTTGCGAGCCATGACGCAACCGTACATAAGCGGGTCTTGTACCCACGACGGAAAGCCGCCGACGGCGCCGCGCCCCCGCAGGAGAGCCCCCCTCGGCCAACCGGAAACGGGTGGTGCGCGGGTGGGAGACCAACACAGCACCCCCACCCCGCCCGCACCCGACAACTCACTTCAAACTCCGCACATCAAGATGCCGAAGCACCCGATCCACCACCTCCGGATCGGCCCCCGGCTCACTCCGCGCCGCCAGCACCTCGTGCCGGGCCGCGCTCAGCATCTCCCCCTGAATCCGCCGCACCCGCTTCAGCCTCCGCACCCGCTGCTCATGCGCCTCCCGCCGCTCGTCCTCCCCCACCTCCGGACTGATCCGCATCCCGATGTCGTGAGCCCGCCGCAGCATCTGCTCGGAAAACTCCTCCGGCAGGTCCTCCACGGCCTCGATCTCCCGCAGCCGCGCCTTCGCCGCCTTCGCCGCCCGCACGGCCAGCGCCTTCTCGAACTCCTTCTCCCGATCCGTGTCGGCCTGCACCCCCAGCCGTTTCACCAGCCACGGCAGGGTCAGTCCCTGCAGCACCAGCGTCGCCATGATCACCCCGAACGCGATGAACACGATCTCGTCCCGGTCGGGAAAGGCCGAACCGTCATCGGTCTTCAGGGGGATCGCCAACGCCAGCGCCACGGACGCCACCCCTCGCATCCCCGACCACCACATGACGACGGTCTCCCGCAGGGTCATCGGGATGTCCTCGTCGTGGTCCCGCCTCGCGTGCAGCCGCTTGGTGAGCCAGGTGGCCGGCACCAGCCACAACAGCCGTACGAACACGACCACACCCACGATCGCCGCCGCCCACCCGAGCATCTCGCCCCACCGCCCGGACGCGGTCCGGATCGCGTTGTGCAGTTCGAGGCCGATCAGCCCGAAGGCGACCCCGGTGACCAGCGTGTCGACGATGTCCCAGAAGGTGTGTCCGGCGAGCCGTGTCAGCACGTCGTCGGGATCGGTGGCGTACTCGGCGAGGAACAACGCGGTGGTGAGTACGGCGAGCACCCCGGACCCGCGGAACTCCTCCGCCAGCACGTACGAGGCGAACGGCACCAGCAGCGTCAACCCGATCTGCAGGGTCGGGTCCCCGAGCAGGTCCATCAGCTTGTTGGCGCCCCACCCCAGCACGATCCCCACGGCCACCGCCACCACCGCGGACAGCACAAGGTCCAGCCCCGCCCGCCACGGCGAAAAGGTCCCGCTCACCGCCGCGGTGATCGCCACGTGGTAGAGCACGATGGCCGTCACGTCGTTGAAGAGCCCCTCGCCCTCCAGGATGGACACCAGCCGCCGCGGCAGCCCGAGTTGGCCTGCCACCGCGGTCGCCGCGACCGGGTCGGGCGGCGCGACCAGCGCGCCGAGGGCCACTGCGGCGGCGACCGGCAGCCCCGGCACGATCGCGTTCGCGACGGCGGCCACGCACACCGTGGTGACGAAGACCAGCGCCACGGCCAGCAGGAAGATCGGCCGGATGTTGGCGGTGAACTGCCGCCAGGACGTGCGCCGTACGGCCGCGTACAGCAGCGGCGGCAACAGCAGGGGCAGGATGAGTTCCGGCGGGATGCTGACGTTCGGCACGAAGTCGAGCAGCGCGAGGACGATCCCGAGGAGCGTCATCAGCACCGGCGCCGGCAGCCCCAGCCGGTCCCCGACCGGAACGCTCACCACGGCCCCGAGCAACAGCACGAACAGCAGGGCCAACTGATCCACGGTCAGCCCTCCGGGGTCGTCTCGGCGTTCACACAGCAGACCTCAAGCCTGCCACGCCACGTGTTCACCGGTCCTTTCGACGCCCCGCCACAGCACGCCCCGCCACAGCCCCGCGCCGGCGGCTACAGCACGCGCCGCATGGCCCGATGCGGGATTCCGGCGTCCGGGAACTCCGGGCCGTACGCCACGTACCCCAGCCGCTCGTAGAACCCCAGCGCGTGCGTCTGCGCGTGCAGGTCCACCGCCGCGAGCCCACGCGCGCGTGCCGCGTCCTCGACCGCCCGTACGAGGGCGGCCCCGACGCCGAGCCCCCGCGCGTCCTTCGTCACGGCGAGCCTGCCCAGCGATCCCACCGCCGGGTCGCCGTCGGTCTTGGCCGCGGCCGCCGCGCCGTGCAGCAGCCGCCCGGTCCCGAGCGGTGTCCCGTCCTCCCGGACCGCCAGCACATGCACCGCGTCGGCGTCATACACGTCGTACTCGATGTCCTCAGGGACGCCCTGCTCGCCGACGAAGACCTCTTTGCGTACCGCGAAGCACGCCTCCCGGTCGGCGAGCTCCTCGGCAACCCGCATCAGGTACGACGACGAGCTCATGCGTAGGTCTCCTCGCGGACCTGGTCCAGAGCCTGCTGCAGGTCGTCCGGGTAGTCGCACGAGAACTCCGCCCACTGCCCGTCCCCGGGGTGCTCGAAGCCCAGCCGTACGGCGTGCAGCCACTGGCGGGTCAGGTGGAGCCGCTTGGCGAGCGTGGGGTCGGCGCCGTACGTCAGGTCGCCGACGCACGGGTGCCGGTGGGCGGCCATGTGGACGCGGATCTGGTGGGTACGGCCGGTCTCCAGCTTCACGTCGAGCAGGGAGGCCGCGCGGAACGCCTCGATGAGGTCGTAGTGGGTCACCGAAGGCTTTCCTTCGGCGGTGACCGCCCACTTGTAGTCGTGGGTCGGGTGACGGCCGATGGGAGCGTCGATGGTGCCGCTGGTCGGGTCCGGGTGGCCCTGGACGAGCGTGTGGTAGCGCTTGTCGACCGTGCGCTCCTTGAACTGGCGCTTGAGCGAGGTGTACGCGTACTCCGACTTCGCCACGACCATCAGGCCGGACGTGCCCACGTCGAGGCGGTGCACGATGCCCTGGCGCTCTGCGGCACCCGAGGTCGAGATGCGGTACCCGGCGGCGGCGAGCCCGCCGATCACGGTCGGCCCGGTCCAGCCGGGGCTGGGGTGCGCGGCCACGCCGACCGGCTTGACGATCACGACCACGTCGTCGTCGTCGTGCACGATCTCCATGCCCTCGACCGGCTCGGCGACGATCTGCACCGGCGCGGGCGCCTGCGGCATCTCGACCTCCAGCCAGGCCCCGCCGTGCACCCGCTCGGACTTCCCGACCACCGACCCGTCGACCGTGACCTTCCCCGCGGCGGCGAGTTCGGCAGCCTTGGTACGGGAGAAGCCGAACATGCGGGAGATGGCGGCGTCGACGCGCTCGCCCTCCAGGCCGTCGGGCACGGGCAGGGTGCGGATCTCGGGAATGGTGCTCACCCGTCGAGTATGCCGGACGGGTCCGACACTCTCGTACGAGAGTCCCGGGTGCTCAGTCCTTGTGGACGGTGCCGTCCGGGTCGAGCCCCTTGAACGACAGCAGCACGATCAGGATGCCGCCGCACACGATCGCCGAGTCGGCGAGGTTGAAGACCGCGAAGTGCTTGGGCGCGATGAAGTCGACGACCGCGCCCTCGAACACGCCCGGCGAACGGAAGATCCGGTCGGTGAGGTTGCCGAGCGCCCCGCCGAGCAGCAGGCCGAGCGCGATCGCCCAGGGCAGGCTGTAGAGCTTGCGGGCGAGGCGGGCGATGACCACGATCACGGCGGCCGCGATCACCGTGAAGATCACGGTGAAGGCCTCGCCGAAGCCGAAGGCGGCGCCCGCGTTGCGGATGGCCTCGAACTTCAGCCAGTCCCCGATGATCTCGATCGGCGCGTGGTGCTCCAGCTTGGCGACCACGATCATCTTGCTGATCAGGTCGAGGGCGTAGGCGAAGGCCGCGACCACGAACAGCACGGCGATCCGCCGCCTGCCCCGGGGCCGCTCGGCCTCGGCGGCCTCCGGCGCGTCCGCGGCGGACGGCTCGCCCGACGCCGACTTCCCGGCGTCCCCGGCGGGCCTGTCCGACTGCTCCGGCTCGCCGCCCGCCGCCTCAGGGGTATCCGGCGTACCGATGATGCGCTCCGCCTCTGCCACGTGAGTCCCTCAAGCTAGGTACCTGACTGAGGACGAGGGTACGACACGCCCCGCGGCGCCCACGTGATCAGTACCGGCGTTCCTGCTTCTGCTTGCACTCCACACACAGGGTGGCCCGCGGGAAGGCCTGCATGCGGGCCTTGCCGATGGGGTTGCCGCAGTTCTCGCACAGGCCGTAGGTGCCCGCGTCGAGCCGTTCCAGGGCGCGCTCGGTCTGGATGAGCATCTCGCGCGCGTTGGCCGCGAGGGCCAGTTCGTGCTCCCGCGTGATGTTCTTGGTGCCGGTGTCCGCCTGGTCGTCGCCGGCGCCGTCCCCGGAGTCCCGCATCAGACCCACGAGGGACGCCTCGGACGAGGTGATCTCGTCGCGCAGCCGCGTCGCCTCGGACGTCAGCTCGGCACGCGCCTCCTCGACCTCTTCCGGCGTCCAGGGATCCTCGCCGGGGCGCACCGCGAGCTCGCCGGGCTCCGCCGCGGCGACCCGTGCCTTGGGAACGGCGGTCTTCGCCGCCGCGGCCGTGCCAGGAGTCTTCTTCGCAACCACTGTCGTGGCTCCCGTCTGCTCCGCGGCCTGCGCCGCGCCCGCCTTCTTGGCCGTGCTTTTCTTGGCCGCAGTCGTCTTGGCTGCGCTCTTCGTAGGGGCGCTCTTCGTGGAGGTGCTCTTCGTGGAGGTGCTCTTCTGAGCAGCCGTCTTCTTCACGGCCGCCGCCTTCGCACCCGTCTCCTTCGCGGTCGCAGCCTTCTTCGCTCCGGCCTTCTTCGCTCCGGCCTTCTTCGCCGCCGCCTCCTTGCCGGTGGCCTTCCTGCCCGCCGGCCTCTCCGCCCCCTCCTCCTGGACCGCGGCCTGCGTCACCGCCGCCGTCTTCTTCCCCGTGGCCTTCTTCGCCGCGGCCTTCTTGGCACCCGCATCCGCACCCGCCCCTGACCCCGTGCTCCTGGCGGCCACCTTCTTCACGGCGGTCTTCTTCACGGCGGTCTTCTTCGCCGCCGTACCCACCGTCTTCTTCCCGCCGACGTCCTTGGCCGCACCGCCGGAGGCACCCGTGGACCCGGACGCCGACTGCTGTACGGCGGTCTTCTTCGCCACCATGGCCGCGGCCCCTTCACATATTGTGATCTTGCACGCGAATCGTGCTGGGACGATAAATCGACTTGAGTCCCACGGCAACGGGGCGCACCGCCCGATTCGCCCGCCTCGCGGATGCCGCGCGGCAAACCTGCATGCGTTGTGCCCAGCTCCCCGCCGGGTAATCCGCCGAGCGGGACGTCCCGGGATTCGAACACGCGCACCTCGCCATTCGGGTCATCCCCGGCCTCCGCCGAGCACCCGCCCCGGCCGCGGGAAAACCGGTCGGCCGCTGTCCTTGCGGCGCCGTACACTGGGCGGAGCGAAAAGCGTGGATGGGGACGAGTAGCGACGTACGCAGCCCAGAGCGACCCGGGGACGGTGGAAGCCCGGGGGCGAGCGCGACGTGAAGATCACCCCGGAGCCGCCGGAAGAAAGCCGCAGCCGAAAGAAGGCGGCCAGTAGACCCGGCATCGCGACCCCAATGAGGGGGCTCACCGGTGTGTACGGCGCACTGGAGGGCCAAGGAGGGTGGTACCGCGGGAGCGCGCCGAAAACGGCGCAGGGAATGACACAGCTCTCGTCCCTCCGGACGGAAGGCAGCAAGTCCGCCGGAGGAAGCTCGCTGATGACAATCCCGACGTACCGCCAGGTGCCCGCCCAGGTCGACCTGCCCGCGCTCGAGCACGCGGTGCTCGACTTCTGGCGCGAGCAGAAGATCTTCGCCAAGTCCCTGGAGCAGTCCGAGGGCCGCCCCGAGTGGGTGTTCTACGAGGGCCCGCCCACCGCCAACGGCATGCCGGGCGCCCACCACATCGAGGCACGCGTCTTCAAGGACGTCTTTCCCCGCTTCCGCACCATGCGCGGCTACCACGTGGCCCGCAAGGCCGGCTGGGACTGCCACGGCCTGCCGGTGGAGCTGGCGGTCGAGAAGGAACTCGGCTTCAGCGGCAAGAAGGACATCGAGGCGTACGGCATCGCCGAGTTCAACGCCAAGTGCCGCGAGTCCGTGACCCGCCACACCGACGCCTTCACCGACCTGACGACCCGCATGGGCTACTGGGTCGACCTCGACGACGCGTACCGCACGATGGACCCGGAGTACATCGAGTCGGTCTGGTGGTCGCTCAAGGAGATCTTCAACAAGGGTCTGCTGGTCCAGGACCACCGCGTCGCCCCCTGGTGCCCGCGCTGCGGCACCGGCCTGTCCGACCACGAACTGGCACAGGGCTACGAGACGGTCGTGGACCCGTCCGTGTACGTCCGCTTCCCGCTCACCTCCGGCCCGCTCGCCGGCGAGGCCGCGCTCCTCGTCTGGACGACGACCCCCTGGACCCTGGTCTCCAACACGGCCGTCGCCGCGCACCCCGAGGTCACCTACGTGGTCGCGACGAACGGCGAGGAGAAGCTCGTCGTCGCCGAACCGCTCGTGGAGAAGTCGCTCGGCGAGGGCTGGGAGACCACCGGCCAGTCCTTCACCGGCGCCGAGATGGAGCGCTGGACGTACCAACGTCCGTTGGAGCTCGTGGAGTTCCCGGCGCCCGCCCACTACGTGGTGAACGCGGAGTACGTCACGACCGAGGACGGTACGGGTCTGGTCCACCAGTCCCCCGCCTTCGGTGAGGACGACCTCAAGGTCTGCCGCGCCTACGGCCTGCCGGTGGTGAACCCGGTCCGCCCGGACGGCACCTTCGAAGAGGACGTCCCCCTGGTCGGCGGCGTCTTCTTCAAGAAGGCGGACGAAAAGCTCACCGCGGACCTCCAGCAGCGCGGCCTCCTCTTCAAGCACATCCCGTACGAGCACAGCTACCCGCACTGCTGGCGCTGCCACACCGCGCTCCTCTACTACGCGCAGCCGTCCTGGTACATCCGCACCACGGCCGTCAAGGACCGCCTCCTCCAGGAGAACGAGAACACCAACTGGTTCCCGGACTCGGTCAAGCACGGCCGGTACGGCGACTGGCTGAACAACAACATCGACTGGGCGCTGTCCCGCAACCGCTACTGGGGCACCCCGCTGCCGATCTGGCGCTGCGAGGACGACCACCTCACCGTCGTCGGCTCCCGCACGGAGCTCACCGAGCTGACCGGCACCGACCAGTCGGGCCTGGACCCGCACCGCCCGTTCATCGACGACGTCACCTTCGCCTGCCCCCAGTGCCAGAAGACGGCCACCCGCGTGCCGGAGGTCATCGACGCCTGGTACGACTCGGGTTCGATGCCGTTCGCGCAGTGGGGCTACCCGCACAAGAACAAGGAACTGTTCGAGTCCCGCTACCCGGCGCAGTTCATCAGCGAGGCCATCGACCAGACCCGCGGCTGGTTCTACACGCTGATGGCGGTCGGCACCCTGGTCTTCGACAAGTCGTCGTACGAGAACGTCGTGTGCCTGGGCCACATCCTCGCCGAGGACGGCCGCAAGATGTCCAAGCACCTGGGCAACACCCTGGAGCCGATCCCGCTGATGGACCAGCACGGCGCCGACGCGGTCCGCTGGTTCATGGCGGCCGGCGGCTCACCGTGGGCGGCCCGCCGCGTCGGACACGGCACCATCCAGGAGGTCGTCCGCAAGACGCTCCTCACGTACTGGAACACGGTCGCCTTCCAGGCCCTGTACGCCCGTACGTCCGACTGGGCGCCCAGCGAGGCCGACCCGGCCCCGGCGGACCGGCCCGTCCTCGACCGCTGGCTCCTGTCCGAACTCCACGCGCTCACCGACCAGGTGACGCAGGCTCTGGAGGCGTACGACACCCAGCGCGCCGGAAAGCTGCTCTCGGCGTTCGTCGACGACCTGTCCAACTGGTACGTACGCCGCTCCCGTCGCCGCTTCTGGCAGGGCGACAAGGCGGCGCTGCGCACCCTGCACGAGGTCGTCGAGACGGTCACCAAACTGCTGGCCCCGCTGACCCCGTTCATCACCGAACGCGTCTGGCAGGACCTGGTCGTGCCCGTCACGCCCGGCGCCCCGGAGTCGGTGCACCTGGCGTCCTGGCCTCAGGCGGACCTGTCCGCCATCGACCCGGAGCTGTCGAAGCAGATGGTTCTGGTGCGGCGTCTGGTGGAGCTGGGCCGTGCCACGCGCGCGGAGTCGGGCGTGAAGACGCGCCAGCCGCTGCGGCGCGCGCTGGTCGCGGCGACGGGCTTCGACTCGCTCAACCCCGACCTGCACGCGCAGATCACGGAGGAGCTGAACGTCGAGTCCCTGGCGTCGCTGTCCGAGGTGGGCGGCTCGCTGGTCGACACGACGGCCAAGGCCAACTTCCGAGCGCTCGGCAAGCGGTTCGGCAAGCGGGTCCAGGATGTGGCGAAGACCATCGCGAACGCGGACGCCGCCGCCCTGTCCCTGGCGCTGCGCGAGGGCACGGCGTCGGTGGAGGTCGAGGGCGAGACGGTCACGCTCGCCCCGGACGAGGTCATCATCACGGAGACCCCGCGCGAGGGCTGGTCGGTGGCGTCCGACTCGGGAGCCACGGTCGCCCTCGACCTGGAGATCACGGAGAAGCTGCGCCAGGCGGGCCTGGCCCGTGACGCGATCCGTCTGATCCAGGAGGCCCGCAAGAACAGCGGCCTCGACGTGGCCGACCGCATCGCGCTGCGCTGGACGGCGACGGACCCGGCGGTGATCGCCGCACTCGACGAGCACGCCACCCTGATCGCCGAGGAGGTCCTCGCCACGGACTTCGCCCAGGGCCAGGCGGACGAGGCATACGGTTCCCCGTTCACGGACGAGGGCCTGTCCCTGACGTTCCGCCTGCGCAAGGCGTAACGAACGACACGAAGGCCCGGGTACACCGAGAAAATCTTGGTGCACCCGGGCCTTCGGCGTTGCGTACGCAGGACAACTGCACCGGCACCCGAACACTCACGGCAGGAACCCCGAACGCGCGCAGCAAAAGGGCGGGGCCCCGGATGAAAATCCGGGGCCCCGCCCTGAACGCTGCCGACGCCTACGGCGTACTCATAACCGTCAGTTGTCGTCCTCGTCGATGAGGAAGCCGCGCATCGGCGAGGGAGCCTGCCCCATCGGCGACGGGCCCTGCGGCCGTACCGGCGCCATGGGCTGGGTCATCGCCGGGGACATCTGCTGCTGGCCGCCGTAGGACGGGGCGGCCGGAGCCGGGCCACCGCCCATGCCCTGGTTGCCACCGTACGACGGGGCGCTCGCGCCGGCCGGAGCCATGGAAGGCGCCGGGGACGGCGGCAGCGACGCGGTCGCCGGGGTGCGCGGCGGGGCCAGCGAGTCGTCCGCCTGGGTCTCCAACTGACGCAGCTGCGACTCCAGGTAGGACTTCAGGCGCGTGCGGTACTCGCGCTCGAAGCCTCGCAGGTCCTCGACCTTGCGCTCCAGCGTGGCGCGGGCGGACTCCAGGGAGCCCATCGCCACGCGGTGCTTCTCCTGCGCGTCCCGCTCCAGGGCGTCGGCCTTGGCACGGGCGTCACGCTCAAGACCCTCGGCACGCGAACGCGCCTCGCCGACGATCTTGTTGGCCTCGGAACGAGCCTCGGCGATCGCCTGGTCGGCGGTCTGCTGGGCCAGCGAGAGGACACGCGCGGCGCTGTCGCCACCGGGGCCCTGACCGGGGCCGCCCATCGGACCGCCCATGGGGCCACCCATCGGGCCGCCCATCTGCTGCTGCATGGGGGGCTGGCCACCCATCGGGCCCTGACCCATCGGACCCTGGCCCATCGGACCGGGACCCTGCGGGCCACCCTGGCCACCGCTGGGACCGGCAGGCAGCTGCGGTGCACCGCTCGGCAGCTGGGGCGGGCCACCCATGGGGCCGCCCATCTGCTGCTGCGGCGGGCCAGATATGCCGGCAGGCACCGGGCCGCCGGGTCCGCGCATGCCCTGCTGAGGCATTCCCTGCTGGGGCATGCCACCCTGCTGCGGCATACCGCCCTGCTGGGGCATTCCCTGCTGCTGGTCCTGTTGCTGCTCCGGGGGCTTGCGCATGTTCTGCTGATTCTGGGCAGCAGCGCGCGTGGCCGCGGCCAGCTTGGCACGCAGGTCCTCGTTCTCGCGGAGCAGGCGCGTCAGTTCGGCTTCGACCTCGTCGAGGAAGGCATCGACCTCGTCCTCGTCATAGCCTTCTCGGAGGCGGACGGTCGTGAACTGCTTGTTCCGCACGTCCTCGGGGGTCAACGGCATCTCTTCACCTCAACGTAGTCGTCGGCATTCGGCAAGACCGTATCGTTCACAGCCGGCTCACGACGGAGATCAGGATGTAGACGATGATCATCAGTACGAAGAAGGACAGGTCGAGCGCCACGCCCCCGAGACGCAGCGGCGGAATGAACCGCCGCAGAAGCTTGAGCGGTGGATCAGTGACAGTGTAGGTGGCCTCCAGAACGACCACCATCGCCTTGCCGGGTTGCCATGAGCGGGCGAACTGGAAGACGTAGTCCATGACCAACCGGAAGATCAGCACGATGAGGAAGCACATCAGCGCGATGTAGACGACATCCAGAACCACGCTCATTGCCTGTGCTTCCCTCTCCCCTGTTCCGTGCTGCTGACTACTACTTGTACTGCTGTTTCCGGTCGTGCGTCTCAGCTCTGGTTGAAGAACCCGCCCTCTGCGATGCGGGCCTTGTCCTCCGCCGTGACATCGACGTTAGCAGGCGACAACAGGAACACCTTCTGCGTCACCCGCTCGATGCTGCCGTGAAGACCAAACACCAAACCGGCCGCAAAGTCGACAAGTCGCTTCGCGTCTGTGTCATCCATCTCAGTCAGATTCATGATCACCGGGGTGCCCTCACGGAAGTGTTCCCCGATGGTACGGGCCTCGTTGTAGGTCCGGGGGTGAAGTGTGGTGATCCGGTAAGGCTCTCGTTCCGACACGACCTTGGGCATGATCACCGGTGCATTCTTCTCCAGGCTTGCGCGTTCTTGTGTGATGGATGCCACGGGCGCGATACGCGCCGGACGCCCGGATTCCGCGCCTAGCGAAGCGGAACGGGGCAGCGGGTCGCGCGGCACCGGGGGCTGCACCACTCGTACCGATTCGCCCCTTTCAGACTGATGTGCCTGATGAGACTGGTGTGAACCGTGCGACTGGTGTGACAGCTCGTGCCGTCGACGGTCCCGCTCGGGCTCCGGGTCCAGTTCGGGTTCGAAGTCGTCGTCGGGGTCGAAACCGCGGCCGTCGTACCCATCGTCCTCCACGAGGCCGAGGTAGACCGCCATCTTGCGCATCGCGCCGGCCATTCTCTGAGTCCTCCGCTCTGTGGTGGATCGGCTGACGACTGCCAAGTGCCCGCGATCCACTAGGTCGTTATGCCCGCTGTGCTGCGGAAATGACCATATTTTCTGCTGTGGTCCGACTTCCTGGCGACGTTACCCGAGCCTGGGGCGTACTCCGAGTACCGCGGTGCCGACGCGTACATGTGTCGCTCCGGCCGCCACGGCCTGTTCGAGGTCCGCACTCATCCCTGCCGAGACCATGTTCGCAGCCGGATGCGTTCGGCGCAGGTCGGTCGACAAATCCATCAACCGCTCGAACGCCGCCTGTTGGCGCCCCGCGTACTCGCCGGTAAGCGGAGCGACGGTCATCAGCCCGTCGAGCCGCAGCCCCGGAGCGTCGGCGACGAGGTCGGCCAACTCTTCGATTCCGCCAGGTCCTACACCACCCCGCTCGCCCCTTCCGCTCTCGTCCGCGTCGAGTGCGACCTGCAGGAGACATCCCACCTCACGCCCGACCCGCACGGCCTCCTTGGACAAAGCCGTGACGAGCTTGGAACGATCGACAGACTGCACGAGATCCGCGTAACCGACCACAGACCGCACCTTGTTGGTCTGCAACTGGCCGACGAAGTGCCAATTAAGGGGCAGATCCGCGCATTCCGCGGCCTTGGGTGCCGCGTCCTGGTCCCGGTTCTCGGCGACGTGACGCACACCGAGCTCCGAGAGCATCCGCACGTCACTCGCGGGATAGGTCTTGGTGACCACGATCAGGGTCACTTCTTCGCGCTTGCGCCCCGCGGCCCCACATGCGGCGGCGATGCGCTCCTCCACTTTCGCCAGATTTCCGGCGAGTTCACCCTTACGGTCCGTCATGCCCCATCAGTCCAACCAGACATATCCCGCGAGTCGCCCCGTGGTGCGATCGCGGCGGTATGAGAAGTGGTCGCCCGACTCGAGCGTGCACACCGGCGACTGCTGCCGGTCGCGGACCCCGAGTCGCTCGAGCTGTGCGTGCACTCCGGCGGTCACGTCGACCGCGGGTGTGTCCCAGCTCGTCTCGGCGTGCGCCGCAGGTTCGACGGCCGCGACCTCGGCGCGCATGGCTTCCGGCACTTCGTAGCACCGGCCGCAGACGGCGGGTCCGGTGCGGGCGACGATCCGGGAGGGCTCGGCGCCCAGCTTCGCCATGGCCCGTACGGCGGCGGGGACGACGCCGGCGATCATGCCGGGCCGGCCCGCGTGGGCCGCGGCGGCGATCCCCGCGACCGGGTCGGCGAGCAGGACGGGCGTGCAGTCGGCGGTCAGGACGGCGAGGGCGAGTCCGCGCCGGGCGGTGACGATCGCGTCGACCGAGGGGACCCCCGAAGCCGAGCCCCAGGGTCCGTCCACCACCGCCGCATCGGCCCCGTGCACCTGGTTCATCCAGACCACCTGAGCGGGGTCGAGTCCCAGGTACTTGGCGGCCAGTTCACGATTGGTCCGTACGGCCTCGGGGTCGTCGCCGACCGCACCACCGAGGTTGAGCTCCTCATACGGAGCGGCGCTCACCCCGCCCCACCGGTCGGTGAAGGCGAAGTGCGCGCCGCTCACGGTCTCGCGCTGTCCTATCACTTCAGGAAGTCCGGCACATCCAGCTCCTCGGCCGCGCTGTCCGAGTAGGTCCGCGACGGCGGGACCGGCGGAGCGACCGGGAGGTCGGCCACCGGCTCGGGCACCGACTCCGACTCCTCCTTCGGCGTGACGCTGCCGAGCGAGCCGAAGGACGGGCGGCTCTCGGTCTGCCGCACCGGAGTGGGCTCCTCGCGACGGGCGGAGGAGGACGACGAGGTCGAACCGAGGACGGTGTCCCGGCGGGCCGGCGGCTGGCCGCCGTCGAAGCCGGCCGCGATCACGGTGACCCGGACCTCGTCGCCGAGGGCGTCGTCGATGACCGCGCCGAAGATGATGTTGGCCTCGGGGTGGGCGGCCTCGCTCACCAGCTGGGCGGCCTCGTTGATCTCGAAGAGACCGAGGTCGGAGCCGCCGGAGATGGAGAGCAGCACGCCCCGGGCGCCGTCGATGGACGCCTCCAGGAGCGGCGAGGAGATCGCCATCTCGGCCGCGGCCACCGCGCGGTCGTCGCCGCGGGCCGAGCCGATGCCCATGAGGGCCGAACCGGCCTCGGACATGACCGACTTGACGTCGGCGAAGTCGAGGTTGATCAGGCCGGGCGTGGTGATGAGGTCGGTGATGCCCTGAACACCGGAGAGCAGGACCTGGTCCGCCGACTTGAAGGCGTCGAGGACCGAGACCTGGCGGTCCGAGATGGACAGCAGCCGGTCGTTCGGGATAACGATGAGGGTGTCGACCTCTTCGCGGAGTTCGGCGATGCCGTCCTCGGCCTGGTTGGCGCGACGCCGTCCCTCGAAGGTGAACGGGCGCGTGACCACGCCGATGGTGAGGGCGCCCAAGGAGCGTGCGATGTTGGCCACGACGGGCGCGCCGCCGGTGCCGGTGCCGCCGCCTTCACCGGCCGTCACGAAGACCATGTCGGCCCCCTTGAGGACCTCCTCGATCTCCTCGCGGTGGTCCTCGGCGGCCTTGCGGCCCACAGCCGGGTTGGCTCCGGCGCCGAGTCCGCGGGTGAGTTCGCGGCCGACGTCGAGTTTGACGTCGGCGTCGCTCATCAACAGCGCCTGCGCGTCGGTGTTGATGGCGATGAACTCGACGCCCTTGAGACCGACCTCGATCATCCGGTTGATGGCATTGACACCACCGCCGCCGACACCGATGACTTTGATGACTGCGAGGTAGTTCTGCGGTGCTGCCACGTCGAAGGCCTCTCGCCTCGAGTTACGTGTCGTCGCCTCGCGGCCTTGCCGCGGTCCGACGACTGATGCCGATTGGGACGGTCCGTATCGCCGACCCGAACCCTAACGTTGAAGTTTAGGGTTACCAGTGTGTCTGTTCCCTGGAGTCTTCTGAACAGGACACTAAGTCGACAAGTGGCGCACGTTCAACGAACACGCCGAACCTCCCGTTTTTCTTTTCACCCTATGTGATCAGGCGTAGCAGTGCCCAACCAGGGTGCTGGCCTGCGCGGATGTGCGTCAACTCCCTGATGACGCAGGCGCGGCGGGCACGCTGACGTCGAAGTGCCGCGCATCGGGAGAGGCTTTCATGAGAGCCGTGAGCGTACGGGCCTTCTCGGCGCCCTTCTCGCTGCTTCCCCAGGCGACGGTCCGGTCGTCGCTCAACTCCAGCGAGATGTCGTCGTACGAACGCACCTTGACGGCCTGGGTCCGATGCGCGACGGCGGCCGGAATGGCACGCGCGACGCGGACTGCCTCCCGCACCAATCGGTCCTCGCCGAAACGGCGCAGGCTCGCGGCGCGCGAGCCCGGCCGGGACAGCGTCAATTCCAGTGCGGGCACGCCTTTCGGGGCTTCGGAAACCGTGGCGAATCGGACACCTTCATCGTCCACTTCGACAAAGTTTCCGCCCTTTTGGACAAGCAGAACCGGAGTACGCTCAGTCACTTTCAGCCCGATTCCATCGGGCCAGGAACGCACTACGTCAACCACGTCAATTCGGGGCAATTTCCTGCGCAGTCGTGCCTCGATCACATCGGTGTCGACGGAAATCAGCGGCGCTCCGACCGGAACGTCGGCGGCCTCGCGCACCTGCGCGGGCGTCAGAACCCTGGTCCCGGAGACCGATACGCGCTCCACGCGCAGCCAGTTCGATCCGTACAGCACCCAGACGGAACCGGCGCCGACGAGCACCAGCGCGACGGCGAGGATGATGATCGTACGAAGCCGGGGTGGTGTGAACCTCCGGACGGGCGGCGGGCCGGACGACTCCTGCTGGCGTTCACCGCGCTCGGCGGTCGTCGATCCGGCCACGCTCCCTGCCCTTCGCCTACACGGAAATACGGTCCCTATCGGTGTGCACGGCTGGCGGCGATCGCCTCGTACACCATGCCGACGAGCAGGTCGTCGGCGTCCCGGCGGCCGAACTCACTGGCGGAGCGGGACATCTGGTACAGCCGGTGCGGGTCGGCGAGCACGGGCAGGACGTTCTGCTGCACCCACTCGGGCGTCAGGTCCGCGTCGTCGACCAGGAGTCCGCCGCCGGCCTTGACCACCGGCTGGGCGTTCAGCCGCTGTTCGCCGTTGCCGATGGGCAGCGGGACGTAGGCGGCAGGGAGTCCGACGGCGGAGAGTTCGGCGACGGTCATCGCGCCCGCGCGGCAGAGCATCATGTCGGCCGCGGCGTACGCGAGGTCCATCCGGTCCACGTACGGTACCGGGATGTACGGGGGCATCCCCGGCATCTGCTGTACCTGCGGCAGTTCGTTCTTGGGGCCGACCGCGTGCAGGATCTGGATCCCGGCCTGCTGGAGGTACGGCGCGACCTGCTGGACCACCTCGTTGAGCCGGCGCGCACCCTGCGAACCGCCGGACACCAGCAGCGTCGGCAGGTTCGGGTCGAGTCCGAAGGCGGCGCGGGCCTCGGGGCGCATGGCCGCCCGGTCGAGGGTGGCGATCGAGCGGCGCAGCGGGATGCCGATGTAGCGGGCGTCACGCAGCTTGCTGTCCGGGGTGGAGACGGCGACCTTGGCCGCGTACCGCGAGCCGATCTTGTTGGCGAGGCCGGGACGGGCGTTGGCCTCGTGGATCACGATGGGCACGCCCAGGCGCTTCGCGGCGAGGTAGCCGGGCAGCGCCACGTAGCCGCCGAAGCCGACGACGCAGTCCGCCTTGGTGCGCTCCAGGATCTGCTCGGCGGCCTTGATCGTGCCGCGCAGCCGGCCCGGGACGGTGATCAGCTCGGGGGTGGGCTTGCGTGGCAGCGGTACCGCGGGGATCAGCGCGAGATCGTAGCCCCGCTCCGGTACGAGCCGGGTCTCCAGGCCGCGCTCCGTGCCCAGGGCCGTGATTCCCACGGTCGGGTCCTGCCTGCGCAGGGCGTCCGCGAGGGCGAGCGCTGGCTCGATGTGGCCGGCGGTCCCCCCACCGGCGAGTACGACATGCACCGAAATTCACCGCTCTCCGGACGAGCGCGCCATCGAGGCACGCCGTCTCATCGTGTTCCATCTCCGAGGCCCCCGCACAGGGCCTCCCGCCCGCTTTCTACCAAAGCGGGGTTGCCGCATCGAAAGCGCCATCCGCGCAGCGGGATCGTCACGCGCGAAGGCGATCAGCAACCCGATGGCGAACATGGTCGGCAGCAGGGCGGATCCCCCGTACGAGAACAGCGGGAGGGGGACACCGGCGATCGGCAGCAGACCGAGCACCGCACCCATGTTGATCACCGCCTGTGCGGTGATCCAGGTGGTCACACCTCCCGCGGCATACCTCACGAAGGGGTCCTCCGTGCGTCCGGCCACGCGGATACCCGCATAGCCTAGAGCCGCGAAGAGGGCGAGCACGGACAGCGTCCCCGCCAGGCCCAGTTCCTCACCGGTCACGGCGAAGATGAAGTCCGTGTGCGCTTCCGGGAGTTGGCCCCATTTTTCCACACTCGCACCGAGCCCGGAACCGAAGAGTCCGCCGGAGGCGAGCGCATAGATGCCGTGCACGGCCTGCCAGCAGTCGGCCACTCCGGCCTTCGGCTCGGTGGCGCCGATGCACTGGAGCCGGGCCATGCGGTTGGGGCTGGTCTTGATGAGGATCACACCGAGCGTGGCGGCGATCGACAGCACCCCGACGAACAGCCGGGTCGGCGCGCCCGCAAGCCACAGCAGGCCGAACAGGATCGCCGTCAGGATGATCGCCGTACCCATGTCGCCGCCGAGCATGATCAGCCCGAGCAGCATGAAGGCGGCCGGCACGAGCGGCACCAGCATGTGCTTCCACTGGGTCAGCAGCTTCTTGTCCTGCTTGCGGGCGAGCAGGTCGGCGCCCCACAGCACGAGTGCGAGCTTGCCGAACTCGCTGGGCTGGATCTGGAAGGAGCCGCCGAGGGAGATCCAGTTCTGGTTGCCGTTGACCGACATCCCTATCCCCGGGATCTGTACCAGGGTCATCAGGAAGACGGCGCCCGCGAGGATCGGGTAGGCGAGCGCCCGGTGCAGCTTCACCGGCATCCGGGAGGCGACCAGCAGCAGTACCCCGCCGATGACGGCCGCGAGGAGCTGCTTGCGGAAGAAGTACGAGCCCGGCAGGGACATCTGCAGGGCGGTGATCTGGGAGGCCGAGTAGACCATCACCAGTCCGAGCACGGTGATCAGCAGGCTGCCGCCGAGGATCAGGTAGTACGCGGTCAGCGGCCGGTCCCAGGCGCGGCGGGCGCGCAGGTACAGGCTGAGGAACGGGTTCTCCCGCGGGGCCCGGGGGGCGGCGGGCCTGACGGCCCGCCGTTGCGCGGGCGGCCGGCCGGTACGGCTACCGGGCATCGCTGTCTCCGCAATACATCGCGCTGTACGTCGGCCTTGACGGTCCCACGCGTCCCTCCCAAGGTCCGCCCGGCAGGCGGCCGGGTCAGGCGCCGAGTTCGCGAACCGCCTCCGCGAACGCGTCACCGCGCTTGTTGTAGTTGGTGAACATGTCCATGGAGGCACAGGCCGGGGCCAGCAGGACCGTGTCGCCTGAGACAGCGAGCCGTTTCGCTTCCTGGACTGCCTGGAGCATCGCCCCAGTGTCGGTCCGGTCGAGGTCGACGACGGGTACTTCCGGGGCGTGTCGCGTGAGGGCTTCGCGGATCAGCGCACGGTCCGCGCCGATGAGAACGACCCCGCGCAGCCGCTTGGCCGCCCCCGTCACCAGCTCGTCGAAGGCCGCGCCCTTCGCGAGGCCGCCCGCGATCCACACGATCGACTCGTACGCGGCCAAGGAGGCTTCCGCCGCGTGGGTGTTGGTCGCCTTGGAGTCGTCGATGTAGGCGACCGAGTCGATGTCGGCCACGTGCGCGATGCGGTGGGCGTCCGGCGTGAAGGCCCTCAGCCCGTCCCGTACGGCTGCCGCCGGCACCCCGAAGGCACGCGCGAGGGCGGCCGCCGCAAGGGCGTTGGCGATGTTGTGCGGGGCGGGCGGGTTGACGTCGGAGACCTCGGCGAGCTCCTGGGCGTTCTTGTGCCGGTCCTCCACGAAGGCGCGGTCGACCAGGATGCCGTCCACCACGCCGAGTTGGGAGGGCGCCGGCGCGCCGAGGGTGAAGCCGATCGCCCGGCACCCCTCCTCGACGTCCGCCTCGCGCACCAGGTCCTCGGTGGCCTTGTCGGCGACGTTGTAGACGCAGGCGACCCGATTGCCCTCGTAGATACGGCCCTTGTCGGCGGCGTACGCCGCCATGGAGCCGTGCCAGTCGAGGTGGTCGGGCGCCAGGTTCAGCACGACGGCGGAGTGGGCGCGCAGCGAGGGCGCCCAGTGGAGCTGGTAGCTCGACAGTTCCACCGCGAGGACGTCGTACTGCTCCTCGCCGAGGACCGCGTCGAGGAGTGAGACGCCGATGTTGCCGACGGCGGCCGTGCGCAGGCCCGCCGCCTTCAGGATGGAGGCGAGCATCTGGACGGTCGTGGTCTTGCCGTTGGTGCCGGTGACCGCGAGCCAGGGCGCGGCATCGGGTCCGCGCAGCCGCCAGGCGAGCTCGACGTCGCCCCAGACCGGCACGCCGGCAACGCGTGCCGCCGCGAACAGCGGCTTGTCCGGCTTCCAGCCGGGGGCCGTGACGATGAGCTCGGTGCCCTCCGGCAGGGTCGCGCCGTCACCGAGGCGCACGGTGATGCCCAGCGCCTCCAGTTCGGCCGCCTGGGCACGGGCCCGCTCGTCGTCGCCGTCGTTGACGACCGTGACGAGAGCGCCGCGTTCGTGCAGCACCTTGGCCGCCGGGATGCCCGAGACGCCGAGCCCGGCGACGGTGACGCGCTTGCCCTGCCAGTCGGTCACTTGTCCGCCGCCCATCCCGCGTAGAAGAGACCCAGGCCGACGATCACGCAGATGCCCTGGATGATCCAGAAGCGGACCACCACAAGGACTTCCGACCACCCCTTGAGCTCGAAGTGGTGCTGGAGTGGCGCCATTCGGAAGACGCGCTTCCCGGTCAGGCGGAAGGAGCCGACCTGGATGACGACCGACATGGTGATGAGGACGAACAGGCCGCCGAGGAGCGCGATCAGCAGCTCGGTGCGCGAGCAGATCGCGAGACCGGCGAGCACACCGCCGAGCGCGAGCGAACCGGTGTCACCCATGAAGATCTTGGCGGGCGAGGTGTTCCACCACAGGAAGCCGAGGCAGGCGCCCATCAGTGCGGAGGCGATGACCGCGAGGTCGAGCGGGTCGCGCACCTCGTAGCAGGCGCCCGGGTTGGTCAGGCTCTCGCCGTTGGCGCAGGACTCCTGGAACTGCCAGACACCGATGAAGGTGTAGGCGCCGAAGACGAGGACGGAGGCACCGGTGGCGAGGCCGTCCAGACCGTCCGTCAGGTTCACGCCGTTCGACATCGCGAGGATCATGAACAGCGCCCAGACGACGAACAGCACCGGGCCGATCGTCCAGCCGAAGTCCGTGATGAACGACAGCTTGGTGGAGGCCGGGGTGTTGCCGCGGGCATCGGAGAACTGCAGCGAGAGCACCGCGAAGCTGATGCCGACGATCAGCTGGCCGGCCATCTTCGCCTTGGCCCTGAGGCCCAGCGAACGCCGCTTGACGATCTTGATGTAGTCGTCGAGGAAGCCGACCAGGCCCATGCCGACCATCAGGCCGAGCACCAACAGGCCGGAGTAGGTCGGGGTGTAGCCGGTGATGACCTTCGACAGGAAGTACGCGGCGACCGTCGCGAAGATGAAGGCGATACCGCCCATGGTCGGCGTTCCGCGCTTGCTGCCGTGCGTGCGCGGGCCGTCGTCGCGGATGTACTGGCCGTAGCCCTTGCGGGCGAGCAGCTTGATCAGCAGCGGGGTGCCGACCAGGGTCAGGAAGAGGCCAATGACTCCTGCGAACAGGATCTGCTTCATCATCGGGCGGCAACCTCACCCTCGGCGCCGGTTGCGAGCAGCGCCGCGGCGATGCTCTCCAGGCCGACCGAACGGGACGCCTTCACGAGTACGACGTCTCCCGGGCGCAACTTGCTGCGCAACAGGTCGATCGCCGCCTGTGCGTCGGACACGTGCACCGACTCCTCACCCCACGAACCCTCGTTATATGCGCCCAGTTGCAGCCAGGACGCTTCCCTGCCCCCGACCGCGACGAGCTTGCCGACATTGAGCCGGACGGCGAGCCGTCCGACCGCGTCGTGCTCGGCGAGCGCCTCGTCCCCGAGCTCGGCCATCTTGCCGAGCACCGCCCAGGTCCGCCGCCCCTTGCCCATGGCCGCGAGCGCGCGCAGGGCGGCTCGCATGGACTCGGGGTTCGCGTTGTAGGCGTCGTTGACGACCGTCACGCCGTCCGGGCGCTCGGTGACCTCCATACGCCAGCGGGAGAGGGAGCCCGCCTCGGAGAGCGCGGTGGCGATCTCTTCCGCGGACATGCCCAGTTCGTGGGCGACGGCGGCCGCGGCGAGCGCGTTCGACACGTGGTGCTCACCGTACAGGCGCATGGTCACTTCGCTTGCACCGGAGGGTGTGTGAAGCAGGAAGGCGGGCTGTCCGCTGTCCGTGAGTCTCACGTTCTCGGCGCGTACGTCCGCTTCGCCGGACTCTCCGAAAAGGATCACCTTCGCCTTCGTACGGGATGTCATGGCCCGTACGAGGGGATCGTCGGCGTTGAGGACCGCGGTGCCGTCCTCCGGCAGGCTCTCGACGAGCTCGCCCTTGGCCTGCGCGATCTGCTCCCGGCCGCCGAACTCGCCGATGTGGGCGGTCCCGACGTTGAGCACGAGGCCGATCTTCGGCGGGGTCAGATCGGCCAGGTAGCGGATGTGGCCGATGCCGCGGGCGCCCATCTCCAGGACCAGGAACCGGGTTTCCTCGGTGGCGCTGAGCGCGGTCAGCGGCAGCCCGATCTCGTTGTTCAGCGAGCCGGGCGTGAACACCGTCGGCGCCTTGTGCTGGAGTACCTGGGCGATCAGGTCCTTGGTGCTGGTCTTGCCGGCGGAGCCGGTGAGGGCGACGAGGGTCGCGCCGAGCCGTCGTACGACATGTCGCGCGAGGGCGCCGAGAGCCGTCTGGACGTCCGCCACGACGATCGCGGGCACGCCGACGGGGCGCGACGCCAGTACGGCGACGGCGCCCGCTTCCACGACCGCCTGTGCGAAGTCGTGGCCGTCCACACGCTCACCGACGAAGGCGACGAAGAGGGTGCCTGGCCCGGCCTCGCGGGAGTCCCGGACGACCGGTCCGGTGACCTGGACGGACGGATCCGGTATGTCGTGCGTCTGCCCGCCGACGACTGAGGCGATCTCGGCGAGAGAGAGGGCGATCACAAGTTCATCCCTGAGTCTTCTGGATAGCTTCGCGAAGCACCTGGCGGTCGTCGAAGGGACGTACCACCCCGGCGATGTCCTGGCCCTGCTCGTGGCCCTTGCCCGCGACCAGCACCGTGTCGCCGGGCCGTGCGCGGGAGACGGCGGCGGCGATCGCGGCGGCCCGGTCCTCGAAGACCTGGACCTCGCCGCGCTCGTGTGCCGGTACGGACGCCGCGCCCTCGAGCATGGTTGCGAGGATCGCGAGCGGGTCCTCGGAGCGGGGGTTGTCGGAGGTCAGTACGGCCGTGTCGGCGAGCCGGGCGGCGGCGGCGCCCATCGGCCCGCGCTTGGTCTTGTCACGGTCGCCGCCGCAGCCGAGCACGACGTGCAGCCGGCCCTCGGTGACCTTGCGCAGCGCACGCAGGACCGATTCGACGGCGTCCGTCTTGTGGGCGTAGTCGACGACCGCGAGGTACGGCTGTCCCGCGTCCACCCGCTCCAGCCGGCCCGGCACGCCCGGTACGGCGGCGATGCCGTCGGCGGCCGACTGCGGGTCGAGCCCTGCGGCGGCGAGGGCGACGATCGCGGCGAGGGTGTTCGCCACGTTGAAGGCCCCGGCGAGCGGCGACCCGGCCGTGATCCGCTCCCCCTTGGGGCCGATCACCGTGAACGTCGAGTCCATGGGCCCGACTTGGACGCCCTCGGCACGCCAGTCGGCGTCCGGATGGCCCTCGGCGGAGAAGGTGACGACCGGGACGGTGGCCTCCTTGGCCAGCCTGCGCCCGTACTCGTCGTCGAAGTTGACGACACCGAGCCTGCTGCGTTGCGGCGTGAAGAGCTGTGCCTTGGCCCGGAAGTAGTCCTCCATGTCGGAGTGGAACTCCATGTGTTCCGGGCTGAGGTTGGTGAAGACGCCGATGTCGAAGACGCAGCCGTCGACCCGGCCGAGGACCAGCGCGTGGCTGGAGACCTCCATGGCGACCGCCTCCACGCCGCGCTCGCGCATGACGGCGAACAGGGCCTGGAGGTCGGTGGCTTCGGGGGTGGTGCGCTCGGACTTGATGCGCTCCTCGCCGATGCGCATCTCCACCGTGCCGATCAGGCCGGTGGACCTGGCCGTCTTCAGGCCGCCCTCGACGAGATAGGCGGTGGTGGTCTTGCCGGAGGTGCCGGTGATGCCGATCTGGAGCAGGTCGCGGCCCGGATGGCCGTAGATCGTGGCCGCCAGCTCGCCCATCCGCGCGCGCGGGGCGTCGACGACCAGAACCGGAAGCCCGGTCGCCGCGGCGCGCTCGGCGCCCGTCGGATCGGTCAGCACGGCGACCGCGCCGAGGCCTGCGGCCTGGGTGACGAAGTCGGCGCCGTGCAGGCGGGCGCCCGGGAGTGCGGCGTACAGGTCGCCGGGGCGGACGGCGCGAGAGTCGTGGGTGATGCCCGTGACCTCGGCGGCGCCTTCCGGCTGTTCGGCACCCAGCTGACCGGCGAGCTCCGCGAGGGGTGTGGCGGAGACCTGGACCGGCCTGGGCGGCCCGGGATATGTCACGGGTGCACCCTTCTGGGTGGTTTGGGACTGATCAGCGTGTGGCACGGCGGTGAGCGTACCGGGCCCACCCGCCTCGGGGCGAAGTGAGGGGCGGGGGCCGCCCTGGTTGCCGGAATCGGGGGTGATCGTTGTCACGAGCTGGTTCCTGGGGGGTCCGTGCTGAACAGAGCTGCTCAGGGTTTGAAGGTGACCGGAAGCTTCGCGGCCTTGGCCCCGGTGGGCGGCACCTGGAGGGTCTTCAGGGCGAACTCCATCACCTGCTTGTAGACGGGACCGCAGATCTGGCCGCCGAAGTAGCTCCCCTCGGTGGCGTTCTGGATCGCGCAGTAGACGGTGATACGCGGCTTGTCGGCAGGGGCGAATCCGGCGAACGACGAGGTGTAGCCCTTGTACTTGCCGGTGGCCGGATCCACGCGGTTGGCCGTACCCGTCTTGCCCGCGACCCGGTAGCCGGGGATGCGCGCCTTGGTGCCGGTGCCCTCCACGTCGTCCACGACGGACTCCAGCATCCGGGCGAGGGTCTTGGCCGTCTTGGCGCTGACGACCCTTGTCTCCTTTGGCTGCGCGGCCGGGGTGAAGCGCCCGTCGGGCCCCTTCGTGCCGCGCACGAGCGAGGGTTCGACGCGTACACCGCCGTTGGCGATGGTCGAGTAGACGGACGCCGCCTGCATCGCGTTGATGGACACGCCCTGGCCGAAAGGAATCGTGTACTGCTGCGAGGTCGACCACTTGTCGGGCGCGGCGAGGATGCCCGGCGTCTCGCCGGGGAAGCCGAGCCCGGTGTAGCTGCCGAGGCCGAACTTGCGCAGGTAGGAGTAGAGGACCTGGTTGGCCTCGGGCTGCGTCTTGCCGAGCTGGCCGGTGGCCAGGATGGTGCCGATGTTGCTGGACTTGGCGAGCACGCCGTTGAGCGTGAGGTACCAGGTCGCGTGGTCGATGTCGTCCTTGAAGAGCCGGTCGCCGCGGTGCAGCCGGTTGGGCACGACCACGTGGGTGTCGGGCGTGGCGGCGTTCTCCTGCAGTACGGCGGCCATCGACATGACCTTCGCCGTGGAGCCGGGCTCGTACGCGTCCTGGAGTGCCGCGTTGCCCATGTTGAGCGAGCTGGCCGTGGACAGGTCGTTCGGGTCGAAGCCGGGCGAGTTGGCCATGGCGAGGATCTCGCCGGTCTGCGTGTCCTGCACGATCACATAGCCGCGGTCCGCCTTGGACTCCTCGACCTGGTCGCTGATCGCGTTCTGCGCGGCCCACTGGATGTCGCGGTCGATGGTGAGCTCGACGTCGCTGCCGGGCACCGCGGGCGTCTCGGTGGAACCCACGGTCGGCACCTGGCGGCCGCCGGACTGGGCGTAGCGGATCTTGCCGTCCTTGCCGGCCAGCAGGCTGTTCAGCTGCTGCTCGACGCCGCCGCCGCCCTTGCCCTCGGCGTTGACCCAGCCCAGTATCCCGGCGGCGAGGTCGCCGTTCGGGTACACGCGCTTGGTGGTGGGGACGGCGAGGACGCCCGCGAGGACGTTGACCGTGCTCGGGTCGGTCTCGGCCTTGGTGGCCAGGGCGGTCTTCAGGTCCTTGATCTGCTTCCAGACCTGCGGGGTCTGGCGGTTGGCGAGCACGGCATAGCGGAGGTTCTTGTTCGCGGGCCTGAGCTTCTTGACGATCGCGTCCTGGTCCTGGCCGAGGATCGGGGCGAGCAGCGCGGCCGCCTGCTCGGGCCCGTCGTCGATCTTCAGCTGCTCGCGGTTGAACAGCGTGGGGTCCGCGGTGATGTTGTACGCGTCCACGCTGGTCGCCAGGGCCACGCCGTCGCGGTCGGTGATCCCGCCGCGCTCGGCGGCCAGGGTGTAGCCCACGTACCTGTTCTGCTCGGCCTGGGCGGCGTAGGTGCTCGCGTCGACGGCCTGCACCTGGAGCAGTCGTACGACGAAGGCGATCAGTACGAGGGTCAGCGCGAGGCCGACCATGCGCAGCCTGGGGCGGGGGCTGCCCAGCCGGATCACCTTGGGGGCGGCGGGGCGGGGTGCCGCCGGGCGGCGGGCCGGCCGGGCGCCGGGACCCGGGCGCCGCCGGCCGGCGGGGCGGGCGGAGCGCTCGGGGCGTGCGGGCCCGGGCACGCGACGGCGCGGCGGTTCCCTGTCGGACACTTCCGTCACCTGCCGGGGGTCGGGGTCGTAAAGGACGGGGAGGAGGGGAGCGCTTCGGGCGGCTGGGCGGGTTCCGGTGCGGCGGGGGCGTCCGCGGGAGCCGTCGGGGCCGTCGTGCCGGTCACCGGGGTCGGGACGGTCGCGGTGTCCATCGCCTCGGGGGCGAGGACGAGGGGGATGTCCAGGGAGGCCGGCTCGGCGCCGGAGGCGGGGCTCGGTACGCCCTTGACGGTGCCGTCGGGGTCGAGGAAGGCCGGGTCGCCGCCGGGCACCATGCCGAGCTCGCGGGCGCGGCGCTGGAGGGCTTCGGGGGCGGAGTAGGCGTCGATGTCCCGCTGGAGCGACTGCTCCTCGTCGGTGAGGCTCTTGGTCCCCCTCTGGAGGTCGTCGAGCTTGAACGACCCTGCGCTGAGCGCCGAGTTCAGCACCAGCAGCCCGATGAGACCGCCGCCGAGGAGCAGGACGACGAGGAGGACGAAGGGAGTGCGGGCCGCCTGTCCGGAGCCCGCCGATCCCGGAAAGAGCCGCGCGAGACGGGCGGCCCTGCCCTTCAGCTGGGGTTTCCTACTCACTCCGCCTCCCCCGAGTCCGGGTTCGCCACCCGTACGCCCGCCCCTGCGCCTGCCTCACTCGACGTCCTCCCTGATGCGCTCGGCCCCGCGCAGCCGCGCCGGTGCCGCCCGCCGGTTCTCGGCGACCTCTTCCTCGGTGGGAAGTTCGGCACCGCGCGTGAGCAGCTTGAGCCGGGGCTGGTAGCGCTCGGGGACCACGGGCAGCCCGGGCGGCGCGGTGGTGGCGGCACCGGCCGCGAACACCTGCTTGACCAGCCGGTCCTCCAGCGAGTGGTACGACAGGACGGCGATGCGCCCGCCGACGTCGAGAGCCTTCACGGCCGCCGGGATCGCCCGCTCCAGGACGGAGAGTTCGCCGTTGACCTCGATGCGCAGGGCCTGGAAGGTGCGCTTGGCCGGGTTGCCGCCGGTGCGCTTGGCGGCCTGCGGAAGCGAGTCCCGGATGAGTTCCACGAGCCGCGCGCTGTTGGCGAACGGCTCCTTCTCCCGCTCGCGCACGATCGCGCTCACGATCCGCTTGGCCTGCTTCTCCTCGCCGTACGCCCTGAGGATCCGGACGAGTTCGCCGGGCGGGTAGGTGTTGAGGACCTCGGCGGCGCTCATCCCGGTCGTCTGGTCCATGCGCATGTCGAGCGGGGCGTCCTGCGCGTAGGCGAAGCCGCGGTCGGCCTCGTCGAGCTGCATGGAGGAGACGCCGAGGTCGAACAGAACGCCCTCCACGCGCGCGATGCCGAGCCGGTCCAGTACCTCGGGCAGCTCGTCGTACACGGCGTGCACGAGGGTGGCGCGCTCCCCGTACGGGGCGAGCCGCTCGCCGGACAGGCGCAGCGCCTCCTTGTCGCGGTCGAGAGCGACGAGCCGGGCCTGAGGGAACCGCGCCAGCAGGGCCTCGCTGTGGCCGCCGAGACCGAGGGTGCAGTCGACGACGACCGCTCCGGGCCGCTCCTCCAGAGCGGGGGCCAACAGGTCCAGGCACCGCTGGAGCATCACCGGGACGTGTCGACTCTGGCTCAACTGGCCCTCTCAGGTCCGGCACGGGCGTCGTACGCACCGCCGGGTCCCCGCCCGCTCGTGAAGGGGAGGCCTGCCGGCGCCGAAAGCGTCAGCCGGCCGGGAGCGGGAGGAGGCCGAGCCGTACGTACGCGCCGCGCACGTGGGGAGATCTCCGGAAAATCGCCGGGGTCTCCGGGGAAAATCAGTCCGCAGGGAGACCTCGCCTCCCGCTTCGCGTCACTTTAGTCCACGGTGTCTCGCGGTCAATCAACCGGCCTGCGCGTCGCGGACCCGGGTGCGGACGAAGCGACGAATCCGGAAGAATCATCCTCCCGGCGGCACTCGCGCCACCCGTGTGGGTTAGCTCACAACAAGACTCATTGACGTTCTTTGTCCCCTCTCACAGCGGGCCCGGATCGGACGTGACCAGTACCGTCATGGGTATGACGACTTCCGCATCGGTTCCCGCAGGTCCCGAAGCCGCCATAGTCACCGGCGGCACCGTCACCGACCGCCTCGTCGAAGCGAACGAGCGCTACGCAGCCGCCTTCACCGACCCAGGGATGGACGCCCGTCCCGTGTTGCACGTCGCCGTGGTGGCCTGCATGGACGCCCGTCTCGACCTGCACGACGCGCTCGGCCTGGAGCTGGGCGACTGTCACACCATCCGCAACGCCGGCGGTGTCGTCACCGACGACGTGATCCGCTCGCTCACCATCAGCCAGCGCAAGCTCGGCACGCGCAGCATCGTCCTCATCCATCACACCGGCTGCGGTCTGGAGTCGATCACCGAGGACTTCCGCACCGATCTGGAGATGGAGGTCGGGCAGCGTCCCGCCTGGGCGGTGGAGGCCTTCCGGGACGTCGACCAGGACGTACGGCAGTCGATGCAGCGGGTGCGCACCTCGCCCTTCCTGCTGCACACCGACGACGTCCGCGGCTTCGTCTTCGACGTGAAGACCGGCCTGCTGCGCGAGATCGACCCCGCCTAGACGCCGCGTAACCGTCCGCCACAGCTGTCGTTTCGCTGTTGATTTCCGGCCCTGGACTGCCCAAAACACCGTAAGACCCGACATAGTGCGGGCAGTTGTCCACAGGCGAGTGACACGAAACGGTAACGGCAGCAAGAATGCGGTTGTGGCGTCGCGCGGAACTTTTCACGCGTGGTGCCCGTGTTTCGGGGTGGGCCGGTCACGCATCGCGCGCGTCGGCCCGGAAAGAACGGGCCGAGGAGGGCCGGGTGACGACCTATGACGATCGAGCGAGCCTCACTGATCTGACCGCCACTGTGGAGCGTGTCCGCAGTTCCGTGGAGGGTGTGATCGAGGGCAAGCCCGAGGTCGTACGGCTTTCGCTGACCGTACTGCTCGCCGAGGGGCATCTTCTGATCGAAGACGTCCCCGGCGTGGGCAAGACCATGCTGGCCAAGGCGTTGGCGCGCTCCATCGACTGTTCGGTGCGGCGCATCCAGTTCACTCCCGACCTGTTGCCCTCGGACATCACAGGTGTGTCCATCTGGGACCAGCAGCGCCGGGACTTCGAGTTCAAGCCGGGTGCGATCTTCGCGCAGATCGTGATCGGCGACGAGATCAACCGCGCCTCGCCGAAGACCCAGTCCGCGCTCCTGGAGTCCATGGAGGAGCGGCAGGTGACCATCGACGGGCAGACCTACGAGCTGCCCAGTCCCTTCATGGTGGTGGCGACCCAGAACCCGGTCGAGATGGAGGGCACCTACCCGCTGCCGGAGGCCCAGCGCGACCGTTTCATGGCCCGGGTCTCCATCGGCTACCCGAGCGCGGAGGCCGAGCTGCAGATGCTCGACATCCACGGCGGGGTGAGCCCCCTGGACGACCTCCAGCCGGTGGCGCACGCGCACGACATGGTGAAGCTGATCGACGCCGTCCGCGGCGTCCACGTCGCCGACACGGTCCGGCGGTATGCGGTGGACCTGGTCGCCGCCACTCGCACGCACCCCGACCTCAGACTCGGCGCCTCCCCGCGCGCGACGCTGCACCTGCTGCGCGCGGCGAAGGCGTCCGCCGCCCTCAGCGGCCGGGAGTACGCACTGCCGGACGACGTGCAGGCACTCGCCGTCGCGGTGCTGGCACACCGGCTGCTGCCCACCGCCCAGGCCCAGCTGAACCGCCGTACGGCGGAGCAGGTCGTGCAGGAGATCCTGCAGCACACCCCGGTGCCCGCGGCGCCCCAGCAGGGCGGCGTCGGCATGGGCCGCTCCGCGACGGCTTACGGCCAGCAGCCGCCGCGGAGGCTGTGATGAGCACCGGGGGGGCCGGGCACGCGGAGGCCGACCGGGGCGACAAGGGCGGTGTGCGCACGGCCCTGGCCGGTCTGACGACCCGTGGCCGCTCCTTCTTCGCGGCCGGAATCGCCGCGGCCGTCTGCGCGTACGTCCTCGGGCAGAGCGACCTGCTGCGCGTCGGACTGCTGCTGGCCGTGCTGCCCATGATCTGCGCCACCGTCCTCTACCGCACGCGCTACCGGGTGGCCGGCAGCCGCCGGCTCTCCCCCGCGCGCGTGCCCGCCGGCAGCGAGGCCCGCGTCCACCTGCGGATGGACAACGTCTCGCGGCTGCCCACGGGCCTGCTGATGCTTCAGGACCGGGTGCCGTACGTCCTCGGCCCGCGCCCCCGCTTCGTGCTCGACCGGGTGGAACCGGGCGGCCGCCGTGAGGTGTCCTACCGCGTCCGCTCCGACCTGCGCGGCCGCTATCCGCTGGGCCCGCTGCAGCTGCGCCTGACCGACCCGTTCGGCATGTGCGAGCTGACCCGGTCCTTCTCGACGTACGACACCCTGACGGTGATCCCGCGCGTGGAGCCGCTGCCGCCGGTGCGGCTGACCGGCGAGGCGAAGGGCTACGGCGACGGGCGGCAGCGCTCGCTCGCCCTGGCCGGCGAGGACGACGTCATCCCGCGCGGGTACCGCTACGGCGACGACCTGCGCCGCGTCCACTGGCGCTCCACGGCGCGCTACGGCGAGCTGATGGTGCGCCGCGAGGAGCAGCCCCAGCGCTCCCGCTGCACGGTGCTCCTGGACACCCGGGGTCTCGCCTTCCAGGGCGCGGGCCCCGAGTCGGCCTTCGAGTGGGCCGTGGCGGGCACCGCGTCCGCCCTGGTGCACATGCTTGAACGAGGCTTTTCCGTAAGGCTGTTGACGGACACCGGCAACTCGGTGCCCGGCGAGGGCGCCGACGGGTTCGCGGGCGCGAGCCAGGAGTCGGCGGACGCCGCCGGGCTGATGATGGACACCCTCGCGGTGATCGACCACTCGGACGGCACGGGCCTGTCGAGGGCGTACGACGTGCTGCGCGGCGGGAACGAGGGGCTGCTGGTGGCCTTCTTCGGCGACCTCGACGAGGAACAGGCCGCGGTGGTCGCCAAGATGAGGCAGCGCAGCGGCGGAGCGGTCGCCTTCCTGCTGGACAGCGACACATGGGTGCGGGAACCGAGCGAGGTGCCCGGCCCGTCGGACCGGAGCGGGGAGCGGCTGCGGATGCTGCGCGAGGCGGGCTGGACGGCGCTGAGCGTGCCGCGCGGTGCCTCTCTGAAGGAGCTGTGGCGTCAGGCGGACCGGGACCGAGCGGGCATCGGTGCGGTCGGTGGCGGGGAGGGGGCGGCATGAGCGGGCGGGCACGACTGGCGCTGTGTGCGTGGGCGGCCACGCTCATGGCGGCGTGCGCCCTGCTGCCGCTGGTCGAGCCGGCCACCTGGATCCTGCAGGCCGCGTTCCTGCTCGGGGTGCAGACGGGCGTGGGGGCGGTGACCCGGCGGGTGCCGCTGGCCCGGCCGCTGACCGTGGCGGCGCAGGCCCTGGCCACGCTGGTGCTGCTGACTCTCACCTTCGCCCGGCAGCAGGCCTTCCTCGGGCTGTTCCCCGGGCCGGACACCTTCGTGCGCTTCGCCGACCTGTTGCAGCAGGGCTCCGACGACATCGCGCGGTACGCGATCCCGGCCCCGCTGTCGTCCGACGGCATCCGGCTGATGATCATCGGCGGCGTGCTGGTGATCGGGCTGGCGGTGGACACGCTCGCGGTGACCTTCCGCAGCGCGGCCCCGGCCGGCCTGCCGCTGCTCGCGCTGTACTCCGT
Organism: Streptomyces sp. MMG1533; assembly: GCF_001279775.1. Taxonomy (GTDB): domain Bacteria; phylum Actinomycetota; class Actinomycetes; order Streptomycetales; family Streptomycetaceae; genus Streptomyces. The sequence goes on along the minus strand of NZ_LGDG01000111.1, from coordinate 8,242 downwards.
AGCCGCGGGGCTGTCCGACGGCGGCGCCGACTGGCTGTGGTTCCTGGTCGCCGCGGCCGGCTATCTGCTGCTGTTGCTGGCCGAGGGGCGCGAGCGGCTCTCGCAGTGGGGCCGTGTCTTCGGCGGGGCACCGCGCACCCCGGGCGACGAGTCCGGCGGCCCGGTGGCACCGGTCCGCACCGGACGCCGCATCGGCATGGTCGCGCTGGGCGTCGCCCTCGTGGTCCCGCTCGCCCTGCCCGCGATGAACGGCGGCCTGCTGGACGCCGCCGGGACGGGCGTGGGCTCCGGCAGCGGAGGCGGCGGCACGATCTCGGCGGTGAACCCGCTGGTGACCCTGCGGGACAGTCTGAACGTGGACGAGGACCGCCAGGTCCTGTCCCTGAAGACCGGTGACGACACGGACGTCTCGAACCTCTACCTGCGGATCGTGTCGCTGGACGACTTCGACGGCACTACCTGGAAGCCGTCCAAGCGGTCCATCTACGCCGTTCCGGACGGCGATTTCCCGACTCCCATCGGCCTCGGCCCGGACGTCAAGCGCGCGGAGATCGAGACCACCGTCTCGGCGTCCCGCACCTACGCGCAGAACTGGCTGCCGATGCCGTACCCGCCCAGCGGCGTGCGGATCAGCGGCAATTGGCGCTACGAACCCGAGGGCATGACGCTGGTCGGCGACCACGGCCAGACCACGCGCGGTGCGACGTACGAGGTGAAGAGCCTGGACGTGCGCCCGACGGCGGAACAGCTCGCCGCGGCACCGGCGGCGCCCTCGGCCCTAAAACGCGAGTACACCGAGCTGCCGGACTCCCTCCCGGAGGTGGTGGGCAGGACTGCCCGCGAGGTCACCGCGGACGCCAAGAACCCCTATGAGCAGGCGGTCGCGCTCCAGGACTACTTCTCCGTGACCGGCGGCTTCGAGTACGACACCCAGGTGAACGTCGGCAGCGGCTCGCAGGCGATCGCCCGCTTCCTCAAGGACAAGCAGGGCTTCTGCGTCCACTTCTCCTTCGCGATGGCGGCGATGGCCCGCTCCCTGGGCATACCGGCCCGGGTCGCGGTGGGCTTCGCGCCGGGGTCCCCGCAGGCGGACGGTTCGGTGTCGGTGGGGCTGAAGGACGCCCATGCCTGGCCCGAGCTGTACTTCGAGGGTGTGGGCTGGACTCGCTTCGAGCCGACCCCGAACCGCGGTTCGGTGCCCTCGTACACCGTGCCGGACGCGTCCGGAAGCACCCTCCCCGACGTGACACAGCCGTCCCGGGAGGCGTCCACCGCGCCCTCCACGTCGGCCTCCGCGAGCGAGAGCTGCACGGCGGAGCAGAAGAAGCTGGAAGCATGCGAGAGCGAGGCCCCGGCGGCCGCGCCGGGCGGTGGCGACGACGGCCCGAAGTGGTGGGTGGCGCTGTTGTGGGCCCTCGGCGGCCTCGCCGGCCTGGCGATCCCCTTGGCGCCGATGCTGTGGCGGCTGCGCACCCGGACCATGCGGCTGGGCGGACACGGCCGCTCCGAGGCTGACGTGGCACCGCACACCTTGGCCGTCTGGCAGGAGCTGACCGACACGGCGTGGGACCACGGGATCCTGCCGGACGAATCGCAGACCCCGCGCAAGGCGGCCGCGAGGATCGTCCGGCTCGGGCATCTCGACCCGACGGCCGCGGCCGCGGTGCACCGGGTCGCGGACGCCGTGGAGCAGGTTCTCTACGCGCCGCGGCCACGCCCGACGGCGGGGCTCGCGGAGGACGTCCGCCAGGTGATCGGCGGACTGCAGGGCACGGTCGGCCGGGGCACGAAGCTGCGTGCGGTACTCGCCCCGCGTTCCACCGCACGGGTGGTCTGGGCCGTGTCGGACTGGTGGATGGGCGTCAAGTCCCGCGCGGCGGCGGCCCGTCCGAACTTGCGCAGGCCGTCGGGTCAGCAGGGCTGAGGCCGGTCCGGCTGCGGGGACAGAGCGCTGCGGGCCCCGGGTCGTGACACGACCCGGGGCCCGCAGCGCTCTGTCCCCGCAGCCGGGTGTCCGTCGTGCCGGTCGTTGATTGCCGGTCGTTGATTGCCGGAAGTTGATTGTCGGTCATGCGGCAGCCGGCTGCACGTCGACCGGACGACGGCGTGCGTGAGGGGGTGACCACCCGAGTGGTGGTCACCCCCTCACGCACAGGCGAGAGCTGTTCGTCTAGCTAATGGCCCTGTTGTTCGTCGCGGCGCTTCTGCCAGCGCTGCTCGATCCGGTCCATCATGGAGCGCCGCTGCCGTCCCTGACCGCGGGGCTGCGGGCCGCCGGCAGGCTGCTCGCCCGGCTTGGGGGCCTTGCGCCAGCCGGTCACCGCGAGCACCGCACAACCCAGCATGACCAGGAAGCCCACCACGCTGAGCCAGACCTGCTTGGCGACCATACCGGCCATGAGGAGCGCGATACCCACGAGGAAGCCAGCGACCGCCTGGTAGACCCGTCGCCGGGTGTACGTACGCAGCCCGCTTCCCTCAAGCGCTGTCGCGAACTTGGGATCTTCGGCGTACAGCGCTCGCTCCATCTGCTCGAGCATTCGCTGCTCGTGCTCCGAGAGCGGCACGGAGTCCTCCTCATCGTGCAGTCGCCGGGGCGACCCGGGGGTCCCTTCAGGATAGGCAGGGAATCGCCCCCGTGAAACCCGCCCCTCTACGCCAATTAGCCAACCGAATCCGCCATGAGCGTCCCGGCCCGCTGAGGCTTCCATTCCCCAGGAGCCGACCCGTCATGCCGGGCGGTCTCCCTCGATCATACGGCGCAGCGCGCCCGATCGGGGGGCCTGTGGCGTACTCCATGTGCACCCAAGTCCCTGATCAGCAGCACAGCACGCGAGCGACTCAGCCCTCAATCGTCCCCGGCGTCTCGCCGAGCACATGAAGCTGTGTGGCCACGGAGTGGAAGGCGGGGAGCTCGGCCGCCGCCTCCTCCAGCTTCAGCAGCGCCTCCACCGCGCCGGGTTCGGTGTCGACCAGCACGCCGGGGACGAGGTCGGCGAAGACCCGCACGCCGTGCACGGCGCCGACCGTGAGGCCCGCGCCCTCGACCAGCTCGGCGAGCTGGTCGGCGGTGAAGCGGCGCGGTACGGGGTCGCCCTCGCCCCATCGGCCGTTCGGGTCGTCGAGGGCCTGCTTGGCCTCCTTGAAGTGGCCGGCGAGGGCCCGCGCGAGCACGGCGCCGCCGAGGCCGGCGGCGAGCAGGCTGAGGACGCCCTCGGACCGCAGGGCGGCCACCGCGTTGCGGACACCCTCGGCGGGGTCGTCCACGTACTCCAGGACGCCGTGGCACAGCACCACGTCGTAGCCACCGCGCTCGACCACGTCGAAGAGGCCGTGGGCGTCGCCCTGGACGCCCTGCACTCGGTCGGCGACGCCGGCTTCGGCGGCGCGGCGCTCCAGCGCGAACAGCGCGTTCGGGCTGGGGTCGACGACGGTGACCCGGTGGCCGAGGCGGGCCACCGGCACCGCGAACTTGCCGCTGCCGCCTCCGGTGTCGAGGACGTCCAGCACCTGGCGCCCCGTGGCCTTGACCCTGCGGTCGAGGGCGTCCTGGAGGACCTCCCAGACCACGGCGGTACGGAGAGAGGCGCGGGGGCGCATCGGGTCCGGCACGGCAGTTGACTCCTCGGCGCGGCACCGCCTCTGGCACGGCGGCACGAACGGGGCGCCTCCCCGCCCCGGGCTGCGGGAGGGGGAAGGCTTCAGGCGCTCCCCACCCTATTGCCTCGGATGCTCCGGCCGGTCACTGCGGTGTCGCGCCCCCGGACCCGTCTCACACGGCGGACCGGGCCCCTCGGCGGTGCCGTCAGCCCGCGTCCGGGAAGTCGCGGTCGGCGGTGTCCTGGTCCTCCGGCCGGTCCGCGTCCTGGCGTGGCTGGGGCAGTACGGGCTGGAGCACCAGCATGCGCTCGACGAGGCGCAGGAACATCGCCACGTCGCGTATGAGGTCGTCGGCGTCCCGGCGGCTGGCCGCGCCCTGGATACCCGCCTCCGCCCGGGCACGGCGCCGGGCTCCGGAGGCGAAGAGCGCGCTCCACTCGGCGAGCTCGGGCGCTATCTCGGGGAGCACTTCCCAGGCGCTCCGGATGCGGGCCCGGCGTCGGGATGTTGGCTCCGGGCGCCCCCGCGCGGCGAGTACGGCGGCGGCGGTGCGCAGGGCGGCCAGGTGGGCCGTCGCATAGCGCTCGTTCGACGTTTCCAGAGTCGCGGCCTCGTCGAGACCGGCGCGGGCCTGGGCGAGCAGATCGAGGGCGGCCGGTGGGGCGGTTGTCCGGCGGAGGACGGGGTGCACGTCGCTCGCCGGGCCGGTCAGTGAGGGGGCAGGGCCGGTGGCGCGGCGCCGGTGGGCGGCGGCTGCGTGGTGACTGGCCATGACGAACCTCCTGTCGTCTGTGTGACGGCACGCCCTGATACGGGATGCCGTATGTGCCCATCGTGCGGTATGCCACTGACAATCCGTTCTGACCTGGGCTTTTGCTTCGATCGAGAGTTCGGGCTAGTTTTTGCACTGACCAGTCAGTTCAAAAACAGGGGGAACTGTGGGCGCAGTTGGTGTCACAGCCGAGGGCTTCGGACTCGCGGGCCCACGCGGCTGGGCCTTCCGCGGGGTCTCCGTCGACGCGGAGCCCGGCTCGCTGATCGCCGTCGAGGGGCCGTCCGGGTCCGGCCGTACCTGCCTGCTGCTCGCCCTCACCGGGCGGATGAAGGCGACGGCGGGGACGGCTGCCGTGGGCGGGGCGCCGCTGCCGAAGCATCCGGCGGCGGTACGTCACGTCAGTGCCCTGGCCAATGTCGCCGGGGTCACCGACCTCGACCCCGCCCTGACCGTCGGGGAGCACCTGCGGGAACGGGCGCTGCTGCAGCGGCGGTTCGGGGACTCGCTGAGCGCCCTGCTGCGGCCGCGGTCCGAGCGCGCGACCGAGGCGAGGCTGCGGATCGACACCGCGCTGACGGCCGCCGGTCTCGACCGGGAGGCCCTGCCGAAGGGCTCGCGGACCGCCGTGCGCGATCTGGAACGTCTGGAGGCGCTGCGGCTGTCCGTCGCGCTGGCCCTGATCGGGCGTCCGGGCCTGCTGGGTGTCGACGACACCGATCTGAAGCTGTCCGAGGCCGAACGGACGGAGGTCTGGGCGCTTCTCAGGTCCCTCGCCGAGGCCGGGACGACGGTCGTGGCGGTGTGCAGCGAAGCACCCGAGGACACCGTGAAGATCTCCACTCGGCCGGCGCAGGAGAGGCAACAGCCGCAGCAGGCCCGACAGTCGCAGGAAATCCAAGGGGAGGAGAAGGCCGATGCGCTCGCCGAAACTGGCCGCGCTTGAGCTGCGTCGCTTCGGGAGGGGGAAGCTGCCGCGCGCCGCCCTGGTGGCGCTGCTGGTGCTGCCGCTGCTGTACGGCGCCCTGTACCTGTGGTCGTTCTGGGACCCGTACGGCCGCCTGGACCGCATCCCCGTGGCTCTCGTGAACGACGACAAGGGGGCGAGTGCGGACGGGAAGAAGCTCGCGGCGGGCGACGACCTCACCAAGGAGCTGCGCGAGAGCGAGGTCTTCGACTGGCACGAGGTGAGCGCCGATGAGGCACGCGCGGGCGTGGAGGACGGCACGTACTACCTGTCGCTGACCATGCCGGCCGACTTCAGCCGGCGGATCGCCTCCAGCTCGGGCGACTCCCCCGAGACGGGCGCGCTCCAGGTTCGCACGAACGACGCGAACAACTACATCGTCGGGCAGATATCGCGGACGGTGTTCAGCGAGGTGCGCACGGCCGCGTCCACCAAGGCGTCGCGGTCCTTCCTGGACCGGATCTTCGTCTCGTTCTCGGACATCCACGGCGAGACGGTGAAGGCCGCCGACGGGGCCGACGACCTGGAAGGCGGCATCGGCAAGGCGGAGAAGGGTTCCCAGGACCTCGCCGACGGCCTGAAGGACGCCAAGAAGGGCAGCGGCAAGCTGTCCAAGGGGCTCACGACGCTCGACAGCGGAGCGGACGACCTGGAGGACGGCTCGAAGCGGGTCGCGCAGGGCACGCAGGCCCTCGCCGACAAGGTCAACGGGGTCGCGGACAAGGTGGGGCCCTTCCTCGAGGACAACGAGAAGACCATCGGCGACACGGCCCGGCTCGTCGCCGACTCGGCGGTGGCGATCCGGCACAACCTGGACACGCTGGTGAAGACGGCCCCGACCGCCGCCAAGGGTGCCCACACGGCCTCCGACACACTGGACGCCGTCTACAAGGCGCGCTGCAAGGACCCCGTACTGCCGGACGCGGCCTGCGCCGACCTGAAGAAGGCGAGGCAGGCCGCCGCCGACGTGGCGAAGGTCGCCGACGACGTCAACACCCTGGTCGCGGACCAGGACGGCGACCTGAAGAAGCTCGACGACCACCTCGGCACGCTCCAGCAGCAGGCCCGGGCGCTCGCCGACCGCGCCCCGCACCTCTCCGAGGACCTCGACGACGCCGTGTCGAGGATCAATGAGCTGAACACGGGCGCCGGGAAGGTCGCCGCGGGCGCCAAGCAGCTGCACACGGGAGTCGGCACGGCCGAGACCGGCGCCACCGATCTGGACCAGGGCGTCGGCGACCTCAAGACGGGCGCCGAGGACCTGAACGGCGGCATGTACAAGCTCGTCGACGGCTCCGGCGAGCTCTCCGACGGGCTGCACGACGGCGCCGAGCAGATCCCCGACTACGACAAGCAGTCCCGCGACCGGCGCACCGAGGTGATGGCGGACCCGGTCCGACTCGTCTCCAAAGACATGCACAAGGCGCCCAACTACGGCACCGGGTTCGCCCCGTACTTCATTCCGCTGTCCCTGTGGGTGGGCGCGATGGTGGCCTACATGCTGATCACTCCGATGAACCGGCGTGCCCTGGCCGCGGGCGCCTCGGCGTGGCGGATCGCGCTGGCAGGCTGGCTGCCGGTGGTGGCGATCGGGGTACTGCAGACGGTCGCCCTGATGTCGGTGCTGCACTGGGCGGTCGGCCTGGAGATGGTGCGGGCGGCCGGGACGGTGGGCTTCCTGTTCCTGGTGACGGCGTGCTTCGCGGCGATCGTGCAGTGGCTGAACGCGCGCTTCGGAGCGGCGGGCCGGATCCTCGTCCTCGCCCTGCTGATGCTCCAGCTGACCTCCGCGGGCGGCACATACCCCGTGCAGACCAGCCCCGGGTTCTTCAACGCGCTGCACCCCTTCCTGCCGATGAGTTACGTCGTCGATGCCCTCCGGAGGCTCATCACCGGGGGTGGCCTGGGCCCCGTGTGGGAGGCGTGCGCCGTGCTGGCGGCCTTCACCGCGGGCGCCCTGGCCCTGACCGCCGCGTCGGCCCGCCGCCGGCAGGTGTGGACGCTCGACCGACTGCACCCGGAGCTGACCCTGTGAGCCCTGCGGTGACTCCTTCCGTGACTCCGAGGGGGAGCACTCCTGTGACAATCAGGACCATGGAAAGCAGCAGCGCCACGCCGGGTGTCAGCACACGCCGCGAGGCCACTCGGCAGAAGCTCTACGAGGCGGCCGTCACGCTCATCGCCGAGCAGGGCTTCTCGGCCACCACCGTGGACGAGATCGCCGAGCGGGCCGGGGTCGCGAAGGGCACGGTCTACTACAACTTCGCGAGCAAGTCCGTCCTCTTCGAGGAACTGCTGCGGCACGGGGTACGACTCCTCACCGCCTCCCTCCGGGAGGCGGCCGAGCGGACGGCGCTCCAGGGCGGCAGCAGGGTGGACGCCCTGGACGCGATGATCCGCGCGGGGCTTGTCTTCATCCAGACCTATCCGTCCTTCACCCAGCTGTACGTGGCGGAGCTGTGGCGCACCAACCGGGCCTGGCAGTCCACGCTGATGGTGGTCCGGCAGGAGGCCGTCGCGGTCGTCGAGGGCGTGCTGCGCGAGGGCGTGGAGAACGGCGAGTTCAGCGACGAGATCGACATCCAGCTGACCGCGGCCGCGCTGGTCGGCATGGTCCTGGTGGCCGCCCTGGACTGGCAGGCCTTCCAGCCGGAGCGCTCCCTGGACGACGTGCACTCGGCGCTGTCCCGGCTGCTTCAGGGGCGGGTCAGCGGGCGCGGCTGAACGCGGCTGCCCCACCACTGCCACCGCAAACACTGCTTCCGCAACACTGCTTCCGCTCCGCAGCACCGCTGTCGCAGCACCGCTGTCGCAGACGCACGAAAGCGCCGGTCCGAGGTGGCCGCGTCCCCCGCGGGCCACCTCGAACCGGCGTCTCCTCTTGCTCCCCCGTTCCCCCGTTT
>NZ_LGDG01000110.1 GCF_001279775.1 Streptomyces sp. MMG1533 | reverse complement strand
GTCCTCGATCTCGCGCTGGATGGTGCGGCGCAGCGGCCGCGCGCCGAGCACGGGGTCGTATCCCTTCTCCGCCAGTAGTTCCTTGGCGGGCTGGGAGAGCTCGATGCCCATGTCCCGGTCCTTGAGGCGCTCGTCCACCTTGCCGATCATCAGGTCGACGATCGCGAGGATGTCGTCCTGGGTCAGCTGCGGGAAGACGACCACGTCGTCGACGCGGTTGAGGAACTCGGGGCGGAAGTGCTGCTTGAGCTCGTCCGAGACCTTGTTCTTCATGCGCTCGTAGTTGGTCTTCTTGTCACCCGAGGCCGCGAAGCCCAGGTTGAAGCCCTTGGAGATGTCCCGGGTGCCGAGGTTGGTCGTCATGATGATGACCGTGTTCTTGAAGTCCACGACCCGGCCCTGGGAGTCGGTCAGACGACCGTCCTCCAGGATCTGCAGCAGCGAGTTGAAGATGTCCGGGTGGGCCTTCTCCACCTCGTCGAAGAGGACGACGGAGAACGGCTTGCGGCGGACCTTCTCGGTCAGCTGGCCGCCCTCTTCGTAGCCCACGTATCCGGGCGGGGAACCGAACAGACGCGACACCGTGTGCTTCTCACCGAACTCCGACATGTCGAGGGAGATCAGCGCGTCCTCGTCACCGAAGAGGAACTCGGCGAGCGCCTTGGACAGTTCCGTCTTACCGACACCGGACGGGCCCGCGAAGATGAACGAACCACCGGGACGCTTCGGGTCCTTCAGACCCGCACGCGTACGACGGATCGCCTTCGACAACGCCTTGACGGCATCCACCTGGCCGATGACCCGCTTGTGGAGCTCGTCCTCCAT
>NZ_LGDG01000109.1 GCF_001279775.1 Streptomyces sp. MMG1533 | reverse complement strand
ACCACTGACCACAAGACGATCGGCACGCTGTACCTGGTCACGTCGTTCGCGTTCTTCTGCATCGGTGGCGTGATGGCGCTGTTGATGCGCGCCGAGCTGGCCCGTCCGGGCCTGCAGATCATGTCGAACGAGCAGTTCAACCAGGCGTTCACGATGCACGGCACGATCATGCTGCTGATGTTCGCGACGCCGCTGTTCGCCGGCTTCGCGAACTGGATCATGCCGCTGCAGATCGGCGCCCCCGACGTGGCGTTCCCGCGGCTGAACATGTTCGCCTACTGGCTGTACCTGTTCGGCTCGCTCATCGCGGTCGGCGGCTTCCTCACCCCGCAGGGCGCGGCCGACTTCGGCTGGTTCGCCTACAGCCCGCTGTCGGACGCGGTCCGCTCGCCGGGCATCGGCGCCGACATGTGGATCATGGGCCTGGCCTTCTCCGGCTTCGGCACCATCCTCGGCTCGGTCAACTTCATCACCACCATCATCTGCATGCGCGCACCCGGCATGACCATGTTCCGCATGCCGATCTTCGTGTGGAACGTGCTGCTGACCGGTGTGCTGGTCCTGCTCGCCTTCCCGGTGCTGGCGGCCGCGCTGTTCGCCCTGGAGGCGGACCGCAAGTTCGGCGCCCACGTCTTCGACTCCGCCAACGGCGGCGCTCTACTGTGGCAACACCTCTTCTGGTTCTTCGGCCATCCAGAGGTGTACATCATCGCGCTGCCGTTCTTCGGGATCATCTCCGAAGTGATCCCGGTGTTCTCGCGGAAGCCGATGTTCGGCTACATGGGCCTGATCGCGGCGACCATCTCCATCGCGGGCCTGTCCGTGACGGTGTGGGCCCACCACATGTACGTCACCGGCGGTGT
>NZ_LGDG01000108.1 GCF_001279775.1 Streptomyces sp. MMG1533 | reverse complement strand
TGAGGAGCGATTAACGATGTTCGAGAGGTTCACCGACCGCGCGCGGCGGGTTGTCGTCCTGGCTCAGGAAGAAGCCCGGATGCTCAACCACAACTACATCGGCACCGAGCACATCCTCCTGGGCCTGATCCATGAGGGTGAGGGTGTCGCCGCCAAGGCCCTTGAGAGCCTCGGGATTTCGCTCGAGGCGGTCCGCCAGCAGGTGGAGGAGATCATCGGGCAGGGCCAGCAGGCCCCGTCCGGGCACATCCCCTTCACTCCCCGTGCCAAGAAGGTCCTGGAGCTGTCGCTCCGGGAGGCCCTTCAGCTGGGTCACAACTACATCGGCACGGAGCACATCCTGCTCGGCCTGATCCGTGAGGGCGAGGGCGTGGCCGCCCAGGTCCTGGTCAAGCTGGGCGCTGATCTCAACCGGGTGCGGCAGCAGGTCATCCAGTTGCTCTCCGGTTACCAGGGCAAGGAGACCGCCGCCGCCGGCGGGCCTGCCGAGGGCACGCCCTCGACGTCCCTGGTCCTTGACCAGTTCGGCCGTAACCTCACCCAGGCTGCTCGTGAGTCCAAGCTCGACCCGGTCATCGGGCGCGAGAAGGAGATCGAGCGGGTCATGCAGGTGCTGTCCCGCCGCACGAAGAACAACCCGGTTCTGATCGGTGAGCCCGGTGTCGGCAAGACCGCCGTCGTCGAGGGTCTGGCTCAGGCCATCGTCAAGGGTGAGGTGCCCGAGACCCTCAAGGACAAGCACCTCTACACCCTGGACCTCGGTGCGCTGGTCGCCGGCTCCCGTTACCGCGGTGACTTCGAGGAGCGGCTGAAGAAGGTCCTCAAGGAGATCCGCACCCGTGGCGACATCATCCTGTTCATCGACGAGCTGCACACGCTGGTCGGTGCGGGTGCCGCCGAGGGCGCCATCGACGCGGCCTCGATCCTGAAGCCGATGCTGGCCCGCGGTGAGCTCCAGACCATCGGCGCCACCACACTTGA
>NZ_LGDG01000107.1 GCF_001279775.1 Streptomyces sp. MMG1533 | reverse complement strand
CTAGTCTTCTGAGTCGGGAATTCTGTTCAGATAACTGGCGAGGCGTTCGAGGATCTCGTCTGCGGTCTTCGTCCAGACGTAGGGCTTCGGGTCGGTGTTCCAGGCGGCAATCCAGCTGCGGATGTCCTTCTCCAGCGCCTGGACGGATTTGTGGACGCCTCGCCGTATCTGCTTGTTGGTCAGCTCGGCGAACCATCGCTCGACGAGGTTCAGCCAGGACGAGCCGGTAGGCGTGAAGTGCAGGTGGAAGCGGGGGTGGGCCAGCAGCCACTTCTTGATGGCGGGGGTCTTGTGGGTGGCGTAGTTGTCGCAGACGAGGTGGACATCCAGGCCGGCAGGCACCTCTTTGTCGAGCTTGGTCAAGAACTTCTTGAACTCCTCGGCCCGATGCCGGCGGTGCAGGGAGCCGATCACTTTGCCGGTGGCGACCTCAAGAGCCGCGAACAGGGTGGTGGTGCCGGCCCGGACGTAGTCATGCGTCGCCCGCTCGGGAACCCCGGGCATCATCGGCAGCACCGGCTGGGACCGGTCCAGAGCCTGGATCTGCGACTTCTCGTCGACACAGAACACCAAGGCCCGCTCGGGCGGGTCCAGGTAGAGGCCGACGACATCGTGGACCTTCTCGACGAAGTACGGATCGGTCGACAGCTTGAAGGTCTCCGACCGGTGCGGCTGCAGGCCGAACGCCCGCCAGATCCGTGACACGGACGACTGTGAGAGGCCCATCTCTTTGGCCATCGACCGCGTCGACCAGTGCGTCGCGTTCTTCGGAGTGGATTCCAGTGTCCTGGCGATCACCGCGGCGACCTGCTCGTCCGTCACCGTCCTGGGGCCGCCCGGACGTGGCATGTCCCCGAGACCGGCGATCCGGTACTGCACGAACCGGGCCCGCCAGCGGCCCACCGCATGAGGTGTGGAGCCGAGTTCAGCAGCCACGTCCTTGTTGGACGCACCTTCGGCGCAGGCCAGGATGATCCGACACCGCAATGCCCATGCCTGCGGCGTGGAACGTCGCCGCACCCACCCCTCGAGTGCGGCCCGTTCTTCGTCCGACAGCGTCAACTCGGCCTTCGGCCGCCCCGTCCGTGCCATGGAGCAAGCCTACACATCTGAATGGAATTCTTGACTCAGAAGACTAG
>NZ_LGDG01000106.1 GCF_001279775.1 Streptomyces sp. MMG1533 | reverse complement strand
GGGGGGGGGGGGTGGGGGGGGCGGGGGGGGTCCCGGGGGCCCGGGGGGCGGGGCCCCGCCGGGGGGGGGGGGGGGGCCGGGGAGTGGGTGATCGGGGGAGTGGAGCCGGCGGCCATGTCCTGGGCCAGGGCGTCGAAGTCGACGTACCCGGTGGCCTCCAGGACCTTGATGTGGTCCAGCACGGTGGTGTTCGCGTCGTCGGCCAGGGCGCGGACCAGGGAGTTGCGGGTACTGGCACGTACCTGGGCGACGACCGAGAACACCTTGCCGTGGGCCAGTCGCAGGATGTTGGCGAAGTCCCGGTCGTACTCCACGCCCTGTGCCGAGGTCAGCGTCGCGAGCCACTGCTTCTGCTGCTCGGTGGGCTCGTTGGGCAGTTCGAGGCCGAGCTTGGACGCGACGTCACGGACTCGCTCGTCCAGGAAGGTGTGGCCCTCGATCAGGTGCCCGCCCGCCGTCTTCACGGCCTGCGTGGTGCCCTTCTGCTGCGCCTGCTGGCCCGCGGGCAGCTCCCACAGGCCGGCCAGCCGGACCTTGGTGACGAACTCGCGGTCGAGAGCGGACAGCGGCCCGTACTTCGTCGACACGGTCTGCGCGTTCAGCACGTCCAGGCCGGTCCCGGAACGGTCGGAGTACGACCAGATCGGGAAGATCAGCGCCACGAGGGTCGCCGTCAGGCCGACGATGATGAGACCGGTGCCGGTGAAGATGCCTCTGCCGTTGATGGGGGGTCGCGGTCGCATGGTGCCTCCTGTTGCGGCACCGCACGCTAGTGCGTTTCGGGTCCGGGGTTGGCATGTTACTGCGGGGTCTACGCCAACTTCCGTACGGGGGAGAATGGTTGCATCGGGGACGATGCGGGGTCAATGGGGGACGGGGATCGGGGGGTATAAAGGGTCAAGTGGGGTGATACCGGGTGCGATTGCCGGGCTGCTCGCGTGAGGTGTTAACCCCGGCACAGTCGCGGGTGGGCGTGCGACTAGTGGGGGAGCGGGGCGTGACGTAGGGCGGTCGAGCGGCTGGCCGGTACTGCGGCGGGGTGGGGGCGGTGGGGTGCGCAGTCCGGCGTGGCGGGGGTCCGGCCTTTCGTGGGGGGGGGGCCGGCCCCGGGGGGGCGGGGGGAACCCGGGCGTTTGGGGGGGGGCCCCCGCGGGGGGCGGGGG
>NZ_LGDG01000105.1 GCF_001279775.1 Streptomyces sp. MMG1533 | reverse complement strand
CGGGCCTTGGCGGCCACGTTCTCGGCGGTGAAGCCGAACTCGCGGAAGAGCACCTTGCCGTCGGCCGAAGCACCGAAGTGCTCCAGGGAAACGATGCGACCGGCGTCGCCCACGTACTTGTGCCAGGTCAGCCCGATACCGGCCTCGACCGCGACACGCGCCTTGACCGCCGGCGGCAGGACGCTGTCCCGGTACCCCTGGTCCTGCTCCTCGAACCACTCCACGGACGGCATGGACACCACCCGCGTCGCCACCCCGCCGGCCTCGAGCTGCTCACGCGCCTCCACGGCCACGTGCACCTCCGAACCCGTCGCGATCAAGACCACCTCGGGCGTCCCCGAGGACGCCTCGAACAACACGTAACCGCCCTTGGCCGCGTCCTCGTTGGGCTCGTACGTCGGCACGCCCTGACGGGTCAGCGCCAGACCGTGCGGGGCGCCCTTGCCGAACACCTTCGTGTAACGGCGCAGGATCTCCCGCCAGGCGATCGCCGTCTCGTTCGCGTCCGCCGGGCGGACCACGTTCAGGCCCGGAATCGCCCGCAGCGACGCCAGATGCTCGATCGGCTGGTGCGTGGGCCCGTCCTCACCCAGACCGATCGAGTCGTGCGTCCACACATACGTCACCGGCAGATGCATCAACGCCGACAACCGCACCGCGTTGCGCATGTAGTCCGAGAAGACCAGGAACGTGCCGCCGTAGATACGGGTGTTGCCGTGCAGCGCGATGCCGTTCATCTCCGCGGCCATCGAATGCTCACGGATACCGAANNNCGTCTTGTCGATCGTCGTGTTGTTCGAACCGGCCAGGTCGGCCGAACCGCCCCACAGCTCCGGGATCACCGCGCCGAGCGCCTGCAGCACCTTGCCGGACGCCGCACGGGTGGCGATGCCCTTGCCGTGCTCGAAGACCGGGATCTTCTCCTCCCAGCCGGCGGGCAGCTCACCCGCCGCGATGCGGTCGAACTCGGCGGCGCGCTCCGCGTTGCTGTTGCGCCACTCCTGGAAGGACTTCTCCCACTCGGCCCTGGCCTGACGGCCCCGCTCACCCAGCGCCCGGGTGTGGCTCAGGACCTCGTCGGCGACCTCGAAGGACTTCTCCGGGTCGAAGCCCAGCACCCGCTTGGTCGCCGCGACCTCGTCATCACCCAAAGCCGAGCCGTGCGCGGCCTCGGTGTTCTGCGCGTTCGGCGCCGGCCAGGCGATGATCGAGCGCATCGCGATGAACGACGGCCTGTCCGTCACCTGCCTGGCGGCCTCGACGGCGTTGTAGATGGCATGCGGGTCCAGATCGCCGTCCGGCTTCGGGGCCACCCGCTGCACATGCCAGCCGTACGCCTCATACCGCTGGGCGGTGTCCTCGGAAACCGCCGTCTCCGTGTCGCCCTCGATCGAGATGTGGTTGTCGTCCCACAACAGGATGAGGTTGCCCAGCTTCTGGTGGCCGGCCAGCGAGGACGCCTCCGCGGAAATGCCCTCCTGCAGACACCCGTCACCGGCGATCGCGAAGACGAAGTGGTCGAAGGGAGACTCGCCCTGCGGCGCGTCCGGGTCGAACAGACCGCGCTCGTAGCGGGCGGCCATCGCCATGCCCACCGCGTTGGCGACACCCTGCCCCAGCGGGCCGGTCGTGGTCTCCACACCCGTGGTGTGGCCGTACTCGGGGTGACCGGGGGTCTTGGAACCCCACGTCCTGAACGCCTTCAAATCGTCCAGCTCCAGACCGAAACCGGCCAGGTACAGCTGGGTGTAGAGGGTCAGGGACGAGTGGCCCGCGGACAGCACGAAGCGGTCGCGGCCGACCCAGTCCGGGTCCGCCGGGTCATGCCGCATCACCTTCTGGAAGAGGGTGTACGCGGCAGGCGCCAGGCTCATCGCCGTACCGGGATGGCCGTTGCCGACCCTCTGTACGGCATCGGCGGCCAGGACGCGGGCGGTGTCGACGGCCCGCTGGTCCAACTCGGTCCACTCGA
>NZ_LGDG01000104.1 GCF_001279775.1 Streptomyces sp. MMG1533 | reverse complement strand
GGCAGATTCGATCTTTACCTGTGGCTGCACTAGTTTGTGAGTGTGAGTGCGAACCATGTGAAGCGGGCGTTCAAGTACCGCTTCTATCCGACCGATGCGCAGGCAGCGGAGCTGTCGCGCACGTTCGGATGCGTGCGCAAGGTCTACAACATGGCGCTCGCGGCCCGTACCCAGGCGTGGACGCGGCAGGAGCGGGTGAACTACAACCAGACCTCCGCGATGCTGACGGCCTGGAAGAAGACCGAAGAGCTGGCCTACCTCAATGACGTGTCGTCGGTGCCGTTGCAGCAGACGCTGCGGCACCTGCAAGTCGCCTTCACCAACTTCTTCGGCAAGCGGGCGAAGTACCCGCGCTTCAAGTCGCGGAAGAAGTCGCGGAAGTCCGCCGAGTACACCACCAGCGGCTTCCGGTTCCGGGACGGACAGCTCACGCTCGCGAAGATGAGCGAGCCGCTCGACATCGCGTGGTCGCGTGCGCTGCCGGAGGGCGCGAGCCCGTCGACGGTGACCGTCTCGCAGGACGCGGCGGGACGATGGTTCGTCTCCCTGCTGTGCGAGGACCCCAGCGTCAAGCCGCTGCCCGCCACCGATACGGCGGTCGGTATCGATGTCGGCCTGGACCACCTTCTGACGCTGTCCACCGGAGAAAAGATCGCCAGCCCCCGGCACGAGCGCCGCGACCGCGCCCGGCTCGCGAAGGCCCAGCGGGAACTCGCCCGCAAGGCCAAGGGGGAGGGCGCGAACCGGGCCAGGGCCCGGCGCAAGGTCGCCCGCATCCACGCCCGCATCACCGACCGTCGCCGGGACGGTCTCCACAAACTCACCTCGAAGCTCGTGCGCGAAAACCAAATGCTCGTGATCGAGGACCTGACCGTGCGCAACATGGTCAGGAACCGGAGCCTGGCCCGCGCCATCTCGGATGCGGCATGGTCGGAATTCCGGAGCATGCTGGAGTACAAGGCCGCCTGGTACGGACGTGAGGTGATCGCCGTGGACCGGTGGTTCCCCTCCTCGAAGCTGTGCTCCGCCTGTGGCGCCTTGCAAGACAAGATGCCACTCAGCGTCCGTACGTGGACGTGCGACTGCGGCACGACCCACGACCGGGACGTGAACGCGGCGCAGAACCTCCTGGGGGCCGGGCTGGCCCTGACAGTCTGTGGAGCCGGTGTAAGACCTCAACGGAGTTCTCCGGGCAGGCGGTCGGCGATGAAGCAGAAAACCCCACGGCGCGAGCCGTAGGAATCCCCCTCGTTAACGAGGGGGAGGAGGTCAAGAACGGC
>NZ_LGDG01000103.1 GCF_001279775.1 Streptomyces sp. MMG1533 | reverse complement strand
TGAGCGTCAGCAGCGGTCTGTGCCTCAGCGACCTCAACGCGAGCACCACCGCGGGCAACCCGGTCATCCAGGAAACCTGCACCGCCAACACCAACAAGCAGTGGGCGTTCACGCTGATCGGCAGCAAGCCGACGGTGGCCGCCGACGGGTCGGGGACCTACACGACCGTCCAGGCCGCCGTGGACGCGGTGCCCTCGGGCAACACACAGCCCGTCGTCATCACCGTCGCGCCCGGGACCTACCGCGAGATCGTGACGATCCCGAGCAACAAGCCCTACATCACCCTGAAGGGTCTGGGTTCCTCGTCCGCGGCGACGGTGATCGTCAACAACCACAGCGCCGGCGGCTACGGCACCTCGGGCAGCGCCACCATGTTCGTCAACGGACACGACTTCACGGCCACCAACCTGACCGTGTCCAACGACTTCGACGAAAGCACGACCACGTCGGGTCAGCAGGCCGTGGCACTGAACCTCAACGCGGACCGCTCCGTGTTCAACAACGTCCGGTTGCTGGGCGACCAGGACACCTTCCTGGTCAACACCGGGGCACGGGCCTACGTGGTGAACTCCTACGTGGAGGGCACGGTCGACTTCATCTTCGGCGCCGGCACCATCGTCTTCAACGACTGCGACATCTACGAGAAGCGGACGACCGGCGGCCCGATCACCGCGGCCAGCACGGACATCTCGAAGAAGTACGGCTTCCTCTTCTACCGCTCGAACATCACAGGCGCGACCAACAACACCACCCAGCTGGGCCGTCCCTGGTACCCGGACGCGCAGGTGCTCTACCGGGAATCGACACTCAGCGCCGCCATGGCCACCGCCCAGCCGTGGACGGACATGTCCTCCAACTCCTGGCAGAACGCGCGGTTCAGCGAATACAAGAACACCGGTGCCGGAGCCACGGTCAACAGCAACCGGCCACAGCTCAGCGACTCCGCGGCGGCCGACTACACCCCGCAGAAGTACCTCGCAGGTTCCGATGGGTGGAATCCGTTGTGAGCGACGGCCACCATCCGACCTCCGGAAGGAGCATCCCCGTGCGACAGAGCCGCGTACGCACACGCACCTTGAAGACACATCGCCGCCTTCTGCATGCGATGGTCGCGTTCGTCCTGGCGGTGCCGATCCTGGTGATCGGTGCTTCCGCGGGCCCCGCGCAGGCCGCCACGCCGAGCGCCGGCGGTACGTACACTCTGGCCGTCACCAAGAGCGGCATGTGCCTCGACGTCGTCAACATGAGCACTGCCAACAAGGCCCTCGTCCAGCAGTGGAACTGCGTCGGCAGTCAGACC
>NZ_LGDG01000102.1 GCF_001279775.1 Streptomyces sp. MMG1533 | reverse complement strand
GGCGCTTTCTAGGGGTCGTTGCAACACGTGGTCGTGTTGATCAGGCCGCGAGCAGTTTATGCAGGCGCTCGGCTGGGGTTTCCCAGCCGAGCGTTTTGCGTGGACGGCCATTGAGCTCGGCGGCGACTGCCTCGAGGTGTTCGCGGCTGTGGACGGACAGGTCGGTGCCTTTGGGGAAGTACTGCCGGAGCAGGCCGTTGGTGTTTTCGTTCGAGCCGCGTTGCCAGGGGCTGGCCGGGTCGCAGAAGTAGACCGGGATGTCGGTGGCGACGGTGAACTCCCGGTGGCGGCCCATCTCGCTGCCCTGGTCCCAGGTCAGGGATCGCTTCAGGTGGGCAGGCAGCGTCTGGACGGTCTCCACCAGGGCGTCGCGGACCAGTTCGGTCGTGCGGCCGTCTGGCAGGTGCAGGAGCATCACGTAGCGAGTCGAGCGTTCGACGAGAGTGCCGATGGCGGAGCCGCCGTCCTTGCCGATGATCAGGTCGCCCTCCCAGTGACCGGGCACCGCGCGGTCGGCGGCTTCGGCTGGCCGGTCGCTGATCATCACCATGGGGTGGCGGAAGCGGGGCTGGCGCTGCTGGGCCTGTCGGCGGGGCGTGCGCCGGACTCGACCGGTCCTCAGGCCCCGGGCCAGCTCACGGCGCAGTTCGCCGCGGCCCTGGACGTAGAGGGCCTGATAGACCGTCTCGTGAACCACATGCATCTCCGGCCGGTCGGGAAACTGCGTGCGCAGAGCCTGGCAGATCTGCTCCGGGCTCCACCGAAGACTCAGACGGTCCTGGATGAAGACCTTCAGCTCGGGATTCTGGGTGATCTTTCCCGGCTTCGGGCGAGGCAGGCGGGCGTCCGCCCGGGCCTGGGCCGCATGAGGGCGGTAGTGCCATTGGCCGCGGGTGCCGTTGGTGCGATTGCGGCGGATCTCACGGCTGATGGTGGACGGGCTGCGGTCCAGCTCGGCGGCTATCTGCCGGATCGAGGCCTTCTCCCGCAGCCGGTCGGCGATGTGGATCCGGTCGTCCTCGCGCAGGTAACGGGACGGGGCAGAACGCGGCACCGCAGTCTTCACCGGCGGTGCCGCGTTCTGTCTGCGGTCGGCGCTGCGGCCATTGCGCCAGCGCTGTCCGGTCCGGTCGTTGATGCCGACGAGCCGGCACGCCTCTCCGTTGCTCAGGCCCTTCTGCATGAGCTGGAAGTATGCCTCCCGCTCACGCAGCAGGGCTCTGGGTCCCTGAGCTGTCCGGACCTCCCGGATCTTGAAGTCCATCGCGTCCCCTGAGCTGGTGTGTTGCAACGACCACTAGAACGGAAG
>NZ_LGDG01000101.1 GCF_001279775.1 Streptomyces sp. MMG1533 | reverse complement strand
GCCGGTGACGGCCGGGGTCGGGAAGCGTGCCCGGCCGGCACCGGGGCCGGCCGGGCACTGCAGGTCACTTCTGGTAGTTCTTGGCGACTTCCTCGGCGAGCTTTTGGCCGTCGTCGAGTGCCTTGTCGACGGTGGTCTTGCCGGCGATGGCGGCGGAGATCTCCTGGGTGACCTTGGTTCCCAGGTCCTGGAACTCGGGGATGGCCACGTATTGGATGCCCACGGTCGGGCGGGGCTGGATGCCGGGGTTGGCCGGGTCGGCGCCCTCGATGGACTTCAGGGTGATGTCACCGAAGGAGGCGGCGGCCTTCTGGTACTCGGGCAGGGCGTAGGTGCTGGCCCGCTTGCCGGCCGGGACACGCGCCCAGCCGAGCTTGTTGCCGACGAGGCTCTCGTACTTCTTGCTGGAGGCCCACAGCATGAACTTGGAGGCGGCATCCGCGTTCTTGGTGGTCTTGGGCATGGCCCACGACCAGGCCCACAGCCAGCCGCTGCTGTCGGTCTTGACGGTCGGCGCGTAGGCGTAGCCGACATCGCCGGCGATCTTGCTGGAGGCGGGGTCTTCCAGTGAGCCGGCGGCGCTGGTCGCGTCGTACCACATCGCGACCTTCTTCTGGCTCAGCGCGTTCAGGCACTCGGTGAACCCAGCCTGCGGGGCGCCCGACTCGCCGTGCTCCTTGACCAGCTTGACGTAGAAGTCGGTGGCCTCCTTGAAGCCGCCGCTGTTGACCTGCGCCTTCCAGTCCTTGGTGAACCAGGTGCCGCCGAAGGTGTTGACCATGGACGTCAGCGGCGCACCGAGTTCGCCCCAGCCGGCCAGACCGCGCAGGCAGATGCCCTTCATGCCGGGCTCGGCGCCGTCGACCTTGGCCGCGATGTCGGCGATCTGCTGCCAGGTCGGGTGCTCGGGCACCGTGATGCCCTTGGCCTTCATGACGGACTTGTTGTACATGAGCATCGAGGACTCGCCGTAGAACGGCAGGGCGTAGAGCTTGCCGTCGGAGCCGGACAGTGACTGCACCATCGGCTTGAGCAGGTCGGCCTTGTCGAAGCTTGTGTCCTTGTCGGCGTAGGAGCCGAGATCGTGCAGCCAGCCGTTCTTCTCCCAGATGGGCACCTCGTAGGCGCCGATGGTGGCTACGTCGTACTGGCCGGCCTGGGTGGCGATGTCCTGGGTGACTTTGTCGCGCAGCTCGTTCTCGGGAAGGATCGTGAAGTTGACCTTGATCCCGGTGTCCTTGGTGAAGTTGTCCTTGGTCAGCTTCGCGATGTCCTCCATCTGCGGATTGCCGACCATCAGCACGTTGATGCTCTTGCCACCGC
>NZ_LGDG01000100.1:34929-155330 GCF_001279775.1 Streptomyces sp. MMG1533 | reverse complement strand
GGCCGGTATGGGGGCCGCCAAGCCGTGCGCCGCAGCGGCCGGGAGGGGGGCGCCGGGGATCGGGACAGGCGCGCCGAGGGCCGGAGCATGCGGGCCGGGGGCCTGGTCCTGGGCGTGCGCGCCGGACACCGGAGCCGAAGGGCGCGGGCCGGAGGCCGAGGACATGGCGTGCGGGCCGGCAGCCGGGGCCTGGGCCCGCGGGCCGGAGGCGGGAGGCGGCGGTGCCGACGTGCCGTGGGTGGGCGTCGTCGCCGGGTGCTGGACGGGCGGAGCGGGTGCCCAGGGACCCGGCTCGCCGTAGGGCGGGGTGCTGTAGGGGTCGGGGTCGTGCAGGGGCCGGGGGCGTTCGACGACTGGCGCGGCGGGCCGCTCGGCGGGAAGTCCAGCGGGCTGCTCGGAGGCCTGTGTGGCGGGAGGGGCCGCCCCGGCGTCCGGCTCGGCAGCAGGGTCTGTCACCGACACGGGGACGTGTTCGACGACCCCAGGTGCGGTCACGTGATCGACGGCAGGCCCGACCACGGCTGCTTCCCCCTCCGGCGCCGCAGGCACCCCACTGGGCCGCGCCAGTTCGAAGTCGCCCCCGGTGCCGGGCACGGCGTCCGGGACTCTCAGTTCATAGTCGCCCGCTGTGTCAGGCGCGTTCTCCGGGGCCGGGGCCCTGAGTTCGAAGTCACCGTCGGAATCGTGACCGCGCGCAGCGAGCCGCACTTCATCCGGCACCGCGTCCACCACCGGACCGGGCGCCTCTGTCGGCACCGGCGTCCCTGTCCCACCCGACGTCTCAACCGGCACCCCCGGCTCCGTCCCACCCGACGTCTCAACCGGCTCCGCCGGGTCCGGAAGGACCTGCGGTCGAGGACGGCTCCACCACTTCGCCTTCGTGGGCTTCCCCTCGTTCATGCTCTCCCCACAGCTCGGGCCCCGCCTCGCAGGCCCACGCGCCGAACGTACCCCCGCTCGCCTGCACCTGTCAGGCACAGTTCGCTTCGCTGCGGCACGATCCGCCGGGCAGGCCACGCGGTGGCCGCGGTGCGTCGGCTCCCCTGGCCGACTCCCCTGGATTCAACCAGGTTCCCGAGCCGCCGCGCAGAGGCCGGTCAGCGGGGAGTGGGGGAGGAAGACGCCGAGGTCGAGTCGGGGACGGGTGCGGCGAGGAGGCCGGGGGTGGCGAGGAGGTCCGGGTTGGTGGACCACGTGGTGAGGGAGAGCGGTGGGGTCGCGCTGAGCGGACGTATCAGAGGGGACATGGCGGCCGCGCCGGCCATCACGGGCGCGGCCAGCGAGTGGACGCCCTCCTGTACCTGGCCGACCGCGGGCGTCGGCGCCCCGGGCAGCAGCGGTGCCGAGATCTCGGTCCGGGCGACCGGGTTGTCACCGAGCGAGCCCTGGCTCTGTGCGAGCAGCGGGCCGAGCCCACGGCGACGCTGGTTCTCGGGTGCCGTGGCGGCTCCCGTGCCCTGTGTGCGGGCCGGCGTCACATTGCTGCCGCCGGAGCCGCCGCGCGCGTCCACGGCCGTGTCGGTCGGCGTCACCGTGGTGACCCCGCCCAGCGCGATCGCGGCCAGGGACACCGCCCCGGCGGCGACGAACGCGAACCGCAGCCCGCGCGAGGCGGACCGCTCGGCCTCGTGGCGGCTGACGTCATGGATGCGGAAGCCACGGTTCGCCGAGGAGGGCGGAAGCACGGAGGCGTGCGAACGGGCCGGCAGGTAGTCGAACTCGAAGCGCTCGCCGCGCTTCAGACCGAAGACCCCGGCGGCGCCGGATCTTCCGGCGAGCCCGCCGCCGAACGCCGACCCGCCGAACGGCGAGTCGTCACCGTCGTCCGTGTCGTCTCCCGCGGGAAGCCCTTGGAGACGGGCCAGGAAGCTCTCCGAGGGCGGCGGCGGTGCCGCCTCCGCGAAGACGTTCTTCAGTCGGCGCTGTGCGTCGGCCTCTGCCTTGCACTTGGCACAGGTGGCCAGGTGCGCGAGGACGCGGTCGCGTGACTCATGACCGAGCTCTCCGTCCACAAGGGCGGCGAGTCGGTCTCCCAGGTGCTGTTCGGACGGGGTAGGCCGTGATCCACTCACGCGGTCGCGCCCCCTCCCCCCAGCGCGGGAACACGGGCCATGAAGGAGCGGCGCTGGGCCCGGGCCTCCGGCGAGCGGTGGGCGAGGGCCTTGCGCAGCTGGGAGCGGCCTCGGTGGATCCGGGACCGGACGGTGCCGAGCTTGACGCCCAGGGTCGCGGCGATCTCCTCGTACGACAGTCCTTCGATGTCGCACAGGACGACCGCGGCACGGAACTCGGGGGCGAGGGTGTCGAGAGCCTGCTGGACGTCGGCGTCGAAGTGCGCGTCGTTGAAGACCTGCTGGGGCGACGGCTCGCGGCTGGGCAGCCGCTCGGCCGCGTCCTCGCCGAGGGCGTCGAAGCGGATGCGCTGCTTGCGGCGGACCATGTCCAGGAAGAGGTTGGTGGTGATGCGGTGCAGCCAGCCCTCGAAGGTGCCCGGCGTGTAGGTCGACAACGAGCGGAAGACGCGGACGAAGACCTCCTGGGTGAGATCCTCGGCGTCGTGCTGGTTGCCCGTCAGACGGTAGGCGAGCCGGTACACCCGGCCGCTGTGGGTGCTGACGATCTCCTCCCAGGTGGGCGGAGTCCACGCCTGCCCGTCCGCGTCGGTGGAGAAGGTCGCGGTCTGGGCGTATTCAGCGGCGTGGCTGGGGTCAGCAGCGGTGTCGTTCACGGATTTCGGCCTGCCCGCCGATCCGAGGAAGCGCCGGAGCACTCCTCCGCGATCCACAGGTGCAGCCGCACCTCCCCTGTCGGCTCTGGTGGTGTCCAGTGGAGCCCCTACCATAGCCACCTCGCCCGTTAGCTCCGGATAAGCGGTTTTACGAGAAATTGATCTGTGCTGGTACGGCTCGTGCGGCTGCGTCAGCAGTTGCTCGAGCGCCTGCTCGTCGTCGTGATCCAACCGTGTCCCCCCGCTCTGTCTCCCACCCCTCTAAACGCCCGGTCCCATCTGCGGGTTCCCGACACCAACGGATACAGTCACGCCCAGGCAACCACGGGGACAGGAGAGGGTCATTACCGGCAACCGGCAGACGAGCTGGGCGTTCGCCGACGCCTATGTCGCCGAGGACGAAGCCCTGCGCTGGGCCCGTGACCGGGCCCGCGAGGCGGGGCTGCGCTCGGTGTCGCCCGGCACGGGCGCGGCGCTCGGGTTGCTCGCCGCCACCGTGGAGGCCAAGGCGGTCGCGGAGATCGGCACCGGCACGGGCGTGTCCGGCATCCACCTGCTGCACGGCATGCGCGCCGACGGCGTATTGACCACGGTCGACCCGGAGCCGGAACACCAGCAGTTCGCCCGCCAGGCCTTCCGCGCCTCCGGCTTCGCCAGCAACCGGGCCCGCTTCATCCCCGGCCGCGCTCTGGACGTCCTGCCGCGGCTCGCGGACGCCGGCTACGACCTCGTCTTCTGCGACGGCGACCGGCAAGAGGTCATGGACTACCTCGCTGAATCGTTGCGCCTGCTGCGCCCCGGCGGTCTGGTCGTCTTCGAGGGCGTCTTCGCCAACGGCCGGACCGTCGACTCGGGCCCGCAGCCCACGGAGGTCCTGCGACTGCGGGAGCTGCTGCGCGCGGTGCGCGAGAGCCAGGAACTCGTGCCGTCACTGCTCCCAGTGGGTGACGGGCTGCTCTGCGCAGTCAAGCGCTGACCGTTCGAGGCATGTGAGACAGGCGCCGGGCAAGGCAAACAGCAACCCCGGCACCGCTCGGGATGCCGGGGTTGCTGAAAAGGTATGGTGCGCTTCCGCGTCAGCCGACGACCTTCTTGAGGGCGTCACCGAGCGCGTCGGCCTCATCGGGGGTCAGCTCGACGACGAGCCGCCCGCCGCCTTCGAGCGGAACGCGCATGACAATGCCCCGCCCCTCCTTGGTCACCTCGAGCGGGCCATCGCCCGTCCGCGGCTTCATGGCCGCCATGCTCGTTCCCCTTCCTGAAACCAGCTCATCGTCAAAGCCGACGGCCCTGGAGGGCACGCCTGTCCCGGGGGTGGGACACACGACACCGGCATCGAACACATTGCTTCCAGGCCATTATCCCGCATCTCAGCACCCGATGACCAACATCAGTCGGCATCGCTTGGGCAACGCGCGCGAGCAAAACCACTCAATTCGGCGATGTGACTGCGATACTGCGCCGCCCCGCGGACATCCACCGACCGCACCCGGTCGGTAATTCTTTGACGCAGGTCACACGTCCGGTCCGGCCCTCGGACGATGATCTCCGCCATGCTGTCCTTCGGACACAGGGACGTACCGACGAGTACGTCCGAGCCGCGAACCGGAGGGGACACGCCATGGCCGACACCGTGCTGTACGAGGTGAGCGACGGACTCGCGACGATCGTGCTGAACCGCCCGGAGGCGATGAACGCGCTGAACATCGCCACCAAGGTCGCCCTCCGGGACGCGGTCCAGGCCGCGGCCGCCGACGAGGCCGTACGGGCGGTACTGCTGACCGCCGCGGGCGAGCGGGCGTTCTGCGTGGGGCAGGACCTCAAGGAGCACATCGGGCTGCTGGCCTCCGACCGCGAGGCGGGCACCGGGCAGACCATGAGCACCGTGCGCGAGCACTACAACCCGATCGCGCGGGCGCTGACCGAGATGCGCAAGCCCGTGGTGGCCGGGGTGAACGGGGTCGCCGCCGGGGCCGGGTTCGGTTTCGCGCTGGCCGCGGACTACCGGGTCGTGGCGGACACCGCGGCCTTCAACACGTCGTTCGCGGGCGTGGCGCTGACCGCCGACTCGGGGATCTCCTGGACGCTGCCCCGGGTGATCGGACCGGGCCGGGCGGCCGACCTGCTGCTCTTCCCCCGGAGCATCACGGCGCAGGAGGCGTACGAACTCGGGATCGCCAACCGGGTCGTACCGTCGGCGGACCTGCGCGGCGAGGCGGAGAAGGTGGCGCGGGCGCTGGCCGAGGGGCCGACGGTGGCGTACGGGGCGATCAAGGAGGCGATGGCCTACGGGCTGTCGCACTCCCTGGCCGAGACCCTGGAGAAGGAGGACGAGCTGCAGACGCGGGCGGGCGGGTCCGAGGACCACGCGATCGCGGTGCAGGCGTTCGTGAACAAGGAGAAGCCGAAGTACCTGGGCCGCTGAGCCGGAAGGTGTGCGGCGAGGCGGGACTCAGCCCCGCCTCGCCGCACACGCCTCCAGGTGGTCGTCCACCAGCCCGCACGCCTGCATCAGCGCGTACGCCGTCGTCGGCCCGACGAAACGCAGGCCGCGTTTCTTGAGGGCCTTCGACAGGGCCGTCGACTCGGGGGTGACCGCCGGGACGTCGGAGAGGGTCTTCGGGACCGGGCGGGTGGCCGAGTCCGGGGCGTGGGACCAGATCAGGTCGTCCAGGTCGCCCGGGGCCCAGTCAGTCAGCACGCGCGCGTTGGCGAGCGTCGCGTCGACCTTGGCGCGGTTGCGGATGATGCCCGCATCGGCGAGGAGGCGCTCGCGGTCGTCGTCGGTGAAGGCGGCGACCTTCGCGATCTCGAAGCCGGCGAAGGCGGCGCGGAAGCCCGGGCGGCGGCGCAGGATCGTGATCCAGGACAGGCCGGACTGGAAGGCCTCCAGGCTGAGCCGTTCGAAGAGCGCGTCGTCGCCGTGGACCGGGCGGCCCCACTCCTGGTCGTGGTACGTCACGTAGTCCTCGGTCGACAGCGCCCACGGGCAGCGCAGCGCGCCGTCCGGACCGGCGAGGGCGGTGCCGTCGCTCACGGCCGCTCCTCCGGGGAGGGCTTCTCCATGGAGACGTGGCTCGCGGCGGCCTGCGCGCCGGCCAGCGCGGACTCCAGGTCGGCGATCCGGGCGTCCCGCTCGGCGAGCTCCGCACCGAGGCGGCCGAGCGCGTCGTCGACGTCGGCCATGCGGTAGCCGCGGGCGGCCAGCGGGAAGCGCAGGGTCTCGATGTCCGCGCGGTTCACCGGGCGGTCCAGCGGCAGCGGGTCCTGCAGGCGCTCGGGCGCGGCCTCCGGCAGCGGGCCGCTGCTCTCTCCGCCGCCCACGACGGCGAGCGTCACCGCGGCGACCACCACGGCCAGCGCGATGACCAGGAACAAGAACATAACCATCGCTGAGGTCCCCATGGTCGGTGCCGGCGTGCTGGGCGCCGGCGTCGAATGTGTCAGGGTCCGATCGTGCCATGCGAGTCTGGCAGTTAGGGTCGCAGGCGGCCACAGACGCCGCGGATCACGACGCACGAGGAGAGGTCACAGGGGATGCTCAGGCTGGGCAGGCGTGAATTCGACACGCACGAGCCGGTGATCATGGCGATCGTGAACCGGACCCCGGACTCCTTCTACGACCAGGGGGCCACCTTCCGCGACGAGCCGGCTCTCGCGCGCGTGGAGCAGGCGGTGGCGGAGGGCGCGGCCATCGTCGACATCGGCGGGGTCAAGGCCGGGCCGGGCGAAGAGGTCACGGCGGAGGAAGAGTCGCGGCGGACGGTCGGCTTCGTGGCGGAGGTCCGGCGGCGCTTTCCCGATGTCGTGATCAGCGTGGACACCTGGCGGGCCGAAGTCGGCGAGGCCGTGTGCGAGGCGGGCGCGGATCTGCTGAACGACGCGTGGGGTGGCGTGGACCCGGGGCTGGCCGAGGTCGCCGCCCGGTACGGGGTGGGCTTGGTGTGTACGCACGCGGGAGGTGCCGAGCCTCGTACGCGGCCGCATCGGGTGACGTACGACGACGTCATGGCCGACATTCTGCGGGTGACCGTGGGGTTGGCCGAGCGGGCGGTGTCGCTCGGGGTGCCTCGGGAGTCGGTGCTGATCGATCCCGGGCACGACTTCGGGAAGAACACGCGGCACAGTCTTGAGGCTACGCGGCGGCTCGGGGAGATGGTCGGCACCGGGTGGCCGGTGCTGGTGTCGCTGTCCAACAAGGACTTTGTGGGCGAGACCTTGGACAAGCCGGTGAAGGAGCGCGTGGTGGGGACGTTGGCCACGACGGCCGTGTCTGCGTGGCTCGGTGCTCAGGTGTATCGGGTGCACGAGGTTGGCGAGACCCGGCAGGTGCTGGACATGGTGGCGTCGATCGCGGGGCACCGGGCGCCGGCGGTGGCGCGGAGGGGGCTGGCGTAGGGATTTCGTCGCCCCCGCCGCCCCTTCCCGTCCCGTCCCCAGGGGCTCCGCCCCTGTCGACCCCGCCCAGGGGTTCCGCCCCCGGACCCCCATCGGCCTGGACCCCCATCGGCCCGGACGGCCTCGTCCTCGAACGCCGGACGGGCTGGATGGCGTCCGCTAGCGGCCCGCCTCCTTCGACACCAACGCCACCGCCTCGTCCACGTCGTCCGTGAGATGGAACAGGAGCAGGTCCTTCTCCGAGGCCTTGCCCTGCGCGATCAGCGTGTTCTTCAGCCAGTCCACCAACCCGCCCCAGTACTCCGTACCGAAGAGGACGATCGGGAAGCGGGTCACCTTCTGGGTCTGGACGAGGGTGAGCGCCTCGAACAGTTCGTCCAGCGTGCCCAGGCCGCCCGGCAGGACCACGAAGCCCTGGGCGTACTTCACGAACATCATCTTGCGGACGAAGAAGTAGCGGAAGTTGAGGCCGATGTCGACGTAGGGGTTGAGCCCCTGCTCGAAGGGAAGCTCGATGCCCAGGCCGACGGAGATGCCCTTCGCCTCGCAGGCGCCCTTGTTGGCGGCTTCCATGGCGCCCGGGCCGCCGCCCGTGATCACCGCGAAGCCCGCTTCCACCAGGCCTCGCCCCAGCTTCACGCCCGCTTCGTACTCCGGCGAGTCCGCTTGTGTACGGGCGGAACCGAACACGCTGATCGCGGGCGGGAGTTCGGCGAGCGTGCCGAAGCCCTCGATGAACTCCGACTGGATGCGCAGGACGCGCCACGGGTCGGTGTGGACCCAGTCCGAGGGGCCGCCCGCGTCCAGCAGACGCTGGTCGGTCGTGCTGGCCTGGACCTGTCCCCGCCTCCGGAGGACGGGTCCCAGGCGCTGCTCCTCCGGTGGCTGCTTCCTGCCCTCGGGGTTGCCAGTAGCCATGTGCGCTCCCTCCGCTTGCCGTCTTTCCACCTCAGCGTAGATCTACGCTGGTTACGGACGGGGGACGTGAGCATGTCCGCCATGAAGCGCCACCAAGCACGATCACGGCGTCACGCGCCCCCTCATGCCGTCAGCCACGACCTCAACCGCTCCTCCGCCTGCGGGATGAGCGACGCCTTGACCCGCTCGTCCACCTTGTGGGCGAGAAGCGGCTCCCCCGGGCTGTAGTTCACCGCGGGTACCCCGAGGGCGCTGAAACGGGCCACGTCCGTCCAGCCGAACTTGGGGCGGGCCTCGCCGCCGACGGCCGCCATGAAGGCCTGCGCGGCGGGGTGGGTGAGGCCGGGACGGGCGCCGCCGGTGTGGTCGTCGACGACGAACTCGTCGACACCGCAGTCCGCGAAGTACTCGCGCACGAACGCCTCCGCCTCCTCCTCGCTGCGGTCGGGCGCGTAGCGGAAGTTGACGACGAGGGTGCAGGCGTCGGGGATGACGTTGGTGGCGACACCGCCCTCGATGCGTACGGCGTTGAGGCCCTCGTGGAACCGGAGACCGTCCACGACCGGCTTGCGCGGCTCGTACGCGGCGAGCTTGGCGAGCGCCGGGGCGGCCGCGTGGATCGCGTTGGAGCCCATCCAGGCGCGCGCGGAGTGCGCCCGCTGCCCCGTGAACTTCAGGAAGACCCTCAGCGTGCCCTGGCAGCCGCCCTCGACCTGGTTGTTCGTCGGCTCCAGCAGGATCGCGAAGTCGCCCTCCAGCCAGTCGGGGTGGGCCGCGGCCACATGCTTCAGGCCGTTGAGGTGGGCGGCGACCTCTTCGTTGTCGTAGAAGACGAAGGTGAGGTCGCGGTTCGGGGCGGGGACGGTCGCCGCGATGCGCAGCTGCACGGCCACCCCGGACTTCATGTCACACGTACCGCAGCCCCACAGGTAGCCCTCGTCGTCGAGCCGGGAGGGGACGTTGTCCGCGATCGGGACGGTGTCGATGTGGCCGGCGAGAATGACGCGTTCCGAGCGGCCCAGGTTCGTCCGGGCGACGACGTTGTTGCCGTACCGGTCGACCGTCAGGTGCGGCAGCGCCCGCAGGGCGATCTCGATCGCGTCCGCGAGGGGCTTCTCGGTGCCGCTCTCGGAGGGGAAGTCGACGAGCTGCGCGGTGAGCTTCGCTGCGTCCAGCGTCAGGTCAAGTGAGGTGTCGGCCATGCTGTCGACCCTAACTCCCCGGGGCCGGCCCCTGACTTTCCCCGCCTGGCACAGCGCGCACAGTACTCTCCAGTATCTTGTGGCGCGTGCCAGAGCTGTCCCCTACTCCCAAGCGTCGTGGCCGCCTCTTCCGTTTCGTGGCGGCCCTGGTGGTCCTGTGTGCCGTGGCCGGTTACCTCGTGGTGCAGTACGTCACCGGCGCGGGCACACCGGGGTGCAAGGTCGTCTCGGGCAGGAGCGACGGAGCCACCTACGAGTTCACGCCCGAGCAGGCGGTGAACGCGGCCACGATCGCGGCCGTCGGCACCGGGCGCGGGATGCCCGAGCGGGCCGTGACGATCGCGCTCGCCACCGCGCTCCAGGAGTCGGCGCTGCGCAACATCACCCACGGCGACCGCGACTCGCTCGGCCTGTTCCAGCAGCGGCCCTCGCAGGGCTGGGGCACGTCGAAGGAGATCCTGGACCCGACCTACTCGGCGAACATCTTCTACGAGCACCTGGCCAAGGTGGCCGACTACACGGAACTGCCACTGACCGTCGCCGCGCAGAAGGTGCAGCGCAGCGGCTATCCGACGGCGTACGCCAAGCACGAGCCGGACGCCACGCTGCTCGCCGCCGCCCTCACCGGGCAGTCGGCGGCCACGCTGACCTGCGAGGGCCGTCCGGACGCCACGCGGGCCGCGGGTGCGGACGCGGTGCGGACCGCGCTCGTACGGGACTTCGGGCAGGACGTGCTGGAGTCGGCCTCGGCCGAGGTGGGCGCCGAGGCGACCCCCACGCCGACGCCCTCCGCGAGCGGGAGCGGAGGCGGCGGGCGGACCGTCACGCTGCCCGTGACCGCCGAGACGGGCTCCGGCTCCGGCTCCGGCCGCAGCCTTCGGCAGCGCGGCTGGCAGCTGGCGCACTGGGCCGTGGCCAACGCCTCCGCGCTGCACATCGAGCGGGTCTCGTACGCCGGGCGGCAGTGGACGGCCGGGAACACGGACAGCCAGTGGCGTACCGCCGGCACGAAGGGCGCCGGAGGCGCGGAGCGGGCCGCCGGCTCGGTCCGAATCGTCACCGCTCAGTAGTACGGGCGCCCACTCGGAAGGGTTACGTCCGCCCGGTTCGGGCGTGGGTGTGTGCAGGTTTTCGTCGCGTCACCCCCGTATTCGTCGAGACCCTTGAGAGCCAAGGGCTGTAAGGATTCGGCACACTTTCGGACCGGGTACCTTTTGCCCGCTTTTATCCACAGCCGATAATGCGACGCATTGCCAACTCTTTACGTTGGCCCGCCGCAACCTTCCCGGGCTTCGAGCGGTAGTCACTGCGTCCGAGCCCGGAGATCAACAGCCGGATCGACAGCCAGTCGGTCAACTGCCGGGCATGGCCGGACACTTCATCGTTCCCTCCCGTCAAAGGAGCAACATGTCCCTCCCCCTGACCCGACGGATCGCCCGTGCCGCGCTGCTCGTCGCTGCGGGCGCGGCTGCCGGGGTCGGTGCGGCCGGCTCCGCCAGCGCAGCCCCCGAGCTGCCGGCCACCCCGAACCTCGGTGGGCTGACCGCCCTGGACGGGGCGAGCGTCGGCGACACGGTCGACGGTGCGGCTCAGAACCTGACCGGCACCGCGGCAGAAGCCGGCGGCAAGGCCGTCCAGAAGGCCGTACCGGCCGCGGGCAAGAACAAGGGCAAGGGCAAGGCCGTGAAGAAGGCGACGCCTTCGGTGGACAAGACCGCGGGCGAAGTGGCGGGCTCCGCCAAGGACGTCCTCGGTGACACCACGTCCACGGCGACGAAGGGCGGTCTGCCGACGGACTCCCTCACCAAGGATGGGCTGTCGGCGGCGGACACCCTGCCGGTGAAGAGCCTGCCGGTCGGCTGACGTCGGCTGCGCCATTGCCGTACGGCGACGGGGTCCAGGGTTGTCGCCTGGGCCCCGTCGCCGTGTGCGCTTGTGCCGGCAGTGCCCACAGCCGGGCGACTACGGCGCCAGCCGCTGCACCGCCGCCCGTACCCGCTCGTCCGTCGCCGTGAGCGCCACTCGTACGAAGTTCTCGCCCGCCTCGCCGTAGAAGTCGCCGGGGGCGACGAGGATGCCCAGTCCGGACAGGTGGGCCACCGTGTCCCAGCAGGGCTCGTCGCGGGTGACCCAGAGGTAGAGGCTGGCCTCGCTGTGCTCGATGCGGAACCCGTGCTTCAGCAGCGCTTCGCGCAACAGCGAACGGCGGACGGCATAGCGCTCGCGCTGTTCGCGGACGTGGGTGTCGTCGCCGAGGGCTGCCACCACCGCCGCCTGCGTGGGTGCGGGCGTCATCATGCCGCCGTGCTTGCGGATCTCCAGGAGCGGGCCCAGGACGGCCGGGTCGCCCGCCAGGAACGCGGCGCGGTAGCCGGCCAGGTTGGAGCGCTTGGAGAGGGAGTGGACGGCCACGATGCCGTCGTAAGAGCCGCCGTTCACCTCGGGGTGGAGGACGGAGACCGGGTCGGCCTCCCAGCCCAGCTCCAGGTAGCACTCGTCGGAGAAGAGCAGGATCCCGTGCGACCGGGCCCACGCCACGATCCGCGTGAGCTCCTCCTTGTCCAGCACCCTGCCCGTGGGGTTGGACGGAGAGTTCAGCCAGAGCAGCTTCAGGCCGGCCGGGTCCAGCTCGGTCGGGTCGTCGTAGACCTCGTACTCGGCGCGGGCCAGGCGGGCGCCGACCTCGTACGTCGGGTAGGCGAGGCGCGGGTACGCGACCCGGTCGCCGGGGCCGAGGCCCAGCTGGGTCGGGAGCCAGGCGACGAGTTCCTTGGAGCCGACGATCGGCAGGACGTGGCGGTGGGTGACCTCGCGGGCGCCCAGGCGGCGCTCCAACCAGCCGGTGATCGCGTCGCGCAGCTCGGGCGTGCCCCAGACGGTCGGGTAGCCCGGGGAGTCCGCCGCGGCGATCAGCGCTTTCTGGATCAGCTCGGGGACCGGGTCGACCGGGGTGCCGACGGACAGGTCGACGATGCCGTCCGGGTGCGCGGCGGCCGTCGCCTTGTACGGCGCCAGCTTGTCCCAGGGGAAGGTGGGGAGACGGTCGGAGACTGCGGACACGGTACTCGGACTCACTTTCTTCAGTACGGCAAACGCCTCGGTCCCGTACGGCGATCAAGGGCGATCAGGCCGTACGGGACCGAGGCGGCACGGATGCGGGCCGCTTTGCGGACTACTCGGCCTGCGGCGGCAGCGCGGCGATGAAGGGGTGGTCGCGTTCGATCAGGCCCAGCTTGCTGGCGCCACCGGGCGAGCCGAGCTCGTCGAAGAACTCGACGTTCGCCTTGTAGTAGTCCTTCCACTCCTCGGGAGTGTCGTCTTCGTAGAAGATCGCCTCGACCGGGCAGACCGGCTCACAAGCACCACAGTCGACGCATTCGTCCGGGTGGATGTACAAGGACCGCTGGCCCTCGTAGATGCAGTCGACCGGGCACTCCTCGATGCACGCCTTGTCCTTGACGTCGACACAAGGCTGCGCGATGACGTAGGTCACGCTGTCGTTCCTCCTCGATAGGGCGCTGGCGAGCCGTCTTCAGGCTCCGCCACCTGGCGCGCGGGAGCGCGGCGTCGTCGATGCCCGCCTCTAGTATCTCCGTTCTTGGGCATGATCCGAACAGGAGGGGTGGACCGACCTGTGGAAATCTCTGCGACTGGACGTCTCGTGGTCCATATCACCGCTGCTGACGTGGGCAAACGGGTATCTGTGCGCCGCTTGGCCGAACCTGGGGTGATGAACGAGAAGTTCACCGACACGGTGGGTGTTCTCACATCATGGGACAGCGGTGTGCTGCTGATCACACGACGGGACGGGGAGAGTGTCCGGATTCCGGAATCCTCGCTGGTCGCGGGCAAGGTCGTACCCCCCTCCCCGGCCCGCCGACGGGGTCCCGCCGCCTCGTACGAGGAGCTGGCCCCCGTCGCCTCCCGGGCCTGGCGGCCGGTGGAGAGCGAGCGGCTCGGCGGATGGGAGCTGCGGGCCGCCGCCGGCTTCACGCGGCGCGCCAACTCGGTGCTGCCGCTCGGCGACCCCGGGATGCCGCTCGACGAGGCCCTGACCGTCGTACGACGCTGGTACGGCGACCGTGGGCTGCCGGCCTACGTCCAGACCGCGACGGGCGCCGAGGGGACGCAGGAGCTGCTGTGCGCGGAGCTGGAGCGGCGGGAGTGGACGCGGGAGGTGACCGCCGAGCTGTGGATCGGCGCGCTGGCGCCGCTCGCCGACCGGGCCGAGGGCTCCAAAGTGGTGCTGGCCCGGGAGGCGGACGAGGCTTGGCTTGCCCGGTATCAGCGCAAGGGGGTGAGTGAGGTGGCCCTGAAGGTGCTGGGGAGCGGGCCCTCGGTGTGGTTCGCGACCGTGGCGGCGGAGGCCGGGGGTGCGCCTGCCGCCATCGGCCGGTGTGTCGTCGACGGGCGGTGGGCCGGCTTCGCCGCCGTCGAGGTGGATCCCGCGCTGCGGCGGCGGGGGCTGGCCTCCACCGTGATGGCCGCGCTCGCGCGGCGTGCCCTGGACGAGGGCGCCTCGGCGGCGTGGCTCCAGGTCGAGACGGACAACGCGGCTGCGCGGGCGATGTACGCCCGGATGGGCTTCGCCGCGCACCACGCGTACCACCACTACCGCGCACCCGGAAGTACCGGGAACGAACGGTAGCGATCGCCGCGAAAGGGCACGAGCCAGCTATGCGTCCCCCCTACCCACCACCCCCGGAACGCTCCGCCGAACTGCGCCGCCGGTTCGCCGAGGAGGCCCGCTCCGAGCGACCCGACCTGTCCACGCTGTGCCTGCTGGTGGGAGCGGAGGCGGACGGGGCGCTGGACGAGGCGGGATTGGACGGCGCGCAGATCGAGCTGGACGGGATGGCCGGACAGCTGCCGTTCCGGCCCGGCGGGCCGCGGTCCTGGGCGGTCGCGCTGTGCGAGCTGCTCGGCGAGCGGTACGGGTTCCGTGGCTCCCCCGCGGACTATCAGCGGCTCGAGTCGTCGCTGCTGCATGACGTGCTGCGGCGGCGGCGCGGGCTGCCGATCCTGCTGTCCGTGGTGTGGATGGAGGTGGCACGGCGGGCCGGGGCGCCGGTGTACGGGGTTGCGCTGCCCGGGCATTTCGTCGTCGGCTTCGGTTCGCCGGACGAACAGGTTCTCGCCGATCCTTTCGACGGTGGGCGGGTGTTGACCGGCGACGACGCGGAGTTGCTGGTGGCGGGGGCGACGGGGGCCTCGCTGCAGCCGTCGATGCTTGGTCCCGCGGAGCCTTTGGAGGTCGTGCTGCGGATCCTGAACAACATTCGCGCGTGGGCCTCGGCCCGGCCGGAGCGGTCGGACGTGTCTCTGTGGGCGGTGGAGTTGTCGTTGCTGTTGCCTTCGCATCCTGCGCGGTTGCGGTACGAGCGGGCGCAGTTGCTCGTGCAACGGGGCGACTTCGCCGATGGGGCCGCGGAGTTGGAGGCGTATGCGGAGCTGGTGGGGGCCGTGGACGAGCCGGCCGCGGCTCGGGTCCGGCAACAGGCGCATGCGGCGCGGGCGATGCTGAACTGACCTTGGGACGTCGCCCCAAGGGGCGTCCTACAGCCAGCCCTTGTCCCTGGCGATCCGCACCGCCTCCGCCCTGTTCCGCACCGCCAGTTTCTGGATGGCCGTCGAGAGATAGTTGCGGACCGTGCCCTGGGACAGGTGGAGCTCTGCCGCCAACTCCGCGTTCGTGGAGCCGTCTTCCGCCGCGCGGAGAACCTCGCGCTCGCGGTCCGTCAGCGGATTGGCGCCCTCCGCCAGCGCCGCTGCCGCCAGCGTCGGGTCGATGACCCGCTCCCCCGCCAGTACCTTGCGTACCGCTGCGGCGAGTTGGGAAGCGGGGGCGTCCTTGACCAGGAAGGCGTCGGCGCCGGCCTCCATGGCGCTGCGGAGGTAGCCGGGGCGGCCGAAGGTGGTGAGGACGACCAGCCTCACCGCAGGCAGTTCCGCGTGCACCAGAGCCGCCGCCTCGATGCCCGTCGCGCCCGGCATCTCGATGTCGAGGAGCGCCACGTCGACGTCGTGCTCGCGGGCGGCCGCCAGGACCTCGTCGCCGCGGGCGACCTGGGCGACCACCTCGATGTCGTCCTCGAGGCCGAGGAGGGCGGCCAGGGCCTCGCGGACCATCGACTGGTCCTCGGCGAGCAGGACCTTGATCGTGCGGGTCATGTGCCGGATCCTACGTCCGCGGTGTCGGCGGCGGGTACGCGGGCGACCAGCCGGAATCCGTGCCGGGTACCGCCCGCCTCCAGGGAGCCGCCCGCCTTCGCCAGGCGTTCGGTGAGGCCGGTCAGCCCGTTGCCGGGGCCGTCGCCCGGGCCGCCGGAGCCGTTGTCCTCGACGGAGAGTTCGAGGACGGGGCCGTCGAGGGTCTGGCGGCGGACGAGGTCCACCGTGCAGCGGCGGGCGCCGCTGTGCCGTACGACGTTCGTCACCGCCTCGCGCAGCGCCCAGGCCAGGGCCGACTCGCTCTCCTCGGGGATGCCGGCGAGGTCGGGTTCGGCGGGCAGGTCCGCGGTGACGCCGGCCGCCGTCAACGCGACCTGGACGCCCGCGAGTTCGGCGGGCAGGCGCGGGCGGCGGTAGCCGGTGACCGCCTCGCGGACGTCGACCAGGGCCTGGCGGCTGACCTGTTCGATGTCGGCGACCTCCTGGGCCGCCTTGTCGGGGTGGCCGGGCAGCATACGGCCCGCCAGCTCGCTCTTGAGCGTGATCAGGGAGAGCGAGTGGCCCAGCAGGTCGTGCAGGTCGCGGGCGAGGCGCAGGCGCTCCTCGTTGGCGGCGAGCTGGGCGACGGTGGCGCGGGCCTCGCGCAACTCGACGGTGGTGCGGATGAGTTCGCGTACACCGGTCATGGAGAACCCGCCGAGGAGCGCCGGGAGGAGCAGCGAGGCCAGATACTCCGTCCCGTCCGGTACGGCCAGGGCGGTCGCCGACAGCAGGGCGGCCACGGCCGGGATGACCAGCCGGGCGAGCCGCATCGGAAGGGCCGCGCCGGCCCCCACGCATACGTAGACGAACAGGACGAGCCACTCCCGTCCGAGGCTGAGGGCGAGGACGGTCGACTGCGCCGCGAGCACGGCCAGCGAACCGAGCACCACGGTCGTGGCA
Organism: Streptomyces sp. MMG1533; assembly: GCF_001279775.1. Lineage (GTDB taxonomy): Bacteria > Actinomycetota > Actinomycetes > Streptomycetales > Streptomycetaceae > Streptomyces. Next base: position 138,971 of record NZ_LGDG01000100.1, on the reverse strand, counting down.
TTGCCGCGTCCGGCGCGGAAGACCAGCGCGAAGTACCAGGCGACGAAGGCCACCAGACCGAGCCAGCCGAGGACCCGGACGCCGTCGCTGTGCCCGCCGTGCAGCAGGTCGCCCACGGGCGCGCTCAGATAGGCGAGCCAGATGCCGGTCCAGAGCAGCTTGAGCGCCCGCTGCCTGCGGTTCTGCGGGCGCTGACCTATGCCGATGCCGTTGCCGCTCACGCTTTCAGCGTGTCCTTCCGGTACAGCCAGGCCGCGCCGCCCGTGAACAGGACGAAGAAGAAGGCGAGGAGGGCGATGTCCTGGGCGCGCGGGGCCCGGCTCTGTTCGATCGCCTGCCCCAGCGCAGCGTACGCGTGCGTGGGCAGCCACTCGGCGATGTTCTGCAGCCACGTCGGGAAGGTCGTCGTCGGCATCCACAGGCCGCCGAGCATCGACAGGCCGAAGTAGGTGATCATCGTGATCGGGCGGACCGCGTCCCCGCTCGCGAGGTAGCCGATGGCGACGCCGAGCGCGGCGAAGACGAGGCTGCCGGCCCAGATCGCGCCGGTGAGGGCGAGCCACTGCCAGGCGTCCAGGCGTACGTCCTTCACGGCCGCCGCCACGACGAAGACGACGACGATCGACGGCAGGCTCACCACGGCGGCGCTCGCGGTCTTCGCGAGGACGTACCCGCGGCCCGGGAGCGTGGTCAGCCGCAACTGCCGTACCCAGCCGCTCTCCCGCTCCTTGGCGATGCGCTCGCTGTTGCCCATCAGGACGGCGGTGAGGGCGCCGAAGGAGGCCATCGAGACCATCATGTACGTCGGTACCGTCAGGCCGGTGCCGGTGCCGGTGACCTCGGTGGCGCTGTCGGCGTTGCCCGCGATGATCAGGAACAGGACCGACGGGTAGATCACCGAGAAGAACAGGAACTTGCGGTTGCGCAGGGCGCGGGTGAGTTCCAGCTTGATCAGGCTGCTCACTTGGACTTCGCCTCCTCGGCGGCGGTGATGGCGACGAAGGCCTGCTCCAGGCCGAGCCCGGCGACTTCGAGGTTGCGGGGGAAGAGGCCGAGGCCGTAGAGGGCGTGGACGGTCGCGTCGGCGTCGGAGGACTGGATGCGGACGGTCTGGCCGGACACGTCGATCGAGGTCAGGAAGGGGAGCGTGCGCAGGCGCGGCTCGTCGATCCCGGCCTCCAGGTCGAAGGAGATCCGGCGGGCGCCCGCCTTCGCCTTGATCTCGGCTGCCGTGCCGTCGGCCAGCAGCCGGCCCCGGTGCAGGACGAGGACCCGGTCGGCGATGGCGTCGGCCTCTTCGAGGTAGTGGGTGGCGAACAGGACGGTCCGCCCCTGGTCGGCCTGTTCGCGCATGGTGGCCCAGAACGCCTGGCGGGTGGTGACGTCCATGCCGGTGGTCGGCTCGTCCAGGACGATCAGATCGCTGTCGCCCGCCGTGGCGAGGGCGAAGCGGACGCGTTGGGCCTGGCCGCCGGAGAGCTTGTCGACCTTGCGGTCGGCGATCTGCGCGATGCCCGCGCGGGACAGGACGTCGCAGGGCTGGTACGGCTTCGGGTGCAGGGCGCAGGCGAGCCGCACCAGCTCAGCGACCGTCACCTCGTCCATCAGCCCGCCGCTCTGCAGCATGGCGCCCACCCGCCCGCCGACGATGGCCTCGCGGGGGCTGGTGCCGAAGACCCGGACCGTCCCGGCGTCCGGCTGCCTGAGGCCGAGCAGCAGGTCGAGGGTGGTCGACTTGCCCGCCCCGTTCGGCCCGAGCAGGGCCACGGTCTCCCCCGGGCGCAGGGCCAGGGTCAGGCCGTCCACGGCCCGTACGCTCCCGTAGCCCTTGCCCACCTGGTCGAATGCGACCACCGGGGTGGCGGTCGTCGTTGTCGTCGTCATGCGATCCAGGGTGGCCGCGCGGGGCGGCGCCCGGCAGTGTCGGTGATCCTGAGTGCCGGATGACAGATGTCATACGGCGGTCATCTGCCGCCACGACGAGGGGGCACCCGGCGTGGTGCCGGGTGCCCCCTCGTCGTGGCAGCGCTCCGCTAGTTCGGGGTGGTGTCGATGACCACGGTGCGCTCCGCCGTCGTCTTGCCGCGCAGGGCCTTGCCCAGCGCCGAGGCGACGTCCTGCGGCAGGACGTCCCGCTTGCCGCTCGCGCCGTCGATCTTCACGCCCTCGAAAGTGGTGCCGTACGCCGCCTTGAGTGCATCGAGGTCGTACGTCTCCACGAGCTTGCCGCCCACGGCCTTGAAACCGAGGATCTTCGGCAGTGACAGGGAGCCGAAGTTGATGCTGTGCGTCGCGTCGGTCTGAACGGTGGCGAGCTCGGACATCGCCGGCTTCGCGAACTCCTTCATCATCCGGTCGACCTCGGCGTTCGAGACCGTCGGCTGCTTGGTGGTCGTCGGGAGCGTCACCGAGGGCGCCGTGCCGGTCTCCACCTGGGCGCGGTACGCCTCCTCGACCGCGGCGGTCGACTTGGCGACGTCGATGCCCTTGCCCGCCTTGCCGTACACGGCGACGGCCTTGCCGGACTTGAACTCGATCGTGCCGTCGGTCGCCGAGCCGGTGCCGCCGGCGGTGTCCTGGAGTTCGGCTTGCAGCTTCTCCTCGTCGACCGGCATGACCGGGTCGACGACCCGGTGGTTGCCGAACAGCGAGCCGATCACGGAGACCGGGTTGTAGTCGCTGTTCGCGGCCGCGCTGACGGTGGCCGCCATGTCGAACTGGAGCCCGGCCTGTTCCGGCTTGAGCGTGACGGTCTTGCCGTCGACCGTGAGCTTGAGGTCCTTGCTCACCCGGCCGTCGAAGGCCTTGTTGAGCTTCTCGACGGCGTCGTCCCGGGTGCCGCCGCCGATGTCGACGCCGAGCACGGTGGTGCCCTTGGGCACGTCGGAGCTGTTCATCAGGAGTCCGGCGCCGTAGGCACCGGCGGCGATGACGATCACGCCCGTGCCGAGGAGCGCCAGCTTGCTGCGCCCCTTCTTCTTGGCCTTCTTGGACGCGGCGGCCCCGGCCGCCTTGCCGGACTCGGGCTTCGGGGTCGTGGGCGGCACCGGAGCGTCGGTGTGGGCGCCCGGCGGGAAGGCCCCGTTGCGGTCCGACGGCACGACGGGGATGCCGCTGGTGACGGTGTGCCCGGAGACGTTGTCGGAGGCACCGCCGAAGCCGTGGCCGCCGGGTTCGGGGGCCGGCTTCTGCGGGGTGAGGATCGCGGTGTCGTCACTCATACCGCCACCGGGGCCGAGGCCGCCGAGAGCGGGGGTGCCGCCGGGGCCGGTGGGGCCACCGAAGGGAGGCGATCCACCAGGGCCGGTGGGGCCGCCGAGAGCGGGGGATCCACCAGGGCCCGTGGGGCCGCCATGGGCGGGAGAACCGCCCGGACCGGTAGGACCGCCGAGCGCGGGAGACCCGCCGGGGCCGGTAGGACCGCCGAAGGCCTGGGGCGAACCGGGGCCGCCGGGCCCGCCCGGGCCGCGGACCCCGGAGGGACCACCGGGACCGGCAGGACCACCGGGACCCCGCGGGCCACCGGGACCCTGCGGGCTACCGGGACCACCGGGACCACCGATGCCGTCCGGTCCGTTGAAGTCGTAGGAGGCGCCGAGGGTGTCGGACACCCCGCCGGCGGGCGGAGCCATCGGGCCGTCGCCGGTGACCGGACCGCCGGTCGGGCCCGCGGGGCCCTGCGAACCGCCGGGACCACCGGAGCCGCCGGGACCGTTCGGGCCGTTGAAGCCGCTGGGGCCGCCCGGGCCGCCGTAGGGGCTCTGGCCGTTCGGACCGCTCTGGCCGCCGTAGCCGCTCAGGTCGCTGTCGTAACCGCTCAGCGCGCTCTGACCGCTCTTGCCGTTCTGACCGCCGTCGTTCTCCGAGAAGTACGGCAGGTCGTCGCGGCCCGGGCCGGGGCGGGAGCCGCCCGTCTGCGGGCCGCCCGCGGACAGCGCCTCGGTCACGTCGAAGGAACCGGTGCCGCCGCCGTGGCCGGGGGCGACGGGGCCGCCGGTGGCACCACCGGGGAGCCCGGAGCCGTTCGTGCCGCCCGGGCGGGAGCCGCCCGGCGCGCTCATGGAACCGACCACGCCACCGGGCCGGGCACCACCGGGACGCGTACCGCCGGGCGCAGCCGCACCCGTATCGGCACCACCGGCCCCGGCGCTGGCGCCCGAACCGCCCGGCAGACCGGCCCCGTTGGTGGAGCCGCCGCCCGGACTGCCCTTGGCCGGCCCGGACTTGCGGGGCGCGAACCAGTCGCTCGTCTTCTCCTCGGCGGAGGGGGCGGGCTCGGCGGGAGACTCGGCGGGGGGCGCGGTCGCGCCCGGCGTCGGCGCCTCGGCGTCCGGGCCGTCGTCGGCGACCTCGGCCCCGGTGACGGTCTGGCGCATGACGACCGGCGGAATGGGCCGCGATCCGGGGATGTTGATCCGGATCCGGGTCGTCAGCGTGGTCTCGGTCTTGCGTTCTTCCGGCTGCGCGGCCGAACGGCCCGCGTCCGGACCATCGTCGGAAGCCATGGGCGTCCCGTACGGCGGCGTGCCCGAAGGGTATGCGGCTCCGCCGCGCCCGTTGGGCCCGGAGGACGGACTGTCAGTTTCACGACTCAAGGCAGGTTCTCCCGGTTGGCTCCGCCGCCCGCGTTACGACCTCTCTCGGGCGACTCGGCGGCGCGCACCACCATACTGGCCACTTCTGGCGTGTATCCCACGACCGCCGGGGAAACCATCACGGGACTCCCACGGACTACGTACGGCGAAGTGGTACGTCACTTGCCAAGTCGGACGCCATCGCCGACTGGTTGCCGCCCCCGGCCAAGGGTGGCGCAGATCACAGCCACGGCCATGCCACCGAGCAGGAAGAGATACGAGCCGCTTCCCGCGGCGAACATGAAGTCGCCTTCCGGGCGGCTGGCGGTGAGCAGGATGACCGAGAGCATCCAGCCGCCCGCGGGCGCGACCGCCCCGGCCCGGCTGCCGGTGACCCGGGCCCCGCCGAGGCAGAGCCCCGCCTCACCGGCGAGCCCGAGCAGCAGCCCGCCCGGGAACCAGCCGGACTGCACCAGGGTCCCGGCCACGCCGACCAGCGCGCCGAGCACGAGGAGCCCGAGGAGAGCGGCGGCCCGCCCGAACGAGGGCCGCTGCAGCGGCTGGGCCAGCGTGGAAGCCGTCCGGTCGCTCACGACGCCTCCTCGGTTCCGGCGAACAGATCGGTCTCCCGCGCACCGGAGGCCGCACGCTCCCCGCGCACCAACTCGTAGAACTCGGTGGTCAACAGGGGCTGTGCGAGCTCGTTGGAGAGCACGAAGTACGGCTCGCCGACCGTGATCTGGGTGGCGTGCGCGCGCATCGCGGCGGCCTTGGCGGCGGCGTACGCGGTGCCGTCGATCTCGGTGGTGATCCGCTCGTCGTCCACCACACCGGGCACGTCGTCGATCACGGCCGACTTGGTGAAGGGGAGGCCGGGCAGATCCAGCTCCAGCCGCGTGAAGGCGTCCTCGGCGACGCGGCGAGGCACCCGGTTCCAGTAGACCTTGGCGATCCCGATGCCGGCATCGGCGGCCAGCTCGACCGCGCGCATGGCGACCCGGTGCGCCTGGATGTGGTCGGGGTGGCCGTAGCCGCCGTTCTCGTCGTAGGTGACGAGGACCTGCGGGCGCACCTCGCGGATCACCTCGACCAGGTGGGCCGCGGCTTCGTCGACGTCGGCCTGCCAGAAGCAGCCGGGGTCGTCGTTGTCGGCAAGGCCCATCATCCCGGAGTCCCGGTAACGCCCCGCGCCACCGAGCTGCCGGAAGTCCTCGACGCCGAGCTCACGCATCGCGGCCGTGAGCTCGCGCAGCCGGTACTCGCCGAGGGTGGCGCCGTTCAGATGCGCGAGCCCGGGCGGAATGACCTCGCCGCGCTCACCGAGGGTGCAGGTGACCAGGGTCACCCGGGTACCCTCGGCCGCATACCTGGCCATGGTCGCGCCGTTGTTGATCGACTCGTCGTCCGGGTGCGCGTGCACCAGCAGCAGACGCCGGGCGGGCAGTTCCGTCATGGACCCCACCCTAAAGGGACTGGTCAGAACTTGATGCTGCCGATCATGCCCGCGATGTTCGTCGTCAGCTCACTGATCGTCGGGGCCACCGTCGACGAAGCCAGGTAGAAGCCGAGCAGGACGCACACCACCGCGTGCCCGCCCTTCAGTCCTGACTTCTTGATCAGAAGGAAGACGACGATCGCCAGCAGCACCACCGCCGAAATCGAGAGTGCCACGGCGGTTCACCTCCAAAGAACCCAGGGACGTGGGGGATCGGACGGGTACGGAACTATGGGGGCAGATAAATCCATACAGTAGCCAGCAGGTTGATACCCACTATGCGCTAGTGATCATAACTATCCGTACGTGCGCATCGCTCGGCGCACTGCCTCACAAGGGGGCGCACGGCCAATATGGTCGGGGCATGACGACCGAGCCTGACTCCTTCCCCCGTCGGCACGCCCGTACCCAGCGGTTCACGCTCGGCGCGCCACGCGCGTTCACCGTGGCGCCCGACGGTTCCCGTGTCGTTTTCCTGCGTTCGAGTTCCGGCACGGACCGGGCCAACTCCCTGTGGGTCCTCGACCTCCCGGACGCCGGGGAGCGCGTCGCGGCGGACCCGCGCGCCCTCCTGGGCGGCGCCGAGGAGCACCTCTCGCCCGAGGAACGGGCACGGCGCGAACGCAGCCGCGAGGGCGGCGCCGGCGTCGTCGGCTACGCCACCGACTCCGCCGTCGAGTTGGCCTCTTTCGCCTTGTCAGGGCGGCTTTTCACGGCGGAGCTACGGGCCGGCACGGCACGTGAACTCCCCGTCCCCGGGCCGGTGATCGACCCCCGTCCTTCGCCCGACGGTCGGCACATCGCGTACGTCGCGCAGGGTGCCGTCAGGGTGGTGGGCGCCGAGGGCGAGGGCGACCGGGCGCTGGCGGAACGCGAGTCGGAGCAGGTCACCTATGGTCTGGCGGAGTTCATCGCGGCCGAGGAGATGGGCCGTTCGCGGGGCTTCTGGTGGTCCCCGGAGTCGGACCGGCTACTGGTGGCGCGCGTGGACGACACGCCGGTGCGGCGGTGGTGGATCTCCGATCCGGCCCACCCGGAGCGTGAGCCACACCACGTGGCGTATCCGGCGGCGGGCACCGACAACGCGGACGTACGGCTGTTCGTGATCGGCCTGGACGGGGTGCGCACGGAGGTCGTCTGGGACTGGGCGCGCTACCCGTATCTGGCGCATGTGCACTGGTCAGCGGCGGGTGCGCCCCTGTTGCTCGTACAGGCGCGCGACCAGCGCAGTCAGCTGTACCTGGCCGTGGATCCGGAGACCGGCGCGACCCGGATGGTGCACGCGGACGAAGATCCAATTTGGCTGGATCTTTTCCCCGGAGTGCCGTCCTGGAGCCCCTCCGGACAGCTGGTGCGGATCGCCGACGAGGGCGGCGCGCGGGTCCTCGCGGTCGGCGAACGGCCACTGACCGGCGCCCAGTTGCATGTGCGGGCGGTGCTGGACGTCGCCGACGACGACGTGCTGGTCTCGGCGTCGGCCGGCGAGGACGCCGAGGCCCCGGAGATCGGCGAGGTGCACGTCTACCGGGTGAACGAGCTCGGCCTGGAGCGCGTTTCCCAGGAGCCCGGCGTGCACTCGGCGGTGCGCGCCGGGGGCGTGACCGTGCTGGTGTCCGCCGCACTGAACCGGCCGGGCGCCCGGGTCCAGGTGCTGCGCGACGGCAAGCCGACGGCGACTGTCCCCTCGTATGCCGAAGATCCCGGTATGTCCCCGCGCGTGACCCTCACCCAGGGGGGCGCACGGAGAATCCCGTGCGCCCTGCTTATGCCTACGGACTACCACGGCGACAATCCCCTGCCCGTGCTCCTGGATCCGTACGGCGGTCCGCACGGCCAGCGGGTGGTCGCCGCGCACAATCCGTACCTGACCTCGCAGTGGTTCGCCGACCAGGGGTTCGCGGTGCTCGTCGCGGACGGCCGGGGTACGCCGGGCCGCTCCCCCGCCTGGGAGAAGGCGGTCAGGGACGACCTCGCGGAGGTGGTCCTGCAGGACCAGGTCGACGCGCTCCAGGCCCTCGCCGCCGACTTCCCGCTCGACCTGAACCGGGTCGCGATCCGGGGTTGGTCCTTCGGCGGCTACCTCGCCGCGCTCGCGGCGCTGCGCCGCCCGGACGTCTTCCACGCGGCGGTGGTCGGTGCCCCGGTCACGGACCTGCGGCTGTACGACACCCACTACCAGGAGCGCTACCTGGGCCACCCGGCCGAGCAGCCGGAGGTCTACCGCCGCAACTCCCTGCTCGACGACGCGGGCCTGGTCGACGCCGCCGAACCGCACCGCCCGATGATGATCATCCATGGCCTCGCGGACGACAACGTGGTGGTCGCCCACTCACTGCGCCTGTCCTCGGCCCTCCTGGCGGCCGGCCGCCCGCACGAGGTACTGCCGCTGTCCGGGGTCACGCACATGACTCCGCAGGAGACGGTCGCCGAGAACCTGCTGCGGCTCCAACTGGACTTCCTCAAGCGTTCATTGGGGCTCGCCTGACACTCCGCACGCGGCTCCTGCGGTCGCGGGTCCGCGCGGCCGACCGGCCGGGTGAACCCCGGGTGAAGGGACGGCGTACAACCCTTGTCGCCCGGTGCGGGTCTTGTTGGCTGCCGAGCGTGCGAAGAGCGCGGCCAACTGCTCGCCAGCCCAAGGGGTATGCCATGTCCTCCCGGAGATTCCAGCTGTCCGCCGCCGCCGTCGCCGCCGCCGTCATCGCCGTGACGGCGGCGGCCCCCTCGGTGTCCTACGCCGAAGACGCCTCCGCGGGCGCCCTCGCCGTCGGCGCCGCGACGTCCACGCGAGCCGACTTCGACGGCGACGGATACACCGACGTGGCGATCGCCGCCCCGGGCGGCACGGTCAACGGCAAGTCCGGCGCCGGGTACTTCGCCGTCGTCTACGGCATGGCCGAGGGTCCCAACGGCGTCAAGCGCCAGGTGATCAGCCAGGACCGCTACGGGATACCCGGCACGGCGGAGGCGGGTGACCACTTCGGCAGCCACCTCACGGCGGCCGACCTGGACGGTGACGGTTTCACCGACCTGGTGGTCGGAGCCCCGGGCGAGGACATCGGCACCGCCCGTGACGTCGGCCTGAACACCGTCCTGTGGGGAGGCGTGGGCGGGCTCGCCACCGCCACCGGCATCGGCCAGGGCCGGGCGGAGACCCAGGCCGGTGACTTCGACGGGGACGGGCACCTGGACCTGGCGACGGCGTACCAGATGCGGTACGGGCCCTTCAGCCGTACCGGTGGAGCGGCCCGCACCGGACCCCTCGTCGACCTGGACGTCCGTGTCTACGCGATGCGGGCGGGCGACGTGGACGGTGACGGCACCACCGATCTGGTGGTCAGCAGCGGTTCGTGGGACTCGGACGACGGAGGGTCGATCCCGCCGCCCCAGCTGCAACTCCTGAAGGGGACCGAGGACGGCCTGGCGGCAGGGCCGTTCATCGCCTCCCCCGACACCGTGTCGGCGGACAGCATCGCCCTCGGCGACATCGACGACGACGGCCGGCAGGACGTCGTCTTCGGTCGCAGCACGGCGGCGGGCGGCGGTCTCGTGGGCGTGGTGCGGGGCACGGCGAACGGGCTCGCGCCCAGGGCCGCACTGATCGGCCAGAACACCCCCGGCGTCCCCGGGACGGGGGAGAGCGGCGACCGCTTCGGCACCGATGTCTCCGTCGGCGACGTCACCGGCGACGGTTACGCCGACGTCGTCACCGGTGTCCCCGGCGAGGACCTCGCCGGCCGGACCGACGCGGGCAGCTTCACCGTCCTCAGGGGGAGCGCGGCGGGTCTCACCGGCACCGGGGCCCAGGCCTTCAGCCAGAACACGGCCGGGGTGCCCGGAACGACCGAGAACGGTGACCGGTTCGGCAGCCGCACCGCCGTCGTCGGTGGGCACGTGGCCGTCTCGGCACCGGAGGAGAACAGCGGCACCGGGGCGGTGTGGGTCTTCCCCACCGCCGCCTCCGGTGTCACCGCGACCGGTTCACTGAGCTTCGGACCGCGCGCGCTCGCCGCGCCCGTGCCCGGCGCCCGCTTCGGCTCCGCGTTCCATCGCTGACGCCCGGCGCACGACCCCGACCGGCCGAAGGAGCAGCCTGGACCGACAGGCAATGGGGCCGGATGCCGAGTGACGGACGACCGGGGTGCGGTGCTTCGGACAGGCAACGGGCCGGAGCGACATGGCGCGCTCCGGCCCGTTTACGGCACCCGCACGGCCGTACGCTGTTCAGACTGACGCGTCCGTATATCGGGATCGGGTCGGCTGAGTTGCCTGATTGTTAACGCAGTTGGTGAGCATTTGTGCGGTTATTCCTGCCCTTCGGCAAGATGCTCCGGCGGCACCACCTGTTTCTCCTCCGCGAAGTGGCAGGCCGAGTCATGTGCCGCGGGACCGCTCACCGACCGGAACTCGGCGGGCACCGCGAGCGCCGGCACCTCCAGTTCGCAGCGCTCCCGCGCCTTCCAGCAACGGGTGCGGAAGCGGCAACCGGAGGGGATGTTCGTCGGGGACGGCACGTCGCCCGCCAGGATGATCCGCTCCCGGTGTTCGCGTGCCTCGGGGTCGGGGACGGGGACCGCGGACAGCAGAGCCTGGGTGTAGGGGTGCGTGGGATGGTCGTAGATCTCGGCGTCCTTGCCGATCTCGACGATGCGCCCCAGGTACATGACCCCGACCCGGTCCGAGATGTGCCGGACGATCGACAGGTCGTGCGCGATGAAGACGTACGAGAGGTCGAACTCGTCCTGGAGGCCCGCCATCAGGTTGATGACCTGCGCCTGCACCGACACGTCCAGGGCCGACACCGGCTCGTCGGCGACGATGATCTCGGGGCGGAGGGCCAACCCCCTTGCGATGCCGATGCGTTGACGCTGACCACCGGAGAACTGGTGCGGATAGCGGTTGATGTACTCGGGGTTGAGGCCGACGACGTCGAGGAGTTCCTGGACCTTGCGGCGCCGGTCTCCCTTCGGGGCCACCTCGGGGTGGATGTCGTAGGGCTCCCCGATGATGTCGCCCACCGTCATCCGGGGGTTGAGCGAGGTGTACGGGTCCTGGAAGACCATCTGGATGTTGCGCCGTACGGCCTTCAGGGCGCGGCCGGACAGTTTGCCGATGTCCTCGCCCTTGTACTTGATCGAACCGGCCGTCGGCTTCTCCAGGTTGACCAGCATCTTGGCGACCGTCGACTTGCCGCAGCCGGACTCGCCGACGATGCCCAGGGTTTCGCCGCGGCTCAGGGTGAAGTCGACGCCGTCGACGGCCTTCACGGCGCCGACCTGCTTCTTGAAGAGAATGCCCGTGGTGAGCGGGTAGTGCTTGACCAGCCCGCTGACCTCCAGGATCGGCTCAGCCATTCAGGCACTCCCTCCAGAAGTGGCAGGCGCTCCCACGGTCTTCGGAGACCTCGTACAGCGGCGGGACATCGGTGCGGCACACGTCCTGGGCCATGGGGCAGCGCGGGTTGAAGGCGCAACCCGGCGGGATGTGCATGAGGTTGGGGGGCAGGCCCTTGATCGCGTAGAGCTCCTGGCCCTTCTGGTCCAGGCGCGGGATGGAGTCCAGCAACCCCCGGGTGTAGGGGTGGGCGGGCGCCTTGTAGATGTCGTGCACCGGCGCCGACTCGACGATCCGGCCCGCGTACATGACGGCGATGTGGTCGGCGACGTCCGCGACCACGCCCAGGTCGTGGGTGATGAGGATGAGCCCCATGTTGTACTCGCGCTGCAACTCCGCGAGCAGCTCCATGACCTGTGCCTGGACCGTCACGTCCAGGGCCGTCGTCGGTTCGTCGGCGATGATCAGCGCCGGTTCCAGGGCCAGCGCCATCGCGATCATGATGCGCTGGCGCATACCGCCGGAGAACTGGTGCGGGTACTGCTTCACCCGCTCCTTGGCACCGGGGATGCGGACGCGGTCCATCAGCTCGACGGCCCTGGCCCGTGCGTCCTTCCTCGACATGCCCCGGTGGACCACGAACATCTCGCCGAGTTGGTCGCCGACGGAGAGCACGGGGTTCAACGACGACAGCGCGTCCTGGAAGATCATCGCCATCTCGGCGCCGCGGATCTTCCGCCGCTCCTCCTCCTTCAGTTGCAGCAGGTCCTGGCCCTGGAAGAGGATCTCGCCGCCGGTGATCCGCCCCGGCGGGATGTCGAGGATGCCCATGATCGCCTGCGCGGTGACCGACTTGCCGGAGCCGGACTCCCCCAGCACGGCGAGGGTCTCGCCCGCGTCCACGCCGTAGTCGACGCCGTTGACGGCTTTGGCGACCCCGTCCCGGGTCCGGAACTCCACGTGCAGGTCGCGCACTTCGAGCAGCATGACGGCGGCTCACCTCAGCTTCGGGTCGAGGGCGTCGCGCACCGCGTCGCCGAGCATGATGAACGCGAGCACGGTGAGCGCGAGTGCTCCGGCCGGCCACAGCAGCATGTGCGGGGCCTGCCGGATGTAGGCGGACGCCGAGGAGATGTCGATCCCCCAGCTGACCGTCGGCGGCTTCAGCCCGACGCCGAGGTACGACAGGGTCGCCTCCAGCGCGATGTAGGTGCCGAGCGCGATGGTCGCCACGACGATCACCGGCGCGACCGCGTTGGGCGTGATGTGCCGCAGCAGCAGCCGGGAGTTGGAGGCGCCGAGCGCCCGGGCGGCCTGCACGTAGTCGTTCTGCTTGGCGGTGATGACCGAGCCGCGGGCGATACGGGAGATCTGCGGCCAGCCCAGCAGCACCATGAACCCGATCACCGGCCACACGGTGTTGCTGGTGACCACCGACAGCAGCACCAGGCCGCCGAGGACGACCGGGATCGCGAAGAAGACGTCGGTGAGCCGGGACAGGATCGAGTCCCAGGAGCCGCCGAAGAACCCGGCGAGCCCGCCGAGCACCGAGCCGAGCAGGGACACCCCGAGCGTGGCGCAGACGCCGACCGTGACGGACGTACGGGCGCCGTAGACGGTACGGGTGTAGACGTTGCAGCCCTGGCCGTCGTAGCCGAACGGCGCACCGGGCTGGGAGCCCTCCTGGGCCTTGGCGAGGTCGCACTTGAGCGGGCTGCCGGAGGCGATCAGCGACGGCCAGATCGAGATGACGACGAGGAAGAGGATCACCAGGCCGGAGATGATGAAGACCGGGTTCCGGCGCAGGTCGCGCCAGGCGTCCGACCAGAGGGAACGGGGCTTCTCGGAGGGGCCCGAACCGTCGGTGCCGCCGTGGCGCTTCTCGAGGGCCTCGCCCTCGCTCGTGGCCAGGTCCATCGCACCGCCCATTCCGGTCGCGGCGATCGCGCCGTCCTCGGGAGCCCGGCCCCCGCCCGACATGTACGGCTCCTGCGGCAGGGGATCAGGCATAGCGGATCCTGGGGTCGAGTACGGCGTACAGGAGGTCGACGATCAGGTTGGCGACCAGGAACACCAGGACGAGGACCGTCACGAAGCCGACGACGGTCTGGGTGTTCTGGCGGAGGATGCCCTGGTAGAGCTGGTAGCCGACGCCGTGGATGTTGAAGATGCGCTCGGTGACGATCGCGCCTCCCATCAGGGCGCCGATGTCGGTGCCGATGAAGGTGACGACGGGGATCAGCGAGTTGCGCAGCAGGTGCCGGGTGATCACCCTGCGACGGGGCAGCCCCTTCGCCACCGCCGTACGGACGTAGTCGGACCGCTTGTTCTCCGCGATGGAGGTGCGGGTCAGCCGGGTCACGTAGGCGAGGGAGACCGAGGCGAGGACCAGGCCCGGCACGATCAGCTCGCCGAAGGTGGCCTCCGTCGACACCGACGGTTTGATCCAGCCCCACTCGACGCCGAGCAGGAGCTGGAGCAGCAGACCGGTGACGAAGGTGGGGACGGAGATCACGACGAGGGTGAACATCAGGACCGAGGTGTCGACGGGGTGGCCGCGGCGCAGGCCCGTGATCACGCCCAGCGTGATGCCGATGACGATCTCGAAGAGGATGGCGACGATCGTCAGCCGGATGGTGACCGGGAACGCCGTCGACATCAGCTCGGTGACCTCCTGGCCGTTGAAGGCGGTGCCGAAGTCGCCGGTGAAGACGTTCCCCATATAGGTCAGGTATTGCTGCCAGACCGGCTTGTCGAGTCCGAACTCCTTCTCCAGTTGGGCGGCCGTCGCCGGGTCGCACTGCCTCTCCCCGCACAGGCCCGCGATGGGGTCGCCCATCACATTCACCATCAGGAAGATCAGCAGAGTGGCCCCGATGAAGACCGGGATCATCTGGAGCAGCCGACGGACGACGTACCGTCCCATGGACGCTCAGCCGACCTTGATCTCGTTGTAGACGGGGACGCTGAAGGGGTTGAGCTTCACGTCGGACAGCCGGTCCGAGTAGCCGGCACTGCCGTTCTGGTACCAGAGCGGGATGGCGCCCATGTTGTCCCGGAGAACCTCCTCGGCCTGCTGGAACTTCTGCACCGCCGCCGCCGTGTCGGTCTCGGCGTTGGCCTCGTCGACGAGCTTGTCGAAGTCCTTGTTGGTCCACTTGCCGTCGTTGGAGGAGGCGTTGGTGTAGTAGAGCGGCTGCAGGAAGTTCTGGATCAGCGGGTAGTCCATCTGCCAGCCGGCGCGGAACGGGCCGGGCATCTTCTTGTCGGTGATCTGGGTGCGGAAGTCGGCGAAGGTGCCGATCGGGTTGCCGACGCACGCCTTGTCGTTGTCGAGGGCGTTGTTGATGGAGTTGCAGACCGCGTCGACCCACTCCTTGTGGGAGCCGGTGTCCGCGTTGTACGTGATCTTGACCTGACCGCCGGGGATTCCGCCGCCCTCCTCGATCAGCTTCTTGGCCGCGTCGGCGTCGTACTCGCAGGCGTCCCCGCACAGCCCTTCCTTGAAGCCGCCCTCCTCGCCGAGCACCGGGGAGGTCCAGTCGGTGGCCGGGGTGCGGGTCTTCTGGAAGATCGTGTCGGTGATCTGCTCGCGGTTGATCGCCCGCGACAGTCCGGTGCGGACCTTCTCCATCCCCGGCTTGTCCCACTTGGCGTCGTAGAACGGGAAGGCGAGGGTCTGGATGATGCCGGCCGGGGTGTTGATGTACCGGCCGCCGAGGTCGCTCTTGACGTTCTTGAGCTGGGCGGCCGGCACGTCGTCGACCAGGTCGAGGTTGCCGGCCATCAGATCGGTGTAGGCGGTGTTGTTGTCGGTGTAGACCTTGAGGTCCACGCCGCCGTTCTGCGCCTTGTCCGTGCCGGGGTAGCCGTCCCAGGCCCGCAGGGACATCTGCGAGCCCTTGGTGTACGAGTCGACGGAGTACGGCCCGTTGCCGACCGGCTTCTTCACCCAGGCGTCGTGGTCGTCGAAGAAGGCCTGCGGGAGCGGGGCGAAGGCGGGATAGCCGAGGGTGTCGGGGAAGGTCGAGAACTTCTGGCTGAGCTTGACGGTGAAGGTCTTGTCGTCGACGACCTTCAGGCCGGAGAGCGTGTCGGCGCTCTGCTTGCTGCCGTCCTCCGGGTGCGTCTTGTCATAGCCCTCGATGTAGCCGAAGAAGTACGCGTTCTTCTGGTTGTTCTTCAGGCTCGCGCCGTAGTTCCAGGCATCGACGAAGGACTTGGCGGTGACCTTCTCGCCGTTGCTGAAGGTCCAGCCGTCCTTGATGGTGATGGTGAAGTTCTGCGAGTCCGTGGTGTCGATCTTCTCGGCCAGCATGTCCTCGGCCTTGCCGGTCTCCGGGTTGTACTTCTTCAGGCTCCGGAAGATCATGTCGAGGACCTTGCCGCCCTGCACCTCGTTGGTGTTGGCCGGCTCCAGCGGGTTCTGCGGGTCTCCCCAGGAGGAACTGAGCACCGCGCCGCTGTCGCTGTCGCCGCCGCTGTCGCTCCCCCCGCCCCCGCAGGCCGTCGCCGCGAGGGCTGCCGCCGCCGCACAAGCGACCCATTTGGCGTACGTGGCTCCACGCATGGAGTGCCTCCTATGAATGCACCGTGACTGCCCTGTGACTGCCTTGTGCACCGACGCACGGGCGCCGATCCGTTATCGGCAAATATCAGGGCAATCAACGGATACCGCACACGGGCTCGGCCTTTGGAGGAACGCGCCATCCGGATGTACGCGTCCGAATGAGGAGACGAACCGGACGATCCGGTTCCGAGGCAGTGGATCTTCATCGCGGGGCGCAATGGATCTTCATCAAGCGTTGCCGAACCGTTGGAAAGGGACCCCTCGGTGTACGCATTCCGACACAGAGGCGTCCGTATAACGAACTCATTGACCGATTAGTCCAGTTGGTCGGATGTAAGACACAGGTCGATCACAGCGCGCTACACGCGTAGCTACGGGACGACCAAGGACAGGTAAAGAACGTAAAGAGAAACCCAAGTCGACCGAGATTTTATTGACCTTGAACGAATTGCGTTGAAAAAGTCCGGCGTAGCCCGTAGGGGAGTGCCCTGCGGAGTCATCAGACTTTCCCGTGGGCCAGGAGCACCATGACCCCCCCAACTCCATCTGCGGCTGCCCCGCTCGAGGTGACCGACGAGACCGTCGAGAAGCCTGCGGCACCCTCCACCCTCAAGGGCGCCGAGAGCCGCTCCCCGGGCCGCCTCGCCTGGACCCGGTTCAAGCGGGACCGGACGGGCGTGATCTCCGCCTGCATCGTGATCTTCTTCTTCGTGATCGCGATCTGCGCGCCCCTGATCTCCGCCCTCTACGGCAAGGACCCGTACACGCTGTACGGCCAGGAGCAGACCGGCCTCCTCAACGAGGCGGGCTTCCCGCTCAAGCCGAACGGCGGCATCGACGGAAACTTCTGGTTCGGCATCGAGCCGGCACTGGGCCGCGACGTCTTCACCTTCCTGCTCTACGGCATCCGCACCTCGCTGCTGATCGCGACGGCCACCACGATCCTGGTCACCATCATCGGCGTGGTCATCGGCATCACCGCCGGATACCTCGGCGGCAAGACCGACTACCTCATCGGCCGGGTCATCGACATCCTGCTGTCGTTCCCGTCCACGCTGTTCTTCATCGCCTTCATGCCCGTCGTGTACGGCGTCTTCGTCGCGCCCGACGACGACATCCCGACCTCTCTGCGGGCCACCTGCCTGATCCTCGTCCTCACGGCCTTCGGCTGGGCGTCCATCGCCCGCCTCCTGCGCGGCCAGGTACTGGCCCTGCGTGAGCGGGAGTTCGTGGAGGCGGCGAAGGTGACCGGGGCCTCGCCGGCCCGCATCATCTTCAAGGAACTGCTGCCCAACCTGTGGACTCCGATTCTGATCCAGTCCACCCTCGCTCTCCCGGCATTCGTGACCGCGGAGGCGGGCCTCGCCTTCCTCGGCGTCGGCATCATCGACCCGACCCCGGACTGGGGCGTCATGATCCAGCGCGGCGCGCAGTTCTACACGGAAGACATCACCTTCATGATCTTCCCGGGCGTCTCGATGATCATCTTCGTCCTCGCCTTCAACCTGCTCGGCGACTCGGTACGCGACGCACTCGACCCGAAGTCCAAGCGCTGAGTCACACCCGGCCCGGTCATCGTCGTCCGGAAACCGACAGCTCGTAGCCCGTCTCTCTCATCCATCACGTCTAGGCAGGTAGCCATGTCCTTCTCCCGTAGAAACTTCCTGATAGCCACCGGTGTGGCGGCAGGTGCGAGCACCGTTCTGAGCGCCTGCAGCAGCGGCAACGCCGGTGGCGACGGCGGTAGCTCCACCAAGGCTCCGCAGGGCAAGGCTGCCAAGATCACCGTCGGCACCAAGGCCGACTCCCAGGGCCCCGCCCCGGAGATGCCGGGCGCGGTCAAGGGCGGCACGATCTACACGCTCGACCAGATCGACTACGACCACCTGGACCCGGCGCAGATCTACTCGTCGTACACGGGTGCCGGCTCGGTGCTGTTCCTGCGCGGTCTGACCGGCTACCGGGTCGACTCCAAGGGCAACACCACCCTGGTCGGCGACCTCGCCACGGACGCGGGCACCGTGAAGGACGGCGGCAAGACCTGGTCCTTCACGCTGAAGGACGGCGTGAAGTGGGAGGACGGCGCCGACGTCACCATCGACGACGTCCGCCACAGCTTCGAGCGTCTCTTCGCCGACTTCGTCACCGAGGGTCCCCGCTACCCGCAGAACTGGCTCGAGGGCGGCGACAAGTACAAGGGCCCCTACGACGGCAAGCACCTGTCCTCGCTCGAGGTCGACGGCAGCACCATCACGTTCCGCCTCAAGGAGGCGCACGCCGACTTCCCGTTCATGCTGGCCATGCGCGGCTTCGCGATCGTGCCGAAGAAGCACGACACGCAGAAGAAGTACGACAAGCGCCCGTACTCCTGCGGCCCGTACAAGATCGAGTCCCGCAGCATCGACAAGTCCCTGACCCTGGTGCGCAACGAGCACTGGGAGGCCGACAAGGACCCGGTCCGCAACGGCTACCCGGACAAGGTCGTCATGCAGTTCGGCTTCCAGTCGCTGGCCTCCACGGACCGCTACATCGCGGACTCGGGCAACGACCAGTTCTCGCTCTCCCTGCTCAACGAGGTCGCCCCCGAGCGCGTCACGAAGGTGCTCGGCAACGCCACGCTGAAGAAGCGCGTGCTGACCCAGGTCGACACGACCTGCTACTACTTCCCGATCAACCTGACCCGCATCAAGGACGTCAAGGTCCGCCAGGCCCTCAACTGGGCGTGGCCGTCGGCGCAGCTCAAGCAGCTGCGCGGTGGTTCGGCCGTGACCGCCTCCGCGACCACGATCATCTCCCCGCTCACCCCGGGCCACGTGGACTTCGACCTGTACGGCAAGAAGACCAAGCCGATGGGTGACCCGGAGAAGGCCAAGGCGCTCCTGAAGGAGGCCGGTGCCGAGGGCCAGAAGATCGTCATCGCCTTCCAGCAGTCCGACCAGGCCGTCAAGTCGGCCGTCACCATCAAGACCGCCCTCACCAAGGCCGGCTTCGAAGTGGTGACCCAGCAGGTCGACAAGACGACCTTCTACAGCCAGATCGGCCAGCTGGACAACAAGTTCGACATGTTCGCCGCCGGCTGGGGCCCGGACTGGCCGGCCGGTTACGCGGTCATCCAGCCCTGCTGGGACGGCAGCCAGATCGCCGACGGCGGTGTCAACTGGTCGCAGCTGAACAACACGAGCGTGAACAAGGCCATCGCCGCGGCCACCGCGATCACCGACGCGGACAAGGCCAACGCGGCCTGGGGCGCGATCGACAAGCAGATCATGGAGCTCGCTGCCTGCGTCCCGGACTACAACCCGGTCCGCAACTACTTCTACGGCTCCAAGGTCGGCGGCGTCGTCTACAACGCCGGTGACACCTGCGTCGCCATCGGCAAGGTCTACGCCAAGGCCTGACATCTCCTCGGGGCGGCGGTCCTCGCGACCGCCGTCCCGGCCCGTCCACGCTCCCCACACCCCCCGGCGACGGCGCCCCGTCCGGAAAGTCTCACCCCATGTTCCGTTTCCTGGTCCGCCGAGTGCTCGGCGCACTCGTCATTCTGCTGATCATCAGCGCCGTCACCTTCTTCCTCTTCTACGCCATTCCGCGCGACCCGGCGCGGATGGCCTGCGGCAAGGTCTGTGACGACCAACTGCTGGCGCAGGTACGGCAGAACCTCGGGATCGCCGACCCGATGCCGGTCCAGTACTGGCACTGGCTGCAGGGCATCTTCGTCGGCCGTGACTACACGGGCGTCGGGCACTGCAACGCGCCGTGCCTCGGCTACTCGTTCACCAACAGCGAGCCGGTGTTCGGGACGATCAAGGACCGCTTCCCGACGACGCTGTCCCTCGCCTTCGGTGCGGCCTTCTTCTTCCTGATCATCGGGGTCGGCGCGGGCATGCTGGCCGCGGTCAAGCAGGGCAAGGCTCTCGACAAGATCGCCAGCTCGTTCTCGCTGCTCGGCTCGTCGATGCAGATCTACTTCGTCGGCTACATCGCGATGTTCTTCCTGGTGCAGCAGGCCGGCATCCTGAGCCAGCCCTCGTACACGCCGTTCACCGAGAATCCGGGCGCCTGGGTCTCCGGCCTCCTGCTGCCGTGGCTCGTGCTGTCCATCATCTTCACGGCCAACTACACCCGTATGACCCGCTCGCAACTGGTGGAGCAGCTGAGTGAGGACTACGTCCGCACGGCCCGGGCCAAGGGCCTGTCGCGCCGCTCGGTCTTCTTCCGCTTCGCCTGGCGCGGTGCCATGGGTCCGATCGTGACGATCTTCGGCATCGACATGGGCACGCTGATCGGCGGCGCGATCATCACCGAGTCGACCTTCAGCCTCCAGGGCATCGGCACACTCGCCGTCCGCGCGGTCACCGACAGCGACCTGCCCATGCTGCTCGGCGTCACCGTCGTCGCGGCCGCCGGCATCGTCTTCGCCAACATCATCGTGGACGCCGTCTACGCCCTCATCGACCCGCGGATCCGGCTCGCCTGACCTCCGCACCAGCCATATTCCTCCCACCGCCCCACCCGGCGACCCTCGCATCACCCCCTCAGGAGCGTCCCCGTGACGAGCACCGATCAGCAGCCCTTCCTCTCCGTCAGGGACCTGAAAGTCCACTTCTCCACCGAGGACGGCATCGTCAAGGCCGTCGACGGACTCAGCTTCGACGTCGCCAAGGGCAAGACGCTCGGCATCGTGGGCGAGTCGGGCTCCGGCAAGTCCGTCACCAACCTGACGATCCTGGGCCTGCATGACCGTGCCCGCACGGCGATCGACGGCGAGATCCTGCTCGACGGCAAGGAGTTGCTCACCGCCTCCGAGAGGGAGCTCGAGCGGCTGCGCGGCAACAAGATGGCGATGATCTTCCAGGACGCCCTGGCCTCGCTGTCGCCGTACCACACCATCGGCAAGCAGATCGGCGAGACGTACCGCAAGCACACGGGTGCCTCCAAGAAGGAGGCCCGGGCGCGGGCGATCGAGATGCTGAAGCGGGTCGGGATCCCCCAGCCGGACGTCCGGGTGGACGACTATCCGCACCAGTTCTCCGGCGGTATGCGCCAGCGCGCGATGATCGCGATGGCGCTGGTGTGCGACCCCGAGCTGCTGATCGCGGACGAGCCGACCACGGCCCTCGACGTGACCGTCCAGGCGCAGATCATGGACCTTCTCAAGGACCTCCAGCAGGAGTTCGGCACCGCGATCGTCTTCATCACCCACGACCTCGGAGTCATCGCCGACATCGCGGACGACGTGCTGGTGATGTACGGCGGCCGGTGCGTGGAGCGCGGCACCAAGCAGGAGGTGCTGCGCGCCCCGCGGCACCCCTACACGCTGGGGCTGATGAACTCGATGCCGAGCCTGGACGGTCCGGTCGACGTGCCGCTGTCGCCGATCCCGGGCTCACCGCCCTCGCTGCTCAACCCCCCTTCGGGGTGCCGCTTCCACCCGCGGTGCACCTTCGCCGAGAAGGTCGCGGGCGGGCTGTGCGCCACCGCGCAGCCGGTGCTGGAGGTCGTGGAGGGCCGGGGTTCCGCCTGCCACCTCACGCCGGACCAGCGCCTGGAATTCTTCGCCGGATCCCGGCACAACTGACGGACACGAGACGGGACTTCACCATCATGAGCAACGCGAACCCCCTCCTGGACGTCAGCGGTCTGACCAAGCACTTCCCGATCAAGGGCGGCTTCCCGATCCGGCGCACGGTCGGCGCCGTGCAGGCCGTCGACGGGCTCGACTTCTCGGTCGCCGAGGGCGAGAGCCTGGGCCTGGTCGGCGAGTCCGGCTGCGGCAAGTCGACGACCGGACGCCTGATCACCCGGCTGTTGGAGCCGACGGGCGGCAAGATCTCGTACCGCGGCAAGGACATCACACACGCCGGCCGCAAGGATCTGGCGCCGATCAGGTCCGAGATCCAGATGATCTTCCAGGACCCGTATGCGTCCCTGAACCCGCGGCAGACGGTCGGAAAGATCATCTCCGGCCCGATGGAGATCAACGACATCAACCCGGCGGGCGGACGCGAGAAGCGCGTCCGCGAGCTGCTGGAGATCGTCGGCCTCAACCCCGAGCACTACAACCGCTTCCCGCACGAGTTCTCCGGCGGCCAGCGCCAGCGCATCGGTGTCGCCCGCGCGTTGGCCCTGGAGCCGAAGCTGATCGTGGCCGACGAGCCGGTCTCGGCGTTGGACGTCTCGATCCAGGCTCAGGTAGTGAACCTGCTCCAGCAGGTCCAGAAGGACCTGGGCATCGCCTTCGTCTTCATCGCGCACGACCTGGCGATCGTCCGCCACTTCTCGCAGCGCGTGGCGGTCATGTACCTCGGCAAGATCGTGGAGATCGCCGACCGCGACGACCTCTACGGCAATCCGCGCCACCCCTACACCCGGGCCCTGCTGTCCGCCGTGCCCGAGGCCACCGCGGACGACGTCCCCGCCCGTGAGCGCATCCTCCTCAAGGGCGACGTGCCGTCCCCCATCAACCCGCCCTCCGGCTGCCGCTTCCGCACCCGCTGCTGGAAGGCGACGGACAAGTGCGCGAGCGAGGCCCCGCCGCTGGTCCAGGCCGAGGGCAACAAGCCCGGCCACCTCACGGCCTGCCACTACCCCGAGACGGCGGACACCGTCCCCGCCCCCCGTCTCTCCAAGGACCCCCAGGCGGCGGCCTGACACACCCCTTTTTTCCGTCAGCCGCCCCCTTTGTGGAACGGACTTTCACGGCCCATTGACCCGAGCCCATGAACGTCCGATCCAGGGGACGAAGGCCCGCGCCCACCCAGGCGCGGGCCTTCACCTTTGACGACTGCCGTCCAGCGGTCGCACGCCGGCCCGTCGAGCCCGGAGCGCGTCCGCCGAGGGGCTCGGGCCGCCGGCGGGCGGAGGCCTCCGGATCGACGGCGAAGTCCATCACCGTGCGGACGCCCCCGAACGTCACACGCCCGTCGTCCCGTCGACCAGTTCCCGCACGATGTCCAGGTGCCCGTTGTGCCGGGCCGTCTCCTCGATCAGGTGGAGGAGGATCCAGCGGAGGTCGACCTGGCGGCCGGAGCTGTTCGTGCGCTCGGCCTTGGCGTCCAGGTCGCGGCCGGCGACCAACTCGCGGTAGCGGGAGGCCTGTTCCGCGTACTCCTTGAGGAGGTCCGGGAGAGGGAAGTCGACGGCGATGCGCATCTCGCGGTCGGGATCCTCGTCCGTCCAGGGGCCCTTGTCGTCCTCGCCGAGGAAGACCACCTGGAACCAGAAGTACTCGACCCAGCGCAGGTGATTGATCAGTCCACTCAGGGTCATCAGCGGCGAGCCCGGCAGGGGTGCCTTGCGAGCGTTCTCCGCCGACACGTCCTCGCACTTGGCGCGGGCGGTGTCGCGTGCGTAGTCGAGGAAGGTGGTCAGCTGGGCGCGCTCGTCCCACGTGGGAGGCGTGTCGGTTCTTGTCATCGAGGAGGATGCTCCCGGACCGGCGACCGCATGTCGAACCATTAAGCGAATCCCGGTAGTTGCGGGGCGTCCGGTGAGTTCGCTCAGTCCTTCCTCGCCACCAGCTCCACCTCGAACCCGTCCCCGTCCTCCAGATACCCCGCGTAGTGCTCGGCCCCGCCCGCGTACGGATGACGGTCCGGAAAGAGCAGGGTCCAGCCATGTCGCGGCGCCGCCTCGACCAGCGCGTCGAGGTCCGCCCGGCTCGGCACGTGGAAGGCCAGGTGGTTCAGGCCCGGCCGCATACGGTCGTACGGCTCGCCGGACCGCAGCGCCGGCGACTGTTCGAGGACGATGTACGTGTCCGCCATCCGCCAGCTGCGCCCGTCGGGCCAGCTCTGGTACTCCTCATAGCCCAGCCGTTCCAGCAGCCATCCCCACGAGCCGACCGCGCGCTCCAGGTCCGGCACCCACAGCTCCACGTGATGCAGCAACTCCCGTTCCTTTCAAGGCCGTACGAACCCCCGATCCTGTCATCCGCCGCATCCGGGTGTGGCAGACTGCCGCGATGGTCGATCGGTCGTTCGGGGATCCCGAGCTCGCCGCGTTGTACGAGACGCTCAATCCGTGGCGGGCGGGGGACGACTTCTGTCTCGGGTTCGTGATGTCCGCCGGGTCCGTGCTGGACGTCGGATGCGGCACCGGCCGGCTGCTCAGGCAGGCCCGGCAGGCGGGACACCAGGGGCGGCTGGTGGGCCTCGACCCGGCTGCCGCCATGCTGGTGCTCGCGCGGCGCAGCGCACCGCGGATGGAATGGGTGCTCGGCGATCTGCTGACGCGGGACTGGCACGGGGAGTTCGATCTCGTCGTGATGACCGGGCACGCGTTCCAGACGCTCCTCAGCGATGAAGAGGTGCGGCTCGCGCTGCGGGCCGTACGCGCCGCACTCGCCGACGGCGGACGGTTCGTGTTCGAGACGCGGAACCCCGCCGCCCGCGCCTGGGAGAGATGGACACCGGAGCGGGTGTACCAGATCACCGGCCCGGACGGCGCCCCGGCACGCGTGTGGCACGAGGTCGAGCGACCCGTCCTCGGGGACCGGGTGACGTTCACCGAGACGTTCGAGGTCGGATCGTCGGAGCGGCCCGTGGTCAGCCGGACCACCCTGCGGTTCCTCGACGCCGACACCTTGTCCTGGTTCCTCTACGAGGCGGGCCTCACGGTCGTCGAGCAGTACGGCGACTGGGGGCGGGGGCCGTGCACCCCCGCGAGCCCCGAGATCATCACCGTGGCGCGGACCGCCCTCTAGGGTCTGTCCGGCGGAGCATGCCGCAGACGCGGGGCTTGGCACACCGATCTGCGGCGTTGTCGTCGGTTGCCGACTCCCCCAGGCCCCGCTCACCCGCGTCGACAAGGCACCGCCGATTTCCCGCGCCCTGATCCGCCGGAGAGGCCTGACCCCTAGTCCTCCTCCAGCGCCGCCAGCGCCGGGTCGAGGACGATGTCCTCCTCGCGGCCCTCGATCGTCGGCTCCTCCGGGAAGTGGCAGGCCGTCAGATGGCCACTGCGGTTGCCGGAGATCTGGATGAGCGCAGGCTCTTCGGTCGCGCACTTGTCCTGCGCCTTCCAGCAGCGGGTGCGGAACCGGCAGCCGGAGGGCGGGGAGATGGGCGAGGGGACGTCGCCGGCCAGTCGGATGCGCTCGCGCCGGGCCGCGTCGCCGTCCGTGAGGTTCACTTCCGGTACGGCGGACAGCAGGGCGTGGGTGTAGGGGTGGCGGGGGCGGGTGTAGATGGACTGGCGGTCGCCGACCTCGATGATCTTGCCGAGGTACATCACCGCCACACGGTGCGAGAAGTGCCGTACCACCGCCAGGTCGTGGGCGATGAACAGGAACGCGATGCCGAGTTCCTGCTGGACCTTCTTGAGCAGGTTGACCACCTGCGCCTGGATGGAGACGTCCAGCGCGGACACCGGCTCGTCGGCCACGATCAGCTTCGGCTCCAGGGCCAACGCGCGCGCGACACCGATGCGTTGACGCTGGCCGCCGGAGAACTCGTGCGGGAAGCGGTTGTAGTGCTCGGGGTTGAGACCCACGATCTCCAGCAGCTCACGGACACGCTTCTCCCGGCCGCCGTCCGGCTCGATCCCGTTGATCTCCATCGGGCCGGAGATGATCTTTCCGACCGTCTGCCGCGGGTTGAGCGAGGAGTACGGGTCCTGGAAGATCATCTGGATCTCGGACCTGATCGGTGCGAGCTCCTTGCGGTCGGCGTGGCTGATGTCCTTGCCGCGGTACGAGATCGTGCCGGCGGTCGGTTCCAGGAGCCGGGTGATCAGGCGCCCGGTCGTCGACTTGCCGCAGCCCGACTCGCCGACCAGCCCGAAGCTCTCGGCGACGTGCACGGTCAGGTCGATGCCGTCGACGGCCTGCACGGCGCCGACCGTCCGCCGGATCGGGAAGCCGCCCTTGACCGGGAAGTGCTTGGTGAGCCCCTCCACCACGAGCAGGGGCTCCCCGGGGCCGCCGGTGACGGCCTCGCGCGGGGCGGGGAGGACGAGATCCTCTTTCATGACTCCTCTTTCGTGTCCGTCACGACCGTTTCCGTCACGGCGATGTCCTCCTACCCCAGGCGGGGCTTGATCTCCTCGATGAAGATGGTGTGCTTCTGTTCCGCCGTGAGGTGGCACGCCGCGTCGCGGTCCGGGCCCAGCAGGGGGCGTTCGGTCACGCAGCGGGATCCGCCGACCCGGTCCTGGAAGGTGCAGCGGGGGTGGAAGCGGCATCCGGACGGAGGGGTGAGCAGCGACGGCGGGGCGCCGGGGATCGGCGCGAGGGGCGCGTCGAGGTCGGAGTTCAGGCGGGGCATCGAGTTCAACAGGCCCCAGGTGTACGGGTGCTGGGGCGCGCGCAGCACCTCGTTCACCGTGCCGCGTTCGACCGCGCCGCCCGCGTACATCACCATGATGTCGTCGGCCATGTCGGCGATGACCCCGAGGTCGTGCGTGATGAAGACGATCGCCGAGCCGAACTCCTGCTGGAGGTCCTTCAGAAGGTCGAGGATCTGGGCCTGGACGGTGACGTCGAGGGCCGTGGTCGGTTCGTCGGCGATCAGCAGGTCGGGGTCGCAGACCAGCGCCATCGCGATCATCGCGCGCTGGCGCATGCCGCCGGAGAACTGGTGCGGATAGTCCTTCGCCCGCTCCTTGGGGTTGGGGATGCCGACCTTGCCGAGCATCTCCACCGCACGCTCCCAGGCCGCCTTCTTGGAGGCACCGGTGTGCTTCATGAAGGGCTCGGCGATCTGCCGGCCCACCGTGTAGTACGGGGACAGGGCGGTGAGCGGGTCCTGGAAGATCATGGCGGCCTTGTTGCCGCGCACCTTCTCCAGTTCGGACTCCCGAGCGGTGGTCAGCTCCTGCCCCTCCAGGAGGATCTCGCCCTCGACGGTGGTGAACTTCGGGTTGTGCAGCCCCAGGATGGTCAGGTTGGTGACGGACTTGCCGGAGCCCGACTCTCCGACGATGCCCAGCGTCTTGCCGCGTTGCAGGTCGAAGGAGAGCCCGTCCACGGCCTTGACGATGCCGTCCTCGGTCTTGAACCTCACGTACAGGTCCCGCACCGACAGGAAGGCGCCCGCGTCCGCCGGGTTCGGGGATGCGGCTTCCTTGGTCAGAGTGGTCACGACAGTGCTCCTAGGACAGCCGCACGCGCGGGTCGATGAAGGCGTAGCAGGCGTCGACGATGATGTTGCACAGCAGGATCGCGGCGGCGGAGAAGATCATCACCCCGAGCAGCAGCGGAAGGTCGCTGAACTGCACCGACTCCACCGCGAGCCGTCCGAGGCCGGGCAGTCCGAAGGTGTACTCGGTGATGATCGCGCCGCCCAGCAGCGAACTGAGGTCGATGCCGAGGATGGTGATGATCGGGATGAGGGAGCCGCGCCAGGCGTACCGGAAGAAGACGTACTGCCGGGCCATGCCCTTGGCGCGGGCCGTGCGGACGTGTTCCTCCTGGAGCTGCTCGATCATCGCCGAGCGGGCCATACGGGTGTACTGAGCGGCGAAGATCGTCGACAGGACGGCCCAGGGGATCAGCAGCCCGGTGAACCAGGCGGCCGGATTGTCGGTGAGGCTGGTGTACTTGGGCTCGTCGAAGATGTGCGCCTGGTAGACCAGGATCGCCAGTGCCAGGGGGCCCAGGAAGTAGATCTGCATCGAGCTGATCACCATGGAGCCCGCGGTGAAGGACTTGTCGACGAGGGTTCCGCGCTTCCACGCCGCCAGCAGGCCGGTGCCGAGCCCGACGAAGAGGAACAGGATGGTGGCGCCGAACGCCAGTGAGAGCGTGAGCGGAAGCCGGTCCATCAGGGTCGACCAGACCGCCTCGTTGGTGTGGTACGAGTAGCCGAAGCACGGGGCGGGGCACGGTCCCTGCGGGAAGTTGTCGCGGCCCACCACCAGGCCCTGCAGGAAGATCCAGTACTGCTCCGGAATCGACTTGTCGAGACCGAGGGTGTGGTGGATGTTCGCCAGAGCGTCGGGGGTGCACGTCTTGCCGCACATCAGCAGCGCCGGGTCGCGGGGCATGCCGAAGAAGAGCAGGAAGGCGACCACGGTCAGCAGGACCAGGATCACGAGTGAGCCGAGGATCCGGCGGAAGAGGAAGCGCAGCATCTCAGTGGCAGCTTTCGGGCGTCGGAAGCCTGCGGCGAGGTGCGCCCCGTCACGGGACGGGACGCACCTGACGCCGCCTGGACGGGCGTTACTTCACGAACAGCCTGCGCGGGTCGACGCCGCCGATGACGTCGTCGTACACAAGGCCGCCGATCTTGGACCCGGCGATCTGGGTCTGCTTGTAGTACGCCGTCGGGATGTTGGAGACGACGTCCTTCACGATGTACTCGTTGATCTTGTTCCACTCCTCCGCGGCCTTCACCGGGTCGGTGATCGCTGCCACCCGGTCGATGTCCGCGTTGACCTTCTTGTCGTTGAGGTGCGCGTAGTTGGAGGCACCGTCCTGGATCTGGCGGCCGTCGTACAGCGGCGGGATCACGGTCGACGCGCTCGGCCAGTCGGCACCCCACGCGGTGTGGTAGATGTCGTAGTTGTTCTTGACCTTGCTGACCTGGTCGTAGTACGTCTCGGCCGGGATCTCCTGGCGCTGGACGTCGAAGCCGGCCTTCTCCAGTCCCGCCGCCATGGCGGTGGAGTACTGCTGGCCCTCAGGGGTGTTGATGTAGCCGAAGGTCAGCTTCAGGCCCGTCTTGCCGGCCTTCTCCAGCAGTTCCTTGGCCTTGGCCGGGTCACCGGCGGGCTTCTTCTTCTTGCCGAACGGGTCGAAGGTCGGGTCGTAGCCGGACACGGTCGGGCTGATCAGACCGCCGGCGACCTCCATCGCGTCGGTGCCGCCGAAGGCACGCACGAACGGGGTGACGGGCAGGGCGTACGCGATGGCCTCGCGGACCGCCTTGTCCTGCATCTCGGGCTGCGACAGGTTGATGTTCATCTGTCCCACGTACGGCTGGTAGCCGGAGACCGTGCGGGACTTCATCGTCGCGTCGGCGAGAACCTTCGACAGGTTGCCCGCGTCGACCTGGTTGCTGAAGCTGATCGCGGTGGCGTTCGCACCGCTGTCGTCGAGGATGGCCTTGGTCGAGTCCTCGAACTGCTTGTTGAACTCGAAGTTGAACTGGTTGACGTACTGATGGCGGACCGCGTCGGTGTCCGGGTCCCAGTTGGTGTTCTTCACCAGCGTCATCGACTTGCCGGACTTGAAGTCCTGGATCTTGTACGGGCCCGCGGCCATCGGGGCCTTGTCGTACTTCTCCTTGGTGTCCTTCTTCTCCGACACCATGGAGTACCCGGCCATCGCCAGGGCGTACGGCAGGTCGGGCTTCGCCTGCTCGAAGTGGAAGACGATGGTCTTGTCGTCCGGCGTCGACAGGGTGCTGTCCGGCAGGTGCTTGCCCTTGTACGGGCCGTCCGGGAGGAGCTTGCGGTACTCCGTGCCCGGGGTGTTGGCCAGCCACTGCTGGATGTACGTCGGGCCGTTGGAGACGAACGGGGCGAAGAGCCGCTCGAAGGTGTGCCGTACGTCGGCGGCGGTGATCGCGGAGCCGTCGGCCCACTTGATCCCGTCCTTCAGCTTGTACGTCCAGGTCTTGCCGCCGTCGGTGGTCTGGCCGCTGTCGGTGGCGAGGTCGCCGACGACCTCGTGCTTCTCACCGTCGTCACTGGTGGCCTTGTAGCTCGTCAGACCGCGGTGGATCAGCTGCGAGAGCGCCATCTCGTCCGAGACGTAGATCTGCCCCGGGTCGAGGTGCGCGAAGCTGTCCCGCTGGAGCACGGTCACCGTGCCGCCCGACTTGGCACCGGCGATCTCGGCCGCCGGACCGGTCGAGGCCTTGGCGTCACCGAAGGAGATGCCGGACTGCTGCCGCTCGGCGTTCTGTTCGTCCTCCTTGTTGTTGTCGCTTCCCTTGCTGCCACCCTCGCTGCAGCCGGTGAGCACGAGAGCCCCCGCCGCCAGCAGTGACAGCGCGGCGTACGCGTGGCGTCCACCCTTACCCATCACTCAGATTCCACCCATCTTGTGTCACCAGTGCGTATGAAGTGCAAACCGGCCATCAGTGCCATCCGGTATGTGTCGGGCGAGGATTGCCCCCAGCTTGGCGGTCAGCGCGCCGTCTTGGGATCGAAGGCGTCCCTGACCGAGTCCCCGAGCAGGTTGAACGCCACGATGAAAATGATCATCGAGATGCCCGGGAAGAACATGTAGGTGATGTCGTTCTGCATCACGAGTTCGGTCGACGCCTTGGAGAACATCTGCCCCCAGTCCGGCGTCGGTTCGACGATTCCGACACCGAGGAAGGACAGACCGGCCTCGGCGGTCACGAAGTTGGGGAGCATGTAGGTCGACTGCACCAGGATCGGCGTGACCACGTTGGGCAGGATCTCCTTGCGGATGATGCGCCTGGGGGACGCCCCGCTCACCTTGGCCGCCTCGATGAACTCCCGTTCCCGCAGGGCCAGAGTGGTGCCGCGCAGGATGCGGCCGAGGCTCATCCAGCCCAGGAACCACTGCACCGCGATGAGGGCGACCACCCGGACGTACACCGGCGTCTCGTCCCTGGGGCTCACGAAGAGCGAGACCACGACCGGCATGCTCGCGATGAAGAAGAGCTGCGCCGGGAAGGCGAGCAGGAAGTCGATCACCCGGCTGATCCAGTAGTCGGTCCGGCCGCCGAGATAGCCCGCGGCGACCCCGAGGAGGATGCCGGTGACGACGGTGGCGACCGTCACCGCCAGGGAGATCATCAGGGAGTTGCGGATGCCGAAGAGCAGCTTGGTGAAGACGTCGTAGCCGTTGCCAGGCTCCAGGCCGAACCAGAACTCGCCGCTGATGCCGCCGTTGGGCTGCAGGGGCACACCCGCGCTGTCGAAGAGTTCGGGGCGTTCGTCCGCGTACACCGTGTACGGATTCTTGCCGTACGCCTTGGAGATCAGCGGAGCCGCGAGGCCGACCGCGAAGAAGAAGATCACGACGCAGGCCGAGATCACGCCGGCGCGGTCGCGCTTGAAGCGGATCCACATCAACTGGCCGGGTGAGCGGCCGACCAGCTGCTGTTCCTCGGGTTTCTTCGTCGGCTCCGGTTCGCCGTCGACGACAACCGACGTCCCGCCGCCCTCGATGTCGATAGGACTTGTCACAGTTCGCCCATTTCACAGATGTGGGTGTGCCGAGCCGGCGACCGGCGCAGGCATGCGCCGGTCGCGGACCGGATCATGAGGAAGCGTCAGGGCACCCCGAAGCAGGCGGGAAACCCGCAGCCGGACGCGCGTAGGCGCTAGGGCGTGCTAAGCGGCCGGCCGCATGCGCTCAGAGGCAATCGCCGTACAGCGGCGGGCAGTTGACGGCTTTGGACGACGCTGTGACCCACCTGGTGCTTGTGACACCGCGCATGGGACTCCTCCTCATGACTCCACGTGTTCACCAACAGGAGGGGGCACATGTCTGACCTCCGACACCCCTGACGGAGGGTCAGGCACCCCCTGGTGCTCGTGAGTCGGCGCCGTCCCCACGGCGCGAGACCCATTGACCCGAGCGTTACGCGGCTAACTATCTGCCATGAGCCAACTACCGACCACCGTCTTTAAATCTCAATTCAGTCACAGCTGACGCGTACATCTTCCAAAACTTGGACAAACTGTTCGGCGTGAGATGGGTGCGAAACGGACGTGTTACATGTGTACCGGGCGAGGATCACCGCAATCCGGACAGGAGGCTGCCTGCGGATCAGGCCAAAACCGGTTGCAAAAAGCCCGGTTGCCCCACCATGGGGGCAACCGGGCTTCGGGCTGTGTGCCGACTGAGCGTCAGCCGTGCTTGGCGCGGCTCGCGGAGCGACCGCGCTCCTTCTGGTCGAGGACGACCTTGCGGATGCGAACGGCCTCCGGGGTCACCTCGACGCACTCGTCGTCGCGGCAGAACTCCAGGGACTGCTCCAGGGAGAGCTTGCGCGGCGGGACGATCGCCTCGAACGAGTCGGCGGCGGCGGAGCGCATGTTGGTGAGCTTCTTCTCCTTGGTGATGTTCACGTCCATGTCGTCGGCGCGGGAGTTCTCGCCGACGATCATGCCCTCGTACACCTCGGTGCCGGGGTCGGTGAACAGCACGCCACGCTCCTGGAGGTTCGTCATCGCGAAGGCGGTGACGGCACCCGCGCGGTCGGCGACCAGCGAACCGTTGTTACGGGTCGTCAGGGGGCCGAACCACGGCTCGTGGCCCTCGTGGATGGAGTGGGCGATGCCCGTGCCGCGCGTGCCGGTCAGGAACTCGGTCCGGAAGCCGATGAGTCCGCGGGAGGGGACGACGAACTCCAGGCGGACCCAGCCCGAGCCGTGGTTCGACATGTTGTCCATGCGGCCCTTGCGGACGCCCATGAGCTGCGTGACCGCGCCCATGTGCTCCTCGGGCACGTCGATCGTCATGCGCTCGACCGGCTCGTGGACCTTGCCGTCGATCTCCTGGGTGACCACCTGGGGCTTGCCGATGGTCAGCTCGAAGCCCTCGCGGCGCATCTGCTCGACCAGGATGGCGAGCGCCAGCTCACCACGGCCCTGGACCTCCCACGCGTCCGGACGCTCGGTGTCGAGCACCCGGAGCGAGACGTTACCGACCAGCTCGCGGTCCAGACGGTCCTTGACCTGACGGGCGGTGACCTTGCGGTCCTTGACCGCGGCCTTCGCGGAGGCGCCCTTGCCGGTGCCGCCGCGGCCGACCAGCGGCGAGGTGTTCGTACCGATCGTCATCGAGATCGCCGGCTCGTCGACCGTGATGAGCGGCAGCGCGATCGGGTTCTCGGGGTCGGCGAGGGTCTCGCCGATCATGATGTCCGGGATACCGGCCACGGCACAGATGTCACCGGGGCCCGCCATCTCGGCGGGCTTGCGGGTGAGCGCCTCGGTCATCAGCAGCTCGGTGATACGGACGTTGGACATCGTGCCGTCACGCTTGATCCACGTGACGGTCTGGCCCTTGCGCAGCTCGCCCTGCTCGACGCGGAGCAGCGCGATACGGCCGAGGAAGTTGTCCGCGTCCAGGTTGGTGACGTGCGCCTGGAGCGGGGCCTCCTCGTCGTACTCAGGGGCCGGGACGTGCGACAGGATCGTGGAGAAGAAGGGCTCCAGGCTGTCGCTGTCGGCCGGGACGGTGCCGTCCTCCGGCTTGGTCAGCGAGGCCACGCCGTCACGCGCACACGCGTAGACGATCGGGAACTCGATCTGGTCCTCGTCGGCGTCGAGGTCGAGGAAGAGGTCGTAGGCCTCGTTCACGACCTCTTCGATGCGCGAGTCCGGGCGGTCCGTCTTGTTGATGCACAGGATGACGGGCAGGCGGGCCTGCAGCGCCTTGCGCAGCACGAAGCGGGTCTGCGGGAGCGGGCCCTCGGAGGCGTCGACGAGCAGCACCACCGCGTCGACCATCGACAGGCCGCGCTCGACCTCGCCACCGAAGTCGGCGTGGCCGGGGGTGTCGATGATGTTGATGGTGATGACATCGCTGCCATCCTTCGGGTGGTACTTGACCGCCGTGTTCTTGGCCAGGATCGTGATGCCCTTCTCACGTTCCAGGTCGTTCGAGTCCATCATGCGGTCGTCGAGCGACTCGGCAGCGTGCGCGGCAAAGGCCCCCGCCTGCTTGAGCATGGCGTCGACGAGGGTCGTCTTGCCGTGGTCGACGTGGGCGACGATGGCGACGTTACGGATGTCGTGGCGCGTGGCCATATTGCGGCGATCTCCCGGAGTGTGAGGAAGGCCTGCGCGTATGTGTGTGTTACGCGGACCCTGCCGGGCTGGACACGCCACGGCCTCACCCCATGGTACGTGGCCCTGACAGAGACGACCTCCACAGGGCCACGCGGGCTCACTGCGACGAAGGGCTCGCGGGCTGATTCACGCTCTTCTCGAGGAAGCCCATGTCCTCGTAGACCGGGGTCTGGAAGCCGAAGGCACCGGCGTTGACCAGGCTCTTCCGTGCGACCGTGAGCTGGGGGCGCTGGTAGAGGGGGATGGAGCCGGCGGCCGCCCAGATTCGGGAGTCGGCCTTGCGGATGAGGCCTCGGCGCTCGTTCTCGTCGAGCGTGGCGATGGCCTCGTCGAAGAGCTGGTCGACCTGGTCGGTGCCGACGCGGGTGTAGTTCTGCTCGACGTTCAGGGAGCCGTCGGCGGCCGGCACCGGCTTGGCGAAGATCGGGCGGGCGTCGGTCGCGGGGAAGGCGGAGGCGGGCCAGGAGTAGAGGGCGAGGTCGTACTGGCCGGACGCGATGTGGTCCTTGAAGTAGCTCTCGTCGGTGACCTTGGAGATCTCGGTGCGGATGCCGACCTTCTTCAGCATGCGGCTGATCCGGTCGGCGACGGTGCCCAGGGTCTGGGAGCCGGGGCCCGAGGGGAGCACGAAGCGGAGGGTGAGCGGCTTGCCGTCCTTGGCGAGCGCCTTGGCCGCGGTGCCCGCAGGGGCGGCGGTGCCGAGGGGGGCGTAAGCGCCGGGCGCGCCGCCCTGCTTCAGCTTGTTCGCGTACTGCTTGCCGTCCTGGGCGAGGTGCCTGCCGCCACTCTCCTCGCTCTTGTCCGTCCGGCTCTCGGACTGCTTCCTCTTCTCCCGGTCGGCGTCATGGGGAGCCTTGTCGTCCTCACCGACGATGTACGTCCCGTCGTCGCCCCCTGCCGACTCCTCCTCGGCCTTCTCTGCCTTCTCTGCCTTCTCTGCCTTCTCTGCCTTCCCGGCCTTCTCGGCCTTCTCCCCCTTGGCGCCGGCTGCCTTCTCGCCCTTCTTCTTCTCCTCCTTGACCGGCCCGCCGAGCACCCATCCGGCGTCCGCGAGCAGCGCCTCCGCCTCCGCGGTGTCCTGCCCGCCGAGGGCGCCGCTGTTGTCGGCGTAGGCGGCCTGCCCGGACAGTGCGAGGTGGCTGCCGACCGGCTCGGCGGGCAGCCCGAGCGGTGTGAGGACGGTCTTCGCGAGCGCCTCCCGGTCGAGGGCACGGGCGACGGCCCGGCGGACGCGTTCGTCGGCGAGCGGGCCGCCGGCGCCGTTGAGGGCGAGCTGGGTGTAGGCGGGCTCCAGGGACTTGCGGACCTCGAAGCCCTGGAGGGCGGCCTTCTGCCGGCTCTCGTCCCCGGCGGCCGCCCTGCGGCCGCCCGGGCCCTGGAGCGGGGTGCTCGTGCCCTTGTCCCGACCACGCGCGGAGAGGGTGATGCGTCCGGCGGACTCGGGGTCGATCTCGGCGAGGTCGATCGTCCCGGCGGCCAGCGCGGCGGCCCGCTTGTCGCGCGGTACGGCCCGCAGCACGATCTCGGAGAGCTTGGCGGGCTGCCCCCACCAGCGCGGATTGCGGGCGAGGGTGACCTCGTCGTCCTTGCGGTCGACCTTCTTCAGGGCGAAGGGACCGGCGGTGACCTTGAGCTTCCGCCGCGCCCCGTCGTTGAAGGAGTCCGGCGTGCCCATGACGTCCTTCGGGTACAGCGGCGAGAACAGCGACCGCCAGTCGGCGTACGGCCGCCCGAAGGTGACGCGTACCTCCAGGTCGTTCGCCCCGCGCTCGATCTTCTCGATGCGGTCGTACCCGGCGTTGCGCGCGGTCCAGTACGCGGTGTCCTTGCCGGACAGGGCCCGCCACTGGGCGGCGAAGTCGGCGGCGCCGATCTCCCGGCCGTCGCTCCACACGGCCTGCTGGTTCAGCTTGTACAGCACGACCTGCTTCGGCTCGGTGTCGACGACCTTCGCGGACTCCAGGTAGTCGGGGTTGCGCTCCGGGCGCCCGTTCCGGTCCAGCCGGTACATCGAGGGCAGTACGGCCTGGGCGACCCGGCTGGTCGCCGCGTCCGCGTCCGCCTGGAACGTGTTCAACGTCTCCGGTACGGCGTCCACGGCCCAGCGCAGGGTGCCGCCGTCGGCGATCCGGGCGCGGGCGGCGGGTGCGATGTCCTGTCCGGCGAGCGGCCTGCCCGCCTGGTCCTCGGAACTGCATCCGGCGAGCACGGACACCGCGAGCGTGCCCGCGGTGAGGAAGGAGACCGAGCGCATGACCGAGCGCAGTCTGACGCCGTCGTGGGACATCTCTGCTTACCTCCGGGAGCCGCGGGCGTTATGATCACTTTTGGCGGTATATGGAGCTGATCACATGTATGCGGCCACTGAAGAGGAAAGGGTTCGGCAACGGGCGGCGACACGGCGACGACAGCCGGGAACGTCACCCGTGCGGCGCAACGCACCACGGAATGCACCCATACGCCTCGGCCAATCGGTGCACGTCCCTTCCCACCGACAGGTGTGACGCGCAACACTCGCAGGCGCATGAACGTTGCCGCCCAGGGCACACCCGCCCACGGAAGTGAGGTCACGTCATGTCCGTGCACGACGAACTGACATCAGTCCAACGCTGCCTCGACGATCTGACCCGGTCGGTCGGACGCCTGGAGCAGCAGCTCGGCAGCGGCGGGCTCGACATGCGCCGCGTCCGCGCCGATGCCGAGCACCTGCGCGACAGCGTCGCGCTGCTGCGTGAGGCGGCCACCACGCCGGCCACGCCCAGGCGCCCCGATCTCGTCACCATCCCCGACACCCCGTACGACGACTCACTGTGGATCGACTCGGACGACGAGGGACTCGGCGCCCGGGACCGGCACGCCCCCTGACCCGACCGGAGTCATGAATTGGCCACTGGTACGGAACCTCCCGCAACAGAAGATCCCCATCCGCTGCGCGGCGGCGTACGCACCCGTACGCGCGCCGCGATCGACGCCCCGCACCTGCGCACCGACCGCTGGTGGCTGGCACCGGCCGCCACGGCGGCCGGTCTGCTCGCGTTCATCGTGTACTCGACCTGGCGGGCGTTCGCGAACGCCGACTACTACGCGGCGCCGTACGTCTCGCCCTTCTACTCCCCCTGTCTGGCCGAGAACTGCGAGCCGATGCGCCACGGCCCCAACACCGACCTCTTCGGCGGCTGGTGGGGCATCTCCCCCGCGATCATCATCCTGATCTTCCCGCTCGGCTTCCGCCTGACCTGCTACTACTACCGCAAGGCGTACTACCGGGGCTTCTGGGCATCCCCGCCGGCCTGCGCGGTGGCCGAGCCGCACAAGAAGTACACGGGCGAGACCCGCTTCCCGCTGGTGCTGCAGAACATCCACCGGTACTTCTTCTACGCCGCTATCGTCGTCGCCGGGATCCTGACCTACGACACCGTGCTCGCCTTCCGCGACGAGCACTACGAGTGGGGCCACATGGGCCTCGGCACCCTGGTCTTCCTGGCCAACATCGTGCTGATCTGGGCGTACACCCTCTCCTGCCACTCCTGTCGGCACATCGTCGGCGGCAAGCTCAAGCACTTCTCCAAACACCCCGTGCGCTACAAGGCGTGGCAGCTGGTCGGCAAGCTGAACGCCCGTCACATGCAGCTCGCCTGGGCGTCGCTCGTGAGCGTGGCGCTGGCCGACTTCTACGTGTACCTGGTCGCCTCCGGTGCCTTCGACGACCCGACCCTCTTCTAACAGACAAAAGGGGCTTCTGAATGTCCGTTGTGGACCGGCAGCAGTGGGACGTCGTCGTGGTCGGCGCCGGCGGTGCCGGACTGCGCGCCGCCATCGAGGCCCGTGAGCGGGGCGCCCGTACGGCCGTGATCTGCAAGTCGCTGTTCGGCAAGGCGCACACGGTGATGGCCGAGGGCGGCATCGCGGCCGCGATGGGCAATGTGAACTCCGGCGACAACTGGCAGGTCCACTTCCGCGACACCATGCGCGGCGGCAAGTTCCTCAACCAGTGGCGGATGGCCGAACTGCACGCGCAGGAGGCTCCGCAGCGGGTGTGGGAGCTGGAGACCTGGGGCGCCCTCTTCGACCGCACGAAGGACGGCCGGATCTCGCAGCGCAACTTCGGCGGCCACGAGTACCCGCGTCTCGCGCACGTCGGCGACCGTACGGGCCTGGAACTGATCCGCACGCTCCAGCAGAAGATCGTGTCGTTGCAGCAGGAGGACTTCAAGGAGACCGGCGACTACGAGTCCCGGCTGAAGGTGTACCAGGAGTGCACGGTCACCCGGGTCCTCAAAGACGGCAACCGGGTCTCGGGCGTCTTCGCCTACGACCGCGAAACCGGCCGTTTCTTCGTCCTCGAAGCCCCGGCCGTGGTGATCGCGACCGGCGGCATCGGCAAGTCCTTCAAGGTGACGTCGAACTCGTGGGAGTACACGGGCGACGGCCACGCGCTGGCCCTGCTCGCGGGTGCGCCCCTGCTGAACATGGAGTTCGTGCAGTTCCACCCGACGGGCATGGTCTGGCCGCCGTCGGTGAAGGGCATCCTCGTCACGGAGTCGGTGCGCGGCGACGGAGGGGTGCTCCGGAACTCCGAGGGCAAGCGGTTCATGTTCGACTACATCCCCGACGTCTTCAAGGAGAAGTACGCCCAGTCGGAGGAGGAGGGCGACCGCTGGTACGAGGACCCGGACCACAACCGGCGTCCGCCGGAGCTGCTCCCTCGTGACGAGGTGGCCCGCGCGATCAACTCCGAGGTCAAGGCGGGCCGCGGCTCCCCGCACGGCGGCGTCTTCCTCGACGTGTCGACGCGGATGCCCGCCGAGGTCATCCGGCGCCGGCTGCCGTCCATGTACCACCAGTTCAAGGAGCTGGCCGACGTCGACATCACGGCGGAGCCGATGGAGGTCGGGCCCACCTGCCACTACGTGATGGGCGGCATCGCCGTCGAGTCGGACACGGCGGCCGCGCGCGGAGTGCCGGGCCTGTTCGCGGCCGGTGAGGTCGCGGGCGGCATGCACGGCTCCAACCGCCTCGGCGGCAACTCGCTCTCCGACCTGCTGGTGTTCGGCCGGCGGGCCGGCCTGCACGCGGCGGACTACGCGACCGGGCTCGGGGCGGACCGCCCGCCCGTGGACGACACCCAGATCGACACGGCCGCGGCGGAGGCCCTGCGCCCCTTCTCCGCGGAGGGTCCGGCGCCGGGGGAGCCGGAAAGGGCGGACGGCCGCCCGCCCGAGAACCCGTACACCCTCCACCAGGAACTCCAGCAGACCATGAACGACCTCGTCGGCATCATCCGCCGCGAGGCGGAGATGCAGCAGGCCCTGGAGAAGCTGGCCGATCTGCGCGTACGGGCCCGGCGGGCCGGCGTCGAGGGCCACCGCCAGTTCAACCCGGGCTGGCATCTCGCCCTGGACCTCAGGAACATGCTCCTGGTCAGCGAGTGCGTGGCCCGGGCCGCGCTGGAGCGGACGGAGTCGCGCGGCGGCCACACCCGCGAGGACCATCCGGCGATGGACCGCAAGTGGCGCGCCGTCAACCTCCTGTGCCAACTCACCGATCCCACGGGCGGGTTGGCGGCCACCGACCCGGTACACGGCCAGATCGACCTCACCCGCGAGTCCACCGACCCCATCCGCCCCGACCTGCTCGCCCTCTTCGACAAGGAGGAGCTGGTCAAGTACCTCGCCGAAGAGGAGCTGTACGAATGAGCGGCTACACGGCCCACTTCAAGGTGTGGCGGGGTGATGTGAAGGGCGGCGGCCTGGAGGACTTCAAGGTCGAGGTGAACGACGGCGAGGTCGTCCTCGACATCGTCCACCGCCTCCAGGCCACCCAGGCCCCCGACCTCGCCGTCCGCTGGAACTGCAAGGCGGGCAAGTGCGGTTCGTGCTCGGCGGAGATCAACGGGCGGCCCCGGCTGATGTGCATGACCCGCATGTCGGTGTTCGCCCCCGAGGAGACGATCACCGTCACTCCCCTGCGCGCCTTCCCGGTCGTACGGGATCTCGTCACGGACGTCGGCTTCAACTACACCAAGGCGCGCGAGGTCCCGGCCTTCGTGCCGCCGGACGATCTGGGACCCGGCGAGTACCGGATGATGCAGGAGGACGTGGACCGCTCGCAGGAGTTCCGCAAGTGCATCGAGTGCTTCCTGTGCCAGGACACCTGCCATGTGGTCCGCGACCACGAGGAGAACAAACCGGCGTTCGCCGGCCCGCGCTTCCTGATGCGGGTCGCGGAACTGGACATGCACCCGCTGGACGCGGCGGCGGAATCCGGCCTCGACCGCAAACAGACGGCCCAGGACGAACACGGCCTCGGCTACTGCAACATCACCAAGTGCTGCACGGAGGTCTGCCCCGAGGGCATCAAGATCACGGACAACGCACTGATCCCCTTGAAGGAACGGGCCGTCGACCGCAAGTACGACCCGCTCGTGTGGCTCGGGAACAGGATCCGGCGGCGGTCCTCGTCAGACTGAGGCCCGCAGGTACCCCGAGTGCGCCACCTGGCCCAGGAAGGTGAACCGGGTGTCGGTGGCCATGTGCTTCTCGAACGCCTCCTTGATGCCCGGCCACTTGGGGTGCCCGAAGTCGTCCAGTACGACGATGCCGCCCGGCGCGACGATCTGCTCGGCCCACTCCAGGTCCGCCGCCACGCCGGCGGCCGAGTGGTCGCCGTCGACGATGATCACGCCGTAGGAGCGGTCGGAGACCAGGGCGCGCACCTCGGGGTCCTCGGAGAAGCCCTGCTGGATCCGGGCCGCGGCACCGGCCGCGCCCGCCAGCGACAGATTGGTGCGCACCGCGGCTCCCCGCACCGGGGTGCCCGAGGCGTCGTCCCCCATGGTGGCGCCGGGCTGCAACTGCGTCCCCGCGAGCGGATCGACGATCGTCAGCCGCGGATCACGCCCCGCACGCTCCATCATCCGGATCAGTGCGGCGCCGAACATCCCGTACAGGGTGCCGATCTCCAGGATCTCGTCGTTCGGCGGATCGAGCAGCGGTACGGCGGACAGCTTGCCGACGATGTTCATGGTGCCGCCGGCGATCCGGCCGACCCCGAGCGCCTCCAGCGCGATGAGCAGCCGGAACGCCTGGGCGACATTGCGCTCCGCGCCGTTCTTGTCCCCGGTGACCTGCGCCAGCTCCTCGATCGCGCGGTTGAGATGGGACGCGGACGGCAGCCGTGACGCGCCGCGCCCGGTGCCGTCGAAGAACAGCTCCAGGGGGCGCTGACGGCTGCGCAGCTTGTCCAGTTCCTGCTGCACCGCCTCGGCCTTGGTGTTCCCGGTGGTGCCTCCGATGCTTTTCCCGCCGGTGTTCCCGACGGCGCGGCGGACCTGGCGCTCGATGCGCTGGTCGATGAGTTCGACGATCGGCCGCAGGGCACGCCGGGCAGCCTGGCTGGTGAGTAGCGCTCGCATCCGGGGACCGTAGGACGCTCACAGCCCGCCCACAACCAACGGAAGGACCCGTGCGGGCAAAGCGCGCATGACGTCTCGGCCACGGGACTCTTACGTCGCCGCACCCCGACGCCCGACGAGCTCCAGGGCCCTGCGCAGATTGTGTTCGGCGATGGCCCGCATCGGCTCCGGGTCCGGGAAGTCGCCGTCGAGGAGGCGGAGCGGGCCGGACACGAGGGAGAGGTGCATGGCCAGTCGGTAGAGGCGGAGGCGGTCCTCGTCCAGGCCGGGGGCGCCGAGAGTGTCGTAGTGACGGCCGAAGCGGATCCGGAGGAAGACGTGCTCCCACTCCGCGTCGAAGTACATCAGGCCTTCGATGTCGATCAGGGCGGGATTGCCCTCCGCGTCCAACAGGACGTGGTCCGGGCCGAGTTCTCCGTGGATGAGGGAGTACCGGGAGCGGGGGTGGACGGCGGAGGCGAGTTCCCGTACCGCGGCCTGAAGGTCCTCTCGCACGGCGGCGATCCGTGCGTCTCTCGCGGCGACTTCGGTGATGTCGCGCAGGGCGCCCGTGGTGACGCGCCGCTCGCAGGAACTCGCGGACGATTCACCGCCGTTGTCGACGAGGACGACCTTCCCGAAGGCGGGCGCCTCGTGCGCGTGGAGCTCGGTGAGCTGTGCGGCCAGCCTCTGGAGCGAGGCCTGGCCCGCGACCGGGTCCCGCTCCAGCGCCTCCTCAAGGCTCCCGCCCCGCATGTCCTCGACGACCGCCGCGTCCGCCGGGAGGTGTGTGTGCGTGGCGTCGGCGTACAGCAGCCGGGGCGTGCGCACACCGGCGGCGGCCAGCCGGTCGTGCGCCGCGGTGAACAGGGCGAGGCCCCTCCCGTGGGAGAAGGGGTCGCGCGGATCGGAGGGCCCGGCGTCCCAGTAGTCCTCGTCCTCCGACCAGACGTAGGCGACGGCCGTGGAGTCGTCGTCGAAGGTCAGCCGGTACACGCCCTTCTTGGTGCCGCCGCGCAGCCGGGCGACGGCGGCGAGGGAGCGGTGGGGGCCGGTCGCCGCCCGGGCGAGAGGGGCCAGGTCGTCGCGGGTGAGGGGCTTGCGGGTGGCGGTCATCGTCGGATGCTCGCACCGCCGGGTGCCGACCGCAGCCGGTTTTCAGGGGGCCGCCGGGGGCTCAGCGCACCCAGCCCTCCCGGTACGCCGTCCAGTCCTCCTCCGTGGCCGCGAAGTCCACGTACGCGGCGACGCCGAAATTGGCACGGTCCGCGTCCGTGCGGGACAGGCCCAGCCGGACTCCCCGGACCGCGGCGGAGACGGTCTCGGCGTGATTCCAGTGGCCGAACCGGTTCTCGTGGTAGAAGGGCAGCCCCATGAGCAGGTCGGTGGAGTGCGGGGTGACCTCCAGGGCCAGCGCGGTCTGCTGGGCGACATAGCCGCCGTAGGTGCTCTCCAACGGCTGCATCGTGTCGTACGACATCACCGCGATCTGGTCGACCCGGCGCGCGACCTGCCCGAAGAACTCCTGCGACCACCACTTCGGGTGCCCGGCGACCGTGCCCCAGAAGGAGTGGAACGCCGGCACCGGATCGATCTGGTGCGCGGCGATCGACAGCTGGGCGTCCTGCGCGCTGGTGACGCGGTGCAGGGAGTCGAGGAGGGTGAGGTAGTTCCGGTCGCCCGAGTGCAGCGGCTCCAGGTCGAAGTGCACGCCGTCGAAGCCGGCGGCCAGGATCTGCCGGGTGGACTCGACGACGGCGGCCCGGGTCTCGGGCCGCTCCAGCCGCATGCCGTTCGGGCTCTCGGTGGCGAGCACGTCACCGAGCCAGGCCTGGACGCGGATGCCGGGCGCTGCGGCGTGCACGGCGTCGATGAACCAACGCGCCCTGGGATAGGCCGACTCGGGCAGCGTGCCGTCGTGCTCCAGCGGCCCGGAGTGGACGTAGAGATCACGAATCCCGGTGCTCTCCAGTCGGCGGGCGAGAGCGGTGACGTCGGCGTCCTTCTTCCGCCCGTCGACCCAGGCATGGCCCAGCCAGATCGCGTCCTTGTCGCGGGTGTACGTGCCGTCCGCCGGGTCGCCGGTGTAGTTGACGCGGAGGGCGATCTCGCCGACCAGCAGCGGCAGGACGAGGACCAGGACGAGCGCGAGGGCGGCACGCCGAACCCGGCGGGCCCAGGGCCGCCGCCTCTTCGGCTCGGGCTCGGGCTCCGGCTCCGGCTCGGACTCGGACTCCGGCTCCGGCTCCGGCTCCGGCTCCGGCTCCGGCTCCGGTGAGGCATGCTCGCCGTCGGCGACCGCGGGTATCTCGCCCTCCCCAGCGACCGCGGGTATCTCGCCCTCCCCGGGCTTCTGCTCTGCTTCCATCCCCATCCCCATCCCCATCCCCGTCCCCGTCCCCGTCCCCCCAGAACGTTCCATGACGGCGTTCCCCTCCCCCATCGGCGTACGGCCACCCGCCACCCCGGTCGCGCGCCCTCATTCCTCCTCATACGCTCCGAAATGTGACGTCATCGTTGATCCGGGGCCGACCGCGGCGTGCCCGCTCTCACATATCCGTGCGGGTGACGCATGCCGTGCTGGGCGGTGCGGCCGGGCTCGTGTGGCTGGTGTTGCCAGGGATGACGATCAGCACGGACGTCCCGGTTGCGATCAGCACCGACGCCCCGGTGGCCGCCGCCGCGCCGGAGGACGAGGGGTCATCGGCCACGGACCTGGTCCTGCCGCTCGTAGTGGTGGGTGCGGTGGGCGCACTGGCCGGATACGGATACCTACGACGCACCAGACGGGCCAGAACCCGGACCACCCCCGGCGGCACCCACACCACACCCGCGGCCCCGCCCCTCACGGAACTCGACGACCGGTCCCGGACCCTCCTCACCGACGCCGACAACTGGATCCGCACCAGTCGCGAGGAACTGAGCTACGCCGAGGCCCGTTCCGGACCGACGGCCGTCGCCCCCTTCACCCTGGCCGTGCGCGACGCGGAGTCCGAACTGTCGGCCGCCTTCCGCATCCGGCAGCGGTACGACACCGGCGTCCCGGACGACGAGACGTCCCGTCGCCACGCGCTCGCCGGGATCGCGGGCCGGTGCCAGGAGGCGGGCCGCCGCCTGGACGAGGAGGCCGCGGCCTTCGACCGGCTCCGCGCCCTGGAGCGGGAGATCGGCGAGGCGCTGGCCGTCGCGGAAACACGCTTCCGGGAACTCGCCGGCCGCACGTCGACCACGGAGTCGACCCTCGCCGACCTGGCCGAGCGGTACGCGCCCGCCGCCACCGCCTCGGTCACCGGCTCCGCCGAACAGGCCAAGGACCGACTGGTGTTCGCCACGACCCATCTCAACCAGGCCCACCAGATGGCCGACTTGGGCGACGCCGAGGTGGCGGCCCGGCATCTGCGCGCCGCCGAGGGAGCCGTCGATCAGGCCGCCGCCTTCGTCGACGGCATCGACCGACTGGCCACCGAGCTGAGGTTCGCCGCAGGGA
This sequence comes from Streptomyces sp. MMG1533, assembly GCF_001279775.1. Classification (GTDB taxonomy): domain Bacteria; phylum Actinomycetota; class Actinomycetes; order Streptomycetales; family Streptomycetaceae; genus Streptomyces. The sequence goes on along the minus strand of NZ_LGDG01000100.1, from coordinate 94,394 downwards.
TGGTGGCGAGCGCCCTGACCGGGGCAGAGGCGGAGCTCTCGGGGGTGCGGGGCATGCTGCCGGCCGCCGGGGAGGGGAAGCGGCCCGCGGACGCGGGCATGGGCGCCATGACGGGCGCGTTGCCGGAGGCCGGGGCGGGAACGAGGACCGGCGCGGGCGACACGGCGGACGACGCGAGGAGATCGGCACGTCGGCCGGAGTCCCCGGACGCCCTGCCCCGCGTCCCCGTGGGCGAGCTGCGGTCACGGGTCCTGCACGCCGACAGCGTGCTGGCCTCCGTACGGCAGGAACTGACCGGCGGGCAGCCGTACGACCCGCTGGGCGTCCTGCACCGGATCGTGCGCGCCCTCGCCCCGGTCGCCACCGGGCGGGCCGGGGTCCTCCCGGCGGCGGCCCGGCTCGCCGCGCACAGCGCCACCGCCGTGGCGGACACCTTCGTCGCCACGCACCGGGGCGTGGTGGGTGCCCACGCCCGCACCCGGCTCGCGGCGGCACGGGAACTGCTCGACGCACCCCTCGCCGGCCTGGTACGCGCCCACAGCCTGGCCGGGCAGGCGCGCGAGCTCGCCGAGCAGGACGTGCGTGTGCACGGCAACCCGGTCACCGGTGCGGCCGGGCACGCGAGCGGGGTCGCCGGGGCCGTCCTCGGCGGGATCCTCCTGGGCGGCGGCCCGGACGGCGGTCCGCCGCCGAGCTTCGGCGGACCGCACACGGAGGCCAGACGAGGACTCCCCTCCGCGTAGCCCGCTCAAATCCGCGTAGCCCGCTCAAATATCCGCGTAGCCCACTCGAATCAGGCTCAGAACAGGCTGAGCAATGCCTCCGCCGGATCCGCCAGCCCGTTCTCCCCGTCCGGCAGCGGAAGTTCGAACCACACCGTCTTGCCGCGCGGCGTCCGGCGGGAGCCCCAGGCCGCGCTGAGGAGGCCGACCAACTGCAGTCCGCGTCCTCCCTCGTCCGTGTCGCGGGCGCGACGGCGGCGCGGTTGGACCAGGCCGGAGTCCCAGACCTCGCACACCAGCGTGCGGTCGAGGAGCAGTCTCAGCCTGATCTCGCCCTCGCCGTACCGCAGCGCGTTCGTCACCAGCTCGCTGACCAGCAGCTCCGTCGTGTCGACCAGGGGTTCCATGTCCCAGCTGAGCAGCTGGCCGCGTGCGTACTCACGGGCCTTGCCCACGCTGCGCGGCTCGCGCGGCAGCGTCCAGTCGCCGACCGACTCGGCGGGCAGTCCCTGGACGCGTGCCATGAGCAGGGCGATGTCGTCCTCGCCGTGGTGGCTGTCGAGGGTGTTGAGGACGTGGTCGCAGACGTCCTCCAGGGGGCTGGAGGGGTCCGTCAGCGCTCCCACGAAGGCCTGGAGGCCCTCGTCCAGCGGGTGGTCGCGCGACTCGACCAGTCCATCCGTGTAGAGCGCCAGCAGTGCGCCTTCGGGAAGGTCGACCTCCACCTCCTCGAAGGGTTCGCCACCCACGCCGAGCGGCATGCCCGGCGGCACGTCGAGCATCAGCGCCGCCTCGCCGGGTTCGACCAGGACCGGAGGCAGATGGCCCGCGTTCGCGAAGGTGCACCTGCGGGTCACCGAGTCGTAGACCGCGTACACGCAGGTCGCCAGGTACACCTCGGAGAGGTCCGCCTCGCGGGGGCGACGGGCGGCGCGGGTGGCCTGCTGGACGCCTCCCGGTGCCCCGAGTCCGCGCGCGATCTCGTCCAATGCGGACAGGACTTCGGCCGGTTCGAGGTCCAACAGGGCCAGTGTGCGTACGGCCGACCGGAGTTCACCCATCGCGACCGCGGCCCGCAGGCCCCGGCCCATCACGTCCCCGACCACCAAGGCCGTCCGGTGCCCCGGCAGTTCGATCACGTCGAACCAGTCGCCGCCGACCTCGCTGGGCCGGTCCGAGGAGGAGTTGCCGGGCAGGTAGCGGCAGGCGATGTCGAGGCCGGAGGCGACCGGGTCGCCGGGGGGCAGCAGGGACCGCTGCAGTATCAACGCGCGTTCGTGCTCGCGCCGGTAGAGGCGGGCGTTGTCGATACAGACGGCCGCACGGGCCGCCAGCTCCACCGCCAGGTCCCGGTCCCGGTCGCCGAACGGCTCGCTGCCCTTCGTACGGGCGAACTGCGCCAGGCCCACGACGGTGTCGTGGGCGACCATCGGCACCGCGATCGTGGACTGGACGAGACCGCCCTCCTCGGCGGGGACGATCCGTGGGCGCGCGGTGCGCAGGGCGTCCGCGCAGGGCGAGTTGAAGGGGTAGTGGTGGACCGCGCCGACCGCGACCGGATCGCCCGAGCCGGCGAAGGGCGCGTCGGAGACGGCGCTGGCGAAGGCGACGCGGCGGAGTTCGGCGCTGCCGTCGGCGAGACCGGGCGGGGTCTCGTCGCCGGCCAGCAGGCCCTGGTAGAGGTCGACCGTGGCCAGGTCGCAGAAGCCGGGGACGACGACGTCGAGGAGTTCGCGGGCGGTGGTCTCCAGGTCGAGGGAGTTGCCTATGCGGGCCCCGGCCTCGTTCAGAAGGGCGAGATTGCGCCGGGCGGAGGCGGCTTCGCGGGCGGCGGCGCGGCGGGAGGTGATGTCGAGTCCGAGCCACGCGATGCCGATGGGGCGGCCGGAGCCGCTGTGCACGCGGTAAAGGTTGATGGACCAGTGGCGGCGCTCCTCGGAGCCCGGCACGAGGCCCGTGACGTGCATGTCCGTGATGGAGTTGCCGGTTTCCAGTACCCGGCGCAGGGTCGCGGCGACCCGCTCGGCCTCGGGGCGCTGCAGATAGTCGTACACGCCCTTGCCGCGGTGGTCGTCGGGGGTGCCGCCGAAGGTGTTGGCGAACTGCTGGTTGGCGCGGCGCACCCGCAGGTCGGGGTCGATCAGCAGGAAGCCGAACGGAGATTGACCGAATATCGCCTGCGAGGCGGCGAGATCGGTCTCGATGCTGCGCAGGGTGCGGACGTCGACGACGATGCAGACGGCGGCCTTCTCACCGTCCTCGGTCCGCGTCGGCATGACGTACACCTCGGCGAGGCCCTGCCGGCCGCGCTCGCCGGCCGCCGTGTCCGGCATCCGGAAGGGGACTACACCGGTCCATTCCCGGCCGTCGAGGATCTCGGCCATCTTCCGCTGGCCCCGCTCCTGAAGGTCGGGGTCGACGAACGCCTCGATGGGGTCCATGCCGACGGCCCGCGCGGCGGTGATACCGAAGAGCTGCTCGGCCCGCAGGCTCCACTGGTCGACCAGCCCGTCGGGGCCGATGGAGAAGGAAGCGACCCTGATGTAGTCGTAGATCGAGCCGGGCGGACTGCTCTGCCACACGGCGTCCCCAAGCGGCACGTCTTCCGGACGGATCCCCGCCGCGGCAGCACTCGCGGCCTCCGTCCTCGCGCCGTCCGACGGGTCTTCCGACTCCGTGGCCTTCGCTGGTATCTCGCTCACGCGAACCGTCCCCTCCAGCTCACCGCGTCCGGCACCGGTCACCGGGGGCGGCTGCCCGCAGTATCCAGCACTACGGCGCCGCACAACACGGTGTTCACGATCACAGCACGGTCCCGATGGTTTTCGGTCCGGACCGTGCCAATACCTACAGTCTTCTAACCAGCGGACACGTCGTCGAATCCCACATGCCGACAACCGCCACTGGCCTGAACCAGTTGCTCGACAGAGCGCAAGCGGTCGTACACCGCCGGCTCACCCCGGCACCGCGAGTTCGAACCACACCGTCTTGCCCGCGCCGCCCGGGCGGGTGCCCCAGCGGCGCGAGGAGTGGGCCACCAGTTGCAGACCCCGGCCGCTCTCGTCGTCGGGCCGGGCGACGCGCTCGCGGGGCGGGTCCGGGAGTGGGTCGGAGACCTCGACCAGCAGGACACCGCCCAGGCCCGCGGGGCGCACCAGCCGTACGCCGATGGGGCCGGTGGCATGCCGCAGGGAGTTGGTCACCAGCTCGCTGACGAGCAGCACCGCGAGGTCGGCGAGGCTGTCGAGACCCCAGTCGCGCAACTGCCCCCGGACGACGGAACGGGCGCTGCGGACGGCGCCCGGGTCCGCGGGGAAGGTCCACTCGGCGCCGTCGCCTTCGGTGTCGATCACGCCGATCACATCCCGGGCCGCCCGGCTCACCCATGTCCGGTTTCGTGGGCTTAATGGGCACATACCCGATATCAAGCGGCCAGTACCGCCCGCGGCGGCGCGCTGTGACACCAGGGCCTGTCCGGCGGATCAGGTCGCAGGAATTCGGCGGTGCCTCGTCGACGCAGGTGAGCGGGGCCATGGGGGTGCCCCCGCGCGAGGTTGTCCGAACGTGGGGGAGCGTCGAGCTGCAAGGCGGAGGAGGGCGTCGACGCGATGGGGGTCCCCCCGCTCGAGCGAAGTCGAGAGTGGGGGAGTCGGCAACCGACGACAACGCGGCAGATCGGCGTGCCAGGCCCCGCGTCTGCGGCATGCTCCGCCGGACAGGCCCTGACGGCGTACGGGACGATCAGCGCGCGCCGCCGGCGAGCAGTGCGACCGTCGCGTGCACGGCGGGCACGTCCTGGTCCAGCCAGTCGACGTCCCACAGCTCATCGGGGTTCAGCCAGCGCAGCTCGTCGTGGTCCTGGAGGGCTTTGGGTTCGCCGGCGCCGGGAAGGAGGCGGGCCGTCCACACCTGGAGGACGTACGGCGACTTCAGGGGCCACTCGCCCGGGACCCGCTCGACGGGCTCGGTCTCGATGCCGAGTTCCTCGCGCAGCTCGCGCACGAGCGCCGCCTCGGGCGTCTCGCCCGCCTCGACCTTGCCGCCGGGCAGTTCCCAGCGCCCGGCGAGTTCTGGAGGCGCGCTGCGGCGTGCGGCGAGGAGGCGGCCACCGTCGAGCAGGGCGGCCCCCACCACCACGATCCGTTCCGTCATGCGCCGGAGCCTACGGGAGCGCAGGGGCCGACGAGGCCGGGGGCTCAGTCGGCCGAGCTGCTTCCGTTCTGCCCGATCCGTTCGACCCAGTAGAGCTGTTTGTGGCCGCGGGAGTCGAGACTGTCCGCGATCTTCTGGGCCTCGGCGCGGGTCGCATACCTGCCCACTCGGTAGCGATTGCCGTTGTCGTCCTGCCGTATGACGAGCCAGGGAAGAGTGATCGTGCCGTCATTCATCGCGCCCCACTGCTCCTTCCCGCCCCGGCCCGCCCGCTTCCCACCCACAGCCTGCGCCGAGCCCCACCCGCTAAGGAAACCGCAATCCGCATATGCCCGACCCTACGCCCAACCTTTACGCAGCGAACACGCCTTTTCACAAAGAGGTACGCAACCAGCCAGGACGGACCGGCGCGACAGGGGGCGCATGCTACCGAACGCGCCCCCTGTGCGCATCGATGCATCCGGTCAGCGCCATACCCCGCGCATCTGTGCCGACCTGCAAGAACGGCCGAATTCGAACGCTGTGCGAAGGGGCGCCGGTTGGGCGTTCGCCGGGGGCAACTGCCAGGAGGGCGTGCGCCACTTCACATTCGGCAGACAGCAAGTAAGCCGGGAGGCGCGGTACTTCACCGCGCCTCCGCACGGCGCTACTTCACCGGAAGGTGATACGCGACCCGGTACCGGTCCGCCGGGACCACCACGTCGGCCGTCTCCACCGGGCGGCCCGAGGCGTAGTACGTGCGCTGGACTACGAGGACCACATGGCCGGGGACGCCGCCGAGCGCGAGGAGTTCCTCGGCGAGGCCGGGGCGGGCGCCGACCTCCTCGGTGACGTTGTCCACGACCACGTCGATGGCGGCCATCCGCTCGACGACGCCCATGCCGCCGAGCGGGCCCTCCTCGGGCAGCATCACGGGCGTACGGCCGGTGACGGCGAGGGGCTCCCAGGAGGTGGAGAGCATCATCGCCTCGCCGGCCTCCCGGAAGACGTACTTCGTGCACATCACGCGGTCGCCGGGCCGGATGGCCAGCCGCTCGGCGACGGCACCGCTCGCCTCGGCCTGTTCGCTGCTCGACTCCCAGGTGCCGCGCGCCTCCCCGTCGGCCTGCTCCTGCCGGAAGGGCGTGGCCCCGCCGGCCGGGCGGTAGCCGGAGCGGGCGATGGGCCGGGGCACGGGCAGCTCGCGCACATACGTGCCCGAGCCGGAGCGGCCCTCGACCAGCCCCTCGGCCATCAGCACCTTGCGCGCCTCGAGCGCGACCGTGTCCGAGACGCCGTACTCCTCGCGGATTCTGGCCTGGGACGGGAGGCGGGTGTGCGGTGGCAGCGAACCATTGACGATCTTCTTGCGGAGATCACCCGCGACACGCAGGTACGCCGGCTGCTCACCGAATGTCACTGGCCGCTCCCATCAGGTTGTACAGACAGCAACAGCGTGGCAACCGTGGGTTGGGCCACGCAAGCAAAGGCCAGAGAATCACTCGATGTGATGACATGTGCCGGGGCGGGGCTTTACGCAGGCAGTTTCTCCCCGCTATGGCGGCCGTCACACCTCCAGGTCGTCGCCGCCTCCCCCGCTGTCCCCGCCGGTGCCGCCCTCGTCGTCGGCGGGCGGGGTGGTGGCCAGCCCCAGAGCCTTGCGTGCGGTGACCGACAGGTCGGAGTTCTCCAGCTCCAGGGCCTCGCCGTAGTGCACGTAGAAGGCGTCCACATCAGCGGCCGCGGCGGCCTTCGCCCATGGCTTCTGAAGTGCCTCCGCCTCCTTGGCGACGGCCTCGACCGGCTTCTGTGCGTCGGCGGGCCACGTGTGGCCGCGCAGCATCCCGCTCTCCTCGGCGAGCGCGGACACCATGTGCGCGGCCCACTCCTTGTTGGCCTGCAGATCGTCCTCCGGCATGTCCACCGGAACCGACTCCATGGCCGCCTGCGGGACGTTGACCGCCTTCAGGTACGCGAGCTGGTCCGCGTCGAGCGTCGTCTCGTCGTTGCGCAGCGAGCCGCCGTTCATGGCCGCGTCGCTGTCGGTGTTGCCGAACGCGCAGGTGATCTCGCGGTCGCCGAGATCCCAGCTCTCCTGGGACGGCACCACGTAGTACACGTCCACGTCGTCCGGTACGGCCCAGGCGTCCATGGCGTAGGCGGAGCGGAGCTTGTAGCACTTGTCCTCGGCGGTGCCGGTGACCGAGCTGTCACCGGGGAAGTCGCCGTCCGGCAGCGTGACGACCGCGAACACCTCGCCGTCGTGCGCGCCGGAGCAGGACACCTCGTCGAGGTCGTACGTCGAACCCTCCAGGCCGCTCGGCGAGTCGAAGCACTCGCCCTTGGCCGGCGAGCTGCTGCTCGCGGCGTCCTTGAACCCTTCCCAGAACTCCGACGCACCGTTGGTGGCGAGCACCAGCACCCACATGGCGAGCCCGAGGGACGACAGCACGGACCCGGCGATCGCCATGCCCCGCCCGCGCTCGCCCTTCTTCTTGATCTGCACCAGCGCGATCAGCCCGAGGACCAGTCCCACGGCCGGCAGACAGCACAGGATGCCGAGGACCAGGGCGGCGATGGCGAGCCCGTTGACGGGCGCCGGCTGGTTGTACGGGCTGTAGCCCTGCCCCCAGCCCTGATAGGGCTGGGGGCCGTAGGGGCCGACGGGGCCGTAGGGAGGGCCGTACGGTCCCTGCGGGGAGGGTGGAGGCGGCGGGTACTGGCCCTGCGGGTACGGCCCTTGGGATTCCTGAGGCTGGTAGGGCCCAGGGGGCGGGGGTATGGACACGAGTACCGTGCTTCCTGGTTCGGGCGGTGGGGCCGGGACGAAGACCGTACGGAACAGACGTACGACAGGCCGCATGGTAAGCGCGGGGCCGATGGGGGCGGAATGCCGGTCACGAATACGACGATCCGGGCGACGAACGGACTGACCGCGAGGTGGGCCGCGGCCACGGACGGCGGCACGGTGTTCTCGGCACCCGGCGTCTGGCCGCTGCTGGCCCTTGTGGCGGACGGTGCGGCGGGGGCGGCGCGGACGGAACTGGCGGAGGCGATCGGGGTACCGGCCGGCCAAGCCGCCGACGCGGCACGGGAGTTGCTGGCCGCGATGGCGGACATCCGGGGGCTGGACACGGCCGTCGGGCTGTGGACCGGTCGCACGCTGGAGCTGCGGGAGGAGTGGGAGGCGGGGCTGCCGGTGGGGGCGCACGGGGTGCTCACGGGGGATGCGGCGGCCGATCAGGAGGCGCTGGACGCGTGGGCGGTGAAGCGGACGGGCGGGATGGTCGAGCGGATGCCGGTCGCGCTGACGGACCGTACGGAGATGGTGCTGGCGAGCGCGCTGGCCTTGCGGACGGAGTGGCTGCGCCCCTTCCAAGACAGCCCTCTCGCGCCGGAGACCGGGCCGTGGCAGGACAGGGTCCTGCTGGGACTGCGCCGGAGCAGCACCCTGCTGGACCGGGTCGGCGTGGCAAACACGCCCTACGGCCACGTCACCGAGCTGAAGGTGCTGGGCGACACCGCAGTCGACGTCCACCTGCTGCTGGGCGAGGAGGGGATGACGCCCGGGCAGGTGCTCGGGGCGGGCGTGGACGTCCTGGCCCGGCGGTGTCCGGTCGTGCCGGGGCCCCGACTCCCCTACGGCGAGGTGGGACCGGGCCTGCACGTGGTGAAGGAGCGCCACTCGAGGCCCGTACCGCCGGCGCTGAAGGTGGAGACCCCGGCCTTCGACCTGAGCGCGCGGCACGATCTGCTGGCGCTGCACCGGGTGTTCGGACTCTCGACGGCGATGGACACCTCGGCCGGTCACTTCCCCGGCATCAGCGGCCTCCCCCTGGCCGTCGCCTCGGCACAGCAGTCCGCGACGGCGGCCTTCGGCAGACTCGGCTTCCGTGCCGCGGCGGTGACGGCCCTCGGCATCGCGCTCGTCGGCGGCGCTCCACCCGCCCTCCGCTGGACCGCCACCACTGTCCGGGCCACCTTCGACCGCCCCTTCGGCTTCCTCGCCGTGCACCGCCACACCCGGCTCGTGCTCGCGGCGGGGTGGGTCACGGACCCGGAGCCGTATCCCGAGGAGTACTGATGATCGACGCGGTCAACGGGCTGAGCGCCCGCTGGGCCGGGACGGTGGAGGGCGGCACCGTCTTCTCCGCGGTCGGTGTCTGGCCACTGCTCGCCTTCCTGGCGGACGGGGCGACGGGGGCGGCACGGAAGGAGCTGGCGGAGGCGGTCGGGATGCCGGCCGATCAAGCGGCGGCTGCCGCAAGGGAGTTGCTGGCGGAGTCGGCCTGTGTGGAAGGGCTGGACTCCGGCCTGGGGCTGTGGAGCAAGCGGACCGTGGAGCTGCGGGAGGAGTGGGCGGCCGGACTTCCGTCGTCGGTGCACGGCGTGCTCACGGGCGACCTCGATGCCGACCAGCGGGCCCTGGACGCGTGGGCGGCCGAGCGGACGGGCGGGATGGTCCGGCACATTCCGGTGGCGTTGCGGCCGGACTCTGCGCTGGTGCTGGCCACCGCGCTGGTGTTGCGGACGCAGTGGGAGGTGCCGTTCGAGGGCGAGTTGATGCCTTGGCGGGGGGACGGGCGGGCGAGCGGCGGGCGTACGGCTGTCGGAAACGGGCGAGTGGGAGACGGTCGTACCGGTGCCGGAGCCGGGCGGGTGGGGGAAGGGTCTGCGACCGCGGGGTACGACTGCGTGGGGCTGACCCGTACGGCCCCGGATCCGGACGGCGTGGCCGTGGTGCGGGTGGCCGGCGGTGCCGTGACCGAGGCTCGGGTGCGGGGCACGAACGGCGTCGACGTGCATCTGTTGCTCGGTGACGAGGAGTTGGGGCCCGGGGAGGTGCTCGGCGCCGGTACGGAGATACTCGCGGGCCGGCTCGCGGCCGTGCCCGGGAGCCGGCTGCCGTACGGCGAGGCGGGGCCCGGTCTGCGTGTGCAGCGGATCCGCACCCACTCCCCCGAGCCGCCGAGCCTGACCCTCGACACCGTCGAGTTCACGGTCGCCGCAGACCACGACCTGCTGGCCGAGCCGAAGCTGTTCGGCCTGGCCACTGCCGCCGACGGGAGCCTAGGCCACTTCCCGGGCATCAGCGCCGCACCCCTCAGACTCGCGTCCGCGCGGCAGTCGGCGACGGCGACCTTCAGCGCGGAGGGGTTCCGAGCGGCCGCGGTGACGCTGACCGGCATGGACTGGCTGGGCTGGGATCCGGAGCCGGAGTACGAGACCGACCGGCTCTACGCCACCTTCGACCGCCCCTTCGGCTTCCTGGCCGTGCACCGTGCGTCGCGGCTCGTCCTCGCGGCGGGCTGGGTCACCGACCCGACGCCCTTCCGCGAGGACGACTACCGCTGATCCGAAGTCAGTGCCGTGACCGCGTAGGTTCGCCGGGTTGGTGGGTGTGGCGGTTGGGTTGGGTGTGCGGTGATGCCCGATCCGACCGCTGGAGGCGCGGCGGCGGTGCTGTCCGTGTGCGCAGACTGACCGAGCACGAAGGGCAGCGGCTGCGGCGGATCGTGCGCCGGCAGCGCGAGTTCGGTGCGCCACCGGCGCGCGATGATGCTGCCGGCCTCGGCCGGCGGGAACCGGGTGCCGGTGCTCGCGCAGCTGGTCCAGGCCGGCGAGGACACCCGTCCGGGACGTCATTCACCGGTTCGACGAGATCGGCCTGGCCTGCCTGGACCATCGGCGGGCGAGAGGCCGTACCCGCCAACTCACCCCTGATGACGAGGACTTCGCCCTCCAGACGGCCACCGCTCGACCGGTCGGGCTCGGCCGGCCCTTCACCCGCTGCTCATCACGCAAGCTCGTCGCCTACCCGCGGAAGGTCCACGGCCGGATCATCCGCATCGGCCGCGAAGCATTACGCTGCCCGCGCGCCCGCCGCGGTATCACCTTCCAGCGCGCCAAGACCTGGAAGACCGCAGCCTGAACAACCGACGAATCCATGCGGTCACAGCAGCTGGCTCAGTCAGGCGGCGGTGGTGACGCGGAATGTTGCTCGGCTCTGGCGACGCGTTCCTCAAGAGCCCGGATGCGGTCGTAGAGATCGACCAGGGTCACGCCGTTGGCCACCACACCGGGGCGCTGCCAGTGCCTTCGCACAAATTCCTCTCGGCTCTCCTGCACCGACTGCTGGAATCCGGTCGAAGCCACGGCGCCTGGTGCCGTCGCAGACCTGAGCTCGTCACGCCCGAGCGAGACCTTTTGCAGCTTCAGCACAGCAATCGCACCGAGCACGATCGCCACGAGAGCGGCGACGGGTATCAGCAACGCCCAGCTGGCCGACATGAGAGCTCCCTGGTCCCTGGTCCCTGGCAGTAGATCGACAATATCGGCCCTCGGCCGAGACGAGCACTTGAAGCGTGACCGGGATGGGCGGCCAGACCTCCTCGTGCTCCTCGTGCTCGTCGAGCTCTCAGCAGACGAAGGGCGCGGCCGGCACGTTGCCGATCTGCCGGCGGTTGCGGTCCCGTATCCGCGTGAGATGGGCATCCGCCGGGGCGGAAGCCCCTCAAAATTCCGGCCTCACGCAACGCGGCGACCTGTGCGGTCGCACCACCGGCCCGCCGTTGACGAAGACGGATGCTATCCGGTCCGCATGGGGGCGGCGATCCGCTCGACGATCTCCTCGATCTGAACCAGACACTCGTGTACTTGTGGCGGAGGTACGCCAAGAGGGTCGTTCACGTCTACGTCATCCGTGCGTGTCGACACGGCACCACGGCGCGCGGCCGCGCCCTGGACGAGGGTCACCAACCGTGCGGCCGGATCCACAAGGCCTGCGGCGTCCTCCGAACGCACCAGCCGGGCGAACTCACGGAAGGTGAACGCACGGGACAACGCCCGCACAGGGGCCAGCCGCACAGCGGCCTCACGATGCTCCGTCGCAGCGCCCAGCACCAGGTCCGCGTTCTCGACCATCTCCTTGGTCAGCCGGCGGGAGCCCGTCCCGCAGGGCTGCACGCCACGTCCGAGGAGGAAGGAGGCAACAGCAGCCGCCATTGGCATGCCCACGACGGCCCGGGTGCCCGCACTGCTCAGATGGATCACTTGCCGATGCTGGAGCAGTCGGTGCCTGAGCAGGCACTCGGCAAGCGGAGAGCGATAGAGGTTGCCGGTGCACACCACAAGTACGCGGAACGGGGGCACACACCCTCCAGGAGGGGAAAGAGGAGACCAAGACGCGCGGCGCGATGTCAGTATTCATCCGACATCTCCGCCGGGTGAGGACTTCAAAGAGCGTTTCTTCCCGGCCGTGACGCTCGGGCCGAGGTTCGGGGTCGCGCCATCCGGTCGAGCAGCGGTCGCCGGGTGAGCATCGTGGCCAGGGCGGGGTGCTGACGCTCGACGCCACGGCCGGGCCTTGGTGAGTGGACCACCCCAGGGCGTCACCGGTCAGGGCGGTCGCCACAGGGCGACCAACCCAATGGCACACATCGGGCGTCTTCGCTCCTCGGATCCGGGGGACTGGCGACCAGTCCGGTGATCCGGATACGCCACACGGCGCCTTATCTCCTGGAAATGCTTAACAAGGGCTATTAGGCGCTATCTATGCACATACCGTACTCGCGGGTCGGACCATGCCGTCGCCCGATTCCATTTGAGGAGCGTGAATGCGATGACGGCCTCATCGAAGTGTCGTGCCGCCTTCGCGGCCACGGCAGCCTCCGCTGTCCTGGCCGCAGTCCCAGTCCTAGGGGCACAGCCTGCCTACTCCCAGCCGTATCCACCCGATGCCCCGAGCCTGACCCTCACCGCCACCAATGTGGCCGCAGGAGACGACCTCGGCTTCACAGGGACCGGGTTCAGTCCGAACGAGGGGGTGGACGCATTCCTCTTCTCCAAGCCGATCAAGCTGGGCCACTTCACGGCCGACGGGAACGGCACGGTGGAGGGCACCGTCACCATCCCCAAGTGGACCGATCCGGGCAAACACATCTTCCGTCTCAAGGGAGAGGAATCGAAACTGAAGCTATCGGCCAAGATCATCGTACGCTCGCACAAGCCTCACCTCGCTGCCACCGGTGAGGACCACTCGTCCGTTCTGTTGGGCGGAGCCGCAGGGCTGCTGGCGCTCGGAGCCGGCACGATGATCGCCGTCCGGCGACGGAAGCAGAACTGACCACCCCGCTCCATCAGGCAGCTACGAAGCCCGTAGCGCTACCGGCGGCCGACAGCGGAACTCCCGACGCATGACCTCACGTTGTCGTCGGGGTACCCGCCATCGGCCGCTGCCGCTTTTGACCGCCTGAAGCAAACCCCTGCGGGAAGGCGGTCGAAGTCCGGGCGGCCGGAGCCCGGTGGTCTCACCTGGATCCGGCCGTCGCAGGACAGGCGCCGTCAGGAGCGGCATGCCGTGGGCCCTTCCACGGATGCCACCGCGGGGCCGGTTCTCGTTCGGCCTCCGGCCCCGGCCGCCGCGGAGTCTGTCAGTGCCGCAGTGCGCCGGACTCGAGATTGTCCACGTACCAGGCGTACGTCCGGGCGATTCCCTCTCGCAGGCCGATACGAGGAGCCCAGCCGAGCGCGGTGAGCCGGGATACGTCGAGGAGCTTGCGCGGGGTACCGTCCGGCTGCTTCGCGTCCCACTCGACGCTCCCCCGGTACCCGACGGCGTCGGCGACGAGTTCCGCCAGTTCCCGGATGGTCAGGTCCGTACCGGTGCCGACGTTGACCGGACTGTCCGCGTCGTAGTGCTCGATCAGGTGCAGGCACGCCCGTGCCAGATCGTCCACATGGAGGAACTCCCGACGAGGCGTGCCACTGCCCCAGTTCACCACCCGTCGCGCACCCGACTCCTGCGCCTCGTGGAAGCGCCGCATCAGGGACGGCAGCACATGAGAGTGCTCGGGGTGGAAGTTGTCGCCCGGCCCGTAAAGATTGGTCGGCATGGCGGAGATCCAGGGCAGACCGTACTGACGTCGCACCGCCTGCACCTGCAGAATGCCGGTGATCTTGGCGATGGCGTAGGCGTCGTTGGTCGGCTCCAGAAGCCCCGTCAACAGCGCCTCCTCGCGGATGGGCTGCTCGGCGAACTTCGGGTAGATGCAACTGGAGCCCAGGAACAGCAGCCGCTCCACACCGTGCTCCCGGGCCGCGTCCAGCATGTTCACCTGGATGCGCAGGTTGTCGGAGAGGAACTCCGCGGGCCGGGTGGCATTCGCCTTGATCCCGCCCACTCGAGCCGCGGCCAGCACCACCACGTCCGGGCGCACGGCCGCGAACCAGTCGAACACCGCCTGACGCTCCCTCAGATCAAGCTCCGCCGAGCCGGGCGCGACCACATCGGTGAACCCTTCTCGGCGCAGTTCCCTGCGCACCGCCGAACCGACCAGCCCCGAGCCCCCGGCCACGAACACGCGCGCCGAGCGGTCGAGGGGCCGGTGCACCCTGTCGTCCTGCACCGCGGCACGGGCGTTCACCGCCGAGGCGACCGGGACTTTGCCACCGGTGTCAGTGCAGGCAGCCATGAGCCTCGAAGCCCTCCCTCACGGACGGTGCGTGGAGAGCCGCCGCCTCCGCGCGGCCCTGGGAACTGAACGCCTGTGAGCTGAATGGAACCGGCATGTAACCCCTGAAAACGCGACACAACAGCATGATGCGGATGATAGCGCCGATTTCCGTATTCTTGCCGGGTGCCGGAAGTACCGGAGGCGCATGAGTTCGGGGGCGCATCCTGTCCGTCCTCACGGCTCTGCCGAAAGAGAAGGCGCGTGGCCGTCGAGACGGGCATCGCCGCACGACACGTGGCCAAGAGGAAGCAGCATGTTGAAGACGAAGATCGCCGATCCCACGAGGCCCGGATCCCTTGCCCACTCGGCTCGCGCCAAGCGCTGGGACGAACTGCTGCGCTGCTTTCCCGACCTGACCGAGATGCACGTTCTCGACCTCGGCGGCACCCCGACCGCCTGGCGTGGCGCACCTGTCCGGCCGGCGCACGTGGTGACCGTCAATCTCGACCCGCGCACTGCCCGGCACGCCGAGTCCGGGATCACGCCGGTCGTCGCGGACGCGTGCAGCCTCGCATTGCCGACGCACATGGTCACCCGGCGATTCGACCTCGTGTACTCGAACTCCGTCCTGGAGCACGTGGGAGGGCACTACCGGCGGCAGCAGTTCGCCGACACGGTGGACAGCCACGCGGACCACCACTGGGTACAGACCCCCTACCGCTACTTCCCCGTCGAACCCCACTGGTTGTTCCCGGGGCTGCAATGGCTCCCGTTCCGTGCTCGCGTCGCCGTCTCCCGGCACTGGCCGCACGGACACGTCCCACGCGCGGGGCGTGCGCAGGCCACCCGCGACGTCCAGGAGGTCGAGCTCCTGTCCGCGGCCGAGATGCGGTCCTACTTCCCTGCTTCCACCATCTGGTTCGAACGCTTCGCCGGACTTCCCAAATCACTGGTCGCGAGGAAGTGAGCCACGCCCGCCACCCTCCCCCGCTCAGGTGCGTTTCCAGCCCCCACAGCCCAGCAGATGGAGTTCGCATGACGAACAAGACCGCGCTGATCACTGGCATCACCGGCCAGGACGGCTCCTACCTCGCAGAATTGCTGCTGCAGAAGGGGTACGTGGTGCACGGAATCGTCCGCCGCGCCTCGACCTTCAACACGCAACGCATCGAGCATCTGTACCGGGATCCGCACGACCCCGATGCGCGTCTCTTCCTGCACTACGGCGACCTGACCGACGGAACCAGGATCGCCGGGCTGCTCGAGCGGCTGCGGCCCGACGAGGTCTACCACCTGGCCGCCCAGTCCCATGTACGGGTGTCGTTCGACGAGCCGGAGTTCACCGGGGACACCACCGGGCTGGGCACCACACGGTTGCTCGAGGCCATCAGGGCGACGCGCCTGCCCTGCCGGTTCTACCAGGCGTCCAGCTCGGAGATGTTCGGCGCCTCCCCACCGCCTCAGCACGAGGGCACCCCGTTCCACCCGCGCTCCCCGTACGGGGTCGCCAAGGTGTACGCGTACTGGGCGACGCGCAACTACCGGGAGGCGTACGGGATGTACGCGGTCAACGGCATCCTGTTCAACCACGAGTCTCCTCGCCGTGGCCCGACCTTCGTCACCCGCAAGGTGGCCACGGCCGCCGCGCGCATCAAGGCCGGCCTGGAGGACGTCGTCTACCTGGGTAATCTCGACGCCCGACGCGACTGGGGATACGCGGCGGAATACGTCGAGGCGATGTGGCGGATGCTGCAACAGGACGAACCGGACGACTACGTGGTCGCCACCGGTGTCAGCCACAGCGTGCGCGACTTCGTCGAGCAGTGCTTCGCCCATGTCGGCCTCGACTGGCGCGACCATGTGCGCTTCGACGAGCGATACCTGAGGCCGACCGAGGTGGACGACCTCGTCGGAGACGCCTCCAAGGCCGAGCGCGTCCTGGGATGGCACCCGAAGGTGCGAGCCCCGGAACTGGCCCGCCTCATGGTCGACGCCGAGATCGCGGCCCTGTCCCCGGCGCCTGCCGCTCCCGTCGGTGCACCCGCCGCTCCGACGGCGCTCGAGTTGGTCGAGCAGTGACGCGTACAGGGAACCCGGCTCCGCAGAAGGTGGCCGTCCTGATGACCTGTCACAACCGCCGGGAGCGCACTCTGGCAGCCCTGGCGTCGTTGGACAGGCAGCTCGGACTGCCGCCCGGGACAGCCCTGACCGTCCACCTCGTCGACGCCGGAAGCACCGACGGAACCGGCGCCGCCGTGCGCGCCGCCTTTCCGGGCACCGATGTGGTCAGGACGGATCCCGATGTGTACTGGGGCACGGGCACGGCCATGGCGGCGGCACGCGCGGACCCCGGCGCTCACGTGCTGTGGCTCAACGACGACGTGGTCCTCGCCGCGAACGCGCTCGCCGTGCTGCTGCGCACCGCCGCCCCGCTCCAACAGGCGGCCGTGGTCGTCGGCACCATGCTCTCCGCCGACGGAAGCCGCACCACTTACGGCGGCTACCGGCTCCGTCGCGCCCCCTGGCGCCCACCGCGTCTCGAGCGGGTCGAACCGGACCCCAGCCGGCCCCTGGCCTGCGACTCCTGCAACGGCAACGCGGTTCTGGTCACCCATGCGGCACGACGGACACTTGGAGACCTGGACCCTGCTTTCCCGCACCGGATGGGGGACAGCGACTACGGACTGCGGGCACGGAAGGCCGGCGTCCCTGTTCTGCTGGCTCCGGGGCACGTGGGTGTCTGCGACGACCATCCGCCGTTCGCCCCCGGCACTTCGCGGGCCACCGGGATCACGGTACGCACGGCGCTGCGTCGGGCGACATCGGTGCGGGAACAGCCCCTCGGGCCATGGTGGCGCTTCTGCCGTCGCCATTTCGGGGTCTGGTCGCCGCTCGTCTTCTGCTCCCCGTATGCGAGGACATTGGTCACCACGGTGCGGACGAGACGCTCTCCGGCCGGCGGCGTGCCCGCGCCACCACCCCCACAGCCGGTGGCGAAGAATCACCTGCCCCTCTGAAGCGCCCCTTCACAGCCGCGGCGTGCTTCCGCCTCCGGCTCCTCACCTCCCCCAGGACGGACCAACGGTGCAGCACCTAGCCGTCGCCTCGGACATGACTCAGACCGTCTTCGTGGGACTGGCGCTCTTCGCTGTCCTGATGTGGGTCTTCACGCAGCACTGCAACACCGCCATCGGCCTCCTCCTGGGCGTACAGGTGTGGTCGATCGCCGCGGATGGTGAGATCCCGCTCTTCGATGTCGGCGTCAACATCCACCCAAGTGATCTGCTGGCCGCCTGCGCCATGCTGGTGGCCGGCGCCCGGCTGCTGCGGCGGGCGGTGCCGCCCCGGGCCGAGTTGCTGCTCGTAGTGGCAGTGATGTTCCTGATCACATGGTCGATCCACCAGGGAGTCGGCGCATGGGGCCTGCCCGCCGCCGCCAATGACGCCCGCGTCTACTTCTGGCAGGTCTTCGCCTCGGCCCTGTATGTCGCGACCGCGCCCCTGCACGCCGGCAGGGCCCGTGCCATCGTGCGGCTGTGGCTGGTCTCAGCCGCCGCGTACGCCGCACTGAGCCTGGTCGGATGGCTGAACACGGGGCTGCATTCGGTTGTCGACGCCGCCACCGTAGGAGGGGAGGTGTACGACCCCAGACCAGTGCCGGCCAGGTCTGCCCTGGTCCTCGCGCAGAGCGCGGTGCTCTTGCTGTGCCCATGGGGCGGGCACTCGTCCGCTCCGGCCACAACCGCGGAGAACAGCCCGGGAGGAGACCGGCGGGGGCGGAAAGGCCGGCCGGACGACGGCCGCGGCAAGATCCTGCCGGCGCTGCTCTGCCTGGTCTTCGTGGTGCTGTTGCAGCACCGGACCGTCTGGGCGATCACCATCGTGATGGCGGTCGTGTGGTGGGCGCTGATTCCCGCCCGAGCAGGTCAACGCCTGGTCTCCGCGGTGGCAGCCGTGGTGTCGTTGTGCGTGGTCGCACTGACGTTCGCCGCCGGCATGTTCGGCGGGGTCGGCAGCGTCCTCGCCGACTCCTTCGCGGAGACGCGGGACGCGAACAGCACCTTCTCCTGGCGGGTTCTCGGCTGGCAGGAGCTGATGGACGGGCCCAAGACCCTGACCGAATGGCTGCTGGGCAGTCCGTTCGGCTCCGGCTACGACCGGTGGCTCGGAGGCGTGGTGATCTCCGTCTCCCCGCACGACTACTACCTGCACGTCCTGCTTCGCCTGGGCGCGGTCGGACTGCTCATGCTGCTGACCTTGTACGTTCTCGTATGGCGGCGGCTCGGTCGCGGCGGGAACGGCACGCAGGCACTGCGTCTGGTGGTCGTCTCCCAACTCGTGCTCTTCGTCTCGTACTCTCCGTTCCCCGAGCAAGGGATCCTCCTCGGGCTGTGTCTGTGGCAACTGCGTGCCGACGCGGCAGGCCGGTTCAGCGATGTACGGAGGAAACCACTCGTCGCCCAGCAGAGGGGTGACACAGCCAGGAAAAGGGCGGATCGGGTACACGGTGAATACCGCGAAGAAACGGAAGTACCCCCGACAATGGGGCAATGACTCTCCTTCACCGCGTCCGTGTCGCCGCTCAGCGCATCGGCCTTGATGTGAACCGGTTTCCGCAGTGCTCACTCGATTACCGCGTCGTGCAGCTGATTCTCCGCAGCCGCATCGATGTGGTGCTCGATGTGGGGGCGAACCGCGGTCAGTACGGAGCGATGCTGCGGCGGTTCGGATACCGGGGAAGGATCGTCTCGTTCGAGCCGCTCCACGAGCCCTTGCGGACCCTGCGCCACCGCGCCGCGACGGACCCGCTGTGGAAGGTGTTTCCGTACGCCCTCGGTGACAGGAATCGCACCGTTGACGTCAACGTAGCCGGTAATGGATGTGCCAGCAGTTCCGTGCTGCCCATGTTGTCAAGGCACGCAGAGGCCTGCCCGGAATCCCGCTACGTGGACGTCCAGGAAGCCGAGCAGTTTCGCCTCGATGCCGTCTGGCCGCAAGTGGCCGGGCCCGAGGACCGCGTGTTCCTGAAACTCGACGTCCAGGGATATGAAGGAGCCGTCCTGGAAGGAGCCGCGGACCGCGTCGGTCAGTGCACCGGACTTCAGATGGAAGTCTCGTGTGTCCCGCTGTACGAGGGCGGCCTGCTCCTGGAAGACGCGCTGGGAATCGCGCAGCGCCGGTACGGGATGACCCTGGCGGCACTGGTGCCCGGCTTCAGCGACAGCCGGACCGGGCAGATGTTGCAGTGCGACGCGGTGTTCCTTCGTGAAGGCGCGCGGGCGGGACGACGCGGCAGCACGGATGACGCGGCACTTGGCCGCCCGTGATCAACGCGGTGGGTCGGACGGATCCGTGGCCGCAGACGACGGGAGAGAGGAAGCGAGCGATCTCCGGCTCCGCAGCAGGCCCATGGCGACGGCAACCGCGAACACGGGAATCCAGCCGCGCAGAAGCACGCACACCAGCACGACCGGCAGTATGGCGACCAGGCCACATCCCAAGGCCGCTGCCACGGAACGGTCCGCAGAGCCGAGCGCGGCAGCGCCCCCCAATGCCGCCCCGACGGCGAGGTGCGCCCCGTGCATGCGCAGGGCGGCGCCGGCACGCATCAGGCCGGACCGGTGCCAGGCCGCCAACTGCACGAGATGGCCCACCCCTTGTCCCACGGCGGCCGCAACCGCCACCAGAACGAGAGCCTGCGCGAACGCGGCCGCGGCAACCCCCGCCATGGTCGCCACGACCGTGGCCGACAGCGTGCCGAGCAGGGCCCGTGGTGCGTTCCGTACCTGGTCGATCAACCCTCCGCAGTAGCACAGCAAGGTCATGGCCGCCGCCGCGGACAGGACAGGGACCAGTGCCACGGCCGGCTCCCAGCCCGGCCCCAGCAGCAGGCGGAGGACCGCCGGCCCGATGCCTGCCGTTACGCCGAAGCCGATGAACGCCACGGCCGACGCCGCACACAGCGTTCGCTGCACGTCCTGGCCGAAACGGAGACCTTCGGCGCGCCGCTCGGCGAGCAGCGGAGTCACGGCCCAGTTGATCCCTTGGTACAAAAACGTCAGAAGCAGTCCGGTGAACAGGGACGCTCGGGAGTACGATCCCGCGGAGCCCGGGCCGAGCAGCCGACCCGAAACCCACAGCGGGATGTTGTTGGTGATGAACTGCCCCAGGCTGTGGCTCGTCATGAATCCCGAAGGAGCGAGAAGATCGCGTGCCGTGACCGGTGGCCCGGGAGGCGGCGGCCGACGAGCGACCCAGGCCGTGCCCACGGACAGGGCAACGGCCGCCGCGACCGGCTGTGCGAGGGCCAGTCCGAAGGGGTTCCAGCCGCATACGAGGATGCCTGCCGCCGTTGCCACCCCCACCGCCTGGCCCAGCGCCTCGGCCAGCACCGCCATCGGGGCCGCACCCGCGCGACGCATGGCAGCGACGGTCACGTTGGCGCTCGGCTGCACGAGGAACACGCATGCCAGCAGGCGCGTCATGACGGTGAGGTCCGGCATGTGGAAGAAGGAGCCGAAGACCGGGGCCACCGCTTCCACCAGAAGGAAACACACGGCGCCGGAGACCATTGCGAGACGCCGGGCGGCGCGCAAGAAGGGCAGCGTCAGGCGCTCCGACCGGAGCACGCAGGCCGACAGTCCGGCGTTGGCGAAGTAGCCGAAGAACGGCACCACGGTCAGCGTGATGGCGTAGACGCCGTAGGCATGGGCATCTACGGCTCGGGCGGTGTAGGCCGTGTATCCGAGTTGGAGCAGCACGACCACCAGGGAGCCGGCGATGTTCCAGCGCAGGCTGATCACGGCTGACCGGGATGCGGTTTCCGAAGACCGATGCCGGGCGGAGACGGTCGCACGGTGAGCCGCTGACATGTCCGGGAGTTCAGCCGTTCGCGATGCTCTGCCGGGTGAGTTCGCCCGCGCGCAGGCTGGAGAGCGCGTCCACGGCGGGGGTCATCTCAGGGCTCGCCAGGACGATGCATCCCCGCTTCGCGCCGGTCTCGTCGGCCGAATCGCTCTTCGGGTAGAAGGCCTTCCAGCCGGGGAGTCCGGGGAGGTAGTTCACGTCCAACGGGATTCCGTGGTACGAGGTGAACTGATAACCGGGGTCGCCCGGTACGCGGAAGTCGTCGATCACCACGACCGATCTGCTCCAGCGCGCCTCGATGATCTCCAGTTCCTCGTAGCGAGGTACGTCATCCTGCCAGTGAGCATCGAGATAGAAGAGCAGCGCGGGGTTTCCTGGCCGCTTCGAGAGGATCTGCAGCATCTTCCGTGAGTCTCCGTGGTAAAGGCGGATCCCCGGAAGGCCGCGGCATTTCACCGCGGCGTATCTGTAGAACCTCTCTTCGATCTCGGCGGAGTGGACGGGCAGGTCGGAGACATCACTCAGGAATCTCGTCGTAGTGCCGCGGAAGGAACCGGTCTCGACGATCTCGTCGAAGCTGATCGCCGCCAGCAGTTCGCGGATGATTTCCTGTCGCCTGAGCTGCCCGTTGAACGGCCCGAGTTCGGGCATGCTCAGGCGTGGAAACAGCAGATCCGTCCGGAAGGAGATCGCGGCAGGCAAGGCGGCACTGACCCTGATGTAGGCCCGCTGCGAAAGGTTCACTGTCCGCTCCGATGTGCCGGGTTGCCGCCCAGTTTCACCACGCGCAGCATGCGCAGCGCGGTTTGCATCCGACGGTCGCGCAGAAAACGGGTCAGCGGATCGCTGATCACGTGGAAGGACCAGTCGTCCCGGGTACTGCAGATTTCCGCCATCGCGGCGCGCTGCAAGTCAACTCCGCTTTTCACAGCTCCTCCTCCGGGGAGTATGAAATCCCAAGCCCCGGTCAGTCTGTCACGGTCGCATGGAATGGGATCAGGCAACAGCCGCCTCGACGATCAAGGCGAATTGGGGTCGGGACTCCAGGTTCCGGAGTTCAGGGTCATCGCTCTGTCCGGGTGCGTAACGGCGGACGGCGGAGAAACCAGCCGACCGGAGCTCCGCCTCCACTGCCTCGAAGTCCCAAAGAAATCCGGCGTGATGACCGCAGTCCTGGAAGGTCATGCGCAGCAGATCAACCGGATGCTCGGCCTGGTACCCCCTCCGCCGGCACTCCTCCATCTCCCGTCGCGTCTCGTCGTCACGTGCCAGGTACAGCCGCACAGCGTGCTCGACATCGGGTGTCGACAGCCGGATGCGCCCACCAGGGGCCAGAACGCGCCGGGCTTCGCGGAACATGCGGCGGGCAGGCTCGAGGCGGATGTGCTCGATCATGTTGTCGGAGTAGATGTGACTCGCCGAGCCGGAGCGGACGGGCCACGTCCTGGTGGCATCCAGATAAGACCGCGTGTGCCAGCAGACATCGGTGCAGATCCAGCCGGGCCGACGGCTCCGGTAGCCCCCCACTTCGATCTTGAGGAAGGGCCCTGACCTGGCCGCATGCGCGAACCTGGCCTTGGCGACGGGGCGGTTGACGGCGCCGATGACCGACCTGGCAACGCTTTTCGCAACGGACACGCGAGCGACGCTACAGCGCTGCCTCGGACCGGCTTCGGTGCCACACCCGGCATGCGGCATGCATCACCCGTCCGGTCGTCCGGCACGCGGCCTGTCGGGATTCGTCCAGCTCATCGGGGCCGGCACTCGCCCTTGACCAGGTGCCCGGTCCCGGCGCGAGCGATGAGCACCCCGGGTCCGACCGCCGCATGTGCTGCGGCTCCAGGCCACCTGATTCGATCCGAACTGAGCCTCTTCAGGGTGGCCACTGATCGGGTGAGGGTCTCGAAGTCCGCAACGCTACGAGGCTCCCGTGGCGTTGAGGGAGGTGCCACGGCCGACCAGCAGTCGAAGGTCATGCCGCGCGAACGTGCAACTCCCGAGCGTCATCAGTGCGGACTGGCCGATGGCTGCGTACACCAGGCTCCAGATCCCACTCCCCGTCAGCGCGGACAGGAGGCCGATATACCGCAGTACTCCGCCACCAGGCTCGGGGGAGCGCCCAGGATTGCGACGGCGTACTGCGCCGGCATCCAGAGCACCGCATGGGCGACGAGTCCGGTTGTCCTACTGAGGGTGAAAGTCGCCCGGAGATCATGTGCTTCCAGAACGGGACGCTGCACGATGGCCGAGCTCAGACCTCTCTGCGCGAAGTGGCTCAGCAAGCGGAGCACGAACAGGGCGAGCGCGAGCAACCCGAAGTCGCCCGGTGTGAGCAGCCGGCTCATCACCGCGCTATACGCCAACTGGGCTACGAACGTTGCGAACGTCCCGAAAAGCGTCCATCGCAGCCCTTTGGCCGCGCTCGATCTGGGCCTACCGGACGGCGCACCCAGGATCATCACGGTACAACTGACCGGCAGGTCGGCGCATACATCGCAATCGGTTCCGGGCGCGGTTCGTTGCGGGGGTGGACCCGGATGAGCCTCTGGCGCCCGAACTGCTCGTTGCACGGCCCCGGTTCAGACAGGGTCTCGCACTGATGCTGACGTGAGCCCGCTGTGCAAGGTTCACCGTCCGCTCCGATGTGTCGGGTCGCCGTCCGACTTCACCACCACCGCGACCATCATGTTGCCGAGCCGGTTCACGGGACGCAGTACTTGGTAGACGGCTTTCGCCACCGGCAGGCGCCAACGCTCGGGGAAGCGGCGTGCCAGCTTCCCGACGACCACGTTGTGGTCCCACATCCTGCGCGGCAGCACGATCGCCTGCTTGCACAGCAGATAGCTGCGGGTGGCCTGGTTCAGGATCGAGCGATTCCATCGGAAGACATAGTTGACGACATCTCCGTGCCGTTCCCATTCGGTGCCGATGAGCCTTCCCACCAGACCGTCGTGCGGCTCGATCACGATGACGGCTCTCCGGGCCACCCGAAGCATCTCGGTGAAACCCAGAACCGGACGCGGCAAGTGGTGCAGGCCGTCCTGGACAAGGACCAGGTCGTAACTGGAATCCGGAATCTCGGCCATGTTCTCCGCGTTCAGAGGCATGGTTCGAAGTCTCGGTTCCAGGCTGCGGCACACCGCGAGCGCCTCTTCGGACAGATCACTGACCGTGACGTCCGTGAAGCCGTAACGGCTCAGGAAGACACCCTCTCCGCCCACACCGCCGCAGACGATCAGCACGCTCTGTTTCGCCGGATCGAGCAGCCCTCTGATGCGCAGCATATGCAGCGCGGCCCGCATCCGCCGGTCGCGCAGGAAACGGGTCAGTGGATCGCTGGTCGAGTGGAAGGACCAGTCGTTTCGGGTGCTGCAGATTTCCGCCATCGCGGCGCGCTGCAAATCAACTCCGCTTTTCACAGCTCCTCCTCCCGGGCGTGTGAAATCCCAAGCCCCGGTCAGTCTGTCACGGCCTTATGGAATGATCCTTACGCCACGCGCCGAGTTTCCGTTGGGTGGCGGATTTCCCGGCGTCGTGGCGCTGTCGGAATGCGACTCACTGCCTCACCGCGGCTTGTTCGACGCGTGTTTTCGCGTTTCGCCGAGCAGCCGGAGAAGCCCTGCGCAGAAACGCGTGGCCATGGCGTCGGTCGTATAGGCGGCGGCGTCCTCCCGGCAGCGCGCTCGGAGGGAGGCCAGACGGGCCCGGTCGGTCAGCAGTGCCTTTACCGCCGCCGCGTACACCGCCGGGTCGTCGGAGGTGATGACGGCGTTGCGCCCGTTCCGCAGGTATTCGAACTCGGGTGCGTGCCAGGGCCAGTCCGTGGTGACGACAGGTGTCCGCAGCACGAACGAGTCCACGGCGCACAGTCCCACTCTGCCCGGCATCAGCATGATGTCCGACACCGCTCCGAGCAGCGCTACCTGTCTTCCCGTCAGGTGCCCCAGGGAGACCACCGGGCTCTTGGCGGTGGAGGCCATGGCCTCCACCAGGGGACGGTCGGCACCGTCCCCCGCCACGAGCAGCCGGAATCCCGGCAGGGCGCGGGCGATGCGCCCAGCCGACTCCAGCAGCAGGGAAACCCGCTTGGGAGCGTCCAGCCCGCCCACGAACAGGGCTGTCCGTCCGGGCAGCAGCCCGTGGCGCGCCCGCAGCGCCGCCGCGTCGGCGAACTCCTGGGTCCCGGGCGTTCCCGCACGCTCGCGGACCTCGGCGAGCGCCACTGTGTCCACGCAGTTGCGCACCACGGTGATGCGTTGTCGCGGATAGCCCCAGGAGGCGAGGTGGTCGGCTCCGCCCTCGGTGTAGGCGAAGAACCAGGAGGCGCGCCGGGTGAGGGCGTCCTTGGCTGCGGTCTCCAGGCGGCTCACCGGCTTGGTGTACGTACGGCCGTGGCCCCACAGCGCGACACGCGGAGTGAGACCGCCGGTCACGCGCGCCAACTGCTGCCGGAGAAGGAGCGGATAGGCTTCCAGATTGCGCAACGCCTGTTCCAGTACGACGACATCGGCGGAGGCCACTCGTCGGTGCACCTGCTGCCAGACGAGTGACCGGCCCCCGGGTACGCCGAGACGGCGAACCGGGACCCGGATCGCGCCCGAGCAGTGCGAAGCGTCCTGCCGTGCCACATGGGAGGGTGGCGGAGGACCGTGCATCACGTCCAGGGTGCACCCCTCGGCCTGGAGATCACTCCTGAGACGTTCGAAGAATCCGGTCCGGTAGCTGGGGATGTAGGGCTGGACGATCACGATCCTCGGGGGGTGGCCGGCCTTCAGCATGTCGTGTCCCTCGCTGTGCTCGCCCGGCCGACGACGGCCGGGGCGTGCCGGGGGGCGCCACGGTGCGCGTGAGCGGCGGCGTACACGGCCTCGATGCGCTCCGCCCAGACCTGTTCCGTGTAATGACGCAGGAACACGTCCCGGCAGTGGGGGCGCAGCGAAGGGAAGCACTCGGCGGCACGGCGGAGCGCGGCGTCCAGTGGTTCGTTCCAGTGCACCACGGTGCCCGTGCCCTGTTCCCGTACCGAGTCCGCGACGGCTGAACCGACGAACGCCAGCACCGGGAGCCCGGCGGCCAGTGCCTCGGGATAGATCAGGGGGGCGCCTTCCAGCCAGCGGCTGGGGAAGACCAGACCCCGCCAGGAGGGCAGTCGCCGCCGGAGTTCGGCGTGCTCGAGCGCTCCGAGGAAGCGGACCGCCCGTGGTGCGGCCCGGCGGCAGTCGTCGAACAGGGGACCGTCGCCCACCACATCCAGCCGTTCTCCGGCCGGCCAGCGGGCCAGCAACTCCATCAGGCCCTTCTCCGGGCTCAGACGCCCGGCGAAGACCCAGGGGGCCTCGTTCGTGCCGGTACGGTGCCGGAACGTCTCCGCAGGGGCCGGGAGTGCGGCCTCGGTGGTGAAGTTCGGTACCAGGTCCAGCCGTTCCGGTTCGATTCCGGCACGGATGTACATCCGACGGCTGGTGGCGGACAGCACCACGACACGGTCCGCGCGACGCAGCAGTGGATGGGCGACGGCTCCGCGGCGCCCGGCCCAGGCCAGTGGCGCGGTGGCCACGGACGAGTCGCGGTAGCAGCCGTTCCGCAGCCCGGCCCACCGGTCGCCGTCGGGGCACCGGGTGCACATCGCTCCCTGCCGGTACAGCGTGGCGGCTGCGCACAGCGGCCGGTAGTTGTGCACCGTGGCGACGATCGGGCCGTGCCAGCGCCGTAGCCAGGAGTTCCCGAAGTTGGGGAAGAGGTTGTGCACATGGACCACGTCCGGACGCAGCCTGTGCAGGTCGGCCAGCGGGGAACGCCCTCGCCCGCTGCTCACGGTGACAGCGGCACGCAACGGGTGGAACCGGGAGCGGCTGAGTTCGTCGGTGTGCGCGGCCACGAGGTGTGCCTCGTGGCCCGCCCCGGCGAGGGCTGCCAGCTGATCGGCCACGGCCTGGTTCTCGCCGCTGGGAGTGGCCGAGCTGTAGAAGCTGTGCACCACGGCGACGCGCAAAGGTGAGGAGCCGTGCGGCAAATCCGTACCGGGGGCCATCAGCGGTGCGTGAGGGTGTAGTTGCGCGCCTCCGCGTGGCGCACCACGTAACCGGCGTCCTCCAGTCGGCGGAGCCGTCGGCGCAGGGCCCAGGGGCTTTGCGGAGTGTCGAATTCGATGCAGAGAACTCGTGGCAGTGTGCCCTCGGCCAGAATCCGGTCAAGCACTGGTTCCTCGGCTCCTTCGATGTCCATCTTCAGCAGGTCGACCCGCTGGTGCCCCAGCTTCCTCATGAATGTGGTCAAGGTGTGGCACTGGGCGTCGAATCCGGGCCCATGACCGCGGACCTCGGTCGCGGAGTGGGACACGTGCGCGGGATCGGCGGGTGGATGGAAGTGCAGCACCGCGTCCTCCTTCCACAATCCGAAGGGGAGGAAATGCCATCGCGGTTCGGTGACTCCTCCGGCGAAAGCGACCGAGCGGGGTGTGGGGTCCATGGCCCAGACCTCACACCCGAAGCGCCGGATGAGGGCGAGGTCGAAGCTGACGTCCTCGCCGACACCTGCCGCGTAGACGACGGAATCCTCGCCGATCAGGTCGGTGGGAACCCACCACCCTCCGTATGCGCTGCCGAACCGCTCCAGACCGTGACCCGGGAGAATCCGGGTCAGCCAGGGCACGACGGCCTCCGCGGTCTTCAGCTTGATCCGCCGGGTGAGGTGTGTCGCTGCCATGTGCGTCACACGCGTTCCGTGGCGACGAGGCCGAAGGTCGTCGGCGGGAAGAGGCGCTCCCCGACGGCCTGAAGCAACCCCGACTGGGTGGACCAGTAACGCCGGACCTCCACCGTTGCGAAGGCCGGTGCGAGCAGGTCCCGCAGGGCATCCTCGTTGACGCCGTCGCGGACGACGTGGTACTCGACCATGTCGGCCTCATTGGCGTCGTCGTAGACGCCGCGTAGCCGGCGCAGCCGGGTGGCGAGGCCGCGGCGGAGCTGACCCTGGCCGAGGCGCCAGAGGAAGTACGCGTTCCGGTCCAGGCTCAGCGACACCCGTGACCGGCGCGGGTACCACAGGGGATCCTGGGCACTGAGGAACGCGCCGCCGGGAACGATGCGCTCGATGAGCTGCTTGACGGTGCCCAGGTAGTCGGGGATGTGGTGCAGCACGGAGACGCACACCACGGCGTCGAGCGGCCCGGCCTGGCAGGCCGCGGTGCCGTCCTTGTCGTGGATCACGGTGACACGGGGATTGCGGTGGAAGCGGCTCCGGAGGAAGCGGACGCTCGGCTCGCTCATCTCCGTCACCGTGACCTGCGCGCCCGCGGCCACGAGATGGTCGGTGAAGGTGCCGTGCCCGGCTCCCAGTTCGAGTACCCGGCACTGGCCGTTCCGGTCGGTGACCTGTTGGACCAGGGTGTGGAGGTCTTCGATCAGCCGGTCGCGAATCGTGTGGTGGCGAATGTGGGGGGAGCCCGCCGCATAGTCGTGCCCGACTCCGTGCTCGCGCTGTTGCAGCTCCCCCATCGAGGGTGTGACCGGAGTGATCGTCATGGCCGCACTCTAGGAATGCTGGCGGGATTTTCCCGGCCCTGGCCGACGAGTCGGCCCGAATTCAGGCGATCGGACGGCGCGTACACCGCACCGCCGTCCGCTCGTACGGGGCGAGCGGCCTGGCGCACCACCCCGTGGACGAAGCGGGCGTTGCCGAACAGGTAACGGCGCCAGAGGCGGCGTGGTTCGCAGCCGAGCCGGAACAGCCATTCCAGCCCGTTGTGCCGCATCCAGTGCGGTGCCTGCGGCTTGTTACCGGCGATGAAGTCGAACGCCGCGCCCACGGCCACGGCCACCACGGGCAGTGCGTCGCACAGTTCGGCGGCCCAGTGGTCCTGCTTGGGCGTGCCTAGTCCGACCCAGACGATGTCCGCCGCGGCCAAACGGATCTCCTCCGCCTGTTGCCGCAGTTCCCGGGTTGTCAACGGGCGGAAGGGCGGTGAGCAGGTGCCGACGATCCTCGCCCCGGGGTAGCGCCGTCGCAGCTCCCGGTGCAGGGCGTCCAGCACCTGGGGGGTGGAGCCGAGGAGATAGTGGCTCAGTTCTGTGTGCTGGCTCTGGGCGAAGACGTCCAGGAGGAGATCGGGGCCGTACACACGTGTGCCCGGCAGTGCGGCGCTGCGGTGGAGCAGTCGGTTGGCCCACACGACCGGCTGCCCGTCGGGGAGGTTGAGGGTGGCCGAGCGGAGGATGCCGAGCAGCTCGGGGTCCCGGTCGGCCAGGGCGAGCGTGTAGGCGTTGGACAGGTGTACGTCGCTGCCGCGCTGGTGGCCGGCGGCGCCGGGTCCGTCGGTGAGCCCATGGCGTGCCTCGCGCATCCGGCCGGCCAGGTGGACGACATGGCGGGCCGCACTGTCGCGGGTGTGCGCGGTGATGGGCACACCGAGGCACTCGACCACGGGAGCCGCCGTCACCGATGTCGTCGGACTGCTCGGAGGGGCGGTCATGAGCGGGCGGCTTCGGAGCTCGGCGTGGAACCGGCGGGCCGCGGGCCGCTCCCGGCGAACTCCCCGAGGACCAGGCGCCGGCGGAAGTCCGAGATGGTGTCGCACAGACCGCGCTCCAAAGGAGTCGTGGGCTCCCAGTTCAGCAGCTCGCGGGCCAGGGCGATGTCCGGACGCCGTCGCTCGGGGTCGTCCTGGGGACGGGGGGTGAGCGTGATCTCGGAGCGGGACCGGGTGAGCTTGCCGATCCACTGCGCCAGCTCCAGCATGGAGACCTCGTGGGGATTGCCCAGGTTGACGGGTCCGCAGTGGTCGCCGGCCAGCATGCGCAGCAGGCCGTCGACGACATCGTCGACGTAGCACAGGGACCTGGTCTGGCTGCCGTCGCCGGTGACCGTGATCGGCTCCCCGCTCAGCGCCTGGCGGATGAAGGTGGGGACCGCCCGTCCGTCGTCCGGGCGCATCCGCGGCCCGAAGGTGTTGAAGATGCGCACGATCTTGGCGTCCACACCGCGGCTCCTGCGGTACGCCATCGTCAGTGCCTCACCGAAGCGCTTCGCCTCGTCGTACACCGAACGCGGGCCCACGGGGTTCACATGTCCCCAGTAGCTCTCCGGCTGAGGATGGATCAGGGGGTCGCCGTACGACTCGGAGGTGGAGGTCAGCAGGAAGCGGGCGCCCTTGGCGGCGGCCAGGTCCAAGGCGTGCCAGGTGCCGGCCGAGCCCACTCGGAGAGTCTCCAGAGGCAGTCTCAGGTAGTCCGCGGGCGAGGCTGGTGAAGCCAGGTGAAAGACGGCGTCCACCGGCCCCGGCTCGTCCACGCCCTGGGTGATGTCCCAGTGGCGGAAGCGGAAGTGCCGGTCGCCCATGAGGTGCTCGATGTTCTCAGGGCCGGAAGTCAGGAAGTTGTCCACGCAGACCACTTCGTTGTCCGCCTGAAGCAGCCGCTCGCACAGATGGGAGCCGATGAACCCGGCCCCACCCGTCACTACTGCACGCATGCAGGTCCTCTCGGCCGCCCCGCCCAGGCTGGTGGACGAGGGCAAGCATCGGTGTCATTGCCGAAGCTCTGATTGATGTCGTGTTTCTATTCATTAGTCAGAAATGCTCCAATTGAGACGTCGTGCGGGTCTAAATGCTCCCAGTCAGGGCACGTTTCACCCGTTCTGCCGTAGAAGGCGAAGGGATGCGGAATGCCGGTATCCACTGCGAAGACGGCTCATCACCGGCCGGCTCCGTCTGAGCGGGCGCACTGGGGAGTCCGGGTCGCCAAGCGGTCCATCGACTGTGTGGGGGCCGCAGCCCTGCTCCTGCTGGTGGCGCCGGTGCTCCTCGCCGCCGCCGTCGCGGTGAAGCTCGACTCTCCGGGTCCGCTGCTGTTCCGCCAGCGCCGCACCGGCTGGCGGGGCAAGGAGTTCCACGTCCTCAAGTTGCGGACGATGCACGTCGGTTCGGAGCGGTTGCGCGCGGCCATGGAGGTGCGCAACGAGTCGGACGGGCATCTCTTCAAGATCCGCGAGGACCCGCGGGTGACCGCGGTCGGGCGGTGGTTGCGCCGTTACTCCCTGGACGAGTTGCCGCAGTTGGTCAATGTGTTGCGGGGACAGATGTCCCTGGTCGGTCCCCGTCCGCTCCCGGTCGCGGACTCGGCGTTCACCGGGGAGGCCCGCCGCCGCCTGCTGGTCCGACCCGGGATCACCGGACTGTGGCAGGTGAGCGGACGGTCCGACCTCACCTGGGAGGAGGCCCTGCGCCTGGACCTGGAGTACGTCGGCACCTGGTCGATCAGGCTGGACCTGGCGATCCTCTGGCGGACCCTCCCCGCCGTGCTGCGCGGTGACGGCGCCTACTGAGCCGGCGCCCACGCGCACGGAGGCTCACATCCACACCCGGCGCCCCGGAGGGCGTGGCGCGAGGGCGGGCCACGGGACCCAGCGAACGAGATCAGGCAGGGAGTGACACCAGATGTCCGAGACTCGCCGGGGTGCGTCGCGGGTGCAGGAACCTCCGCTCAGTGCGGAGCGGGCCGGGCGGTTTCCGCGCCGGTGGATGGAGCGGGTGCTGCCCGTCGTCATCGTCCGTCGGCTGCGCGACCGTCGCGTCAGGATTCCGTTGTACGCCGCGGCGGGACTGCTCCTGGCCGGTGCCGCCTGGATCGCGGTCACCGGATTGCTCGCCCGCAATGAACTGCTGGCCGCCCAGCGGAGCCTGGAGGCTCTGCGGCGGCAGCACCCGGCCACCGCGGCCGCCACGCCGACGACGCCGACCGCCACAGCGCAGGACGCGGTGCGCAGCGCCGCCGGTCATGCCGCCCGGGCGCATCGGCTCACCACCGGCCCCGCCTGGTTCCCGGCCGCCCATCTGCCCGTTCTCGGCGGCCCCGTCCGAACCGTACGCGGCATCGCGGAGGCCTCCGACCGGCTGACCCACGACGTGCTCTCCCCCATGGCCCGCACCGTCGCGGAACTCGATTCCACCGGGACGGACGACGGCCGGCACCTGGACCTCTCCGCGCTGCGCCGTGTGGCTCCCCTTCTCGAACAGGCCTCGCGCAGCGCGTCGGGGGTGCGCGCCGATGTCGACGACCTCCCTCACGGCACCTGGCTGCCGGCCACCGACCGGGCGCGCACCGAACTCGCCCGACAGCTCGATCGGTTCACCCCTCTCACCCACGATGCCGCCGCGGCGGCCCGGTTGCTGCCCTCGATGCTCGGAGCGGAGGGACCCCGGCGGTACCTGGCGGTGTTCGAGAACACCGCCGAGGCTCGTGGAACGGGCGGGCTCCCCGGAGCGTTCGCGGTGCTCAGGGCCGACCGGGGCCGACTGAGCTTCGAGTACTTCGGGAACGACATCGAACTGAGCAAGGCGTATGCGGACATCGACCTGGGAGCGGATTTCGACGGGCTCTACGGCCCCGGCGCCCCGACCCGGACCTGGGTGAACTCCAACATGAGCCCGCACTTCCCGTACGCGGCGCGGATCTGGGCCGCGGCGTGGCAGCGGCACAGTGGCGAGACCGTGGACGGTGCCTTCGGCCTGGACCCCGGTGCGGTCTCCGGTCTCCTCGCCGCCTCCGGCCCTGCCCGGCTGCGCGACGGGAGCGTCGTCGCCGCCCACAACATCGTGGATCTCAGTGAGCGCGCCAGCTATGCGCTCCAGCCGGACTTCCAGCGGCGCAAGGCGTACTTCCTCGAGATGGCGCGGGCGGTGGCCTTCCGGCTGCTCGGTGCCGCGACCGACCCACCGCGCCGGACCGCCCTCTTCTCGGCGCTGCACCGGCAGCTGGGAGAGGGACGGATCAAGGCGTGGAGTGCCCACTCGACGGAGCAGCGCGAACTCCTGGGGCGGTCGTTCGGCGGAGCGCTGCCCGAAGGATCCGCTCCGCTGGCCGGACTGGTCGTCAACAATGCGGCGGGCACGAAGCTCGACTACTACCTCGACCGCCAACTCGTGTGGGCACCGGGCCGGTGCTTCGACGGCCAACGCGAGGTCACCGTGACCGTCCGCCTGACCAACCGCGCTCCGGTGCGGGGACTACCGCCGTACGTCGTCCAGCGGGTGGACGCTCCCCGCTATGACACCCGGCCGGGTGACAACCGCCTGTTGGTGTCCTACTACGCCAGTGCGGAGGCCACCCTGTCCGGTGCCACCCTGGACGGCCGCCCCACTCAAGTCAGCCACGGCGCCGAGCGGGGCCACCCGGTCTTCACCCTCGATGTCGAGCTGCCCGCGCACGGCACGCGCACCCTCGTACTCCACTTGTTGGAGCGGCCTGGGGACCGTTCTCCCATCGTGCTGCGTCAGCCGCTGGTGCATCCCCTGCGGGCCACGGTGCTCCCGAACGGCCCGTGCGTCGGCTGATTCCCCTCCTCGGCGGCATGGATCCGGACGTCGTGCCGACAGGCCGATGGAGGCCGTACGGCTGTCCCCCGTGCGGGCGTTGTCGCGTGCTTCACGCTGCGCGAAGTCGCCCGGCTGCTGCGGGTCCAGGACGCGGGGGCGCGACGGATCCCCCGGGCCGTCTCACACGCCACAACGCGGCCGACGGACCCGCGTGTTCGGTGACGGATGAACGATCACCGAACACACATACGGGAGTTGACTGCACACGGCTCCGGCCACCTGGGCGGAAGGCGGTCACTCCTGCACGTTTCCACCAGACATCACGGATATGATCACTAAGTTAGTGAATGTCCCATATTGTTGCCCACTTGCACACCTGGGATGGATACCTTGGATCTGTCCGACTACCTTCGATTCCTGGTCAGGCGTTGGCGCGCCATCGCGGCGCTGGGCCTGCTGGGAACAGCGGTCGGCGCGTTCGTCACCAACGCCACCACACCGCAGTACCGGGCCACCTCGACGCTCTTCGTGTCCCTTCAGGACTGGGACGACACGGTCAAGCTCAATCAGGGCAACACCTTCGCCCAGGCTCGCGTCCGCTCCTACGCGGAAGTGGTCACCAGCCCCCATGTGACCGAGCCGGTCGCCGAGTTTCTGCGCCTGGACATGACGCCCTCACAGCTGGCCCGAAAGATCACCACGGAAGTACCCCTGGAAACGGTACTTCTCAAGATCACCGTCACGGACACCAAACCGTCCCAGGCGGCCCGGATCAGCAACGCGATCGCCCGGCGCTTCGCCCAGGTCATCGCCGAGATCGAACGACCTGAGGGCGCCCAGCTCTCGCCCGTCCGGCTGAGCGTCACCGAGCCCGCAGACATCCCGACCGCGCCGGCTTCCCCGAACCCGGTGCTCAACCTCACGCTCGGGCTCGTGGCCGGTCTGAGCCTCGGTACCGGCCTGGCGGTCGCGCGCGAATCGCTGGACACCTCGGTGCGCAGCCGCAGCGACCTGACCCGGTGTCTGGCCGACGCCGGCGGACCGGCCGTACTCGGCAGCGTCGTCCTCGACCAGCGTGTCTCCCGACAACCGGTGGCGACGGAGGACGACGCGTTCGGTCGGCGGGCGGAGGACTTCAGACGGCTGCGCACCAGCCTCCGGTTCGTGGACATCGACGCTCCGCCCAAGGTCATCGCGGTCACCAGCGCGGTGCCCAGCGAGGGGAAGACGAGCGTCTCGATCAACCTGGCGTCCGCCCTGGCCGAGTTCGGCTCCTCGGTCTGCCTGGTCGACGCGGACCTGCGGCGCCCCAACGTGGCCCAAACGCTGGGCCTGGTACAGGACGCCGGACTGACCACCGTGATGATCGGCCAGGCGAACGCCGAGGACGTGATGCAGTCGGCGGGTTCCTTCTCGGTCCTGGCCAGCGGGGAGTTGCCGCCGAACCCGGCGGAGATGCTGGGCTCGGCGCAGTTCCGGACCGTGGTGCGCTCACTCGCCGACAGGTTCGACCACGTGGTGATCGACACCGCGCCGGTACTCCCGGTGGCGGACACGCCGGCGATGGCCTCGGCGGTCGACGGCTACCTGTTGGTGGCCCGGTTCGCGAAGAGCACCCGGGGCCAGCTCACCGACGCCGTGCGCGCCCTGCAAGACGTCGGCACGACTGTGCTCGGCAGCATCCTCAACATGGTGCCCGTCAAGCGCGACAGCGAGCAGTACGGCTACGGGTACGCGTACCGGCCCAGGACCTCGGGACGCCGAGACCGGCTCCGGCTCCAGCTGCGGCGCTGGCTCCGCCACCGCGGCAGGCCGACGACGATCGGCGCCTTCCCCTCGCCGACCGCACCGGCGAGGGAGGACACCGCCCCGACGGCTGCCAAGGAAGGCGGAGAGCATCACTGAGCGAACGGGGGACGCCGCGGACGCCCGGGACCGCATGGCCGGCCCGGGCGTCGGCGTCCGGCGGGCGTCGCGCCGTCGGCCCGGCATTCGCAGGCGCCGGGAATCCGGCGCGGCGGTTCGCGTCTCCCGGCCGATGGCGCGGTCCGCACGGACACGTGGGCTCCTGATGCTCCCGGCCATCGCGGCCGCGGCCCTGGTGGGCGCGACACTGCTTACGTCGTGCGGGGCTGACGGGCGCTCACCGGTGCGAACGCAGGCCGCGGCCGGGTCTGCCGCGGGGCGGGTCGAGCAACTCGGCGTCAGGGTCCTCGACGTCCTGCCCCATGACCCGAAGGCCTACACACAGGGCCTCGAGATGGCCGGGCGAACGCTCTACGAGGGGACGGGCATGGTCGGCGAGTCGTCGATCCGTGTGGGCCCGCCCGGCCGGCCTCCCACCGCCCGCGCCGACTTGCCGGCACCGCTGTTCGGGGAGGGGGTCACCGTCCTCGGACCGACGCTGTGGCAGTTGACCTGGCGGGACCACACCGCGATCGAACGGGACGCCGGAACCCTGGCCGAGCTGCGTCGTCTCCCCTACGCGCAGGAGGGCTGGGGGGTATGCCACCAGCCGGGGCGCGGGCGGCTGGTCACCAGTGACGGTTCCGCCCGGCTGACCTTCCGGGACCCGCGGACGCTGGCCCCGACCGGGGAACTCGTCGTCACCCTCCACGGCCGTCCGGTGCCGAAGCTCAACGAGCTGGAATGCGTGGGCGACAGTGTGTACGCCAATGTCTGGCCCTCCCACCGGATCGTGCGCGTCGACGCGGGCACCGGCGCGGTGACCGCTCAGATCGATGCCTCAGGTCTGTTGACCTCGAAGGAGCAGCAGCACGCCGAGGTGCTGAACGGCATCGCCGCCGTCCCCGGCACCGATGAGTTCCTGCTCACCGGCAAATGGTGGCCGAAGATGTTCCGAGTGGTCTTCGTCGCCAGGTGATCCGGTCTCCGGTCCGGTCGGCAGGGACGCGCTGACGGGCCGGGGACGGATCAGCGCGGGGGCGACCGGCGCCCAGGGGAGGGCAGGCGCGGATCCCGCAGGCGGTGCGCTTCCCGCAGGCCATGCGCTTCCCCGCCACGGAAGCCGCCGCAGCGGCCACAGCGATCGTCGCCACCTCGCTTGGGGAAGGCTGGCCGGCCTCGGCGGAGCCGGCCAACCCTTGGCCGCACCCCTGTTGCCGCACTCGCCCCACTCGCCCGCCGCACACGACCCACCGCCCAGCGGCATGAGCTGCCCGTCACGGAGCTTCCGGGCCGGCCTCGGCCGCTGCTTGCGGGCGCAGCAGGTCGACTCGGACCAGCCGAGCAGCCGGCACACGGGCCCGGCCTCGAACAGCCGGACCCCTTCTGACCTGTACGTTCGCCAGATCAGCGACGCGGTGCCAAGGTCGCCCGCCAGACGTTGAAGCGGAACGTTCACCGCAGCGCTCCCACCTGCGGAAACGAGCGTCCAAGAGATCCAGGTCAGCACAGAATCAGCACGGCTCGAACAGGTCGGCATCGAACGGTTCAGCGCCTACGTGGCCGGCATTTCGCTCCCCTCGGGCCGACCGGCCGACCGGCACGCCTTCCAGTTCCGCGAACGCGCCGTTCACCAGCCGGTCCGTGCGAGGACGTGCCGGATGGTCTCCGCGGGTCGCAGCGGCAGGAACTCGATGTTCCCCTGCGGATCGATGCGCACTCCATGGACGGCGGGGTCGGGAAGGCTGTTGTAGTGGAAGGGGGTGGAGGAGTAGTACGCGCCGGTGTCGAGGAGGGAGACGATGTCGCCGGGCGCGAGCATCGGCAGCGGACGGGCCCGGGCGAGCAGGTCGCCGGCGAAGCAGCAGGGGCCGGCGATGTCCTGGGATACCGGTTCACCTGTCTTGAGGCTCCCGTCGGGGCAGTGTGCGGTGAGCCGCAGTGGCCAGGACGACGGCATGAACACCGTGCGGGTCGCCACCTGGGCGCCGGCGTGGGTGATGGCGATGGGGCGTCCGCCGGAGGTCTTCGTGTATTCCACACAGGCGGCGGTGAACCCGTTCTTGGCAAGGAGGGACCGGCCGAACTCGGTGACGATCCGGTACTCGCCGCTGAACAGGGCGGGCACATGGGCCTGAAGACACTTGACGTACTCCTCGAAGGCGGGAGTGGTCTCGTCGTCGAGGAAGTTGACGGGGAGGCCGCCGCCGATGTCGATGCCGGTCACCTGGCGTCGGCCCAGCTTCAGGTTGACCTCGTCCGCGAACGCCACGGCCTGGGCGATGCCCTCGGCGATCAGTTCCAGCGGGCAGCCCTGCGAACCGACATGTGCGTGGACCCAGGTCAGCCAGGGGCGAGCGCGGTACGCCTCCAGGAGGCGCCCGCGGCTTCCGTCGTCTTCCAGTGGGATGCCGAACTTGGAGGTCGCGGTGGCTGTGCTCATCTCCGCTATCTCGCCGCCTCCGACCTGGGGGTTGAGGCGTACGCCGATCCGGGAGGCGGAGGGACGGGACGCGAGGATCTCGTCGATGCGGGCGAGTTCCTGGAAGTTGTCGGCGTTCACCGCGACACCCAGCTCAAGAGCCTGCGTCAACTCCGAGCGGGTCTTGGCCGGGGAGTCGAAGACGATCTGCTCCGGCGCGAATCCGGCAGCCAGGGCCTGAGCGAGTTCGCCGGCGCTGGCCACCTCGCAGCCCATGCCGAGGGTACGCAGTTCCTCCAGCACGGGAACCAGGCAGTTCGCCTTCGCCGCGAAGGTGTGCAGGACGCTCACGGTGTCCGGGAAGGCCGCATGGAGGGCCGCGACGCTCGCGGCGACGCCGTCGAGGTCGACGAAAGCGGCCAGGACGGCATCGTCGGGTTCGACGAGGCCCTGAACCACGGCAGCGCGCAGGATTCGTTCACGTCGTTCGGCCGCGGAAGCGTTCACGTTCGTCATGGGGTCTGCTTTCTTGCGAACTCTCGCCGGACCGGCTGCCGTTCGGCCGCGTACCGGGCGCAGTGGGAGACGAAGTCGTCGAAGAGCCGGCGGTGTGCCGGTCGGTCGGTCAACTCCTCCGGGTGGTACTGGACTCCGACGATCCACCGATCGGGGTCGGTCGCCTCGACGGCTTCCACGACACCGTCCTCGGCCGTGCCGACCACCCTC
Source organism: Streptomyces sp. MMG1533 (assembly GCF_001279775.1). GTDB lineage: Bacteria > Actinomycetota > Actinomycetes > Streptomycetales > Streptomycetaceae > Streptomyces. The sequence continues at coordinate 55,856 of NZ_LGDG01000100.1, read as the reverse complement.
AGCGCCGGGGCGGTGCGGGCGATGGCCTGATGGTGCAGGCTGTTCACCCGAAGCACTCGTGACCCGGACAACTCAGCCAGGCGGGAACCCGGTTCGAGCCGGAGTTCGTGGGCCTCGGGATGCGACCGGAGGTCTTGAAGATGGTTCACCTCGCCCGGCGCCAGATGCTGGATCAGGCTGCCGCCGAGGGCCACGTTGAGGATCTGGCAGCCTCGGCAGACACCGAGTACGGGCATCTCCGAGGCGGTCGCGCAGTCGATCGCGGTGATCTCCAGCGCGTCGAGGTCCTCGTCGACGACCGTCTCGGGCCGTAGCTCCTCACCGAAGTGGCGCGGATGCGGGTCGGCCGCGTCCACTCCGCCCGGCAGAAGCAGACCGTCGACGGTATCCAGCACCTGACGGACCGCGGTGGCGTCCATGCCGGGCACGAGCACGACCGGCACGGCGCCGGAGTTCGTCAGCGTACGCACACAGCTCTCGGCCAGCCTCAGGGCAGACGGGCGGAGGGGCAGATCCCTCCCGGCCGTTACCGCGATCACCGGCCGGCGAACGACGTCAAACACAGGGTTCGGTCCCTCTCGGTGTGGTGCGAAGGGGTGGGGGCGCGGTCACAGGACGCTGTCGAGGAAGACCCTCGTCCGCTCGTGCTGCGGATCACTGATGACCTGGGAGGGCGCACCCGACTCGACGACGATGCCGTCGTCCATGAAGACGACCTGGTCCGCCACTTCTCGGGCGAAGCCGATCTCATGGGTCACCACGATCATCGTCATTCCGCTCCTCGCCAGGTCGCGCATCACGGCCAGGACGTCACCGACGAGTTCGGGGTCCAGCGCGGAGGTCGGTTCGTCGAAGAGCATCAGTTTCGGTTCCATCGCGAGCGCTCGGGCGATGGCGACCCGCTGCTGCTGGCCGCCCGACAGATGGGCCGGATAGGCCCCGGCGTGCTCGGCGAGGCCGACCTGCCGCAGCAGTTCCATGCCGCGTGAGCGCGCGTCGGCCCGGTTGCGGTGTGCTACCCCGACCGGAGCCTCGGTGATGTTCTCCAGGGCGGTGAGGTGGGGGAACAGGTTGAACCGCTGGAAGACCATGCCGATGTTCCGGCGCTGGGCGGCGATCTGCTTCGGCTTCATCTCCCTGGCACGGGAGCCGTGTTCCTGGTAGCCCATCAACTCGCCGTCGACGTAGATGCGTCCGCCGTCGACCCTTTCGAGGTGGTTGATGCAGCGCAGGAAGGTCGACTTGCCCGATCCGGAGGGGCCGAGCAGGCACATCACCTCTCCGCGCCCGACTTCGAGATCGATTCCCTTGAGTACCTGGAGCGCGCCGAACTGCTTGCGGACGCCTCGCGCTTCCACCAGCGGCCGATGGCCGCCGAGGCTCTGGATGGTCATGTGCCCGTCTCCGTCCTGGCGTTGCGGGGACCGGCGTGCGCGACCTGCGCTAGGCGGGTCCGGAGTCGGCCGGCACTCTGGCGGGCCTGCTGCCACGGTGTCATCGGCAGGTGGCGGTGGGCGCCGCGGCCGTAGCGGCGTTCGAGGTAGTACTGCGGTACGGAGAGCACCGAGGTGAGCACCAGGTACCAGGCGCTGGCGACGATCAGCAGCTCCACCTGGCTCAGGTTCTGCGCGGAGATCCAGCTGGCCCGCGTGTAGAGCTCCGGCACCGCGATCAGCTGGAGCAGGGCGGTGTTCTTGAGCATGGAGATCGTCTCGTTGCCCATCGGCGGGATGATCACCCGCATGGCCTGGGGTACGACGATGCGCCGCAGGGTGTAGGCGGGCGACATGCCCAGCGAGTGGGCCGCCTCGACCTGGCCGTGATCGACGGAGAGCAGGCCGGCACGGACGATCTCGGATGCGTAGGCGGCCTCGTTCATCCCCAGGGCCAGCAGGCCGGCGACGAAGGGCGTGACGATCACGTTGGTGTCCGCGGAGAAGAACTGGACCGAGGTGAGGGGGATACCGAGGCCGATCTTCTGGTACAGCAGGCCGAGATATCCCCAGAACACGATCTGGACCAGCAGCGGCGTACCCCTGAAGAACCAGGTGTACGCCCATGACACCACCCGCAGAACGGGGTTCGCGGACAGCCGCATCACCGCGAGCATGATGGCGAGCGCCGTGGCCAGCAGCATCGAGCAGGCGGTCAACGCGACCGTGAGCAGGACGCCCTGGACGATCCGTCCGTCGAAGAGGAAGTCGGCGATCGTGGCGTGGTCGATGTTGTGGTTGCCCCAGAGCGAGAGCACCCAGGCCGTGCACAGCAGTCCCAGTGCCAGGGCGGCGATCCACCGCCCCGGGTGGCGGCGGGGCGCGGCAGCCACGTCATGCGTCCTGGCAGCGCCTGCGGCGGTGAGGTCGGACAGGGCGGCCGTCATCCGGCGTTCACCTTCGCGGACGTGACGCCATAGGACGTCAGGCCGTACTTCTTCAGGAGCTGTCGGTAGGTGCCGTCCTCGACGAGCGAGTCCAGTGCCGACTTGAGGGCGAGCACGAGGTCGTGGTCCTTGCGGAGCACTCCGATGCCGGTGTAGACGGGCGCGTATCCCGTGGGGTGCGCCGGATCGCGTACGACGTCGAACTCCTTGCCGTTGCCCGCTGTCCGGGCGTTGTACTCGGCGACGGCGGCGTCCAGGACGTCGGCGGTGGCCTTTCCGGCGCGGACGGCGACCAGGGCGTCGCCCTCGCTGGGCAGCTCGACCACCGTGATCGGGCTCTTCCCGGCGGCCTTGCACGCCGATGCCTGGGACCTCATGAGATCGGCCTGCGTGGTGGCCTTGGCGACCGCCACGGACTTGCCGCACAGGTCGAGCACCTTGCCGATCTTCTCGGGGTTCCCCTTCTTCACCAGGATGTCCATGCCGGCGTGGAAGTAGTCGACGAAGTACAGACTCTTCTGCCGCTCCGGCGTGTCGTTCATCCCGTACATGATGATGTCGTGCTTGCCGGACTGGAGTGACGGGATGATGCTGTCGAACGCCTGGTTCGTGAAGTTGAACGACACGCCCAGCTTGGCGGCGAGCGCCTGCCCCAGGTCGTAGTCGAACCCGGTGAACTTCTGCTGGGAATCCAGCATTTCCATTGGCGCGTAGACGCCACTGGCCACGTCGATCCCGCTCTTGAAACGTGCGGGCAGCAGCTTGGCCGCCCTGGCGTCGCGCGCGACGGTCGCCGTGGCCGCCGTCTGCTTCGTGGAGGTGTCCGATGCGCCGCTACAGGCGGTGAGGAGCGTTCCCGCGGTGACCGCCGCGATCGCGGCGGCAAGGCGAACTCTGACCATGTGAGGTCTCCAATTCGGGGGGTGAACTTCGGGGGATGAACGATGAACAGGGGCACCGAAAGGCGAATGCCGGAAGCCCGGTGCGAGCTGTTGCGGGGAATTCTTCAATCCGCACACGCTGGCCGTCCTAATCCGATTGGCCTAGGATTTCGGCATGTGGTTGTCGGATCGGACGAACGACGGGGTCGTCACCCTCGGCCGCCTCGTCGAGACCATCGGATCGCCGGTCCTCACCGCGCTGGCCGTACCGCACGGGCCGGAACAGCCCGTGCGGGGGACCGTCCTGCACGACCCCGCCGACCCCCTGCCCGCGGGCGCGGACCAGCTCCTGATCGTGCCGGGACTCCAGCCCGACCAGCCCGCGGCGACCCAGCTCGTACGGGACGCCGCCGGCCGGGGGTACTGCGCCATGGTGCTGAAGGTGAGGGGGGCGGACACCGCCGACGTCGTCGCAGAGGCGTCGCTCCGCGGGCTCGCGCTTTTCGCCGCGGCCGACGAGATCTCCTGGCGCCACCTCGACGCTCTTCTGCTGTCCGTTCTGGGCTCGCAAGGTGTGGGCGGCGAACCGACGGGCGGCATCGAGGAGGGGCTGTTCACCCTCGCGAACGCGGCCGGTGCCGTCATCGGCGGATCAGTGGCGATCGAGGACCTGGACCGTCGGGTGATGGCCTATTCGTCATCGCCGGACCAGCGCATCGACTCCCTGCGCCGGGAAGGGATTCTGAGCCGCAGGGTTCCGGAGATCGACCACAACCTCGAGCGCTATCGCACCGTGCTCGGCTCCGACGGGGTGGTCCGTTTCCCCGAGGCACTCGGCGTCCTGCCGCGCGCGGCCGTCGCCATCAAGGCCGGAACGCAGCCCCTCGGCACCATCTGGGCGGTCGAAGGCCCCCAGGGCATCAGCGCCGAAGGAGAGAAGGCACTGGCCGACTGCGCACGGATGGCGGCACTGCACATCCTGCGCAACCGCAACGCGAACGAACTCGAGCTCCAAAAGCGCGAGAGCGCGCTGCTGGGCGCGCTGGAGGGCCTGTGGGCCACGCACGAGACGACCTTCCGGTTGTCCATCCCTCCACGGGCCGAGCTCGGCCTTCTCGCCTTCGCCGCCTCCACCGACGCGGCGGGCCTGCTCGCGCTGACCGCACACCTCGGAAATGCCCTGACCCGCCACATCGTGCCGTTCCGCCCGGACGCGAGCATCGCCACGACCTCGCGAGCCATCTACGTTCTGCTGCCGGGCGGCGGCTCCCCGGCCGCGACGCGGCTGGCCCACAGCGTGCTCGCCGCGCTCCGCGACTCCTTCGGCGACTTCGTACGGGCGGCGGTCGCCCCCACCGAGACGGACCCGGCAGCGCTTCCGGCGATGCGCCGGGAGGTGGACGACATCCTCAGGGTGACCACCGCTCACCCCGACGCACCCCGCGTGGCCGCACTGGCCGACGTACAGGCGCGGCTACTGCTGGCCCGGGTGCGCGACGAACTCGCCGCCGAACCGCGCCTGCGCCACCCGAGTGTGGCCGCCCTGGTCGCCCACGACGCCGAGCACGGTACGGACTTCGCCGACTCCCTTCTCGCCTGGCTGGAGGCGGTGGGCAACGTGGCCGAAGCGGCGGCGCGACTAAGCGTGCACACCAACACGCTTCGATACCGCCTGCGCCGCACCACCGAACTGTTCGGCCTGCCGCTCGATCAGCCCGACGACCGGCTCTCGATCTGGCTGCAACTGCGCCTCGCAGACGACAAGGAACGCGCGCTCAGCCCTCGGTGACCCGCCGTCCGACAGACGGGAAGGCGGAGCACGGCGCCTTCACCCCGGAAGAGCTCGCCACCGCCCGCGCGGACCTGGCCGCCGCCGAAGCCGACGCCGAGTACCTCAGCAGCTCGGGAGCCTCGGCCGCGTGAACATCCCGTACCTGTACGACGCCGGGATACTCATCGCCGTCGACAACGACGACCGACGCATACGGGCCCGCCACAGCCTGGCGCTCGCATGGCGGGACTCCCGCCGCCAGGTCAGGCTCGGCAAGTTCCTCACCGGATGCCACGTCGTACCCATCGGCCTCGAAACCGCCAAAGCCGCAGGCATTCTCTGCGGCGAGGCCGGGGTACCTCCGACATCGTCGACGCCACCGTCGTAACCATGGCAGCCAGCCTCGGCGCCATCATCTGGACGTCGGGCCCGGACGACATCCGCATCCTCATCGACGCCCAGGACATCAAGCCCGCCCCTGTCATTCGCACCGTCTGACCACCGGTGATCGCCAACGACCAGCCCGGGGACCCGTGTTCGAGAACCTGAAGTACTGCCGGTCGGGTCCTGGCCCTCCCTGCGCGCTCAGTAGTGATAGCGGGCCGCGAGGATCACGATCTCCTTGTCCGTGACCAGGTAGACAAGACGGTGCTCGTCGTCGATCCGCCTCGACCACACCCCGGGCAAGTGGTACTTGAGCGGTTCGGGCTTGCCGATCCCCGTGAAGGGGTCACGCTTGACGTCCTCGATGAGCTTGTTGATCCGAGCGAGCATCTTGCGGTCGTTCTTGAGCCAGGACGTGCAGTCCTCCCAGCCCTGATCCTCGAAGACGAGCCTCACTCAGTACCCACAGCAGAGTCCGCCGCATCCGGATCGATCAGCTCGCGCTCCGACACGTTGATGTTGCCCAGGGCATTCTCGTACGCCTTGAGCAGTCGCCGTGCGTTCACAGGCGAGCGCAGCAGGTACGAGCCCTCACGCAGTGCCGCGTAGTCCTCAGCCGAGACGAGCACGGCGTTGCCGTGCTTGGACACGATCTCGATGGCCTCGTGATCGTCGTTGACCTTCTTGATCAGCGGAAAGAGGGCCTTACGGGCTTCGCTCGCAGTTATTGACATGGGTGACCCTCTCCATCAAGTGGTACCGAATAACGTACCACTAATGGCCGCCCAAAACGGGGTCAAATGAGTGACACCCCGTCAGAATTCCCAGCACCTTCCCAGCACGGGAAGGAGCGAGGGGCTCGACTCCGATGAGTCGAGCCCCTCTGACCTGCGCATTAAACAAAGCCGACGTGGTGGATCTGCGCCTAGACGTTGAAGCGGAACGTTCACCACAGCGCTCTCACCTGCGGAAACGAACACCTGAGAGATCCAGGTCAGCACAGAATCAGCACGGTTCGAACAGGTCGGTGCCGAACGGTTCAGCGCCTACGCGGGATCCGTGGCCACGACGACGGCGCCGACACCTACGTAGGCGAACAACGCGGCAGGACCTGCCGAGGAGATCGCCGTGCCGCTGCCGACGACCAAGCCAGCGCCGATGGCGATCCTGTTCTCACCAACGTTGCCACGATCATGGTCGGCGTCTCGTTCTCCGTCATGCCCTTCATCCTGAGCGTCACAGGCCCGACGAACAGCACGACGCGCCACCCGCCACGGCCGGCACCCTCCGGCAATGCCCTGGGGCAACGCCGCTAGGGGTGTTTTGAAAGTCCCGCACAGCACCCCCTAGTCCTCGATCATCAGCCCCTTCGCCGCGAGAAGCGGAGCGAGATTGCAGATGTCGATGACTGTCTTGCCCGCCCGGTACGCGGAGATGTAGTCGGCCTCGGCGTCGACCCGCTTCTGTGAGGCGGTGGTCACCGCGGCGGCGTCCTCGCGGCGGACGACCACCACGCCGTCGGCGTCGGCCCGCATCACGTCACCGGGGCGGACGAGTACGCCGCCGATGGTGACCGGCTCGCACATCGGTCCGACAGTCTCCTTGACCGTGCCCTTGATGGACACGCTGCGGGAGAAGACGGGGAATCCCAGGGCGCGCAGGTCCTCGGTGTCCCGGACGCCCGTGTCGGTGATCAGGCCGCCGAGCCCCTTCGCCTGGCAGGCGTTGGCGAGGACGTCTCCGAAGGAACCCGCCTCCTCGTAGGCGCCGGCTGACACGACGACGACATCCCCCGGGCGGGCGTAGGCGATGGCGGTCTGCAGCATCAGGTTGTCGCGCGGTGCGCACTGGACCGTGAAGGCGGGGCCGCACAGGGACATGCGGTGGTCGACCGGCTTGATGGCCGAGTCCAGCGCCCCGAGCCGGCCCTGTGCCTCATGGATGGTTGCCGAGGAGAAGGCGCTCAGTCGCTCGACCACGGCGGGCTCCGGCCGCTCGAACTTCGTGCTGACGCGGATCATGTCGACCTTTCAGGCGGAGGAAGTGGAAGCCAGGTCGGCGCAAGCCGTCGCGAGGCGCGCGCATGCCTCGGTGAGGATGTCCGTCGACGTGGCGAAAGAGATGCGGAAGTAGCCGGGTGCGCCGTACGCGGCTCCGTGGATCACCGCTACCTGCTGGCTGTCGAGCAGGTAGCGGGCAAAGTCCTCGTCGTTCTGTATCCGGCTTCCCGACGGTGTGATCTGCCCGATGGTGTCGTGGCAGTTCACCAGGAGGTAGAAGCCCCCGTCGGGAACGGTGCAGCTGAGCCGGGGAACGTCGTTGATGAGCTTCACCATGGCATCGCGGCGTCCGCGGTAGACGCGCACGGTTTCCCGGACGAAGTCCTGCGGTCCCGTGAGCGCGGCGGCAGCGGCGGCCTGACTCACCGAGGAGGGGCAGGAGGAGGTCTGGGACTGCAGCGTGTTGATCGCGGTCACCAGGTCCGTCGGGCCCACGCCGTAACCGATGCGCCAGCCGGTCATCGCGTACGTCTTGGAGACGCCATTGGTGAGGAACACCCGCTCGGCCAGGCGTGGTTCGACGGCTGCCAGGGACGGGGCGGCCTCCTCGCGGTACCAGATCTCGTCGTAGATCTCGTCGGTGAGGACGCACACCTGCGGATGTTCCAACAACACTTGGGCCAGCTCGCTCAGTTCACCGGCGGTGTAGGCGGATCCCGTCGGGTTGCCGGGGGTGTTGAGGACGACCCAGCGCGTTCGCGCGGTGATCGCCGCCCCGAGCCGCTCCGGAGTCAGCTTGAAGCCGTCCGCCTCGGGACAGTCCACGACCACCGGGGTGCCGTCGTTCGCGCGGACCATGTCCGGATAGGACACCCAGTACGGGGCGGGAACGATGACCTCGTCCCCTTCGTCCAGGGTGGCCATCAGGGCTAGGAAGATGACCTGCTTGGCTCCACCGCCGACCGTGATCTGGGCGTCGGTGCACTCCAGCCCGTGCCGCTCGCGGAGCTTGTCGGCGATCGCGGCGCGCAGCCGCGGGGTGCCGTTCACGGGGGTGTATTTGGTCTCGCCCGCCTCGATGGCGCGAATCGCTGCGGCTTTGACGTGGTCGGGGGTGTCGAAGTCGGGCTCGCCCACGGTCAGGTCGAGGATGGTGAGCCCCTGGCTCTTCAGCTCGCGCACACGCTGTGCGGCCGCCGTACTGGGCGAGGGCTTGATACGGCGTACCCGCTCTGCGGTGTTCATCTGATCAGCCCTCCCGGCGCTCGAAGTTCAGGCCGCCGGGGACCTGGAAGGTGGGCAGGATCTCGATGTGGCCGATGTTGACGTGCCGGGGCGCGTCGACGGCGAACTCGATGGAATCGGCGATGTCCTCGGGCTTGAGGGACTCGTAGCCGTCGTAGAACTGCCGCTGGGCCTCCTCCATGTCGCCGAGCAGCCGACCGAAGATCTCCGTCTCCACGCGCCCCGGGCAGATCTCGGTGACGCGGACCCGGCGGCCATAGCCGTCGACCCGCAGCTGGCGGGAGAGAGTGTGCACGGCTGCCTTGGTGGCGTGGTAAATGGTGTTGCCGCCGAAGTTGTAGACGCCGGCGATGGAGCTGATGTTGACGATGTGGCCGAGGTCGCGCTCGACCATGCCGGGCATGAGCAGGCGGACCAGGTGCAGGACGGCCTGGATGTTGACGGCGATCTGCTCGTCGACGGCGAACTCGTCGGCGGTCAGAATGTTGCCGGTGCGCGAGACACCCGCGTTGTTGACGAGGACATCGATCTCCAGGCCGTCCAGTTCGGCGGTGAGCGCCTCCGTGTCGGTGATGTCGACAGAGTGCGGGATGCAACCGGTGTCGCGGGCGAGGGCGTCGAGCCGTTCGGCGTTACGCGCCACCGCGTGAACCTCGAGGCCGCGCTTGGCGAGTCGCTCGACGACCACTGCTCCGATGCCGGTCGACGCTCCGGTGACGAGGGCCGTCCTGTAGTCGGAGATGGGCATGCTGTGTGCTCCTTGATGTGTATGGGGGCGTGCGGGTGCGTGTGTCTGTCAGGCGTCGCGCAGGGGCAGGTGGGCCCGGTCCTTCACGCGGGAGACGGCGATGAGCGTGCCGAAGGCGGTGAGGACGGCGTAGAAGGCCGGCATGTTGACGTTGCCCGTGCGGTCGATGAGGTAGGTCATCAGCAGCGGCGCTGTACCGCCGAAAAGTGCGGCGGAGACGTTGTAGCCCAGGCCGTAGGCGGAGTAGCGCACACGCGTGGGGAAGAGCTCGACGAGCAGGATGTGGATGACGCCGGTGTGCCCGGCGAACACGACGGCCATGACGCAGGCGCCCACGACGGCCAGGGCGACGCTTCCGGTGCCGATCAGGAGGTAACAGGGGATACCGACGACGGCCATGGCGATCGCGGCGCCCGCGATGACCTTCTTGCGGCCGACCCGGTCGGACAGCCGCCCCATGTAGGGGATGGCGATGCAGATAGCCACCAGGCTGGAAGCGGTGACGAGGAGGCCCTGGACCTTGCCGAAGTCCAGCTCGTTGCTCATGAAGGTGGGCATGTAGCTGAACAGGACGTAGTAGCCGGAGCCGTTCATGAGGGGGATGAACAGGGCCAGGAGCATGGCGCGGCGGTGCTCGGCGGACGTGAAGGCTTCCTTGAGGGGGTTCTTGGACAGGCTGCCTTCTTCCTGCAGGCGCGTGAAGTTGGGCGTGTCGCTGATGCGCTTGCGGATGTAGACGCCGGTGATGCCGAGGGGGACGGCGAGCAGGAACGGTATGCGCCAGCCCCAGGACTCCATGCGCTCGCTGCCGAGTCCGCTGGTCATGGCGGCGGCGATCAGGGTGCCGGTGAGCAGGGAGAGGAACGACGCGATCTGGGCGTAGCTGGTGTAGAGGCCGCGCTTGCCTTCCGGGGCGTGCTCGGCGAGGAAGCTCATCGCGCCGGATGCCTCACCGCCGACGGAGAAGCCCTGCGCGACGCGGAGCAGGATGAGCAGGGCGGGCGCCGCGATGCCGATGCTCGCGTAGGTGGGCAGCACGCCGATGGCCGCGGTGGCGAGACTGATGAGCAGGATGACGAAGACCAGCATCCGCTGGCGTCCGATGCGGTCACCGAGGTGGCCGCAGATGACGGCGCCGAGGGGGCGGAAGAAGAAGGATACGGCGTAGCCGAGAAAGACGAGTTGGACGGCGTTGTCGGAGCCGGGGAAGAAGACGGCGGCGAGCGTTCCGGCCATGAAGCCGAAGATGCCGTTGTCGTAGAGCTCGGCGAAGATTCCGACGCACCCTGCCAGGGTGACCTTGCGGGCTGTTCTGGAGTCGACGGTGTTGGGTACGGGCTGAGCGGCCATGGTGGTCATGGCGTCTCCTGTCCTGGAGCGGCTGTGGGATGAGGGTGTTCGGCTCCGTGCGGGCGGGCGAAAGGGGCGGCTGAGAGGGACAGTGATCAGCTGCCGACGGGTACGGGGATACGCAGCGCGTCGAATGCCCTGCCTACGCGGGCTTTCAGCGCCTCGACGGCCCCCCGCTGCGCGCGGTGGGCAGTGACCGCCTGGTCGAGGGTGCGGTGGCGGAAGCGGATGCTCTGCCCGGGGCGCACCTGCCCCAGGGCGGACAGACCGGTGGCGGTGACGACGGCGAGCACGGGGTAGCCGGCCGTGACGCCGCGGCCGCGGTGCAGCACGAGGAGTTCGTCCCCTGCCGGCACTTCGACGGCGCCGATGGGGACGCCGCGGGAGAGCACCTCGCCCTTGGTGATGCGGCGGGGCACTTCGCCTTGCAGCCGCAGGCCGATGTGGTTGCTGCGCGGGTTGACGGTGAAGGGTGCGTCGAACAGGCGCCGTCCCGTGTCTCCGAACTCGGCCCGGTCGGGGCCGTCGGTGACGTCGATGGTCCAGGTGGCGGGGAACGGAGGGACGGGTGCGTGCAGACGGAACAGCGGGATCCGTGAGAAGGGGTGGTCGATGGGCGGGCAGGCCGTGCGCAGCACGAGTTCGTCGCCGTTGCACAGGGCGGGGCCGAAACCCAGGATGGTGTCGGGAGCGCAACTGCCCTGAAGACAGTCCGCTTCGAACGAGCCGAGTACTGCCAGGTAGACGCGCAGTCCGCGCCGGATGCCGGTGACGCGAATGGTTTCGCCGGCGCGTACGGGGACCGGCTCCCACTGCGGGCGGACCACTCCTTCGACGGTCACGTCGGCGGGGGCGCCGGTCACGGCGATGAGGATGTCGCCGGAGGGAACGCACGCGAAGTCGAGAGCCGTGATCTCCAGCAGCGGGGCGCGTTCGTCGTTGCCGCACAGGACATTGGCGACGCGCGCCGAGTGCTGGTCGGAGGCTCCGTTGGCCGGCAGCCCGTAGCGGGAGCGGCCGACACGGCCGAGATCCTGCACGGCGGCGATGCCCGCGGTCCGGATCGAGAGGGTGTCAGCCATGGCAGTCCGCCAGGGGCATGTCGGCGTAGTCGTCCCACTGTTCGGGTGTGATGGGGAGGAATCGGAAGGTGTCACCGGGCTGGTAGGCGGTGATCGGGTCGCGGTGCAGGTCGAGGACGCGCACAGGGGTGCGCCCGAGAAGGGGCCAGCCGCCGGGCGAGGGCATCGGGCAGATGACCGCCTGCCGGCCGGCGACGGCGACCGAGCCGGGATCGACGCGGGTACGGGGCGACGCCAGCCGCGGCACCGGCTTCGGGAAGGGCGGACCGTCCGTCATCGGCGCCCCCGCGGGCGCGCCGAGGCAACGTACGGTGAGATCGGTCCCGGAGTGGAGGGCGATGACCTCGCTCTCGGTCAGGTCGAGTTGACGGGCGACTTCGGGCAGATCGGGCCCGTACTCGCCGCCGTAGACGACGGGGACGACGAAGCGTCGCGGAGGTGTCGTCCGCGCGGGGTTCGGCCCGAGGCGGGCGGCCTCGTGGGACAGCACGCGCCTGACGGTGTCGTGGTCGGTGCCGGTGCAGTCGAACTCCACGAGCAGGGCGTCGTAGGTGGGCACCACGTCGTGGACACCGGTGAGCTGGACGGCGTCCAGGGCGTCGGCCAGGGCGTGGACGAGCCGCCAGGCGTCTTCGGCGTCCAGGCCCACAGCCTTGGCGACCAGGGCAGAGTCACCGCAGTCCATGATCGTGACGTTGCCGTTCATGTCAGACGCCCTTCCCGCTCAGCACTTTGTCGAGAGAGGCGATCTGGACGCCGGCGGCGAGGAGTTGCTCGCGGATGCGGCCGGCCAGCGCGATCGCTCCGGGGCTGTCTCCGTGCAGCAGGACGGTGTCGCAGGCGACCGGAACGTCCTTGCCGTCGACGCTGCGGATGACCCCCTCGGTGACCATGCGCAACGTCCGCCGGGCCACCTCGTCCGCGTCGTGGATCAGCGCTCCGGGCTCGGAGCGGGGGACAAGGGTCCCGTCGTCGCGGTACGCGCGGTCGGCGATGCCGACGATGCCCACGCGCAGTCCGCGGGCCCGGGCGGCGTCGGCGAGCTCACCGTCCTGCGCGAGGATGATCAGCGACTCGTCCAGGGAGGCGACGGCGTCCACGACGGCACGGGCGTAGTCGGCGCGTACGGCGACCAGGTTGCCCAGGCGTCCGTGCGGGGCGACGTGCTGCACCCGGGTACCGTGCGCGATGGCGAACGCCTGGAGGGCGCCGATCTGGTACAGCACGTCCGTACGGACCTCCTCCGGCGTGAGGTCCATCGCGCGGCGGCCGAAGCCGACCAGGTCGGGATAGCTCGGGTGGGCACCCACGGCCACCTGCTGCTCCACGCACGTCCGGACGGTGGCGTCCATGATGCGCGGATCACCGGCATGGAACCCGCAGGCCACATTGGCGGACGTCAGCATCTCCAGGAGGGCTTCGTCGTCGCCCATCGTGTAGGCGCCGAATCCCTCGCCGAGATCGGCGACGAGATCAACCATGGGGGTCATGACGTCCTCCGGGAGAGAATATGAGGAAGGAGATTCCATCACGTCTTCGTGATATCCCGAAAAAGATCCGCACTCTCGGACACAAAGGCGATGGTCGCGAGCAGACAGAATTCCTGGGAACCGGTTCACTTCGACTTCGTCGGGCGGTTCCGGGCTGGATGTTCCGCTCAACTTAATCCCCTGCTCGCGTGACCGCCAATATGCGTTCGGTCTGGCGTTATCGCGAACGGTTATGACCCGCCTCGCACCCGAGGCCTTCCAGGGCTGTGCTCCGGGGCGGCCCCTCCCTACGATGAGGCTCCGCTCCCCGTGGAAGGTCCCGCATGGACACCAGGCGTCTCTACTCGTTCATCAAGATCATCGACGCCGGGAGCATCACGCGCGCGGCGGACATCCTGCACATCGCACAGCCCGCGCTCAGCCAGCAACTGTCCGCGCTGGAGACGCAGTTCGGGCAGCAGCTGCTGATCCGCAGCAAACGCGGAGTCGCCCCGACCGAGGCGGGCCGGGCACTGTACCGACACGCTCAGCTGATCCTCCGGCAGGTGGACCTCGCGCACGCCGCCGTGGAGGTCTCCGGCCGGGCTCCCGCCGGCAGCGTGTCGGTGGGCCTCGCGCCGTACAGCCTTGGCGCGGCACTCGCTCTGCCGCTTCTCAAGAGTGTGCGCGAGCGCTACCCGGACGTCCTGCTGCACATCAACGAGAACTTCGGCGGCGTGATCAGCGAAGCCATCATGACCGGGCGGATGGACATGGCGTTCATCTACGGGGCCGGCCCGCTGCGGGGTGTTCAGTTCGAACCGGTGCGCACGGAGGACCTGTTCCTGATCGGCGCACCCGGCGAAACGGCCCCGCCCGGACAGGGCGAGGTGAGCCTGACTGAACTCACGAGCGTGCCGCTGCTGCTCCCCAGCCGCATCCACACGATTCGACAGGTCGTGGACGCCGCCTTCCAGCAGGCGTCGCTCCGGCTGAACGTGGTGGGCGAGGTCGAGTCCGCTCTGACGCTCGTCAACGCCGTGGCCGCGGACCTCGGCGCCACGGTCCTGCCCTGGTCGGCAGCACGGGCCATCCTCGACGCCCGTTCCCTGTCCGTGCGCCGCATCGTGGATCCCGTCATCCAGGTCAGGCTGTCCGTGGTCACGTCGGACAATCAGCCCCTCTCGGAGCCCGCCCTGGCCGTGCACGATCTGTTCCTCGAACTGATCACCTCCTTTGACGGGTCTCCCAACGAGGATAAGGATCGCCAATAGCGTCACATGAATCCGTTATTTGTTTCCGGTGAGCACCCCGGCTAGCGTTTTTCAGAACCAGCTTCTTTCGAAACCAGCCGCCGGTCGGCAATGCACGGCTCATCACTGGAGACATAAGATGAAAAAGCGTGTCCTCATCACCCGTGAAAACCTGCCCGGCCGCGGCCTGGACCGTCTGGCCGGGGCAGCGGACGTGGTGGCCTGGCCCGGGACCGGGAAGCCCGGTCCCACTGACCTCGCCGCGCTCGCCTCCGGAGTGAGTGGCGTTCTGGCGCTGGGCAACGATCCGGTGGACGGCGCGCTGATGGACGCGGCAGGCGCCTCGCTGCGGGGCATATCGCTGGCGAGCATGGGTTTCGACAACGTCGACCGGGCCGCCGCCGCCGAGCGCGGCATCGTCGTCACCCACACCCCTGGCGTGCTCGCGGAGACCACCGCCGACCTCACCTTCGCCCTCATTCTCGCCGCCCGCCGTCGGATCGGCGCCGCCGCAGCGAGCCTCGCGGAAGGCTCCTGGGAGCTGTTCCGGATGCACGACTACCTCGGCCTGGACATCCACGGCGCCACCCTCGGCCTGATCGGCTACGGTCAGATCGGCCGCGCGGTGGCCCGCCGGGCCCACGGGTTCGGCATGCGCGTGCTCCACCACGACCCCTACGCCCCCGACGACGACCTGTCGACCTCGGTGGGTCTGACCACGCTGCTGGGCGAGTCCGACATCGTGTCGCTGCACGTGCCGCTCACCGTGGAGACGCGGCACCTGATCTCGGCACGCGAACTGGCCACGATGAAGCCCACGGCCACGCTGGTCAGCACCTCCCGCGGCGGTGTCGTCGACGAGGAAGCGCTGCTGCACGCCGTCCGGGAGGGACGACTGCACTCCGCCGGACTCGACGTCTTCGAACGCGAGCCGATGGGAACGGAGCTGTCGCCGCTGGTGGTGGAACCGCACGTCGTCACGCTGCCCCACGTCGGGTCGGCGACCGAGGCCACCCGGGCCGCCATGGTCGACCTGGCGGTCGACAACATTCTCGACGTCCTGGCCGAACGCCCCGCCCGAACCCCCATACCCGGCAGCCCGGCGGTGCCGGGCACCCCGGTCGGTACCACCGGGGCACGCGTATGAGCCACCCCCTGTTCGACATCACCGGAAAGACGGCCCTGGTCACCGGCTCCAGCCGCGGCATCGGCAAGGCGCTGGCCAAGGGCCTCCTGGAGGCCGGCTGCACGGTCGTCCTCAACGGACGCAACACCACCGCCCTGAAAGCGACCGGGGCGGAACTCGCGGCCTCCTTCGGGGACCGGGTACGGACCGCCGCCTTCGACGTCACGGACGTGGAGGCCGTCACCGTCGGCATAGCCCGTGTCGAGGAGGAGACCGGGCCGATCGGCATCCTGGTGAACAACACGGGAGTCCAACACCGCAGGCCGCTACTGGAGTTCACCGACGACGACTGGCACCGTCTCCTCGACACCAACCTCACCAGCGCCTTCCTCGTGGGACGCGAGGTCGCGCGGCGCATGGCGCCCCGACGCCACGGCAAGATCGTCAACATCTGCTCACTGCAGAGCGAAGCGGTCCGGCCGGGTATCGCCGCCTACTCCGCCACCAAGGGCGGCCTGAAGATGCTCACCAAGGGCATGTGCGCCGACCTGGGCCCGCTTGGCATCCAGGTCAACGGCATCGGACCCGGCTACTTCGACACCGAACTCACCTCGGCCCTGGTGGCCGACGAGGAATTCAGCGCCTGGGTCCGCAAACGCACGCCGGCCGGCCGCTGGGGAGCCGTCGACGACCTCGTGGGCGCCCTGCTCTTCCTGGCCGCCCCCGCGTCCGACTTCGTCAACGGCCAGGTGCTCTATGTCGACGGTGGCATGCTCTCCGTCCTGTGACGGACGCCGCAACGGAAGGAACTTCACCATGCAAGCCTGCGTCGTCCACACGGCAGGAGACCTCCGGGTAGAGCACCGTTCCCCCGCCCCGCCCGGACCCGGCCAGGTGACCGTCGCCGTCGCCCTCGGCGGAATCTGCGGATCAGACCTGCACTACTACCGCCACGGCCGGGTCGGCGACTTCACCGTCCGGGAGCCGATGGTGCTCGGACACGAGGTCGTCGGCCACGTCGCCGCCCTGGGAGCCGACACCGAGGGACCGGCCGTGGGAACCCCGGTGGCGGTCCACCCCGCCACACCGTGCGACCGCTGCCCCGACTGCGCGGCCGACCGCCGCAACATCTGTGCCGACACCCGCTACCTCGGCAGCGCCGCCCGCACGCCCCATGTCCAAGGCGGTTTCGCCCAACTCCTCACCGCGCCCGCGGCACAGATCCGCCCGTTGCCGCCAGAGCTCGACCTGCGCCGTGCCGTCCTGGCCGAACCCCTGTCGGTGGCCCTGCACGCCGTGCACCGGGCCGGTGACGTGACGGGCAAGCGAGTCCTGGTCACCGGGGCGGGGCCGATCGGCTGCCTGGTCACCGCCGTTCTGCGGCACAGGGGCGCTGCGGAGATCGTCGTGAGCGACCTCCTCGACGCCCCCCTCCGCATCGCCGCCGCATCCGGAGCCACCGCCACGTTACGGGCGGGCGATCCTGAGGACGGCGCGTCGGCGGGCCCCTTCGACATCGCCGTCGAGGCGTCCGGAGCGCCCGCGGGGCTACGAAGCTGCATCGAACGAGTACGCCGCGGGGGCACCCTCGTACTCCTCGGTCTGCTGCCACCCGGCGAGGTGCCCCTGCTGGGCAACATCGCCGTCACCCGCGAACTGGAGCTTCGGGGCGCCTTCCGCTTCGACTCCGAGTTCGACGAGGCGATCGACCTGCTGGCCCAGGGCCTGCCCGTCGACGCGATCGTGACGCACACCTTCCCGCTCACCGAGGCCCGCGCCGCCTTCGACATCGCCCACGACCGGGCCGTCGCCTCCAAGGTCCTGCTGGACCTGTCCCGTACCTGACGAAGGACTCGGCCTCCGAGGTTTCAGCGCATGGTGCCATACAGCTGATGTGTTGCCCTCAAGCATTGCCACGCACTCCACGTGCGCGGTCATCGGGAACAGGTCGACCCGGAGCCCAGATGATCAATCTGTGGTGGCTTCGTTTTCAAGGCGGTCACGGAAGGCGACGGTGAATGGTCGGCGCCGGGCCGAACCAACCCGGCATCACCGGCCACTTGCACTTCGGAATGTCATTTCCCCAGGTCAGCGACGTGGTGGAATTCATACATTGAAGCGGAACTCCACGACGTCCCCGTCCTGCATGACGTAGTCCTTGCCCTCCATGCGCGCCTTGCCCTTCGCGCGGGCCTCCGCCACCGAACCGGTCTCCACCAGGTCGTGGAAGGAGATGACCTCCGCCTTGATGAAGCCCTTCTGGAAGTCCGTGTGGATGACGCCGGCGGCCTCGGGGGCGGTGGCGCCCTTCTTGATGGTCCAGGCGCGGGATTCCTTGGGGCCGGCCGTCAAGTACGTCTGGAGGCCGAGGGTGTTGAAGCCGACGCGGGCGAGGGTGGCGAGGCCGGGTTCCTCGGCGCCGACGGACTGGAGGAGCTCCATCGCGTCCTCCTCGTCGAGCTCGGCGAGGTCCGCCTCCAGCTTGGCGTTGAGGAAGATCGCCTCGGCGGGGGCGACGAGGGCGCGCTGCTCGGCCTTGAACTCGTCGTCGACCAGCTCGTCCTCGTCGACGTTGAAGACGTAGAGGAAGGGCTTGGTGGTGAGGAGGTGCAGGTCGTGCAGCAGCTCCTCGTTGCCGGAGCCCTGGACGATGCCCTGCGAGAAGAGGGTGTCGCCCTTCTCCAGGATCTCCTTCGCCGCCTCGACCGCCGCAACCTTCGGAGCGACGTCCTTCTTGATGCGCGACTCCTTCTGGAGGCGCGGCAGGACCTTCTCGATCGTCTGGAGGTCCGCGAGGATCAGCTCCGTGTTGATCGTCTCGATGTCGTCCTTGGGCGAGACCTTGCCGTCGACATGGACGACGTTCTCGTCCTTGAAGGCGCGGATGACCTGGCAGATCGCGTCCGACTCACGGATGTTCGCGAGGAACTTGTTGCCCAGGCCCTCGCCCTCCGAAGCGCCCTTCACGATGCCCGCGATGTCCACGAAGTCGACCGTCGCGGGCAGGATGCGCTGGGAGCCGAAGATCTCCGCCAGCTTGCCCAGCCGGGCGTCGGGGACGCCGACCACTCCGACGTTCGGCTCGATCGTGGCGAACGGGTAGTTGGCCGCCAGCACATCGTTCTTGGTCAGGGCGTTGAACAGGGTCGACTTACCGACATTCGGCAGTCCGACGATTCCGATCGTGAGCGACACGGTGCGACTTCCCGGAGTGAGAGGGCTGGCGTGAGAGGACCGGGGGCGGGCCCCTGGCGTCAGGCCCCTGGGGGCCGATCCACCAGTCTACGGCGTGCCCACTCCCGCCCCGGCGGCGTATCGAACGCTTGGCCAAGGTCCGGTCGACGGCGTGTCTGAAGGGCTATTCGACACATAAACCGACCTAAGTTTGTCCAGTGGAGCAACACAGGACACGACCCGCACAGAACGGAACGCGACGCGGTGTGCCGCCGTCACCCCTGCCGCCGCAGGCGGCGCGGGGCGGCGCGAAGTCCGGCAGAACCGGTTCGTCGGCGGCGCGCGCCGGCGGGCCCCCGCGGCGGCCCACTGCGGTACGGCCGTCCGGGCCGCCGATCGTCCAGGCCCTGCGGCGGATGCCCAACCCCCGGCTGACCGGGCTCGGCGGCGGGCTGTTCTGCGGGGCGCTGATGTTCGCACTCGGCTGCCTCGACCAGCTGTTGTTCGGGGCGTCGCTCACGGTGTACGGCGTGCTGTTCCTGCCGGTGTGCGTCGTGACCGCCTTCTGGATCCGGCGGGTCGATCTGCTGACCGCGCCCATCGTGGTACCGATCGCCTTCGCGGCGGGGCTCTTCCCCGTGGCCGAGAGCGGAGAGGGGACCAGCGGTCGCCTGATGGGCATCTTCACGGCCCTCGCGACACAGGCCGGGTGGCTGTACGGGGGCACACTCGTCGCCGGCCTGATCGCCACGGTGCGGAAGATTCGCCTGATGAACCGCCGGTCCGCCGGAAACCGCCCGCCCGTGTGATCCGACCTCGAACTCGAAGCGGTCTAGTTCCCCTGCACCGCGTGCATCGCCGCCCCCACGATCCCCGCGTTGTTCTGCAGCTGCGCCGGGACGATCTCCGCCTTGATGTCCTCGATGTAGTGCAGGAACTTCTGTGACTTGCGGCTGACGCCGCCGCCGATGATGAACAGTTCCGGCGAGAAGAGCATCTCGACGTGGGCGAGGTACTTCTGGACGCGGTGGGCCCAGTGCTCCCACGTCAGTTCCTCGTCCTCCTTGGCCTTGCTGGAGGCGCGCTTCTCCGCGTCGTGGCCGTGCAGCTCGAGGTGGCCCAGCTCGGTGTTGGGGACGAGGACGCCGTCGACGAAGAGGGCGCTGCCGATGCCCGTGCCGAAGGTGAGGAGGACGACCGTGCCCTTGCGGCCCCGGCCGGCACCGAAGTGCATCTCGGCGACGCCCGCCGCATCCGCGTCGTTGACCACCGTCACCGGCAGGCCGCCCAGGTGGTCGCTGAACAACGCGCCCGCGTCGGTGTCGATCCACTTCTTGTCGACATTGGCCGCCGTGCGGATCGTGGCGCCGCCGGTGACCACGCCCGGGAAGGTGAGCCCGACCGGCCCGGTCCAGCCGAAGTGGTCGACGACCTGCCTGACGCCGTCGGCCACTCCTTCCGGGGTCGCCGGGTGCGGGGTCAGCACCTTGTGTCGCTCGTCCGCCAGGTTGCCCCTGTCCAGGTCCACAGGGGCGCCCTTGATCCCGGATCCGCCGATGTCCACGCCGAAGATCTGCATGGCTCTACGTTACGACGGACGACTGACAGTCATTCGGCCGAGGGGCTTTCACCCACCGGCCGAGGGGCTTTCACACATCTTCCGCACCGGATCCGCCGCGCTGCTCCATCAGCGTCGCCGCCTCCTCGCGCAGATCGCGGCGCAGCTCCTTGGGCAGCGAGAAGATGATGGACTCCTCGGCCGCCTTGACCAGTTCGACGTCCTCGAAGCCGCGCTGCGACAGCCACTCGAGGACCTGCTCGACCAGGATCTCCGGGACGGAGGCGCCGGAGGTGACGCCGACCGTGGACACGCCCTCCAGCCACGCCTCGTCGATCTCGTCCGCGTAGTCCACGAGGTAGGCCTCGCGCGAGCCCGCGAGCTTGGCGACCTCGACGAGCCGCTTGGAGTTGGAGGAGTTGCGGGAGCCGACGACGATCACCAGCTCGGCCTCGGCGCCCATCTCCTTCACCGCGAGCTGGCGGTTCTGCGTGGCGTAGCAGATG
>NZ_LGDG01000100.1:0-34924 GCF_001279775.1 Streptomyces sp. MMG1533 | reverse complement strand
GGGGCCGTCGACGAGCTGGATGTGGTCGGGGGCCTCGCCGGAGGTGCCGATGACCTCCTCGTGGCCCTCGTGCCCGATCAGGAGGATGTCGTAGTCCTCGCCCGCGAAGCGGACGGCTTCCTTGTGGACCTTGGTGACCAGCGGGCAGGTCGCGTCGATGGTGGCGAGCCGGCCCTGCTCGGCCTCTTCGTGGACGGTCGGTGCGACGCCGTGCGCGGAGAACATGACGATGTTGCCCGGCGGCACCTCCTCCGTCCGTTCGACGAAGATGGCGCCCTTCTTCTCCAGGGTCTGGACGACGTACTTGTTGTGGACGATCTCGTGCCGGACGTAGACCGGAGCTCCGTACTGCTCCAGGGCCTTCTCGACGGCGATCACGGCGCGGTCCACACCCGCGCAGTAGCCACGGGGGGCGGCGAGCAGGACACGGCGGCCAGGCGAAGCAGTCATGCACCCCATCGTACGGCCGCGTTCCGCGGGTCAAAGATCGCGTGTGTGTCGGGTCGGTGCGGAGACCGGCGGTGAGCGGGGTGATCGTGGAGGCGTCGGAGGCCGCGCAGGTGGTGGGGGCCGTGTGGTTCGTGGTCGGGGTGCTGGTGTGGGTCGGGCGGCGGGGTCGGGGCGGGGCCGTGCGGTAGCCGAAGGCCGGGCGTCCGAGGGCGGAGCTCCCGGTGGCGGTGCGTTGTCGTACGTGGCCGTTACTCTCGCGGCATGGCTGTCAACTCGTCCCCCGAAACGCCCCTGCCCGTCGGTGAGGTATCCCGGCTCATCGGGGGGTGGATCGACCGGCTCGGGGCCGTGTGGGTGGAGGGGCAGATCACTCAGTTGTCGCGGCGGCCGGGGGCGGGGGTGGTGTTCCTGACCCTGCGTGACCCTTCGTACGACATCTCCGTCAGCGTCACCTGTTATCGGCAGGTGTTCGACGCCGTAGCCGATGTCGTCAGCGAGGGTGCGCGGGTCGTCGTACTCGCGAAGCCCGAGTGGTACGCCCCGCGGGGTCAACTGTCCTTGCGGGCCGCCGAGATAAGGCCGGTGGGGGTCGGGGAGCTCCTCGCTCGTCTTGAGCAGTTGAAGAAGGCCCTTGCCGCCGAGGGGTTGTTCGCGCCGGAGCGGAAGAAGCCGCTGCCCTTCCTGCCCCAGCTCGTCGGGCTGGTCTGCGGGCGGGCCTCCGCCGCGGAGCGGGACGTGCTGGAGAACGCCCGGCACCGCTGGCCCGCCGTCCGCTTCGAGGTGCGCAACGTGGCCGTGCAGGGCGTGCACGCCGTGCCGCAGGTCGTGCAGGCCGTCAAGGAACTCGACGCGATCGACGACGTGGACGTCATCGTCGTCGCCCGTGGGGGTGGCAGCGTGGAGGACCTGCTGCCCTTCTCCGACGAGCAGCTCATCAGGACCGTGGCGGAATGCCGTACCCCCGTCGTGTCCGCCATCGGGCACGAACCCGACACGCCGCTCCTCGACTACGTCGCGGATCTGCGCGCCTCCACCCCGACGGACGCCGCGAAGAAGGTCGTGCCGGACGTCGGTGAGGAGTACGAGCGCGTCCGGATGCTGCGGGACCGGGCCCGGCGGTGTGTGCAGGGGTTCATCGACCGGGAGGAACGCGGGCTCGCCCACGCGCTCGCCCGGCCGGTGATAGAGGATCCGCACCGGATGATCGACGAACGGGCCGACCAGGTCGCGTCCCTCCTCGACCGCGGCCGGCGCACCCTCGGCCACCACCTCGACCGCGCCGACTCCGAGCTGACGCACACGCACGCGCGCGTGGTGGCCCTCTCCCCCGCCGCCACCCTCCAGCGGGGGTACGCCGTGCTGCAGAAGACCGACGGGCATGTCGTCCGCGACCCCGGCGAGGTCACGGGGCAGGAGATCCTGCGGGCGCGGGTCGCCGAGGGTGAGTTCGTCGTTCGAGTCGATGCATAGGGTGGGCGAATGAGCAGCAAGGCGGAAGAGGCGCTCGGGTACGAGCAGGCGCGGGACGAGCTGATCGACGTCGTACGGCGGCTGGAGGCGGGCGGTACGACGCTGGAGGAGTCCCTCGCGCTCTGGGAGCGGGGCGAGGAGCTGGCGAAGGTGTGCCGGCGCTGGCTGGAGGGGGCGCGGGCGCGGTTGGACGCGGCGCTGGCCGAGGAGGACGGCGAAGGAGAGGCGGAGGACGGCGAGTAGCCGTTCGCCCGGTCTGTCGGCAGGCGGTCCGCGTGAAGCGGTCTGAGCCGAGCAGTCTGCTGCGAAGCGGTCCGCTGTAGAACGGGTCTGCTGTGAGGCGGATCACCACGCCCCGACTTTTGTTGAAGGTTGAACCTTCATTGGCGTACCGTCGGCACCGTCAGCCGATCCGGACCACGGTCCGGTACGGATCCCGGCGCCATCCCGAGGAAGTTCACGCATGTCTCTCGTACTCGACCCCGCCGCCCAGGACCTCCTGTTCCGCGAGGCCCGCACCGCGAACACCTTCTCCGACGAGCCCGTGACCGACGAGCAGGTGCAGGCGATCTACGACCTGGTCAAGTACGGTCCGACCGCCTTCAATCAGTCCCCGCTGCGCATCACCCTGGTCCGCTCCGCCGAGGCCCGTGAGCGCCTGGTCCAGCACATGGCCGAGGGCAACCAGCCGAAGACCGCCACGGCCCCGCTGGTCGCGATCCTCTCCGCGGACAACGAGTTCCACGAGGAGCTGCCGGAGCTGTTCCCGCACTTCCCGCAGGCCAAGGACGTCTTCTTCGGCGAGCGCTCCGCCCGTGAGGGTGCCGCCTCGCTGAACGCCGCCCTGCAGGCCGCGTACTTCATCATCGGCGTCCGCGCCGCGGGCCTCGCCGCCGGCCCGATGACCGGCC
The DNA here is from genome assembly GCF_001279775.1 of Streptomyces sp. MMG1533. GTDB lineage: Bacteria > Actinomycetota > Actinomycetes > Streptomycetales > Streptomycetaceae > Streptomyces. The sequence goes on along the minus strand of NZ_LGDG01000100.1, from coordinate 32,093 downwards.
TGGACTTCGAGGGTGTCCGCAAGGAGTTCCTGGACGACGACCACACCCCGCTGATGGTCGTCAACATCGGCAAGCCGGGCGAGGACGCCTGGTTCCCGCGCTCCCCGCGCCTGGCGTTCGACGAGGTCGTCACGACCGTCTGACGCGGTTCACACAAGAGGCCCCCGGCAGCGCCGGGGGCCTTCGTCATGTCCTGGCGGGCGGGCTCACGTCATCTTCAGCGCCCCGGCCATCTCCGTCAGCCGGTCGAAGGAACCCGTGCCCGCCACCACCGTCGTCGCGCCGTCGCCCTCGTGCACGAGCGCGTCGTAGCGGCCGCCCGTGTACCGCGTCCAGGTGCGGCCGTCGATCTCCTGCGTGGCCTTCGTGGCCTTGCCGCCCTGGCTGGCGTCGTCGATGAACGCGGACGGCTTCTGAGTCGACTGCTCGACCTGGACGTACTCCCCGTCGGGCGCCTGGAAGCCGAGGTGCCAGGCGTCGAAGTCGTCACCCTGGAAGCGGACGGAGGTGGCCTTCCAGTCGGCGGAGAGGCCCTCGGGCGCGGCCACCGGGTAGGACGCGGCGCGGCGTGCCGTGAGCAGCTCGACCCGGTAGTCGACCTTCTTGATCTCCGGAGCGGAGTCGTCGTGCGGGATGAAGAGGTAGATGACACCCGCCATGAGCCCGATCAGACCCAGGGAAAGGATCATGTCCCGGACCGTCTTCTGCTTACCGTTCGAACCTGCCACGTCCCTATCGTCGCAGGTGCCCTGGTCCGCTCATCCGTGGGGCCCCCTGCTCATTTTGTCTGCCTGACGATAGAGTCGGGCTCATACCCTCATCCGGCCGTCGTCGTATCAGAAAGGTGCGCTCCGATGACCGAGCATCATCATCTGCCGTCCGAGCTCGAGGTTCCCTCCGAGGCTCCCGACCGCAACCTCGCCCTGGAACTCGTCCGGGTGACCGAAGCCGCGGCGATGGCCGCGGGCCGCTGGGTCGGGCGCGGCGACAAGAACGGCGCCGACGGCGCCGCGGTCCGGGCCATGCGCACCCTCGTCTCCACCGTCTCGATGAACGGCGTCGTCGTCATCGGTGAGGGCGAGAAGGACGAGGCCCCGATGCTCTTCAACGGAGAGCGCGTCGGCGACGGGACCGGGCCCGAGTGCGACATCGCCGTCGACCCGATCGACGGCACCACGCTGACCGCGAAGGGCATGACGAACGCGATCGCGGTGCTGGCCGCCGCCGACCGCGGGTCGATGTTCGACCCGTCCGCCGTCTTCTACATGGACAAGCTGGTCACCGGGCCCGAGGCCGCCGACTTCGTCGACATCAACGCGCCCGTGTCCGTGAACATCCGCCGGGTCGCCAAGGCCAAGCGGTCCACGCCCGAGGACGTCACCGTCGTCATCCTGGACCGGCCGCGGCACCAGGGCCTCATCGAGGAGGTCCGGGAGACCGGCGCGCGCATCAGGCTGATCTCCGACGGCGACGTGGCCGGCTCGATCCTGGCGCTGCGCGAGGGCACCGGCGTCGACCTGCTGCTCGGCGTCGGCGGCACGCCGGAGGGCATCATCTCGGCCTGTGCCGTGAAGTGTCTGGGCGGCACGATCCAGGGCAAGCTGTGGCCGAAGGACGACGAGGAGCGGCAGCGGGCGATCGACGCGGGGCACGATCTGGACCGCGTGCTGACGACCGACGACCTGGTCTCCGGCGAGAACGTGTTCTTCGTGGCGACCGGGATCACCGACGGGGAGCTGCTGCGGGGCGTGCGGTACCGGTCGGAGACCGCCACGACCGACTCGATCGTGATGCGGTCGAAGTCGGGGACGGTGCGGAGGATCGACTCCGAGCACCGGTTGAGCAAGCTGCGGGCGTACAGCGCGATTGATTTCGATCGGGCGAAGTAGGTTCGCCGAAGGTTCGACGGGGCGCCCCCGGTGCGGTGGGGGCGCCCCATCGGCGTACAAGAGGGGGCAGGTCAGCCCGCTGCCGCTATGCGGTCCGCTGACCTTGCCGCCTTCTTCAACTCCAGGTCGCGGCGGCGGCGCCTTGCCAGGACCACTCGGCGTTCGGCGGCGGTCAGGCCGCCCCAGACTCCGTAGGGTTCCGGTTGCAGGAGCGCGTGCTCGCGGCACTCGACCATGACGGGGCAGCCCGAACAGACGCGCTTCGCGGCCTGCTCGCGGGAGAGCCGGGCGGCGGTGGGTTCCTTGGACGGTGCGAAGAACAGGCCGGCCTCGTCGCGCCGGCACACCGCCTCGGTGTGCCAGGGTGCGTCTTGGTCCCTGTCCCGCACTGGCACCCGCTGGGCCGGAACGGCAGCTACCTGCAGGGACGAATGCGGCGGTTGCAGCACGGTCTACTCCTGACGACGGCTTCGCGAGCGAGCGACGATGCAGCAAGGCCTACCCGCTGTGCGCGCGCCTATGCACTGAGTTCCGAACCGCTGGATTCCGGGGGTGTGCGCGCTCTCGGGCGCGACGGACGATGATCCGTTCCGCTTCGCATCCCGTCGAATTCACAACCGTCAATGATCCAGGTGCTTGCGCAAACTCTTGTCGACCTTGCGGTGCACACGGTCGAGGATGTCCGCGACGAGCTTGCCACGCTTGGGCCTGCCCTCGATGTTGCCGAGCACGGCCCAGCCGTCCAGGTAGACGACGGGGGCGTCGGGGTCGGCCGAATCCAGGGTGCCCACCTCGAAGTTGCCGAGGACGCCGCCACCGGTGCCGCGCAGCGAGACGTTCTCCGGCACGCGGACCTCGACGTTGCCGAAGACCGAGATCGCCTTGATGACGACCTGCCGGTACTCGAAGATCGCCTCGCTGAGGTCGATCTCGACGCTGCCGAAGACGGCGTACGCGTGGATACGGCGGCCCGCTCGCCAGCGGCCCTTGCGGACGGCACTGCTGAAGACCGCCACCACGTTGTCGTCCGGGTCGTGCGGGATGGCGTCGGTGGGACGGTTGGGGGCCGGGGTGTAGAGGGGGGTGGCCCGGCGCTCGTGGGCGGCCGGCAGGTCCCGTATGAAGACCTCCAGCTCGCCCACCGTCTTGGCGTTCAGCACCCCCTCGACCCGCTCGGCGTGCTCGTCGGCGGTGAGACGGCCCTCGGCGAGAGCCTCGCGCAGGATGTCGGCGATCCGGTCGCGCTCGGCGTCCGAGGCGCGCAGATCTGCGGGGTTCTGCACCTGCGGTTCGGTGTGCTTCTGAAGGTCCACGGCAGCAGCGTACCCAAACGCGATAGATCGCGACTAGGGCTGTGGACAACCTCGCCCCGGCTTGATCCGGCCAACTGAGGATTACCTCACAAGAGCGCCGGCGGCGGCAGGTTCTACGCTGGTGGACGCTGCCAATGGAGGCCAGCGGCCGTCTGTCGAGTGAGGAATGGGCGAGATGCCTGAGTTCGCGTACACCGATCTGCTCCCCATGGGAGAGGACACCACCCCGTACCGGCTGGTGACCTCAGAGGGTGTCTCCACCTTCGAGGCCGACGGGCGGACGTTCCTCAAGGTCGAGCCGGAGGCGCTGCGCAAGCTCGCCGAGGAGGCCATCCACGACATCCAGCACTACCTGCGCCCGGCCCACCTGGCCCAGCTGCGCCGGATCATCGACGACCCCGAGGCGTCGGGCAACGACAAGTTCGTGGCGCTGGACCTCCTCAAGAACGCGAACATCGCGGCCGCGGGCGTGCTGCCGATGTGCCAGGACACCGGCACGGCGATCGTCATGGGCAAGCGCGGGCAGAACGTGCTCACGGAGGGCGGCGACGAGTCGGCCCTCTCGCGCGGCATCTACGACGCCTACCTGAACCTGAACCTGCGCTACTCGCAGATGGCCCCTCTCACCATGTGGGAGGAGAAGAACACCGGCTCCAACCTGCCGGCCCAGATCGAGCTGTACGCCACCGACGGCGGCGCCTACAAGTTCCTGTTCATGGCGAAGGGCGGCGGCAGCGCCAACAAGTCCTTCCTCTACCAGGAGACGAAGGCCGTCCTGAACGAGGCCTCCATGATGAAGTTCCTGGAGGAGAAGATCCGTTCGCTGGGTACGGCCGCCTGCCCGCCGTACCACCTGGCGATCGTCGTCGGCGGTACGTCCGCCGAGTACGCGCTGAAGACCGCCAAGTACGCCTCCGCGCACTACCTGGACGAGATCCCCGCCGAGGGTTCGGAGCTGGGTCAAGGCTTCCGGGACAAGGAGCTCGAGGAGAAGGTCTTCGAGCTGACGCAGAAGATCGGCATCGGGGCGCAGTTCGGCGGCAAGTACTTCTGCCACGACGTGCGGGTCGTGCGGCTTCCGCGACACGGGGCCTCGTGCCCCGTCGCCATCGCGGTGTCGTGCTCCGCCGACCGGCAGGCCGTCGCGAAGATCACCGCCGAGGGTGTCTTCCTGGAGCAGTTGGAGACGGACCCGGCGCGGTTCCTGCCGGAGACCACGGACGAGCACCTCGAGTCCGACGGCGACGTGGTGAAGATCGACCTCAACCAGCCGATGGACCACATCCTCGCCGAGCTCACCAAGTACCCGGTGAAGACGCGGCTTTCGCTGACCGGACCGCTGGTCGTGGCTCGTGACATCGCGCACGCCAAGATCAAGGAGCGGCTGGACGCCGGCGAGGACATGCCGCAGTACCTGAAGGACCACCCGGTGTACTACGCGGGTCCCGCGAAGACGCCCGAGGGGTACGCGTCCGGTTCCTTCGGGCCGACGACGGCCGGTCGCATGGACTCCTACGTGGAGCAGTTCCAGGCGGCGGGCGGCTCCAAGGTGATGCTGGCGAAGGGCAACCGGTCGGCGCAGGTCACCAACGCGTGCGACGCGCACGGCGGCTTCTACCTCGGTTCCATCGGCGGCCCCGCCGCGCGGCTCGCGCAGGACTGCATCAAGAAGGTCGAGGTCGTCGAGTACGAGGAGCTCGGCATGGAGGCGGTCTGGAAGATCGAGGTCGAGGACTTCCCGGCGTTCATCGTCGTCGACGACAAGGGCAACGACTTCTTCCAGGATCCGGCGCCGGCGCCTACGTTCACGTCGATTCCCGTGCGGGGGCCGGGGCTGGCGTAAGTGTGGTGAGGCGGCGGGTTTGTCTCGCCCCCGCCGCCCCTACCCGTCCCATCCCCAGGGGCTCCGCCCCTTCGACCCCGCCAGGGGGCTCCGCCCCCTGGACCCCCGGGCCTTCGCCCACCCACCACCCGACTCGGTCGGTCGAAGGGCGGAACTCGCCTGCCGACCCGGTTGGTCGAAGGGCGGGCCTTGCCGCCCGACTCGGTGGAGCGGAGGTGAGTGCCTCGCTTCCCGGCGCGGTGGGGCGGAGGTGAGTGCCTCGCCGACCGACTCGGTGCGGCGAAGGTAAGTTCCTCGCCGCCCGACTCGGTGAGGCGCAGGAGAGTGCCTCGCCGCCTGGCTCGGTGACGTGCAGAAGAGTGCCTCGCCGCCCGGCTCGGTTGGGTGGAAGGGGGGTCTCGTCTCGCGGTCGGTCGGACTCGGTGGTCCCGGTCGGTCGGACTCGGTGGTCGTGCTCGCTGCTCCTGTCGGGTGCCGGTGTTGCGACAAGCGTGGTCGTGAAGATCATGCTGACAGGGGAACCAGCAGGGGAATACGCCCTCGCGCGGCCATGCTCTCCTACCTGGAGGTACGACGATGACGACGACTGCCGACGACGGCAACCAGCGCTACCGGATCGAGCACGACTCCATGGGCGAGGTCCGAGTCCCCGCGGACGCGAAGTGGCGGGCCCAGACCCAGCGGGCGATCGAGAACTTCCCCATCTCCGGGCAGCACCTCGAACGGGCCCACATCGAGGCGCTCGCCCGGATCAAGGGAGCCGCCGCGAAGGTCAACGCGAGCCTCGGGGTGCTCGACAAGGACGTCGCCGAGGCCATCCAGGAAGCTGCCGGGGAGGTTGCCCGAGGGGACTGGGACGCGCACTTTCCCGTCGACGTGTTCCAGACCGGGTCCGGCACCTCGTCCAACATGAACACCAACGAGGTCATCGCCACGCTGGCGACCGAGCGGCTCGGGCGGGGCGTACATCCCAACGACCACGTCAACGCGTCCCAGTCGTCCAACGACGTCTTCCCCTCGTCCATCCACATCGCCGCCACCGCCGCCGTCACCCGGGATCTCGTCCCGGCCCTCGAACACCTCGCCGGCTCCCTCGCCCGCAAGTCGCAGGAGTTCGCGGACGTCGTGAAGTCGGGGCGGACTCATCTCATGGACGCCACGCCGGTGACCCTGGGGCAGGAGTTCGGGGGGTACGCCGCGCAGATCCGCTACGGCGTCGAGCGGCTCCAGGCGTCCCTCCCCCGGCTCGCCGAGCTGCCCCTGGGCGGTACCGCCGTGGGCACCGGCATCAACACGCCGCCCGGGTTCTCCGCCGCGGTCATCGAGGAGGTCGCCCACGCCACCGGGCTGCCGCTCACCGAGGCCCGCGACCACTTCGAGGCGCAGGGAGCCCGGGACGGGATCGTCGAGACGAGCGGGCAGCTGCGGACCGTCGCCGTGTCACTCACCAAGATCGCCAATGATCTGCGGTGGATGGCCTCCGGTCCGCGCACCGGCCTCGCCGAGATCAGCCTCCCCGACCTCCAGCCCGGGTCCTCGATCATGCCCGGCAAGGTCAATCCGGTGATCCCGGAGGCCGTGCTCATGGTCTCCGCCCAGGTCATCGGCAATGACGCGACCGTCGCCACCGCCGGAGCCGCCGGCAACTTCGAGCTCAACGTGATGCTGCCGGTCATCGCGAAGAACGTACTGGAGTCCATTCGGCTGCTGGCCAACGTGTCGCGGCTGCTCGCCGACCGGACCGTCGACGGGATCGTCGCCCACCGGGAGCGGGCGCGGGAGTACGCCGAGTCGTCGCCGTCCGTGGTGACTCCGCTCAACAAGTACATCGGGTACGAGGAGGCCGCGAAGGTCGCCAAGAAGGCACTGGCGGAGCGGAAGACCATCCGTCAGGTCGTCGTCGAGGGCGGGTACGTGGAACGCGGCGACCTCACCGAGGAACAGCTCGACGAGGCGTTGGATGTCCTGCGGATGACACACCCGTAACCAATCGCGCGCACACCCCGCGCCCGGCGGGTGAACCGTGACGCGCGCCGCAGCGTCGTATGCCTACGGCACCTAATATCTGTGCATGGCAGAGGGTGGAGCGGTGAGAGCCGAAGTGGACGCGGGCGGGTCGGCGGTGTTCTGGGCGCCCGGGAGTCAGATCCTGTGGCGTTACCGGGAGAACGGCGGCGCGCGCTTCCACATCGCGCGTCCCGTCACCGTCGTGCAGGACGACAGCGAGCTGCTCGCGGTGTGGATGGCTCCGGGCACCGAGTGTGTGAAGCCGGTGCTCGCGGACGGTACGCCCGTGCACGTCGAGCCGTTGGAGAGCCGCTACACCAAGCCGCGAACCGTGCAGCGGGACCGGTGGTTCGGTACGGGTGTGCTGAAGTTGGCGCGGCCCGGCGAGCCGTGGTCGGTGTGGCTGTTCTGGGAACCGGGCTGGCGGTTCAAGAACTGGTACGTGAACCTGGAAGAGCCGCTGGCGCGTTGGCGCGGCGGAGTGGACTCCGAGGATCATTTTCTCGACATCTCCGTGCACCCCGATCGCAGTTGGCACTGGCGGGACGAGGACGAGTTCGCGCAGGCCCAGCGGGACGGGCTGATGGACGCTCAACTGGCAGACCAGGTGCGGGAGGCGGGGCGGTCCGCGGTGGAGGTGATCCGCTCCTGGGGGTCGCCGTTCTCGGACGGCTGGCAGCGCTGGCGTCCCGATCCGTCCTGGAGTGTCCCCACTCTGCCGGAGGACTGGGATCGTACGCCCGCGCACATGTCCTCATGAGACCCTTGATGCGCCCCCGGGCAAGAAACGTAGGATCGTCCTCCGCAAGGGCGCGCAGTGACAACTACCGGAGCACGCGCTGGGCTTGACCGATCGTCACCGAGGGGCGGCAGGACGTGAGCGAGGGGTACGAGGGCAACACCGAAGTGGGCGGCAGCGCCCCTGCCGGTGGCACAGAAACAGCCTCTGACCACGCGGGAAATCCGTTCCGGGGACAGGTATTCCGGGTATCGGGTTTTCGGCGGGACCAACTGCACGCGCGGCATTCAGCGCCGGACGGACGGATTCGACACGCGTGACGGAGCAGCCGACCTCCTTCGAACGGCCCCAGACGGGCGTCGACCCCGCGGATCCCCGCGGGGCGCTCCTGCGTACCTCGACGCCGGCCCACCCGCACAGCGCCGAGCACAGCGCGGACATGCCGTCGCACGCGCCCGGCGCCGGCGCCTTACCGGCACAGGCACGCGCCGGCGAGACGCCGCCCGCCGGTCCCGGCACGACGACATCGAGCGGTAAGGACACCAGAGCCGTAGGTACCGACCCCGAGCACTCCCAGCCCGCAGCCTCCGCGGAGCCCGACACGCATCGTCCGCGGCCCGTGCCCGAGGGGGTCCCGGCCCAGCCGGGCGCCGAGAGCGCCGGAAGCCAGGAGCGCCGTACCGGCCAGGGACTGACGCCCGGCCGGCCCACGCCGATGCGGCGGGACGGGGACCGGCTGCGGTTCGTGGGCGCCGCGACCCGGCGGATCGCTCGTGGCATCGACCTCGACGAGATCGTGATGGGGCTGTGCCGGGCGACCGTGCCGACCTTCTCGGACGCGATCCTCGTCTATCTGCGCGACCCGCTGCCGGTCGGCGACGAGCGGCCCACCGGGCCCCTGGTGCTGCGGCTGCGCCGGACCGACCGGATCCCGGAGGAGCGGGACACCGAGGGCGGGTTCAGCTCGGCGCTCCAGGCGGAGCCGTCGGAGCGGCCGGAGCTCGACTCGATCGGCACCGAGCTGTGCGAGGTACGGCCCGGCAGCGCGCTCGCCGAGGTGCTGCGCGGGGTGCGTCCCGTCTTCACGGACACCTCGGACGTGCGCGCCGCGCTCACCGAACTCCTCGGCGAGGGCTGCGAGTTCGCCGTACCCTCCGGACAGCGCGCGATCCTCGCCCCGCTGCGCGGCCGACGCCGGGTGATCGGTGCCGCGCTGTTCCTGCGCCGCCCGGAGCGCATCGCCTTCGAGCCGGACGACCTGCTGGTCGCCGCCCAGCTCGCCACGCACAGCGCGCTGGGCATCGACAAGGCGGTGCTGTACGGCCGTGAGGCCTACATCGCCGACGAGCTGCAGCGCACCATGCTGCCGGAGACGCTGCCGCGCCCCACGGGCGTACGGCTGGCGTCCCGCTATCTGCCCGCCGCCGAGACCGCGCGGGTCGGCGGCGACTGGTACGACGCGATCCCGCTGCCGGGCAGCCGGGTGGCGCTGGTGGTGGGTGACGTCATGGGGCACTCCATGACGTCCGCCGCGATCATGGGCCAGCTGCGGACCACCGCGCAGACCCTCGCCGGCCTCGACCTGCCCCCGCAGGAGGTGCTGCACCACCTCGACGAGCAGGCCCAGCGGCTCGGCACCGACCGCATGGCGACCTGCCTGTACGCCGTCTACGACCCGGTCTCGCACCGGATCACGATCGCCAACGCCGGCCATCCCCCGCCCGTCCTGCTGCACCTGGGCGGCCGGGCCGAGGTACTGCGGGTGCCGCCGGGTGCGCCCATCGGTGTCGGCGGCGTCGACTTCGAGGCCGTAGAACTGGACGCCCCGGCCGGAGCGACCCTGCTCCTCTACACGGACGGGCTCGTCGAGTCGCGCCTCAGGGACGTGTGGACCGGGATAGAGCAGCTGCGCGAGAAGCTCGCCGCCACCGCGCAGCTCACGGGACCCGACCATCCGCCGCCCCTCGAAGCTCTGTGCGACGAGGTGCTCGACATGCTCGGCCCGGGCGACCGGGACGACGACATCGCCCTGCTCGCCGCCCGTTTCGACGGGATCGCGCCTAGTGACGTGGCGTACTGGTTCCTGGAGCCGGAGGACGCGGCCCCCGGCCGGGCCCGGCGGCTGGCCCGGCGGGCGCTGTCCCGCTGGGACATGGAGGAGCTCACCGACTCCGTGGAGCTGCTGGTCAGCGAGGTCGTGACCAATGCCGTGCGCTATGCCACCCGGCCGATCACGCTCCGGTTGCTGCGGACGGATGTGCTGCGCTGTGAGGTCGGCGACGACGTGCCGCAGCTGCCTCGGCTGCGGCAGGCTCGCGCCACGGACGAGGGCGGACGCGGGCTGTACCTGGTGAACCGGCTGGCCCGGCGCTGGGGGGCGACGCGGCTGAGTACGGGAAAGGTGGTGTGGTTCGAGTTGAACCGTGGCTGAGGGGTACCCCTGCGGGACTCCCCCCGGCAGCCGGTTCGGAATCGTACCGGGATTGGACCCCGTCCAAATGTTGCCGACTTCCCGTCGGCGCAGTTGACTGCTGGGGTGAGCGAAGCGACCTGACGACCCTCATTCATGACGGGAGGACGCTCGTGACGCAGGCACCCCAGAAGGCTCCGTACACCACGAACAACCACGGGATTCCGGTGGAGAGCGACGAACACTCGCTCACCGTCGGCCCCGACGGCCCGATCCTGCTCCAGGACCACTACCTCATCGAGAAGATGGCCCAGTTCAACCGGGAGCGGGTTCCGGAGCGGGTGGTGCACGCCAAGGGCAGTGGCGCGTACGGATTCTTCGAAGTCACCAACGATGTGAGCCAGTTCACCAAAGCCGACCTCTTCCAGCCCGGGAAGCGTACGGAGATGCTGGCGCGCTTCTCGACCGTCGCCGGTGAGCAGGGCTCGCCCGACACCTGGCGCGACCCGCGCGGTTTCGCGCTCAAGTTCTACACCGAGCACGGCAATTACGACCTGGTGGGGAACAACACCCCGGTCTTCTTCGTCCGGGACACCATCAAGTTCCAGGACTTCATCCGCTCGCAGAAGCGCCACCCGCGGACCGGGCTGCGCAGCAACGACATGCAGTGGGACTTCTGGACGCTCTCGCCGGAGTCGGCACACCAGGTGACCTGGCTGATGGGCGACCGGGGCATCCCGAAGACGTACCGCCACATGAACGGCTACTCGTCCCACACCTATATGTGGATCAACGGCGGTGGTGAGCGGTTCTGGGTGAAGTACCACTTCAAGACCGACCAGGGCATCGACTTCCTCACCCAGGCCGAGGCCGACGAGCTGGCCGGGCACGACGCGGACAAGCACCGCCGGGACCTGTACGAGTCGATCGAGTCCCGGAACGCGCCGAGCTGGACGCTGAAGGTCCAGATCATGCCGTTCGAGGACGCGGCGGACTACCGGTTCAACCCGTTCGACCTCACGAAGGTCTGGCCGCACGGGGACTACCCGCTGATCGACGTCGGCCGGATGGTCCTGAACAAGAACCCCGAGGACTACTTCGTCCACATCGAGCAGGCCGCGTTCGAGCCGTCCAACATGGTGCCGGGGATCGGGCCGTCGCCGGACAAGATGCTGCTGGGACGGCTGTTCTCGTACCCGGACACGCATCGGTACCGGATCGGGCCGAACTATGCGCAGCTGCCGCCGAACCGACCGCACTCGCCGGTGAACTCGTACGCCAAGGACGGGCCCATGCGGTACACGCCGTCCAACGCGGCGATGCCCTATGCACCGAACTCGTACGGCGGACCTGCGGCGGACTTCGGGCGCTTCGGGGAGGCGGCGGGCTGGGAGACCGCCGGCGAGCTGGTGCGGGAGGCCACGAAGCTGCACCGGGAGGACGACGACTGGGGGCAGGCCGGGACGATGGTCCGCCAGGTGCTGGACGATGCGCAGCGGGACCGGCTGGTGGCCAACGTCAGCGGGCATCTGAAGCAGGAGGTTTCCCGACCGGTGCTGGAGCGTGCCCTGCAGTACTGGCGGAACATCGACAAGGGCATCGGGGACCGGATCGCCGCGGAGGTGTAGCCGTCGCGGGCGGCTGCGGGCCGCACCGCGCGGGTCCCCGCGCTCCGTGAAGGGGCGCCCGGTGAACACCGGGCGCCCCTTCTGCTGCTACAGCTCGTCCCCCGGGTCCACCGGATCCTCCGGGGTGGTGCCGTCCGCCGGAGGACTGGTCGTCGGGGTTGTCGGCGGCTTGGTCGTCGGAGTCGAAGTCGGGGTCTCCGACGGCGGCTCCGACGTCTCGGGTTCCGTCGTCTCGGGTTCCGACGTCGGGGGCTCTGTGGTCGGCTCTTGCGTCGGGGTCCGGGTGGGGGTCCGGGTCGGGGTCGGCGACTGCGTCGGCCGGACCGCCGCGCCCTGGTCGGTGTCCAGGTCGAACCTGGAGTTCTTCGCCGAGACGCCGAAGGTGTACGCCGCCCAGATCTGCGCCGGGAAGCCGCCGCCGTTGACGCGTTCCAGGCCGCCGGCGCCGTACATCTTGGTCTGCGCGCTGGTCTTCGCGTCCTCGCCGAACAGGCCGACCGAGGTGACCAGGTCGGGCGTGTAGCCGGTGAACCAGGCCGACTTGTTGTCGTCGGAGGTACCCGTCTTGCCGGCGACCTGCTGGCCGTCACGCTCGGAGTTGTCGCGGACCGACGTGCGGGCCGTACCGTCGTCGACCACGCCGGTCAGGACCGAGGTGACCGTGTCCGCGGCCTCGCGGCTGATCACCTGGTCGCCGATGGGGTCGGGCATCTCGACCGTGCGGGTGTTGTGCTCGGCCGACTTGATGATGGTCGGGGTGACCTTCTTGCCGTGGTTGTCGAGGGTGGCGTAGACGCCGGCCATCTGCAGCGGGCTGGCGCCCATGGTGCCGAGGGTCTGCGCGGGCACCGCCTTGAGGTCGGCGGTGTCCATGCCGAGCTTGTCGGCCACCTTCAGGACATTGGTCATGCCGACGTCGACGCCCAGTTGCGCGAAGACGGAGTTGATGGACTTGTTCATCGCCGTCTGAACGGTGACGTCGCCGTAGTCCTGGTCGTCCTCGTTCTCCGGCGCGAAGGCGATGTCGCTGCCCTCGACGGGACGCTTGCTGGTGCCGTCGTAGATCGTGCTCGCGGTGATCGGCTTGCCGTCCTGCGTCTTCGCGTCGTCCTCCAGCGCGGCGGCGAGGATCACCGGCTTGAACGTCGACGCGGGCTGGTAGTCGGCGCGGGTCGCGTTGCTGCGGTAGTGCTTGTAGTAGTCGACGCCGCCGTACAGGGCGACGATCTTCCCCGTCTTGGGGTCCACCGAGACCGCGCCGGCCTGGATGTTCTTGTCGACCGACCGCTTCTCCGGGTCCAGCTTGCTGGTCAGCTGGGTCTTGGCCGCCTTCTCCAGCTGGGCCTGCTTCTTCTTGTCGATGTTCAGGGTGATGGTCCACCCCTGGTTGTCGACCTGCGCCTCGGCCTCGTCCCGCGAGATGCCCTGCTCCTGCATGAGCTGGTCCTCGAGCTGCCGGTTGGCGAGGTCGACCAGGTAGCCCTTCTGACCGTCCAGGCCGGGGGCGCCCTTCGGCTCCTTCGGCTTCGGGAACGTCATGGCGTCGCGCTTGGCCTTGGTCAGCCAGCCCTCCTCGACCATGTTGTCCAGGACGTAGTTCCAGCGCGCCGTCACCAGGCGCTTGCCGGTGTCGGTCGCGGCCTGCCAGTCGTACTGGCTGGGGGCCTGGAGCAGTGCGGCGAGGTAGGCGCCCTGCGCGACGCTGAGGTCCTTGGCGTCGACGCGGTAGTAGGCCTGGGCGGCGGCCTGGATGCCGTAGGCGCTGCGGCCGTAGTAGCTGGTGTTGATGTAGCCCGCGAGGATGTCGTCCTTGGACGTCGTGCGGTCCACCTTCAACGAGATGACCAGTTCCTTCAGCTTGCGCGAGATCGTCTGGTCCTGGTTGAGGTAGTAGTTCTTGACGTACTGCTGGGTGATCGTCGAGCCACCCTGCTTGCCCTTGCCGGACAGCGTGTTGATCAGGCCGCGAGCGGTGCCCTTGAAGTCGACACCGGCGTCCGTGTAGAAGCTCTTGTTCTCCGCCGCGACGAAGGTGTACTGGACGGGCTTCGGGACCTCGCTGAGTCCCACGATCTCGCGGTTGGTCTCGCCCTTGCGCGTCAGGATCTTGCCGTCGCTGTACTTGTAGACGTTGCTCTGCTGCTGAGCGGCCGCGTTGCCCTTGGGTATGTCGACCATCATGTACAGCGCGATGAACGCGCCGATGCCGAGCAGACACAGCCCGAAGAAGGTGCCGAGGATCTTCTTCCAGGTGAAGAGCCTGCGTATGACGCTCTTCCCGGACTTGCCGCCCTCGGCAGCCGGCGAACGGCGGCTCTTGGGCGCAGCGCGGCGGCCACCGCGCTGCCGCGCTCGTCTCTCTTCCGCTCGTCCCATGAGTCCGCTCGCTCCGCTTCGTTCGCTGCTGTCACACAGGTTCGTGGCTCAGGTCAGCTCAGAAAGCTAACACCGCTCTATGTGACAAAGGGCCTTGGATCCGGTCTTTTACGGACGTGAGAATCAGCACCCGTGTCCATGGAACCTGACCGACGAAAGGGGTTGAGGGTTGCCGTGACGCGGTAAAGTGATATCACTTAGCTAGAACGAAGCTAAGCAGGCTTCACGGTTCGCAGTACGAGAACGGGGGGACCCCATGTCCACACACGACTCCGCACCCACCACCGACCTGCCACAGATGCCCGCCCCACGCGTCCGGGAGTTCACCGCGCACAGCATCGGCGGCGCGCTCGCACTGCTGCTGGGCCTGGTCGGTCTGCTGCTCGGCATCGGGATGGTCGTGACCGCCACGACCGTCGCCGCGACCGGCGCCAAGGCCGCCCTGATCATCGGCGGCATCCTGATAGGCCTCTCCGCCTTCATCGCGATGTGCGGCCTGAACACGGTGGCGCCGGGCGAGGCCCGGGTGGTCCAGCTCTTCGGCCGCTACCGGGGGACGATCCGCGAGGACGGACTGCGCTGGGTGAACCCCTTCACCTCCCGCGAGAAGATCTCGACCCGCGTCCGCAACCACGAGACCGCGGTCCTCAAGGTCAACGACGCCTACGGCAACCCGATCGAGCTCGCCGCGGTCGTGGTGTGGCGGGTCGAGGACACCGCGCAGGCCACCTTCGAGGTGGACGACTTCCTGGAGTTCGTCTCCACCCAGACCGAGGCCGCCGTACGGCACATCGCCATCGAGTACCCGTACGACGCCCATGACGAGGACGGCCTCTCGCTGCGCGGCAACGCCGAGGAGATCACCGAGAAGCTCGCCGTCGAGCTGCACGCGCGCGTGGAGGCGGCCGGCGTCTCCATCATCGAGTCCCGCTTCACACACCTCGCCTACGCCCCCGAGATCGCCTCGGCGATGCTCCAGCGGCAGCAGGCCGGGGCGGTCGTCGCGGCGCGGCGGGAAATCGTGGACGGAGCGGTGGGAATGGTCGAGGCGGCGCTCGCCCGGATCTCCGAGCGGGACATCGTGGAACTGGACGAGGAACGGAAGGCGGCGATGGTGTCCAACCTGATGGTGGTGCTGTGCGGCGACCGGGCACCGCAGCCGGTCCTCAACACGGGGACCCTCTACCAGTGACGGATCCCTCCGAGGGCTCGACCCCTCAGCGTCGGCCGCAGCAGCGCAAGCAGGTGCTGCTGCGGCTGGACCCGTCGGTGTACGAGGCGCTCGCCCGGTGGGCGGGAGACGAGCTGCGCTCGGCCAACGCGCAGATCGAGTTCCTGCTGCGGCGCGCGCTCGCGGAGGCCGGGCGGCTGCCGGGCGAGGCCAGGCCGATTCCGCGACGGGGGCGCCCGCCCGGAGGCACCGACCCCGGCTGACCACTCGACCCCGGCTGACCACTCGGGCCCGGCGACACCGACCCCGGCTGACCGCTCGGCCCCGGCGACTCGGCCCCGGCGAATCGATCCCGCCCGTGCACACGCGGCCCCACACCTGAGACCTCGTTCTATACACACGAGGTATACACCCCGTGTAGAGTCCGCTCCATGTCCATCGGTCACACCCTTCTGGGACTCCTGGAGTCCGGCCCCCGCCACGGCTACGACCTGAAGCGGGCCTTCGACGAGAAGTTCGGTCACGACCGGCCGCTGCACTACGGCCAGGTCTACTCGACGATGTCCCGCCTCCTGAAGCACGGGCTCGTCGAGGTCGACGGGATCGAACCCGGCGGCGGGCCCGAACGCAAGCGGTACGCCATCACCGAGGCCGGCATCACCGACGTACAGCGGTGGCTCGCGACCCCGGAGAAGCCCGAGCCGTACCTCCAGTCGACGCTGTACACCAAGGTCGTCCTCGCGCTGCTCACCCGGCGCGACGCGGGCGACATCCTCGACACCCAGCGCGCCGAGCACCTGCGCATGATGCGGATCCTCACCGACCGCAAGCGCAAGGGCGATCTGGCCGACCAGCTGATCTGCGACCACGCGCTGTTCCATCTGGAGGCCGACCTGCGCTGGCTGGAGCTGACGGCCGCGCGGCTGGAGAAGCTCGCCGAGGTGGTGACCAAGTGACCGCCCCCGCAGGTTCCCTGCTCGCGGCCGACGGGCTGCGCAAGGCGTACGGGCCGACCGTCGCGCTCGACGGCGCCGAGTTCTCCATCCACGCCGGTGAGGTCGTCGCCGTGATGGGCCCGTCCGGGTCCGGCAAGTCGACCCTGCTGCACTGTCTCGCCGGGATCGTGACGCCCGACTCCGGGTCGATCACGTACAACGGGCACGAGATGGCCACCATGAACGACGCCCGGCGCAGTGCGCTCAGGCGCAGCGAGTTCGGGTTCGTCTTCCAGTTCGGGCAGCTGGTGCCCGAGTTGACCTGCGTGGAGAACGTCGCCCTGCCGCTCAGGCTGAACGGCACCTCCCGCAAGGAGGCCGAGCGGGCCGCGCTGTCGTGGATGGAGCGGCTGGAGGTCGACGACCTGAGGAAGAAGCGGCCCGGTGAGGTGTCCGGCGGGCAGGGACAGCGGGTCGCCGTCGCCCGCTCGTTGGTCACCAACCCGCGCGTGCTGTTCGCCGACGAACCGACCGGCGCGCTCGACTCGCTCAACGGCGAGCGCGTGATGGAGCTGCTCACGGACGCCGCCCGGTCCACCAACGCGGCCGTCGTGCTGGTCACGCACGAGGCGCGGGTGGCCGCCTACTCCGACCGCGAGATCGTCGTACGGGACGGGAAGTCCCGGGACATGGAGCGGGTCATATGAGGGGGAGGAGGGGGCATCTCCCGCCCGATCGAAGCCGAGCGTGGGGGAGGTCGCGGGACCTGGCCATGGGGGTCAGGTTCGCGTTCGCCGGGGGGCGCGAGGGATGGGTGCGGGCGCTGCTGACGGCCGTGGGCGTGGGGCTGGGCGTGGCGTTGCTGCTGCTGACGACCGCGCTGCCGAATGTGGAGACCGCGCGGACCGAACGGGGGAACGCGCGCGCGGACCTCACCTACGGCGGCACGGCCCTGCCCAAGGCGGACGACACGCTGCTGCTCGCGTCCACCGGAACCACCTTCCGCGACAAGGACATCCGGGGCCGGGAGCTGGAGCCCGAGGGGGCGCGGGCGCCGTTGCCGCCGGGGGTGGACCGTTTTCCCGCGGTGGGCGAGATGGTGGTCTCCCCCGCGCTGAAGGAACTGCTGGACTCCGGCGACGCGAAGCTGCTGCGGGAGCGGCTGGCGGACCGGATCGTGGGAACGATCGACGACAGCGGGCTGATCGGACCGGCCGAACTCTCCTTCTACCGGGGCGGCGACGGCCTCGCGGACAGGATCGGCAGCGGACCGGTCCACCGGATCGACCGGTTCGGCGATCCGAACCCGATCACCGAGAAGACCGACCCCGTACTGCTCCTGCTGATCCTCGTGGTGTTCGTGGTGCTGCTGATGCCGGTCGCCGTGTTCATCGCCGCGGCCGTACGGTTCGGCGGCGAGCGGCGCGACCGACGGCTCGCGGCGCTGCGCCTGATGGGGTCCGACGGCTGGGCGACCCGGAGGATCGCCGCCGGCGAGGCGCTGGCAGGCGCGACACTCGGCCTGCTGTTCGGCGCGGGCTTCTTCCTGATCGGCCGTCAAGTGGCGGGCTCGGTGGAGGTCTTCGACGTCAGCGTGTTCCCCAGCGACCTCAACCCCTCCCCCGCGCTGGCCCTGCTGGTCGGCCTCGCGGTGCCGACGGCCGCCGTACTGGTCACGCTGTTCGCGCTGCGCAGTGTCGTCATCGAGCCGCTCGGTGTGGTGCGTACGGCGAAGCCCGCGCGGCGTCGGCTGTGGTGGCGGCTGCTGCTGCCGCTGGGCGGGCTCGCGATGCTCTACCCGATGGTCGGACAGGGCCGCGACGAGGGCGACTTCAACCAGTACCTGGTCGTCGGCGGTGTCCTGCTGCTGCTCGTCGGCGTGACGGCGCTGCTGCCCTGGATCGTCGAGGCGGTCGTGGCGCGGCTCGGCCGAGGCGGCGTCGCCTGGCAACTGGCCGTCCGGAGACTCCAGTTGAGCAGCGGTACGGCGGCCCGCATGGTCAACGGCATCGCCGTGGCGGTGGCCGGGGCGATCGCACTGCAGATGTTGTTCGCCGGGGTGGAGAGCGACTACACGAAGGACACCGGCTACGACCTCACGCGGGCGCAGATGCAGGTGACGCTGAGGAACGAGGAACGGCTCGGCCCGGCCGCCGAGAAGTTCCGCCGGACCGAGGGCGTGCGCCGGGTCCACGCGTACTCCGAGGGATACCTCGGCGAGCGGCGCAGGGACCCGGTCCTCGGGGCCGAGGCGACCGTCGGGGACTGCGCGGCGCTGCGGGAGGTGGCCGAGCTGCCCTCGTGCCGGGACGGTGACGTGTTCGCCGTACAGGGCGCCGAGTACGACACCGACACGCCGAAGCTGGCGAAGGCCGGCCGGACGCTGTACTTCGACCCGTCCTACGAGGGCTCCCCGAAGGCGGCGGAGACCCCCTGGGTGCTGCCGTCGGTGCTGAAGCAGGCGCAGGCCCGCCCGGACCCGACCTGGTCGGAGCGGGGCGGCTTCCTGATCACCCCGAAGGCGCTGCCGGCCGCGGTCGGCGAGGCACTGTACGGGCAGCTCTACCTCAAGCTCGACGAGTCCGTGCCGGACGTGCGCGACCTGGTGCGGAACACGGCGGCGACCGTCGACCCGTTGAGCGAGCCGATGGAGTGGCAGTCGGTCCAGCGGTCCGACCGCTACACCGCCATCCGCACCGGCCTCTTCGTCGGCGCCTCCTGCGTCCTCGCCCTGATCGGCGCGAGCCTCCTGGTCTCGCAGCTGGAGCAACTCCGCGAGCGCAAGCGGCTGTTGTCGGCGCTGGTCGCCTTCGGGACCCGGCGGCGCACGCTGAGTCTGTCGGTGCTGTGGCAGACGGCGATCCCGATCGCGCTCGGTCTGCTGCTGGCCTCGGTGGTGGGGCTGACGCTGGGCGCGGTCCTGCTGCGGATGACGAACACCTCGGTGCGCGTGGACTGGCCGAGCGTGCTGTCGATGACCGGCGTCGGTGCCGCGGTCGTCCTGGTGGTGACGCTGCTCAGCCTGCAGCCGCTGCTCAGGCTGATGCGGCCGGACGGGCTGCGGACGGAGTAGCCCCCGCAGCCCGCCGGTTCGGTCAGAGGCCGTACTCCCGTACCACTCGTCGCACCTGGGCGAACAGCATGCCCACGTTCACCGACTTGCGGCACACGACCACGGCGACGACGTCCTGCTGCTCGTTCATCCGCACGAACAGATGGGTCAGGTTCTCGCTGTTGACGAGGATCTCCTGGAAGAAGTGGTTGTCAGTGCTGATCCCGCGGCGCTCCTTGAAGACGTCCTCGATCATCACGACCGTACGGCCCTGGAACAGGTCGAGAGTCGCACCCGCCAGCAGGTCGAGTACCTCTGGCGGGTGGCTCTCGACCGTCTCGTAGGAGAGCAGCATGCCGGTGGCCATGTCGACCACACCGGAGGCGACGCAGTCGGGGGCGTCGGTGCGGAGGGACTTGACCAGGCCCATCACCTGGTCGGAGAAACCGGAGGTCATACGCTTTGTCGCCATCCCTTCAGACTCCTTCTGCTGCTTTCTCGGTGAGGATCGAGTCGATACGGCGCAGGGTCGGCTGGGTCGCGCGGTGGAGCTGGTCCACGTCGATCCCCTCGTCGCCCAGGACGACCATCAGAGCGGTGTTGCCGACGGCGTAGAACGCGGCGCAGCCGTGGCTGCCGTACGTCACCGTCCGGCGCAGGGTGCCGCGGGCGGTCGCCTCGGAGGTACGGCGGGCGAGGCCGAGGCCGGCCGCGGCGAGGGCGGCGAGGCCCTCCGGGTCGATGGAGTCGGCGGTGTCGGCGGCGATCAGCAGTCCGTCGGCGGCGGCGACGGCGGTGTCGGTGATGCCGGTGACCTGTTCGCGGAGGCCGCGCATTTCCAGCGCGAGGGCTTGGTGATCCATGTATCCAACTCCCCTATTTCTGTTCACGTCTGATCGGGTTCTTCGCTCGGCGATGGGGATTCCGGTCATTTGGGGTCCGGTCATTTGGGGTCCGGTCATTTGGGGTCCGGTCATTTGGGGCTTCCGTTCCGCATCCGGAAGAAGCCGCCCGGTTTTCGGCGGGGCAGATCGGTTCGTGCCGGGGGCGGAGGCGGGGCCTGCTCGGCGGGCGGCGGTTGCCGTTGCCGGACGCCCTGGCCGTCGGGGGGAATGCGGAGGACCGGGAGCGGGGCGGGCGTCCCGGGGAGCTCCAGGAGTCCCTCGGCGAGCATCCGGGCGACTTCGACGGTGACGGTGTAGACGCCGCGTCCGGTGCGGAAGGCGAGGTCTCGGGCGGTCCGGCGGCCGTCGGCGTGGGCGAGCAACTCCCGGCGGAGTGCGGAGAGGGGGCCGGCCGCGGAGCCGGTCGCGGGTACCGGACGGTCGCGGTCGGGGCGTACCGGGTGGGGCAGGGCGGCTACGGCGGCGAGTTTGCGGGCCGCCTCCCGCAGCAGCCGGGCGGGCCGCTCCCCCACCGGGACCTGGGCGAACGGCTCGGCCGCGAGGGTGCGTTCACAGCCGTCCACGCGGCCCGCGACGATCGCGAAGGCCGCGTCGTGCAGGGCCATCGAGCAGACCACCCGGAGCTGGGCGGCCCCCGCGTACCCGTGGGCGACCAGCGCGGTCACCGGCCAGCGCGAGCCGCCGGACTCCCGCACCAGCTCGGCCCACTGCTCGCCGCTGACCCGCCCGGAGCGCAGCAGCAGCGCCTCGGGTCCCGGCGCGCCGGGGGACTCCACGGCGACGACGAGTCCGTCCCGGAGGTGAAAGGTGCCGCCGGGTTGTCCGGCGACCCACAGCTCCCCGGTGAAGCCCTCGTGGCCGCACCTGGCCAGGGCCGGCGCGAGCAGCTCGTAGCCCGACATCACACCCCTCGGCCTTTTCGCACACACGCCTGACGCGTAGCGCTGAGGGAGGAATGTGTATCAGGCCGGGGCGCATATTCCGGACGCGGTATTGCGAGCTGTCGCCGACTGGCGGAAGTTGAGTTTTTCGGTTGTTCGACTGCCTTTGTTCGGTGCTCATTTGAACGAATTCCAGGCACCTGTTTCCGCGGACTCCCCCGCCTCCAGAACCCGCACCGGCAACGGCCGCAGTCCTGTGAGGAGCTGGTTGCTGCGGGTCGCCTCGCCCCTGACGGCGGTACGCGGCAGCAGCGTCACCCCGAGCCCGCCGGCGACGAGCTGCACCAGCGTGGAGGGTCAGGGCAGTCGGCGCCAGAAGTCGAGGCGGCCCGGCCGAGCAGGCAGTGCGTATCACGCTGCCCTTTGGCGTCCGGCACAGGGACGACGCGCCCCGCGTACCGCAGGCGCCACACGGTGCCGGTGCGGGTGAACTCGTCGGGCCCGTCGGGAGGGCCGGCGCACCGGCGGCGGCGTGACGGCCGGGGCGGAGCGGCGGGCCCGCTGCGCCAGGTGGGTCATGCCGAGCCGCCGGGCCTCGCTTTCCGCGTCCCTCAGCAGGGGGGCGGCGGTGTCGCGGTCGCCGGGGGCGTCGCGGGCGAGCCGGGCGGCGCCGAGTTCGACGCGGGCGCGCACGGACCAGGGGCGGGCGTGCAGCCGGTCGGCCGTGCGCCGGGCTTCGGTGAACTCCCCGATCGCGGCGTCCCAGCGTTCCTGGGCGGCGTCCACGATGCCGGTCCACAACTCCGCCGGGCCGCTGATGTCCCAGCCGAGCAAGGAGACCAGCCATAGCCCCCGGTACGGCTCCAGCGCGGCCCGCGCCTCCTCGCACCGGTCCGGGTCGCCGAGGATCGCGGCCGCCCGGGCCTGGTGCCGCAGCCACAGCGGGGCCACGGCCCGCCCTGCACCTTCGCGCAGTGAGGCGCCGTACGCGCCCACGGGGTCGGGTACCCGCGCGACCCGGCACAGCCGGTCGAGCCGGCCGCCGAGATGCTCGCCGAGTGTGGTGACCGTGGAGGCCGCCGCGCGGTGTCGCCGGTGTGGTGGGTGTGGTGGGGTGCCGTCATGGCAGGCTCCGATCGCCGTGCTCGGTCGTCGCTCACCCATGAGGCGCGGGATCGGATCGCGCGGGGTGCCGGTCGCGATCACGCGCGTACGGCCCACCCGGCTCGCGGACGGAAACCGCGAAAGCCACGAAAACCACGGAACGCGAGGACGGCCGCGTGAACCTCACGCGGCCGTCCGACAAGCACGACGAAGGGGCGATCCCCCGGGTGTTACGCCTGCGGAGTGTCCGCCGGCGGGGACGCCACCGGTGCCGACTCCATGGCCGTGGCACCCCTCGGCTTCGGCGACTGTTTCAGCGCGGCCTCATGGGAGTACGTCCGCAGATAGCCGACCACCGTGTTCGTCACCGCCACCAGCGGCACCGCCACCACCGCACCCCCGATACCGGCGACCATGCCGCCCGCGGCGACCGACAGCACCACCGCCAACGGGTGCACCCGAACCGCCCGGCCCAGGATGAACGGTTGCAGGATGTGGCCCTCGATCTGCTGGACCGCCAGGACCACCGCCAGCACCATGACCGCCGTGAAGACGCCCTGCGTCACCAGCGCGACCACCACCGCCAGCGCGCCCGACACGACCGCGCCCACGAGCGGGATGAAGGCGAACAGGAAGATGAACACGGCGAGCGGGACGGCCATCGGGACGTCGAGGAAGTAGATGCCCAGGCCGATGAAGATGGCGTCGATCAGGGCCACTATCACCGTGCCGCGGACGTACGCCGTCAGCGTCCGCCAGGCCCGCGGGCCCGCGCCCGCCACACCCGGCCGGGCCGCGGCCGGCACCAGCTTCAGTGTCCACTCCCAGATGCGCCGGCCGTCGTACAACAGGAACAGCGTCGAGAAGGCCGCCAGCAGTATGCCGGTCAGCGCCTCGACCACGACCGTCACGCCCTCCAGGCCCGCCGAGGTGATCTGGTCGGTGTTCGCGCCGACCGCCTCGCGCAGGTTCTCGGCGATGTCGTTGATCTGCTTGTCGGTGACGTGGAAGGGGCTGTTGAGCAGCCACTTGCGCAACTCGTCGATGCCGTCCTGGATCTGGTCGGAGAGGTTGTCGATGTTCTCCATGACCTGCCAGGTCACGAACCATCCGATCAGGCCCATGACGACGAAGCCGAGGACCGCGGTGAGGGCGGTGGCGAGCCCGCGCGGGAAGCCGAGCCTCCGCAGCCGTTCCACCGTCGGCTGGAGCAGTGCCGTGATGAGCAGGGCCGCCACGAACGCCAGCACCACGAGTTGTACGGCGCTGATGACCCGCATGAGGACCCAGACCGTGCCCGCGAGGACGAGCAGGCGCCAGCCGGCCTCGGCGGCGACCCGGACGCCCCAGGGCACGGCCAGTGCGGGGTCCGGGCGGTCCACCGCGACCGGCGGTGCGGGATCCGCGGGCGGCGGCAGGTGGACGGCGGACAGGTCCCGTTCCGCCGCCTCCTCGTGCTCCCGCTCCGCCTCGGCCCGGCGCTCCCCGAACCGCTCACCCATGTCGGTCAGTTTGGCGCCGAGCCGGTCCAGCCACTCTGGCACTCGCGACATGATCCGTCCTTCTCCCCCGTCTCTCCCCACCACTCCCCCTGGTGTCGTCCGGACCGACCGTACATGGCGAAAGCCCCTCCCCCTAGGACGGGGAGGGGCTGCGCGGGGTTGAGCGGGTACCGGCTCAGTACCAGTGGTTGGCCTGCCAGAACGACCAGGCCTCACAGGGGCTGCCGTACCGGCTGTCCATGTAGTTGAGGCCCCACTTGATCTGGGTGGCCGGGTTGGTCCGCCAGTCGTCGCCGACCGACGACATCTTGGAACCCGGCAGGGCCTGGAAGAGACCGTAGGCCCCGGAGGAGGCGTTGACGGCCTGGTAGTTCCAGCTGGACTCGTGGTCCACGATGTTGCTGAAGCACTGGTACTGACCGCTCGGCACCATCGACTGCGCCATCGCCTGGATCTGCGCGATGGTGTACGAGCTCTGGACGGGGAAGCTGGAGGAGCTCCTGCTGGCCGCGGCCTTCGTCTCGGCGCGCTCCTTGGCAGCCTTGGCGGCCTCGGCGGCCTTCTCGGCGGCTTCCTTCTTCTCGATCGCGGTCTGGGCGGCAGCCTTGCGGGCCGCTTCCTCCGCCACCTTCTTGGCGCTCGCATCGGCGGCGATGGCCTGGATGTCCGCCTGCTGTGTCAGGGAGGCGGTCTGCACCTGGGCCTGCTGACCCGCGGGTATGTCCGCGAGGAGCGTCGAGTCGGCTGCCGTCGCCTCGGCGTCGTTGTTCTGCGCGGTGCTGCCCGAGGCAACTCCGACGACGCTTCCGACAGCGGTGACCGCCGTGGCCGAGGCCACTGCGAATCCCCGGACCGAAATCGGGCTCACACGGTTTCCTTCCAGCATCGCCCGCTTAGGTGACCCTGGCGGACGCAATCGTGCCCCTGGCACTGGCCTCCCAACTGCGGGGTCACGGAGGCGCGGGCCCGTGGGCAACTCCCTTGCGGGGAGCGCCGCGTGGTGACGGGCGGCATACAGCAACGGTATGGAGTTGATGTGGTGCTTCTGTGGTGCCGTACCGCTGGGGGTACAGGTGTGCCGTATGCGGGGCCTGACAGGACTGAGACTCTGCCGTAACCGGACGCCACAAGGCAATTCTGAGTTGCGTGTGAAAGCTCACATCCTGTTTGGGCCAAGGGATTCCGAGAAACCTCCACACGCGAAGGCGCCGCCCGGCTAGGCTCACTGCCTTTCCGAACGGCGCCAACTGACGCGTAACCACCCCGAGATGGGGCGTGAGGGTCAGACCTGCCCGTCCTCCAGCATTTCGGTCACAAGCGCCGCGATCTGGGACCTCTCGGACCGCGTCAGCGTGACATGGGCGAAGAGCGGATGCCCCTTCAGCTTCTCGACGACGGCGACGACACCGTCGTAGCGACCGACCCGCAGATTGTCCCTTTGCGCCACATCGTGGGTCAGAACGACCCGCGAATTCGCGCCGATCCGGGACAGAACGGTCAGCAGGACGTTCCGTTCCAGCGACTGCGCCTCGTCCACGATCACGAACGCGTCGTGCAGGGAGCGGCCGCGGATGTGGGTGAGCGGGAGCACTTCCAGCATCCCGCGCGCGGTGACCTCCTCGATGACCTCGCGGCTGGTGACCGCGGACAGCGTGTCGAAGACTGCCTGTGCCCAGGGGCTCATCTTCTCGGCCTCGGAGCCGGGCAGATAACCGAGCTCCTGCCCGCCCACCGCGTACAGCGGCCGGAAGACCATCACCTTCTGGTGCTGACGGCGCTCCAGGACCGCCTCCAGGCCCGCGCACAGCGCGAGCGCCGACTTGCCGGTGCCGGCCCGGCCGCCCATGGACACGATCCCGACGTCCGGGTCGAGGAGCAGATCGAGCGCGATGCGCTGCTCGGCGCTCCTGCCCTTGATGCCGAACACCTCGCGATCCCCGCGGACCACCCGGATGTTGCCCTCGGGCGTGACCCGGCCGAGCGCCTTGCCACGCTCCGACTGGATGGTCAGACCCGTGTGCACGGGCAGGTCCGCGGCCTCGGGGACGTAGACGTGCCCCTCCTCGAAGAGGATGTCGACCTGCTCGCCGGGCAGGGTCAGTTCGGACATTCCGGTCCAGCCGGAGGCGTCCGTGATGGCGAGCTCGGCGCGGTACTCCTCGGCGAGGAGACCGACGGACGAGGCCTTGATCCTGAGCGGGAGATCCTTCGACACGACTGTGACGTCGAACCCCTCGGCCTGCAGATTGCGGGCGACCGCGAGGATGCGGGAGTCGTTGTCCCCGAGGCGGTAGCCGCTGGGCAGCACGCTGGGGTCCGAGTGGTTGAGCTCGACACGGACGGTCCCGCCGAGTTCCCCGATCGGGATGGGGGCATCGAGGCGGCCGTGCCGGACGCGGAACTCGTCCAGCAGGCGCAGTGCCTGCCGGGCGAAGTAGCCGAGTTCGGGATGGTGCCTCTTGGCCTCCAGCTCCGTGACCACGACGATCGGCAGCACTACTTCATGCTCGTCGAAGCGGTTCAGGGCGTGCGGGTCGGCCAGCAGGACGCTGGTGTCGAGAACATAAGTGCGCCGGTCGGGCTTGTGGCGCTTTGTGCTGGTCACCACGGAAGGACGTACCCCCTCGGATGAGGTCGGGGAGCGACGGAGTGGAGCTGGACCGGTCGTCGGCCGCTCTGCACGGGCCGAAAACCGGCCCTCCGCGTCGTCGTCCGCGCTGTGACCGCACGGTCGGGCTGGTGCAAAGGGCCTCCCGGGCGGACGGCCCCGTGCCGTCCGCTGAGATACGACACCCGTGGTTCGGGCGTCGACCTGCTTGGCTTATGCCCTCGAACATGCGCCGCCATGCCAGTGCATATGACGGCGCGCTGGTGAACTCCTTGTTACTTCCACCCCAAACGGGGTATTCGGGTCGCCCGGCGACCGTCCCCGTGTCAGCCGCCGTAACGCCGGTGACGCGCGGCGTAGTCACGCAGGGCGCGCAGGAAGTCGACCTTGCGGAAGGCCGGCCAGAAGACCTCGCAGAAGTAGTACTCCGAATGGGCGGTCTGCCACAGCATGAATCCGGACAGCCGCTGTTCGCCGCTGGTACGGATCACCAGGTCGGGGTCGGGCTGGTCGCCGGTGTAGAGGTGGCGGCCGATCATGTCGACGTCGACGGACTCGGCGAGCTCCTCCATCGAGGTGCCCTTGTCGGCGGCGTCCAGGATCATCGAGCGGACCGCGTCGGCGATCTCCTGGCGGCCGCCGTAGCCGATGGCGACGTTGACCAGTATTCCGTCGACCTTCTCGGTGGCCTCCTCGGCCTCCTTGATGGTGCGCTGCATGCCCTCCGGCAGCAGGTCGAGCGTGCCGACGTGGTGCACACGCCAGCGGCCGTCGGCAGCGAGGGAACGGACGACGTCCTCGATGATCCCGAAGAGCGGGACGAGCTCTTCCTGCGGCCGGTCGAAGTTGTCCGTGGAGAACAGCCAGAGGGTGACGACCTCGACGTCCGTCTCGGTACACCAGCCGAGGAACTCGTCGATCTTGTCCGCACCGGCCCGGTGGCCCTGGGCTGTGGTGGAACCCGCTGCCTTCGCCCAGCGCCGGTTGCCGTCCATGACGACGCCGATGTGCTTGGGCACCTGGGCGTGGTCCAGGTGGCCTTCCACCCGGCGCGCGTACAGCCTGACGAGCAGGCCGCGAAGCTTGTCGCGCAGGTTCACGTGATTGTCAGCCCCTCCGTACGGTGGCGGTCCCCGCGGAGCGAAGGGTATCGCGGGCGCGTGGTGTGGGATGTGGGTGGGTTGAGGCGCCTCCCGTGGGGCACTTCGCGGCCCCGCGCCCCTGGGTGGGCGTATTTGCCGCCCCCTTGAGAGTGCCCCCCGTACACAGAAAAAACGGGCCGGTCCGTGGGGGGGATACGGACCGGCCCGAGGGGGGGTTTCCACCATAACCCTTCGTAAGTGATGCTGCGTGCATCGGCGTGCCACAACTACTCTCCGGAGTCGGACGGCGACGGCACGGTGGTCGTCCAGGGGCCCCTTCGGGGTGGCTCCATGGCCGGAACCCAGCGGATTCTCGGCACAATCGGGTGGAGCGCGAAGAGATCCGGGAGATTTGGTGCGGTTCCCCCTTCCGGGTGACCCCGGAGGTGCGCGCACCTTTGACGCGGCACCGCGCAGCCCCCTCCGCCGCGCGGCACCGGGTCGGGGAACTAGGACACGTTCTGACCTCGTTCGCGCCTAGCGTCGTCCCCATGACCGTGAGAATCACGTGGGATCAGGCCGGTGCACGGCGGCTGGAACGTCAGTTCCTGGCCACTCCTGCCGAGGAGGGCACTCCGGCCGCCGACATCGTCGGTGCGATGCTCGCCGCCCATGCGCAGGTGCTGTCCGCGGCGGAGGTGTCGGTGGGGGTGCGGGGCACGGGGACGACCCGGGCTGACGTACGGGCGGCGCTGTGGGAGGACCGTTCGCTGGTGAAGACACACGGTCCGCGCGGGACCGTCCACCTGCTCGCCACGCGTGAACAGCCGCTGTGGAGTGCCGCACTGACGGCCGTACCGTCCGGCGCGAGCCCCTTCGCGCCGGACGTCCGGGTCACCGAGGAGCAGGCGCGGCAGATCGTGGCGGCGATCGGGGATGCCCTGGACGGCGTGTGTCTGACCGTCGACGAGCTGACCGAGGAGGTCGTCGCCCGTACCGGCCCCTGGGCCGGCGACCCGGTGATGCCCGCTTTCCAGGACCTGTGGCCGCGCTGGCGGCAGGTGATGCACCGGGCGGGCCAGTCGGGCGCCCTGTGCTTCGGCCCGAACCGGGGCCGCAAGGTGACGTACACCCGGCCGCCGCACTTCGACCCGCTGCCGCCCCAGGAGGCGGTGCGTGAGCTCGTCCGGCGATATCTGCGCGCCTACGGCCCCTCGACATCGGCGCATTTCGCCAAGTGGCTCGCGGCACCGGGCGGCTGGGCCGGCGGGCTGTTCCGGGAGCTGGCGGAGGCGGGCGAGATCGAGGAGGTCGCCTTCGAGGGCGCGCCGGCGTGGGTGGCGGCCGGTGACACCGCCTTCCCCGACGGGCCGGTCCCGGGTGTACGCCTGCTGCCCTACTTCGACGCGTACGCCATCGCCGTGCAGCCGCGCGAGCTGTTGTTCCCGGGAGCCGCCTACCGGCGGGCGCTGGCGGGCGGCCAGGCCGGGAACTATCCCGTGCTGCTCGTCGACGGGGTGGTGGCGGGGGTGTGGCACCAGCGCCGCCAGGGACGGCGTACGACCGTCACGGTGGAGCCGATCGGACGCCTGACCGCGCGGCAGGAGCGGGAGTTGGGCGAGCAGGCGGAGCGGGTGGGCGAAGTGCTGGAGGCGAAGGCGACGTTGGTGATCGGGGAGGTGACGGCGGGGGCGCACGCGTGAGCGCGTGATCCCTACGACTTCGGCTTTCGGGCGTCGAAGAGATGGCGACTGCTGTGGGCGACGAAGGGGCCCTCGGCCTCGATCCGCTCGTGGAGTGCGCGCAGTTGGGGTTCGTAGGCCTCGACAGTGAAGCCCGGGACCATCCAGACCACCTTGCGCAGGAAGTGGACGACGGCCGCGATGTCGTGGAACTCCACGCGCAGGCGCTCGGCGCGCAGGTCGACGATCTCCAGGCCCGCGGCTTCGGCGTCGGCGCGTTCGCGGTCGGGGTGGCGGTCGGCGCTGATCTCCGGCGCCAGGGGCCCGAGGAAGTGCTCGACGAGGTCGAACACGCTTCTGGGGCCGACGTGTTGGGCGAAGTAGGTGCCGCCGGGCTCCAGTACGCGGGCGATCTCCGGCCAGTTGGGGCTGACGGGATGCCGGCTCACCACGAGGTCGAAGGTCGCGTCCGCGAAGGGCAGCGGCGCGTCCTCCGGCGAGGCGACGACGGCGACGCCGCGCGGGCGGAGGAGGGCGGTGGCCTTGGCCACGTTCGGCGGCCAGCCCTCGGTCGCGACGGTGAGCGCGGGTGCCTTCGGGGCGGCGCGGAGGGCGAAGTCGAGGACCTCCCCGCCGCCGGTCTGGAGGTCGAGCGCGGCGCTCGCGTCAGCCAGCCGGTCGGCCTTCGAGCGCGCGTAGCCCCAGGAGGGCCGCGCCTCGGTGGCCCGCCCCTCGAACCAGGAGAAGTCCCAGCCGTCGGTGGGGACGGCGACGCCCTCGGCGACGAGCTCCTCGAAACCGCGTCGGCCGTGTTCCGCCGTGCTGTGCTGCTGCTCTGCCATGCCAGTGATCGTGCCAGGACGATGTCAGTGGGCGCTGCTGATTTTTGCGGCATGACGAGCCGGGATGTTCAGGATGCACCGGGCACTTCGGGTGTGCCGTACGCGGGCGGTGAGGAGGAGACACTGCGCGCGAGCCCGGACCACCGTCGGGACGCGTACGTCGTTCACCGGCACGCTCATGGCACCAGCCGCCGGACCTCCTCCGCGGTGAACCGCAGGAAGCCCTCCTGGTCCGGTTCGTCGGCGGTCGGCTGGAGGATCACCGTGTCGGCACCGGCGTCGGCGAGGCGCTGGACGGCCTTCGCCACGGTGCCGGCGTCCCCGGCGACACCGAGGTCCGGGACCGTGTCCAGGCCCTCGGCCGTCAGCTCGGCGCGGAGGCGGGCCGCGGCGTCCGGGCCGGTGGCGGTGAGGAGGTAGACGACCACCTTGTGCGGGTCGGTACGGCCAGCCGACGCCCGGCCCTCGTCGATGAGCCCGCGGGCCCGTCGTACCCCGTCGGGCGCGGTGCCCGCATGGAGGACGGTGCCGTCCGCGGCCTCCCCGGCCAGACGCAGTGTGCGCGGGCCGGTGGCGCCGGTGAACATCTCGACGGGACCGTCCGGCGCGTTCGGCGGCCAGTCGAGGCCGACGTCGTCGAGCTTGACGTACCGGCCGTCGGTCGTCACCCGCTCGCCGCGCAACAGGGCCCGCAGCGCTACGAGGTGCTCGCGGAGCAGCGTGAGGGGCGACTCGGCGCGCGCCCCGACCTGCCCCATCCAGTCCTGCACGCCGTGCCCGACACCCAGGATCGCCCGGCCCGGGAACATCCGGTGCAGTGTGGCCGCCTCCATCGCGGTGATGGCGACGTTGCGCAGCGGGACCGGGAGCAGGCCGACGCCGATACGCACCCGCTCGGTCCAGGCGAGGGCGGCGGCGGCCGTGGAGATGCCGCCCTCGCGGAAGCAGTCCTCCCACAACCAGAGTTCCTCGAGTCCGGTCTCGTCCGCGAGGCGGGCGAGCGCGCGCAGTCGCTCGGGGGGCAGCTGAGGGCGGAACACGGCACCGAGTCCAGTCATGGAGACTTCCTATCCGGCGGCGCCGTGGCGGACAACACCATTACGGGTCGGTGGTGCCGGCGCGTGGTCAGGCCTCCGCGGACCGGTCGCGCTCGTAGCGCAGGAGTACCACGCCGTTGCCGAAGGGGTGGGACTCGGTGAGCCGAAGGGATGCCAAGGTCCCGGACGCCGGGAAGAGGGGGGTGCCGGCTCCGACGAGGACGGGATGGACGTAGACCCGGAACTCGTCGACGAGGTCGTGGCGGAGGAACTCCGCGGCGAGGTCGGCGCCGCCGAGGCCGAGGTCGCCGCCCGGTTGTTCCTTGAGGGCCCGGACCTCCTCGGGGACGACCTCCCGCACGACGGTGGTGTTCCAGCCCGCCTGCTCCAGCGTCCGCGAATACACGATCTTCGGAATCTCCCGCCAGATGGCGGCGAACTCGGCGATGACCGGGGAGGCCTCGGGGTCGGTGTCGGCGGTGGGCCAGAAGCCGGCCATCAGCTCGTAGGTCACCCGGCCGGACAGCAGGCCGCCCATCGCCCCGACCAGGTCGTTGAAGTGCCGGTGCAGTTCTTCGTCGACCCGGTGCCAGCCGATGTCGTGGCCGGGGCCCTCGATGTAGCCGTCGAGAGACATCGACATCGTCAGGATGATCTTCCGCATGGGAAACCTCGTCTCGTCTCGCCTCTCGCGGCAATCGGCGACCAACGTAGTCGCAGTGTCACGTATGAATAGGGAGGCGCGGACGCGCAAAGGGAGGGGGCTCGGGCATGGGGCGCTGGCGTGACGGGCGGGGGAACCTGGTCGTACCGGGCGAGGACGGGGTGGCCGTCAGCGTTCCGCTGGAGATCGCCGCCTCGTACCGGGCCCGCACGAAGGGCCTGCTGGGCCGGGACTCGATAGACGGGGCGATGCTTCTCTCCCCCGCGGGCAGTGTCCACACGTTCCGGATGCGGATGCCCATCGACGTGGCGTACCTGGACCGGAAGCTCAAGGTGATCGCCGTACGCACGATGCAGCCGGGCCGGCTGGGGCTGCCGCGGGTGCGGGCGCGGCATGTGCTGGAGGCGGGGGCCGGAGTGATGG
>NZ_LGDG01000099.1 GCF_001279775.1 Streptomyces sp. MMG1533 | reverse complement strand
GGTCACGTCCGCGGGAGTGGTGTATTGACGGCCACTCGGTGATCTCTTCTTTGAGGCTAGGCGGTGAGTTCGGTCGGGACGATGGTCTCGTCGGTTTGTGACTCGATCGGGTGGAGGCGGGCCTTGGCCAGGAGGTCGAGTCCCATGTAGCGGCGGGCTTCGGTCCATTCGTCGTTCTGCTCGGCCAGCACCGCGCCGACCAGGCGGATCAGAGCGGTGCGGTCGGGGAAGATGCCGACCACGTCCGTGCGACGCCTGATCTCCTTGTTGAGTCGTTCCTGCGGGTTGTTCGACCAGATCTGCCGCCAGATCTCGCGCGGGAATGCGGTGAACGCCAGAACGTCGCCCTGTGCGGCGTCCAAGTGGGCTGCTGCTTTGGGGAACTTGGCCTCCAGGGCGTCCAGGACGTGGCGCATCTGGGCCTGGACGGCGTCGGTGTCGGGCTGTTCGAAGACTGTCCGCAGCAGGGTGGCCACCCACGGCTGGGCCGACTTGGGCACCTGGCTCAGCAGTGCGCGGGCGTAGTGGGTGCGGCAGCGCTGCCAGCTCGCGCCGGGCAGGGTGGCGCCGATCGCGTTGACCAGTCCGATGTGCGCGTCGGAGACGACGAGTTGGACGCCGGACAGGCCGCGGGCGATCAGGGAGCGCAGGAAGGCGAGCCAGCCGGCGCCGTCCTCGGCGGTGGCCACGTCGATGCCGAGGATCTCGCGGTGGCCGTCGGCGTTGACGCCGACCGCGATCAGTGCGTGGACGTTGATGATGCGGCCGCCCTCGCGGACCTTCTGGGTGAGCGCGTCGACCCAGACGAAGGCGTAGGGCCCTTGGTCCAAGGGGCGGTTGCGGAACGCGGCGACCTGCTCGTCCAGGTGCTTGGCCATCGTGCTGACCTGGGACTTCGACAGCTGGGTGACGCCGAGGGACTCGGCGAGCTTCTCGACCCGGCGCGTGCTGACACCGAGCAGGTAGGCGGTGGCGACCACCGAGATCAGGGCCTGTTCGGCCCGGCGGCGCCGCTCCAGCAGCCAGTGCGGGAAGTAACTGCCGGTCCTGAGCTTGGGGATGGCCAGTTCGACGGTGCCGGCCCTGGTGTCCCACTCGCGCGGGCGATAGCCGTTGCGGTGGTTGACGCGTTCGTCGCTGACCTGCCCGTATTCGGCATTGCAGAGGGCATCGGCCTCCGCGGACATGAGCGCGTCGGCGAACGTTTTGACCATCGCGCGCAGCAGATCGGGACTCGCCGCGGCGAGGTTGTCTTCGGCGAGGGCGTGCAGGGGCAGACTGTCTGGTGCGGTCATCGTGCTGATCTCCTTCGAGGCTTCGACACTTCGAAGATCAGCCGGTGGCCGTTCATCTATGCGGGCACCATCCCCAATGCCGGAGCAAACCCCCGGATCAGGTCGAACCCGTACACCACTTCCCTGGACGCAACC
>NZ_LGDG01000098.1 GCF_001279775.1 Streptomyces sp. MMG1533 | reverse complement strand
GCCCCGATGGAGGCACTTGCCATGTCCGACGCCCTTGCCCGACCCCCCGTAGCGGGGACATCCGCCGCGCCGAGGTCGAACGCCGTCGTGGCGGTGCTGGCCTTCGCCGGAATCGTCGTCGCCCTCATGCAGACCCTGATCATCCCGATCGTCCCCGAACTGCCCAAGCTCCTGGACGCCTCGGCCTCGAACACCGCCTGGGCCGTCACCGCCACCCTGCTCGCCGCCGCCGTCGCCACCCCCGTCGTCGGCCGCCTCGGCGACATGTACGGCAAACGCCGCATGCTCCTGATCAGCATCATCCTGCTGATCGCCGGCTCCGTGGTCTGCGCACTCAGCGACTCCGTCATCCCCATGATCACCGGACGAGCCCTCCAGGGCCTGGCCGCCGGCGTCATCCCCCTCGGCATCAGCATCATGCGCGACATACTGCCCGCCGAACGCCTCGCCGGCTCCACCGCCATGATGAGCGCCTCCCTCGGCGTCGGCGGCGCCCTCGGCCTGCCCTCCGCCGCCTTCATCGCCGACAACTTCGACTGGCACATCCTCTTCTGGACCTCCGCCGCCCTCGGCGCCGCCGCCTTCCTCCTCGTCCTGCTGATCCTGCCCGAATCCACCGTCCGCGCCGGCGGCCGCTTCGACCTCACCGGCTCACTCGGCCTCTCAGCCGGCCTGCTCACCCTGCTCCTCGCCGTCTCCAAGGGCGGCGACTGGGGCTGGACCAGCGCCACCACCCTCGGCCTCGGCACCGCCTCCATCGCCATCCTCCTCACCTGGGGCCTGTACGAACTGCGCACCCCCCAGCCCCTGGTCGACCTGCGCACCACCGCCCGCCCCCAGGTCCTGTTCACCAACCTCGCCTCGATCGCCCTCGGCTTCTCCATGTTCGCCATGTCCCTGGTCCTGCCGCAGCTCCTCCAACTGCCCCAGACCACCGGCTACGGCCTCGGCAAGTCCATGCTCACCGTCGGCCTCGTCCTCGCCCCCCAGGGCCTGGTCATGATGGCCATGTCCGCCGTCTCCGCCGCCCTCACCAAAGCCAAGGGCCCCAAGGTCACCCTCATGACCGGCGCACTCATCGTCGCCACCGGCTACAGCCTCAACATCATCCTCATGTCCGAGGTCTGGCACCTCGTCCTGGTCTCCTGCATCATCGGCGGCGGCATCGGCTTCACCTACGGCGCCCTGCCCGCCCTCATCATGGGCGCCGTCGACCCCACCCAGACCGGCGCCGCCAACAGCCTCAACACCCTCATGCGCTCCCTGGGCACCAGCTTCGCCAGCGCCCTCGCCGGCGTCATCCTCGCCCAGATGACCACCGACTTCGGCGGCCACGCCCTCCCCTCCGAAAACGGCTTCAAAATCGTCATGGCCATCGGCGCCGGAGCAGCCCTCCTCGCCTTCCTCATCGCCACCCTCATCCCCAAGCCCCGCACCCCCCAGACCACACCCACCACCGACACCCCCACCGACACCACC
>NZ_LGDG01000097.1 GCF_001279775.1 Streptomyces sp. MMG1533 | reverse complement strand
CTTCATCACCAACGAAGGCCTCTTCCTCGCCCGGCTCTGCGCCGCCGCCACCCTGGTCTCCCTGCCCGTCCTCATCGCCGGTTTCGCCGCCCAGGACAAACTCGTCCGCGGCCTGTCCCTAGGAGCAGTCAAGTGAAAGCCGCCGTCATCGAAGCCCCCGGCAAGGTCACCGTCACCACGGTGCCCGACCCGACCCCCGGGCCGCGCCAGGTCGTGATCGACGTAGCGGCCTGCGGGTTGTGCGGGACCGATCTGCACATCCTCCAGGGCGAGTTCGCCCCGAAGCTGCCCATCGTCCCGGGCCACGAGTTCGCCGGCGAGGTCGTGGGTCTCGGGAGCGACGTCACCGAACTGAAGATCGGCGACCGGGTCGCCGTGGACCCCTCGCTGTACTGCAACGAGTGCCGCTACTGCCGGGCCGGCCGCAACAACCTCTGCGACCGGTGGCAGGCGATCGGAGTGACCGTGGCCGGCGGCGCCGCCGAGTACGCCGTGGCACCCGTCGCCAACTGCGTACGGCTGCCCGACCACGTGGACGTCCAGGATGCGGCACTGATCGAGCCGCTGTCCTGCGCAGTGCGCGGTTACGACGTGCTCAACAGCAGGCTCGGCTCCCATGTACTGATCTACGGCAGCGGGACGATGGGCCTGATGATGCTGGAGCTGGCCAAGCGCACCGGAGCCGCCTCGGTGGACGTCGTCGACGTCAACGCGGAGCGACTGGCTACGGCCGAGAAACTGGGCTGTTCCCAAGCCGCCCTCTCCGCGGACGAGTTGGGGCGGCCGGCCGGCTGGGACGTGGTGGTCGACGCGACCGGCAACGCCGCGGCCATCCAGGACGGCCTGGAACGCGTTGCCAAGGCCGGAACGTTCCTCCAGTTCGGGGTCTCCGACTACGCGACGACGGCCACCATCTCGCCGTACCGCATCTACAACCAGGAGATCACCATCACGGGCTCCATGGCGGTGCTGCACAGCTACGAGCGCGCGGCGGAGCTGTTTGCCACCGGGGTGCTCGATCCGCAGGTGTTCATCAGCCACCGGATGCCGCTGACCCAGTACCCGCAGGCACTGGAGCAGTTCGCAGCCGGTCAGGGCCGCAAGATCGTCGTACTGCCCTGACCTCGGCACTCCGGCCTGGGTCCGTCCAGGCGACCTGACGTGCGAAGGAGCGGCTGACTCCTGTCCGTCCGGACGGACGCCTGGACACTGGCGAGCCGTGCGCGCTCGTACCTTTCCAGCGCCTGCTCCCACCAACGCCAGCCCCCCGTTGACCAGCCGGTCCGGACCACACTCGGCGATCGGGGTGCCGATGGCGGCCCGCCGATCGAGGCGGTCGTGGATGACGTCACTCCAGAGCGCCGACCACAAGTCCACTGCTTCCAGGGCGAGTTCGCGGAGGATGGCGTCTGGGGCGTCGGCAGCACGCAGGGAGTGGTGTACGACGTCGCCGACGACGCAGCCGTGGCCGCCTGCGCACCGGGCGGGACGAATTTCCCCTGCACTGCGCGTCCGTCCGGAGGGGTTTTGGGATGTTGCACGGGGCTCGGGGCGGTATGGCGTGATCTGGTGGGTAATCTCGCGCTGCTACTGGC
>NZ_LGDG01000096.1 GCF_001279775.1 Streptomyces sp. MMG1533 | reverse complement strand
TCGCCGAGGAAGTCGCCAAGAACTACCAGAAGTGACCTGCAGTGCCCGGCCGGCCCCGGTGCCGGCCGGGCACGCTTCCCGACCCCGGCCGTCACCGGCAGAGGAACCATTCATGACCACGCTCACCGCACCCCCCAAGCAGGCTCCCCCACCCGTCCGTCCCCGGAAGTCCTCGGGTTCGGCGGCCAAGTGGAAGCGGCGCGTTCCGCTGCTGCCCGCGCTCATCTTCACCATCGTCGTCACGCAGCTGCCCTTCGTGGCCACGCTGATCATCTCCACCTTCCAGTGGAACATCCTCAAGCCGGGCGAGCGGCATTTCGTCGGCCTGTCCAACTTCTCGTTCGTCTTCACCGACGAGCGGCTGCGCACGGCGGTCCTCAACACCGTCGTGCTCACCGCGTCGGTGGTGGTCATCAGCGTGATCCTCGGACTGGGCCTGGCGATGCTGCTCGACCGCCGGTTCGTGGGCCGGGGGCTTGCGCGCACGCTGCTCATCGCCCCGTTCCTGGTCATGCCGGTCGCGGCCGCGCTGCTGTGGAAGCACGCCATCTACAACCCCGACTACGGCCTGCTCAACGGCACCCTCAACGCCGTCTACCGCCTCTTCGGCGCCGACAACGGGCCCACCGTCGACTGGATCTCCTCCTATCCGATGCCGGCCGTCGTGGTGTCGCTGGTGTGGCAGTGGACGCCGTTCATGATGCTGATCCTGCTGGCCGGGCTGCAGGCGCAGCCCGGTGACGTCCTGGAGGCGGCCCGTATGGACGGGGCCTCGGCTCTGCAGACCTTCCGCCACATCACGCTGCCGCACCTGCGCCAGTACATCGAGCTGGGTGTGCTGCTCGGCACGATCTACGTCGTGCAGACCTTCGACGCGGTCTTCACCATCACCCAGGGCGGCCCCGGCTCGCAGACGACCAACCTGCCGTACGAGATCTACCTGACCATGTTCCGCAAGTACGAGTACGGCGAGGCGGCCGCCGCCGGTGTCGTCGTCGTGCTCGGCGCGTTCGTCATCGCGACCTTCGCGCTGCGCACCATCGCGTCGCTGTTCCGCGAGGAGACCTCCCGATGACCCACGCAGCCCTCGCCCCCCGAGGGGGCAGGTTCAAGAAGCTCCTCCGCGGCAAGGACGACCCAGGCTCCCCGCGCCTGTCGCCGCTGTGGACGTTCGTCGCCTGGCTGGCCACGCTGGCGTTCTTCGCGCCGGTGGCGTGGATGGTGCTGACCTCCTTCCACCAGGAGGCCGACGCGGCGACCAACCCGCCGACCCCCTTCGCCCCGGTCACCTTCGACCAGTACAAGCTGCTGTTCAGCCGGGACATCACCCCCTTCCTCCTCAACTCGGCCATGGCCAGCATCCTTTCGACGGTGCTGGTGCTCGCCCTGGCGGTGCCGGCGGCGTACGCGCTGTCCATCAAGCCGGTCGAGAAGTGGACCGACGTGATGTTCTTCTTCCTGTCCACCAAGTTCCTCCCCGCCATCGCCGCCCTGCTGCCGGTCTACCTGATCGTCAAGGACGCCGGGATGCTCGACAACGTGTGGACCCTGGTCATCCTCTACACCGCCATGAACCTGCCGATCGCGGTATGGATGATGCGCTCCTTCCTCGCCGAA
>NZ_LGDG01000095.1 GCF_001279775.1 Streptomyces sp. MMG1533 | reverse complement strand
TCGCCGAGGAAGTCGCCAAGAACTACCAGAAGTGACCTGCAGTGCCCGGCCGGCCCCGGTGCCGGCCGGGCACGCTTCCCGACCCCGGCCGTCACCGGCGGAGGAAAGTCCATGACCACGCTTATCGAAGCACCCAAGAAAACGCCATTGACCAGCCGCCGTCCGCGCACGTCCACCGCAGTCAGCAAGTGGCGCCGGCGCATCCCGCTGCTGCCCGCGCTCATCTTCACCATCGTCGTCACGCAGCTGCCGTTCGTGGCCACGATCGTCATCTCCACCTTCCAGTGGAACATCCTCAAACCGGGCGAGCGGCACTTCGTCGGCCTGTCCAACTTCACCTTCGTCTTCACCGACGAGCGGCTGCGCACCGCGGTCCTCAACACCATCGTGCTCACCGCGTCGGTGGTCCTCATCAGCGTGATCCTCGGCCTGGGCCTGGCGATGCTGCTCGACCGCCGCTTCATCGGCCGGGGCCTGGCACGCACCCTGCTCATCGCGCCGTTCCTCGTCATGCCGGTCGCCGCGTCACTGTTGTGGAAGCACGCCATCTACAACCCCGACTACGGCCTGCTCAACGGCACCCTCAACGCCGTCTACCGCTTCTTCGGCGCCGACAACGGGCCCACCGTCGACTGGATCTCCTCCTACCCGATGCCCGCCGTCGTGGTCTCCCTGGTGTGGCAGTGGACCCCGTTCATGATGCTGATCCTCCTGGCCGGGCTGCAGGCGCAGCCCGGTGACGTCCTGGAAGCGGCCCGGGTCGACGGCGCCTCCCCCCTGGCGATCTTCCGGTTCATCACCCTGCCGCACCTGCGCCAGTACCTCGAACTGGGCATCCTGCTCGGCACGATCTACGTCGTGCAGACCTTCGACGCCGTCTACACCATCACCCAGGGCGGACCCGGCTCACAGACCACCAACCTGCCCTACGAGATCTACCTGACCATGTTCCGCAAATACGAGTACGGCGAAGCAGCCGCCGCCGGCGTGATCGTCGTCCTCGGCTCCATCGTGATCGCGACCTTCGCCCTGCGCACCATCGCGTCGCTGTTCCGCGAGGAGGTATCCCGATGACCCACGCAGCAGCCACCGCCCCCGGGACACGGTTCAAAAAACTCCTGCACCCAGGCGACGACCACTCCGGCACTCCCAAACTGTCCCCGCTGTGGACCTTCGTCGCCTGGCTCGCCACCCTCGCCTTCTTCGCCCCCGTGGCCTGGATGGTCCTCACCTCCTTCCACCAGGAAGCCGACGCCGCGACCAACCCGCCCACCCCCCTCGCACCCCTCACCCTCGACCAGTACAAGCTGCTGTTCAGCCGGGACATCACCCCCTTCCTCCTCAACTCGGCCATGGCCAGCATCCTTTCGACGCTGCTCGTGCTCGCCCTGGCGGTGCCGGCGGCCTACGCACTGTCCATCAAGCCGGTCCAGAAATGGACCGACGTGATGTTCTTCTTCCTGTCCACCAAGTTCCTCCCCGCCATCGCCGCCCTGCTGCCGGTCTACCTGATCGTCAAAGACGCCGGGATGCTCGACAACGTGTGGACCCTGGTCATCCTCTACACCGCCATGAACCTGCCGATCGCGGTATGGATGATGCGCTCCTTCCTCGCCGAA
>NZ_LGDG01000094.1 GCF_001279775.1 Streptomyces sp. MMG1533 | reverse complement strand
CTAGAAGGCTGATGAAGATCTTGGGGTTCTGGCCCTGCCGCGTGAGCGGCAGGGCCAGACTCGTTGTGTGGCGATGGGTGAGTGGGTCGGCGAGATGGTCGGGCCGGACGTGTGGGAGACGTGCCGGGATCTGATCCCGGCCGGGAGCGTGTTCGCGTTCCTGGCCGAGCACCGCGGCGAGCTGTTCCCGGCGGCCATGTTCGTGGACATGTATCCGTCGGCGAACGGGCGGCCGAGCATGCCGCCGCAGATTCTGGCCGCCGCGGTCACCTTGCAGGCCCTGCACGGGCTGTCGGACTTCGAGACGGTCCAGGAACTGCGGTGCGACCTGCGGTGGAAGGCCGCATGCGGCCTGGGACTTCACGACCTGGCGTTCGATCCGTCGCTGCTGGCCTACTTCCGCCGCCGACTGGCCCGTTCCGCCTGCCCGAACCGCATCTTCGAGGCCGTGCGCGAGGTCGTGAAGGCCACCGGTGTCCTCAAGGGCAAGCACCGCCGGGCGCTGGACTCCACCGTGCTGGACGACGCGGTAGCCACCCAGGACACCGTCACCCAGATCATCGCCGCCGTCCGCGCGGTGATCCGCGAGGTCCCCGGCGCCGGGACAATCGCCGCTGCCCAGTGCAGTGCGCACGACTACACCGACCCAGGCAAACCGAAGATTTCCTGGAACGACGAGCAGGCCCGCGCCGAGCTGGTCGACGCGCTGGTCACAGATGCCCTGCGGCTGCTGGGCCACCTGCCCGAACAGCAACTCGGGGAGAAAGCCGCGAACGCGGTGGGCATCCTGGCCCTGGTCGCCGGCCAGGACGTCGAGCCCGCCGAGGACTCCGACGGCCGCGACGGACGCTGGCGCATCACCCAAGGCACCGCCCCGAACCGGATGGTCTCCACCGTCGATCCGGAAGCACGCCACGTCCACAAGACCCGCAGCCACCAGCAGGACGGCTTCAAGGCCCACCTGGCCATCGAGCCCGAGACCGGCTTATACACCGCCGTCGCCCTGCGGCCCGGCTCCGGGCCCGAGCACCATGAGGCCGCGGTGGGTCTTGAGCTGCTCGCCGGCGAGGACGCCCCGGTGGACGCCTTCGGTGACACCGCCTACTCCACCGGTGACGCCCGCCAGGCCCTGGACCGGGCCGGACACCGGCTGTTCCTCAAGCCCGCCCCGCTGCGGCCCGCCGTCCCGGGCGGCTTCACCCTCGACGACTTCGCCATCGACACCACCACCGCCGTCGTGACCTGCCCGGCCGGACACACCGTGGGCCTGTCCGACCCCGGCGGGCAGCACCACCAACGCAAAGCCACCTTCGGCAACTTATGCACCGGATGCCATCTGCGCGAGCTGTGCACCAAAGCCAGGGCCGGACGCATCCTGACCATCCGCCCGCACCACGACCTCCAAGCAGCCGCCCGCCACCAGGCAGCCACCGACCCCGGCTGGCAGGCCGACTACCGCCGCTGGCGCCCCCCGGTCGAACGCGCCGTCGCCTGGCTCGTCCACCACGGAAACCGGCGCCTGCGCTACCGCGGCACCCTCAAGAACGACACCTGGCTCCACACCCGAGCCGCCGCCCTCAACCTCCGCCGACTGATCAACCTCGGACTCACCCACACCAGTGGCACCTGGCACCTCGCACCCGCCGGTGCATGACCGGAGGGGCTGTCCGGCCTGACGGCCGGACAGCCCCTCACCAAGATCTTCATCGACCTTCTAG
>NZ_LGDG01000093.1 GCF_001279775.1 Streptomyces sp. MMG1533 | reverse complement strand
AGGTCGAAGATCGGGGCCTCGGCGTCCTTGTTGATCGCCACGATGGTCTTGGAGGTCTGCATGCCGGCCCGGTGCTGGATCGCGCCGGAGATGCCGGAGGCGATGTACAGCTGCGGGGACACGCTCTTGCCGGTCTGGCCGACCTGGTTGGTGTGCGGGTACCAGCCCGCGTCGACCGCGGCACGCGAGGCACCGACGGCCGCGCCCAGGGAGTCGGCGAGGGCCTCGATGACCGAGAAGTTCTCGGCGCCGCCCACGCCACGGCCGCCGGAGACCACGATCGCGGCCTCGGTCAGCTCCGGGCGCCCGGTCGACTCACGCGGCGTGCGTGCGGTGACCTTGGTGCCGGTGGCCTGGTCGGAGAAGGTGACGGCCAGGGCCTCGACGGCCGCATCGGCCGGGGCGGCCTCCACCGCGGCACTGTTGGGCTTGACGGTGATGACCGGGGCGCCCTTGGCGCTGCGGGACTTGGTGGTGAAGGAGGCGGCGAACACCGACTGGGTGGCCACCGGGCCCGCCTCGCCGGCTTCGACGTCGACGGCGTCGGTGATGATGCCGGAGCCGATGCGCAGCGCGAGGCGGGCGGCGATCTCCTTGCCCTCGGCGGAGGACGGCACCAGCACGGCGGCCGGGGACACGGCCTCGTACGCGGCCTGCAGGGCGTCCACCTTCGGGACGACCAGGTAGTCGGCGTACTCGGCGGCGTCGTGGGTGAGGACCCGGGCCGCGCCGTGCTCACCGAGGACGGCGGCGGTGTCGGCGGCGCCATTGCCGAGGGCGACGGCGACCGGCTCGCCGATGCGACGCGCCAGGGTCAGCAGCTCCAGGGTGGGCTTGCGGACGGCGCCGTCCACGTGATCGACGTAGACGAGAACTTCAGCCATGGGAATGCTCTCCTGCGGATTGCGAAGTCTTCAGGGGCGGTAAGAGGGGGTGGGGCCTAGATGAACTTCTGGCCCGCGAGGAACTCGGCGAGCTGCTTGCCGCCCTCGCCCTCGTCCTTGACGATCGTGCCGGCGGTGCGCGCCGGGCGCTGGGCCGCGGAGTCGACGACCGTGCGGGCGCCCTCCAGACCGACCTCCTCGGCCTCGATGTCCAGGTCGGACAGGTCCCAGGACTGAACCGGCTTCTTCTTGGCCGCCATGATGCCCTTGAAGGACGGGTAACGGGCCTCACCCGACTGGTCGGTCACCGACACCACCGCGGGAAGGGAAGCCTCCAGCTGCTCCGAGGCGGCATCCCCGTCCCGGCGGCCCTTGACGGTCCCGTCCTGGACCAGGACCTGCGACAGCAGCGTCACCTGCGGCACCCCCAGGCGCTCGGCGACCAGCGCCGGCACCACACCCATGGTGCCGTCGGTGGAGGCCATACCGGAGATCACCAGGTCGAAGCCGGCCTTCTCCACGGCCTTGGCCAGCACCAGCGAGGTGCCGATGGCGTCGGTGCCGTGCAGGTCGTCGTCCTCGACGTGGATGGCCTTGTCGGCACCCATCGACAGCGCCTTGCGCAGCGCGTCCTTGGCATCCTCCGGGCCGATCGTCAGCACGGTGACCTCGACGTCGTCGTCGGAGTTCTCCGAGATCTGCAGCGCCTGCTCGACCGCGTACTCGTCCAGCTCGGAGAGCAGACCGTCGACGTCGTCCCGGTCGACGGTCAGGTCATCGGCGAAGTGCCGGTCGCCAGTGGCGTCGGGCACGTACTTCACAGTGACAACGATCCTCAAGCTCAC
>NZ_LGDG01000091.1 GCF_001279775.1 Streptomyces sp. MMG1533 | reverse complement strand
TGCCGGCCCCGGTGCAGCATCACGGAAGTGGTGTGTGACGGGTGGCTGGTCGTTGTTTGAGAACTGCACAGTGGACGCGAGCATCTGTGGCCAAGTTTTTAAGGGCGCACGGTGGATGCCTTGGCACCAGGAACCGATGAAGGACGTGGGAGGCCACGATAGTCCCCGGGGAGCCGTCAACCAGGCTTTGATCCGGGGGTTTCCGAATGGGGAAACCCGGCAGTCGTCATGGGCTGTCACCCATACCTGAACACATAGGGTATGTGGAGGGAACGCGGGGAAGTGAAACATCTCAGTACCCGCAGGAAGAGAAAACAACCGTGATTCCGGGAGTAGTGGCGAGCGAAACCGGATGAGGCCAAACCGTATACGTGTGAGACCCGGCAGGGGTTGCGTATGCGGGGTTGTGGGATCTCTCTTCTGTCGTCTGCCGGCGGCAGGACGAGTCAGAAACCGTTGATGTAGGCGAAGGACATGCGAAAGGTCCGGCGTAGAGGGTAAGACCCCCGTAGTCGAAACATCAGCGGCTCGTTTGAGAGACACCCAAGTAGCACGGGGCCCGAGAAATCCCGTGTGAATCTGGCGGGACCACCCGCTAAGCCTAAATATTCCCTGGTGACCGATAGCGGATAGTACCGTGAGGGAATGGTGAAAAGTACCGCGGGAGCGGAGTGAAATAGTACCTGAAACCGTGTGCCTACAAGCCGTGGGAGCGTCGCGCA
>NZ_LGDG01000090.1 GCF_001279775.1 Streptomyces sp. MMG1533 | reverse complement strand
TGCGTCGTGACTGCGTGCCTTTTGAAGAATGAGCCTGCGAGTTTGCGGTGTGTTGCGAGGTTAACCCGAGTGGGGAAGCCGTAGCGAAAGCGAGTCCGAATAGGGCGATTCAGTAGCGCGCTCAAGACCCGAAGCGGAGTGATCTAGCCATGGGCAGGTTGAAGCGGAGGTAAGACTTCGTGGAGGACCGAACCCACCAGGGTTGAAAACCTGGGGGATGACCTGTGGTTAGGGGTGAAAGGCCAATCAAACTCCGTGATAGCTGGTTCTCCCCGAAATGCATTTAGGTGCAGCGTCGTGTGTTTCTTGCCGGAGGTAGAGCACTGGATAGGCGATGGGCCCTACCGGGTTACTGACCTTAGCC
Source organism: Streptomyces sp. MMG1533 (assembly GCF_001279775.1). Taxonomy (GTDB): domain Bacteria; phylum Actinomycetota; class Actinomycetes; order Streptomycetales; family Streptomycetaceae; genus Streptomyces. The sequence goes on along the minus strand of NZ_LGDG01000090.1, from coordinate 260 downwards.
AAACTCCGAATGCCGGTAAGTGAGAGCGCGGCAGTGAGACTGTGGGGGATAAGCTCCATGGTCGAGAGGGAAACAGCCCAGAGCATCGACTAAGGCCCCTAAGCGTACGCTAAGTGGGAAAGGATGTGGAGTCGCACAGACAACCAGGAGGTTGGCTTAGAAGCAGCCACCCTTGAAAGAGTGCGTAATAGCTCACTGGTCTAGTGATTCCGCGCCGACAATGTAGCGGGGCTCAAGCGTACCGCCGAAGTCGTGTCATT
>NZ_LGDG01000089.1 GCF_001279775.1 Streptomyces sp. MMG1533 | reverse complement strand
TAGTAGGTGAGTGATGGGGTGACGCAGGAAGGTAGTCCATCCCGGGCGGTGGTTGTCCCGGGGTAAGGGTGTAGCCCGTGTGATAGGTAAATCCGTCGCACATGAGGGTGAGACCTGATGCCGAGCCGATTGTGGTGAAGTGGATGATCCTATGCTGTCGAGAAAAGCCTCTAGCGAGTTTCATGGCGGCCCGTACCCTAAACCGACTCAGGTGGTCAGGTAGAGAATACCGAGGCGTTCGGGTGAACTATGGTTAAGGAACTCGGCAAAATGCCCCCGTAACTTCGGGAGAAGGGGGGCCACATCCGGTGAGGGGACTTGCTCCTCGAGCTGGGGGTGGCCGCAGAGACCAGCGAGAAGCGACTGTTTACTAAAAACACAGGTCCGTGCGAAGCCGTAAGGCGATGTATACGGACTGACGCCTGCCCGGTGCTGGAACGTTAAGGGGACCGGTTAGTCCGATTTCGGTCGGGCGAAGCTGAGAACTTAAGCGCCAGTAAACGGCGGTGGTAACTATAACCATCCTAAGGTAGCGAAATTCCTTGTCGGGTAAGTTCCGACCTGCACGAATGGCGTAACGACTTCTCGACTGTCTCAACCATAGGCCCGGTGAAATTGCACTACGAGTAAAGATGCTCGTTTCGCGCAGCAGGACGGAAAGACCCCGGGACCTTTACTACAGTTTGATATTGGTGTTCGGTTCGGCTTGTGTAGGATAGCTGGGAGACTGTGAAGCTTGGACGCCAGTTCAGGTGGAGTCGTCGTTGAAATACCAGTCTGGTCGTGCTGGATGTCTAACCTGGGTCCGTGATCCGGATCAGGGACAGTGTCTGATGGGTAGTTTAACTGGGGCGGTTGCCTCCTAAAGAGTAACGGAGGCGCCCAAAGGTTCCCTCAGCCTGGTTGGCAATCAGGTGTTGAGTGTAAGTGCACAAGGGAGCTTGACTGTGAGACCGACGGGTCGAGCAGGGACGAAAGTCGGGACTAGTGATCCGGCGGTGGCTTGTGGAAGCGCCGTCGCTCAACGGATAAAAGGTACCCCGGGGATAACAGGCTGATCTTCCCCAAGAGTCCATATCGACGGGATGGTTTGGCACCTCGATGTCGGCTCGTCGCATCCTGGGGCTGGAGTCGGTCCCAAGGGTTGGGCTGTTCGCCCATTAAAGCGGTACGCGAGCTGGGTTTAGAACGTCGTGAGACAGTTCGGTCCCTATCCGCTGCGCGCGCAGGAATATTGAGAAGGGCTGTCCCTAGTACGAGAGGACCGGGACGGACGAACCTCTGGTGTGCCAGTTGTCCTGCCAAGGGCATGGCTGGTTGGCTACGTTCGGGAGGGATAACCGCTGAAAGCATCTAAGCGGGAAGCCTGCTTCGAGATGAGTATTCCCACCCACTTGATGGGGTAAGGCTCCCAGTAGACGACTGGGTTGATAGGCCGGATCTGGAAGCACGGTAACGTGTGGAGGTGACCGGTACTAATAGGCCGAGGGCTTGTCCTCAGTTGCTCGCGTCCACTGTGTT
>NZ_LGDG01000088.1 GCF_001279775.1 Streptomyces sp. MMG1533 | reverse complement strand
GGGCGGGCTGGTGCGGGTGGGCGTTCCGGCCGCGCCCGGTGAGCCTGGCGGGCGGCCGTCGGGCGTGGTCGTGCGGGGAGTGCCTCCGCCGGGCGTGCGGGGTGGTGTGCCGCCGGGGCGGCGGGGGTCGCGGCGGCTCGGCGGGCGGGCGCCGGGGTGGTGGTTCGCCCTGGTCATGACCTTGTTCATCGGTGTCCCCGCTCGATCGGCCCGGGTGGTACCGGGCGGTAACTTCGTGGTTGGGGATCTTGTACGGGGTGGTGGACACCGACGGCAAGGTGGCGGGACTCCTCGCCGGGGTGGGCGGAATGTTCACCTATCAGAGTGGTCGGGGGGCGCGGAAAGCCCGTCGTGGCGGGGGTGTACCGGGTGGGTTTCAGGGGGTGGGGGGGACGGCTTTACGGGGGGGGGGAGGGGCTCGAAAGGGGACCCCACGCACGTATCCTGGAGGCCCTCCGGAGGAGCGGAACGCCCTCCGAGAGGACCCGAGGAGCCTTCGACCACGAAAGCGGCGAGCCATGCGTGTCTACGTTCCCCTGACCCTTCCCGGGCTCGCCGAGGCGTACAAGACCGGAGAGCTGGGGAGCGGGCAGTTCGTCGCGTATGCGGTTACGCCGGCCCTGCGTGAGTGGTACCTGTCCGACGACATCGAGGAACTGGAGTACGCCGCGCTGAACCGGGCCGCGCTGGGCTCGCTGCGGTTGCTGGCGGCGGATGCCGAGGCGGTGCGGCGGCGGGTCGTCGTCGCTGTGGATGTGCCCGATGGTGCGGCGACCTCCGATCCCGACCGGGCGCTTGATCCTGCGGCGCTGGGTGAGGTGCGGGTTGCCGGGGGCGTGCCGTTGGCCAAGGCGGCGGCCGTGCATGTCGATGCCGGGGGCGCGGAGGCGGATGTGGCCGCGGCGGCCGGGGCGCTGGCGGCGGCGGACGATGGGGACGACGACGCGCAGTTCGTGGTGGACGGGGCCGAGGATCATGAACTGCTGTGGTTCGCCACGCAGGAGATTCCGAACCTGGTGGGGCTTGGGGGGTGAGGGCGGGCCATGGAGGCGGAATCAACCTTCGATGACGCCGCGCTGACCTGCGTGCCCTCTTGATTGTCAGTGAGGGCGGGTACGTTTTTGACATGGGGAAGCAGACAGGTGCGCACATTGTGTGGGACTGGAACGGGACGCTGTTCCATGACAATGACGCGATCATCGGGGCGACGAACGCGGCGTTCGCGGAGTTGGGGCTGGCGCCGATCACGATGGAGCAGTACCGGGCGTTGTACTGCGTGCCGGTGCCGAAGTTCTATGAGCGGTTGATGGGGCGGTTGCCGACCGATGCCGAGTGGGAGGTCATGGATGAGGTCTTCCATCGGTACTACGCCGAGCACCGGGTGCGGTGCGGGCTGACCGCGGGGGCGGCGGAGCTGCTTGCCGGGTGGGGGTCGGCGGGGCGGAGTCAGTCGATCCTCAGCATGTATGTGCATGACGAGCTCGTGCCGTTGGTGCGGGGGTTCGGTATCGAGGCGCACTTCTTGCGTGTCGACGGGCGGGTCGGGCCGTCCGGGGGGAGCAAGGCGGAGCACATGGTGCGGCATCTCGGGGCGCTGGTCGGGGTGGATCCGGCTCGTACGGTGGTGATCGGGGATGCCGCCGATGATGCGGTGGCGGCGCTGCATGTGGGGGCGCGGGCCGTGTTGTACACCGGGGGGTCGCATGGGCGGGCGAGCCTTGAGGTGGTGGGGGTGCCGGTGGTGGACACGTTGGAGGAGGCTGTTGTGGAGGCGGAGCGGTTGGCGGCGTGACGCTGCGCTGAGC
>NZ_LGDG01000087.1 GCF_001279775.1 Streptomyces sp. MMG1533 | reverse complement strand
CAGCACCGCCACGACGGCGTTCGACCTCGGCGCGGCGGATGTCCCCGCTACGGGGGGTCGGGCAAGGGCGTCGGACATGGCAAGTGCCTCCATCGGGGCCAAAAGGGGGTTCAGGGACATCGGTATTGCTTGACTCACTCAAGTTAATCGCAATTGATTGACTTAAGCAAGTGGAAGTTTGGTGTGGCGGGTGTGACGGCTGGGGCAGGGCCTCAGGTGGCCGCGGGTTCCTCCAGCCGGTACGGCTGCACCGGCAACTCGGCGACGACCTCGAAGCCGCCCTGCGGGCGGTGGCCCATATGGATGCGGCCGCCGACGGAGTGGGCGCGCTCGCGCATGCCGATGAGGCCGTAACCGCCGCCGGGGGAGGTGGAGTCGGACCGTCTCGCGCCGTCGGCGTTGAGGACCGTGACGACCAGCCGGTCGTGGGTGTAGGCGAGCCGTACCTCGGCCGAGCCGGTGACGGCGTGCTTGGTGACGTTGGTCAGGGCCTCCTGCACGATCCGGTACGCCGTGAGGGCGGCGCCGGCGGACAGGGGACGCGGGTCTCCGTCGGTGGCGAGGGTGACCGCGAGGCCGGCGTGCTGGAACGAGGAGGCGAGGTCCGGGAGCTGTGCGAGGCCGGGGGTGGGAGTCGGTGGCCGGTCGGTGTCGGTCGGGTGAGCCGTACGGTCCCCGGTGTCCGTCGCGCGAGCCGTGGGGTCCACCTGATGTCGCAACAGGCCGACGGTGGACTTGAGTTCGCGCAGCGCCGAGGAGGTGGTGCCGGACAGGTCGGTGACGATCCGCTCGGCCTCGTCGGGTCGGCCGGGCAGCATCCGGGCGACCGCGCCGGCCTGGAGGTTCGCCAGGACGAGATGGTGGGCGACGACGTCGTGCAGGTCCCGGGCGATGCGCATGCGCTCCTCGGTGACGCGCCGTCGCGCCTCCTCCTCCCGGGTGCGTTCCGCGTGCTCGGCGCGTGCCTGCACGGCCTCCAGGTAGGCGCCGCGCAGCCGGGTCACGGTGCCCAGGGAGGTGGGCAGCAGCAGCCAGGCGGCGGGGCCGAGCAGTTTGAGGACCAGCGGCTCGTTGCCGGGCCCGGCGATCAGCGCGGCGCCCACCAGCAGGACGATGCCGGTGCAGGCGAAGGTGTTCGCGGTCTTGCGGTCGGTGCGGACGGCCAGCGAGTGCAGCGCGACCATGAGGGGGCCCAGGAGCAGGACCGTGAGGATGTAGCCGAGCGCCGAGACGGCCGTCGCGCAGACGATCGTCACCGCCGTCGTCGTACGGGGCCGGCAGCGGCGCCACAGCAGCGCGGTACACGCGACCCCGGTGAGCAGGACGCCGGGCCACCACGGCACGCCCGGGTCGTGCCCCGGGAGAGTGACCAGGCTGCCCGGCAGGGAGCAGGCGAAGAGCGCTACGGCGAGTCCGGCGTCGACGGCGTGGGGGCGGGCCGAGGGCAGACGTTGCAGATTGTCGATCATGGTGTGGGGGTTCCCGTCCGGTGTCGTCACCGCGGTGCGGACCGCCACGGGCCCCGCCGGCCGAGCGTGGCCGGCAGGAACCCGGGCGGGTCCGTCACTCGTCGAAGGTGACGACGACCTTCTCCGCGGCCCCGGGCGTCAGCGCGAGCTCGAAGGCCCGGTCGACCTCGGAGAACGGGACGCGGTGGCTGATCAGCTTGGCGAAGCGGTCCTGGTGTTCCGCGAGTTCCGGGGTCACCTCGAAGATCTCGGTCGGGTAGCCCTGGGAGGCGACGAGGGTGAGCTCGCTGCGGAGCATGCCGCCGAGGTCGATGTCCGAGCCCTTCTTCTGTACGGCGACCATGACCATCTTGGCCTTCCACTTCGCGGAGTCGACGGCGGCCTGGAAGACGGCGGGGACGCCTGCGGCGTCGATGTAGATGTCGGTGCCGGCGCGGGGCTGGCCGAGTGCGTTGGCGTCCTGCCCGTGCAGCTCGGTGAGGCGCTCGGTGACGTTCTCGGTGGCGGAGTTGATGACGGCGTCCGCGCCGACGGCCAGCGCCGTTTCGAGGCGCTCGGGGATGACGTCGGCGACGACC
>NZ_LGDG01000086.1 GCF_001279775.1 Streptomyces sp. MMG1533 | reverse complement strand
GGGTTGGGGCGGGGTGTTCTCGCCCCCGCCGCCCTTACCCGTCCCATCCCCAGGGGCGCTGCCCCTTCGACCCCGCCAGGGGCTCCGCCCCTGGACCCCGGCGGGGACTGCGTCCCCTGCACCCCTCGCGGGCTGCACCCTGCTCCCCGGGGGCTCCGCCCCCGACCCGCTTCGCCCCGAAGGGCCTCGTCCTCAGAGCTCGGGCGGGCTGAAAACAGCCGGACCGTGCTCTGCCTGCAGCTGATGGCATGACACCGGGCGGTCCGGGGGTTTCGCGACCGTGCGGGGCCGGGCGGGGCGAGGGGGGGAGCCGGGGTGTAGGGGACCCGCATGAGATGGCGTTCTCCGTCCCTGTGCAGAACGTCAAAGTTCCACCCCCGGTTTTGTACACATACGGCTCATGACGGGCCCCCTGTAGGGAGCGATAGCCTTGGTGGCGTGATCAGCGCGATATCTCGCGGGGGCATCGTCGCCCCCGCCTTGCGCCCGGGGAGCACGGAGTACATCCGTGGTCGGGCGGCGGTCGCTGGTCTTCGCGGGCGGGACGGGGGCGCAAGGGCCCCCAGGACGCCGTACCCACCCCGGAAGCACGCGCCGCAGAGAGCAGCGTCACACCCTTCCGGCGTGTCGAGAATGGCTGATAACCCCCCGCTCATCTCGCCTTGCGGCATAGCGTCGGAGCAGACCGGACACCCCGCGTCACGGCGTTACGTCACAGGGGAAGAGACCGTACTTCCACCTACGTCACGCAACGGCGCGCGACAGGAGCCAGAGGACAATGCAGACCAAGCTGGACGAAGCCAAGGCCGAGCTGCTCGAGAGGGCCGCCCGGGTAGCTGAGAACAGCCCGGTCGGGGGGCACCTACCGACCGGGACGACGGACGAGAGCACCCCGGATCGGGACACTGTGCTCGCGTTCCTCCAGCGCTACTACCTGCACACCGCCCCGGAGGACCTCGCCGACCGCGACCCGGTCGACATCTTCGGCGCCGCACTCTCGCACTACCGGCTGGCCGAGAACCGCCCGCAGGGCACGGCCAACGTGCGGGTCCACACGCCCACCGTGGAAGGGAACGGGTGGACCTGCAGTCATTCGGTTGTCGAGGTTGTCACCGATGACATGCCCTTCCTCGTCGACTCCGTCACCAACGAGCTGACTCGGCAGGGTCGCGGGATTCACGTCGTCATTCACCCGCAGGTCATCGTGCGGCGTGACGTCACCGGCAGGCTCATCGAGGTGGTCACCGCCCCTGTCGCCGGCGAGTTGCCGCACGACGCGCACATCGAGTCCTGGATCCATGTCGAGATCGACCGCGAGACCGACCGCGGCGACCTGAAGCAGATCAACTCCGACCTGCTGCGTGTCCTGTCCGACGTCCGCGAGGCCGTCGAGGACTGGGAGAAGATGCGGGACTCGGCGCTGCGCATGGCCGACGAACTGCCCAAGGAGCCCGTCGCCTCCGACCTGCGTGAGCAGGACATCGAGGAGGCGCGGGAGCTGCTGCGCTGGCTGTCCGCGGATCACTTCACGTTCCTCGGGTATCGGGAGTACCAGCTCAGGGAGGACGACTCCCTCGTTGCCGTGCCCGGGACCGGGCTCGGCATTCTGCGGTCCGATCCGCATCACGCCGGCGGGGACAGCCACCCCGTCAGCCCGTCCTTCGAGCGGCTGCCGGCGGACGCCCGGGCCAAGGCACGTGAGCACAAGCTCCTCGTTCTGACCAAGGCGAACAGCCGGGCGACCGTGCACCGGCCGTCGTATCTCGACTACATCGGCGTCAAGAAGTTCGACGCGGATGGCAACGTGGTGGGTGAGCGGCGCTTCCTCGGGCTGTTCTCGTCCGCCGCCTACACCGAGTCCGTGCGGCGGGTGCCCGTCATCCGGCGCAAGGTCGAAGAGGTGCTGGAGCGGGCCGGGTTCTCGCCCAACAGCCACGACGGGCGCGATCTGCTGCAGATCCTCGAGACCTATCCGCGTGACGAGCTCTTCCAGACCCCGCCCGACGAGTTGCAGTCCATCGTCACGTCCGTGCTCTACCTCCAGGAGCGGCGGCGGCTGCGGCTCTACCTGCGGCAGGACGAGTACGGGCGTTACTACTCCGCCCTCGTCTACCTGCCCCGCGACCGGTACACCACCGGCGTTCGGCTGCGGATCATCGACATCCTCAAGGAGGAACTCGGCGGTACCAGCGTCGACTTCACCGCCTGGAACACCGAGTCGATCCTCTCCCGGCTGCACTTCGTGGTCCGGGTCCCGCAGGGCACCGAACTGCCGCAACTGTCCGACGCCGACAAGGATCGCATCGAGGCACGGCTGGTGGAGGCCGCCAGGTCGTGGGCCGACGGGTTCGGTGAGGCGCTGAACGCCGAGTTCGGCGAGGAGCGCGCCGCCGAGCTGGTGCGCCGCTACGGCAACGCGATCCCCGAGGGCTACAAGGCCGACCACAACCCGCGCTCCGCGGTCGCCGACCTCGCGCAGCTCGAGAAGCTCACCGAGGAGAAGGGCTTCTCGCTCAGCCTGTACGAGCCCGTGGGCGCCGCCCCCGAGGAGCGCCGGTTCAAGATCTACCGCAAGGGTGAGTCCATCACCCTGTCGGCCGTGCTGCCCGTCCTCAACCGGCTCGGTGTCGAGGTCATGGACGAGCGGCCGTACGAACTGCGCTGCTCGGACCGGAGCGTGGCCTGGATCTACGACTTCGGGCTGCGCATGCCCCGGCCGAAGAGCGGGAGCGGCGACTACCTCGGTGACGACGGGCGCGAGCGCTTCCAGGAGGCCTTCGCCGCGACCTGGACCGGCCGGGCGGAGAACGACGGGTTCAACGCCCTCGTGCTGAGTGCCGGGTTGAACTGGCGGCAGGCGATGGTGCTGCGGGCGTACGCGAAGTACCTGCGGCAGGCGGGCTCGACGTTCAGCCAGGACTACATGGAGGACACCCTCCGCCACAACGTCCACACCACCCGGCTGCTGGTGTCGCTGTTCGAGGCGCGGATGTCGCCGGACCGGCAGCGTGCCGGGCACGAGCTCGTCGACGCACTGCTGGAGGAGCTCGACGCGGCTCTCGACCAGGTGGCCTCCCTCGACGAGGACCGGATCCTGCGGTCCTTCCTCACCGTCATCAAGGCGACCCTCAGGACGAACTTCTTCCAGGAGGCGGCGGGCGGCAAGCCGCACGACTACGTCTCCATGAAGTTCGACCCGCAGGCGATCCCCGATCTGCCGGCGCCGCGCCCGGCGTTCGAGATCTGGGTCTACTCGCCGCAGGTGGAGGGCGTGCACCTCCGGTTCGGAAAGGTCGCGCGAGGAGGGCTGCGCTGGTCCGACCGCAAGGAGGACTTCCGGACCGAGATCCTCGGCCTGGTCAAGGCGCAGATGGTGAAGAACACCGTCATCGTGCCGGTGGGCGCCAAGGGCGGCTTCGTCGCCAAGCAGCTGCCCGACCCGGCCGTCGACCGGGACGCGTGGCTGGCGGAGGGCATCCGCAGCTACAAGACCTTCATCTCGGCGCTGCTCGACATCACCGACAACATGGTCGCCGGTGAAGTGGTCCCGCCCGCCGACGTCGTCCGGCACGACGGGGACGACACCTACCTCGTCGTCGCCGCCGACAAGGGCACCGCGACCTTCTCCGACATCGCCAACGGGGTGGCGGAGACCTACAACTTCTGGCTCGGCGACGCCTTCGCCTCCGGCGGCTCCGCCGGATACGACCACAAGGGCATGGGCATCACCGCCCGCGGCGCCTGGGAGTCCGTCAAGCGGCACTTCCGCGAGCTGGACGTGAACACGCAGGCCGAGGACTTCACGGTCGTCGGCATCGGCGACATGTCCGGTGACGTGTTCGGCAACGGCATGCTGCTCTCCGAGCACATCCGCCTGGTCGCCGCCTTCGACCACCGGCACATCTTCATCGACCCGAAGCCCGACGCGGCCACCTCCTACGCCGAGCGCCGCCGCGTCTTCGAGCTGCCCCGTTCCAGCTGGGCGGACTACGACACCGCGCTCATCTCCACGGGCGGCGGCGTGTTCCCCCGTACCGCCAAGGCGATCCCGGTCAATGCCCACATCCGTGAGGCCCTCGGTATCGAGGACAAGGTGTCCAAGATGACGCCGGCCGACCTGATGAAGGCGATCCTCAAGGCGCCGGTGGACCTGCTGTGGAACGGCGGCATCGGGACGTACGTGAAGGCGAGCACCGAGACGCACGCGGACGTCGGCGACAAGGCCAACGACCCGATCCGCGTCGACGGCGCCGACCTGCGCGTCAGGGTCGTCGGCGAGGGCGGCAACCTGGGTCTCACCCAGCTCGGCCGGATCGAGTTCGCGCTGCACGGCGGCAAGATCAACACGGATGCCATCGACAACAGCGCGGGCGTGGACACCTCCGACCACGAGGTGAACATCAAGATCCTGCTCAACGGCCTGGTCGCGGACGGCGACATGACGATCAAGCAGCGCAACAAGCTGCTCGCCGAGATGACCGACGAGGTCGGCAGTCTGGTCCTGCGCAACAACTACGCGCAGAACACGGCCATCGCCAACGCGCTCGCCCAGTCCAAGGACATGCTCCACGCCCAGCAGCGGTACCTGCGCCATCTGGTGCGCGAGGGCCTGCTGGACCGGGCCCTGGAGTTCCTGCCCACGGACCGTCAGATCCGCGAACGCCTCGGCGCCGCACAGGGCCTGACCGGACCGGAGACGGCCGTCCTGCTGGCCTACACGAAGATCACGGTCGCCGAGGAGCTGCTGCACACCTCGCTGCCGGACGACCCGTATCTGCGCGGTCTGCTGCAGGCGTACTTCCCGAGCGCACTGCGCGAGAAGTTCGGGGAGCGCATCGACGGACACCCGCTGCACCGCGAGATCACCACGACCGTGCTGGTCAACGACACCGTCAACACGGGCGGTACGACCTACCTGCACCGGCTGCGCGAGGAGACCGGTGCCTCGCTGGAGGAGATCGTTCGGGCGCAGACCGCGGCCCGCGCGATCTTCCGCTCCGGTGTCGTGTGGGACGCGGTCGAGGCGCTCGACAACAAGGTCGAGGCCGCCGTCCAGACCCGGATCCGGCTGCACTCGCGGCGCCTGGTCGAGCGCGGTACGCGCTGGCTGCTCAACAACCGGCCGCAGCCGCTGCAGCTCGCCGAGACCGTCGACTTCTTCGGCGACCGGGTCGAGCAGGTGTGGGTGCAGCTGCCCAAGCTGCTGCGCGGGGCGGACCTGGAGTGGTACCAGAAGATCTACGACGAGCTGACGGGCGCCGGCGTTCCGGACGAGGTCGCCACCCGGGTGGCCGGGTTCTCCTCCGCCTTCCCGACGCTCGACATCGTCTCGGTGGCCGACCGTATGGGCCGGGACCCGATGGACGTCGCCGAGGTCTACTACGACCTTGGCGACCGGCTCCACATCACCCAGCTCATGGACCGCATCATCGAGCTGCCCCGCGCCGACCGCTGGCAGTCCATGGCCCGCGCCTCCATCCGTGAGGACCTGTACGCGGCCCACGCGGCCCTGACCGCGGACGTCCTCGCCGTCGGGAACGGCACCTCGACTCCCGAGCAGCGCTTCAAGGCGTGGCAGGAGAAGAACGCCCCGATCCTGAGCCGGGCGCGCACGACCCTGGACGAGATCCAGGGCTCGGAGACGTTCGACCTGGCGAACCTGTCCGTGGCCATGCGGACGATGCGGACGCTGCTGCGGACGCATTCGTAGGCCGTACGAGTATCAGGGCGCCCCGGGCCGAAATGGCTCGGGGCGCCCTTTCTCGGTGTGCCCAAGCCTTGTGAGGTGACCTCATCCGGTTCGGGCTGGTGCTGGTGGGGTTGGCTCAGGGCGCTTCTCGGTAGGTGGGCTGTTCGTTTCAGGGTTGGGTGGGCCAGGCGGCGTGCGGCGGGGCGTAGGAGGTTCGCCGTTAGGTCCACCGGCTGCCGGCGGATTTGTAGGCGGCCCGGGTCTCGGCCCTCGGAAGGTGAGGGGGCCAGGAGGACGGCTGCGTGGGGCGCGTGGCTCCGGTGGTCGATGCGGAGCCGGGGGTGGCGTACGCCTGAGAAGCCGTGCAGGGGGAGGAGGGCCCTCGACAGGTCCAGGCGGACGTGGCCCTCGAAGACGCCCGGGTGGAGGGTGGTGAGGCGGGGTGGTCAGGCGGTGTCTGCCGGGGGACAGGAGGAGGCCGGCCCGGTGGGGGCCGACCGGGAGGCTTCGGCCGGGGTCGTATGTGCGCGTGTTCGGCGATCGTGCGCGGGGTGCCCGGGGGCAGGCCGTCCTTGGCGTGGACGAAGTGCAGCCGGCGGCCGGACGCCCGTGTGACCCCCGCCGCGCGGGCCGCCGTGTCGTCGGTGCCGTCCGGCAGGGGCAGGACCAGCGTCCCGGGCAGCGCGCGCCTCGGCCGTCTCCCGGGCCCGGTCGCCGACCGCGGCCACGACCACCTCGACGCCCGGGAGGGGGACGGCGGCCAGGGAGTCGAGGAGTCCGGCGAGGTGTCCCTGCGTGTCCGGCTCGTGGACGATGACGCCGAGCTCGGGCATCGCGGTGGACTCCTTCGGCTTCGGCGGCTTCGCTCCGGACGCCCCCTATGCGGGCCATAGTGGCGGGGCGGTCGCGGTCGCGCCTCACGAGGGACCTCGCGGGGGCCTTACGAGGGGAGCGGCACCTTCGCCTGCGGCTTGGCCTTCGCCTGTGGCTTGGCCTTCGCCTTGTCCGGCCCGCCGGTGAACGCCTCGTACGCCTCCAGCACCTCGTCCGTCGGCCCGTCCATGCGCAACTCGCCGCGCTCCAGCCACAGCACGCGGTCGCAGGTGTCGCGGATCGACTTGTTGCTGTGGCTGACCAGGAACACCGTGCCCGCGTGCTTGCGCAGTTCGCGGATGCGGGCCTCGGAGCGCTTCTGGAAGGAACGGTCGCCCGTCGCCAGCGCCTCGTCGATGAGCAGGACGTCGTGGTCCTTGGCGGCGGCGATGGAGAAGCGCAGGCGGGCGGCCATGCCGGAGGAGTACGTCCGCATGGGGAGGGTGATGAAGTCGCCCTTCTCGTTGATGCCGGAGAAGTCGACGATCTCCTGGTAGCGCTCCTTGACCTGCTCGCGGGACATGCCCATGGCGAGGCCGCCGAGATGGACGTTGCGCTCGCCGGTCAGGTCGTTCATCAGGGCCGCGTTCACGCCGAGGAGGGAGGGCTGGCCGTCGGTGTGGATCCGGCCGTTTTCCACGGGAAGCAGGCCGGCTACCGCCTTGAGCAGGGTCGACTTGCCCGAGCCGTTGGTGCCGATCAGGCCGATCGCCTCGCCGCGGTACGCGACGAACGACACGTTCCTGACCGCGTGCACCGTGCGCACACCGGCTGCCCTCTCGGTCTTCTCGCGGCGCAGCATGCGGTTGAGGGCGGCGGTCGCGGAGCCGCGCCCGGCTCCGGTGCCGTTGACCCGGTAGACGATGTCGACGCCGTCGACGACGACGGTGGGGATCTTCTCGTCCGAGAGTCCCGAGAGTTCCGCGAATTCTGAGTGTTCCGGGAATTCCGAGTGTTCCGGGAATGTCGTGTTGTCAGCCACGGCCGTACGTCTCCTCAGCCTTCCAGAAGTAGATGAAGCCGCCGACCCCGGCGAACAGGGCCCAGCCCGTCGCGATCAGCCACACGTGGTGCGGCAGCTGGCTGGAGTGGAAGCTGTCGATCAGCGCGAAGCGCATCAGGTCGATGTAGACGGCGGCCGGGTTGGCCTGGAGGACGGGCGCGACCCAGGACGGCAGGTCGTTGTGCTTGCTGAGCAGGTGGTCGATGCTCCACATCACGCCCGAGACGTACATCCACGTGCGCAGGATGAACGGCATCAGCTGAGCGATGTCCGGCGTCTTCGCCCCCAGCCGGGCCATGACCATCGAGACGCCGGCGTTGAAGGTGAACTGGAGCAGCAGCACCGGGAAGGCCAGCAGCCAGGACGCGGAGACCGGCACGCCGAAGCAGAGCAGGATGACGACCAGGGCGGCCATCGAGAACAGCAGTTGCTGGAGCTGTTGCAGGCAGAAGGAGATCGGCAGCGCGGCCCGCGGGAAGTGCAGGGCCCGCACCAGGCCGAGGTTGCCGGAGATCGCGCGGGTGCCCGCCAGGATCGAGCTCTGGGTGAACGTCCAGATGAACACGCCCGTGACCAGGAACGGGATGTAGTCCGGCACGCCCTTCTTGGTGCCAAGCAGCACACCGAAGATGAAGAAGTACACCGCCGCGTTCAGCAGCGGGTTCATCACCTGCCAGACCTGGCCCAGCTTCGCCTGGCTGTACTGCGCGGTGAGCTTGGCGGTCGAGAACGCGCCGATGAAGTGACGCCGCGCCCACAGCTGGCGGACGTACTCGCGCAGGGAGGGGCGGGCGCCGCTGACCGAGAGGCCGTGGCGGGCGGCGAGGGCCGCGAGGTCGTCTTCGGCGGGTGCGGCCGCCGTCGTCGGGGGCGGTGTGTGGAGGACCTGGCTCACATCCGCTGCTTTCACTCGGGGGGTGGGTGCGTGCGGGGTGGGTCCGTTGCCCGGCGTTTCCTTACGCTTCTCTTCACGTTCTCTTACGTCGGGACGGGACCGTATCGTCGCAACGTGAGCGTAGGCCGATTCGACGTCGGAACGCAACCGTTTCGTCGTAACGCCCTATGCTGGTCCGTATGACGACGAACGCCGACGAGCCGCAGACCCGTCCGCGCCGCCGGGCCCCCGCCGGAGCCGCAGTGCTCCGCGAGGATGTGACGGAGGCCATCAGGGCGGCCGTCTTCGAGGAGCTCGCGGCCGTCGGCTACGCGCGGATGTCCATCGAGGGGATCGCGCGCCGGGCGGGCGTCGGCAAGACCGCGGTGTACCGCCGCTGGCGCTCCAAGCTGCACCTCGTCCTGGACGTCGTCTCGGCGATCGCGGTGATGGGCCTGCCGGTGCCGGACACCGGCTCGCTGGAGGGCGACCTGCGACTGCTGTACGAGGTGACCTCCCGCGCCCTGCGCCACCCCGTGGCCTCGCAGATCATCCCCGACCTCCAGGCCGAGGCGGCCCGCAACCCCGAGATCGCCGAGGCCCTGCAGAAGGCGCTGCGGGAGGGGCAGGAGGGCGTCGCCAGCAAGATCGTGGGGGCGGCGCGGCAGCGCGGGGAGGTCCGTGAGGGGCTCGACGAGGACCTGGCGCTGGACCTGATCTCGGGGCCGTTGTACTGGCGCTCGGTGGTGATCCGCAGCCCGAAGCTCCCGAAGGGGTATCTGGGGGCGCTGGCGCGGGCGACCGCGGAGGGGCTCAAGGCGTTGTGAGCCCTGGGGCCGGTGGGCGGGTCCCGTGCGACCCGTAGGAACATGGGTCCCATGAGACTCGTGATCGCCGAGGACAACGCCCTGTTGCGCGAGGGCCTCGTCCTCCTTCTGACGTCCGCCGGGCACGAGGTGGCGGCCGTCGTCGGCACCGGCCCCGAGGTCCTGCCCGCGCTGCTGGAGCACCGCCCGGACGTGGCCGTGCTGGACGTGCGGATGCCGCCCGGCTTCCGCGACGAGGGCCTGCGTGCCGCACTCGCCGCGCGCGAGCAGATTCCCGGGTTGCCGGTGCTGGTGCTCTCGCAGTACGTCGAGGAGTCGTACGCCGCCGAGCTGCTGGGTGGTGGGAGCAGCGGGGTCGGTTATCTGC
>NZ_LGDG01000085.1 GCF_001279775.1 Streptomyces sp. MMG1533 | reverse complement strand
CGTGGTCACCGAACGGGCGGTCCACAAGCACATCGGCAACGTGTTCCTGAAGCTGGGACTGCCGCCGAGCGACAGCGGACACCGCCGGGTGCTGGCCGTGCTGACGTATCTGAACAACGTGTAGCCGGGCTCAGCCGGGAGCGTCGGCGTCCGGCGCGGCACGCAGGGCGAGAAGCTCCGGGGCGACGACCTCGATCCGGCCGTCCTCGGCCCACCGGACCAGACCGTCGCGACGCAGCCGGGACAGCGCCCGGTTCACCGTGACGCGGGTGACGCCCAGCAGGTCGGCCAGTTCGCGCTGGCCGCCGGGCAGGGAGACGGCGGCGGCGGGCCGCTCCGATGCCGTCCGCTCCAGGAGCCAGGCCGCGAGTCTGGCCTCGCAGGGCAGCGTGACGGTGTCCGTCAGCCGGTCCTGCTGGGCGCGTGCCTGGGCCGCCAGGAGACGGAACACATGGGCGCGGACCGTCGCCGAGTCGTCCAGCAGCGCCGTGAACCGCGCCCGCGGCACGGCCCGGACGGCGCACGGGGTCAGCGCGGTGAACGTCGCCGTGTGACCCACCCCGTCGAGCAGCGCCACCTTGTCCAGCGCGCAGGGCCCGTCCCACGTGCCGAACCCCACCACACGCCCGACCGTCGTCGTGGCGGACGCGGCCGCACGGCCCTCCAGGAGGACCAGCAGGTGGTCGGCCGGGGTGCCCTGGGCCCGGAGGATCTCGCCGGTGTCGTAGCGGCGCGGCACGGACGCGTCCCACAGCGCGGTCAGGCCGGCGTCCGGCAGCGTGGCGAGCAGCGGTACGTCACGCAGCCGCCGCCAGCCGTGCGCGTTCATGCCGGTGCCGTCTCCTTCCTGGGCGTGCTGTATCGGCCGATACAGCACGGGTCGGTGCGCGGAGCCTAGCCTCGCGGGCAGCGAAATACCGTAGACCGGAGAAGGGACCCCCGTGCTCGTCGTCGAACTCGCCTTCACCCCCGCCCCCGAACGCCTTGCCGCCCGCCCGGCGCA
This sequence comes from Streptomyces sp. MMG1533, assembly GCF_001279775.1. Lineage (GTDB taxonomy): Bacteria > Actinomycetota > Actinomycetes > Streptomycetales > Streptomycetaceae > Streptomyces. The sequence continues at coordinate 123,260 of NZ_LGDG01000085.1, read as the reverse complement.
CCGCGCGGCCCTCGCCCGACTGCATGCCGGGGGAGAGCTCGTCGCGGCGGGTCCCTGGGATGACGACAGCGGCGCACTCCTGGTGTTCGCCCTGGACCGGCCGCGGTTGGAGGAGGTGATGCGGGAGGACCCGTACTACCGCCGCACTCCCGGAGTCGACGTGCGTTCGATCCGCGAATGGGCCCCGATCGTGGGCATCTAGCCGCTCAACCGGCGGGCGAGTTCCGTCAGTTCCGGTGCGCGCAGGACCCGCTCGCCGAATCCCGGCAGTGGTACGTGCAGGGGCACGGTCCAGCGGTCGGGGATCGCGGTGATCCCGTACACGGCGCCGGCGAGACAGCCGGCCACCGCGGCGACGGTGTCCGTGTCGCCGCCGAGGTCGATCGCGGCGCGTACGGCGTCCTCGTACGAGGCGGTGGTCCGCAGGGCCCAGACGGCGGAGCCGAGGCAGGGCCACACGGCTCCGTTGAACTCGGTCGCCTGATCGGGGTGCCAGTCGGGGGCGAGGACGGTGGCGTAGCGCGGGCGGTGGTCGGGGTGGAGCGCCGCGAGGGTGTCCGGGAGGGCGGTGAGCGGGTCGGCTCCGGTCAGGGCGATCCGTACCGACTCGTGGAGGACGGCGGTGCCTTCCCAGGCCGCCCGGTCCCCGTGGGTGAGGGCGGAGAGACGGCGGGCGGCGTCCATCGTGGCGTCGCGGCCCTGGGGCGCGAAGTGCACGGCTGAGGTGGCGGCGCGCATCAACGCGCCGTTGCCCGCCGCCCGTTGACTGGTCTGAAAGTGCAACGCCGCCGCCAGGTCCCAGGGGTCGCCGCTGCCCAGTACGGCCTCGGTCTGCAGGCCGATGTCCTTCGGGTCCGACGCCGCCCACCGCCGGAACCGCCGGAAGACGTCCGGGAGTTCCAGCCCGCCGCACTCCAGCAGCGACTCGCCGACCAGGACCGCCATCTGCGTGTCGTCGGTCGCCTCGCCCGGTTCCCAGCCGCCGCCACCGCACATCTCGCCGCCCTGCCCCGGCTCCGGGAAGCGGGCGGAGAAAGCGCCCTCGGGGCCGAACTCGAAGGGCGCGCCCAGGGCGTCGCCGACGGCGGAACCGACGACGGCGCCGAGGGCGCGGTGCAGTCGGAGGGAGGCGGCGGTCATCAGCGCAGGCTACTTGCCAGGGCCAGGGCCAGGGCCAGGGCCAGGGCCAGGGCGAGGGTCAGGGCCAGGGCGGTCAGCCGCGAGCCGCCTCCGGATGCAGCCGCACCCACCCGTCCCACGCCGACGTGATCATGTCCTGGACGTCGTGCTTGGCATTCCAGCCCAGTTCGACGGCGGCGCGGTCGGCGGAGGCGACGACGCGGGCCGGGTCGCCGGGGCGGCGCGGGGTGACCGTCGGGGGGCGGTCGTAGCCGGTGAGGGCGTTGATGCGGTCGATCATCTCGCGGACCGAAACGCCTTCCCCGCGGCCGATGTTGAGGGTGAGGTCACGGCCGGGGGCGGCCTGGAGGGCGCGGGCGGCAGCGACATGGGCCTCGGCCAGGTCGACGACGTGGATGTAGTCGCGTACGCAGGTCCCGTCCGGCGTTTCGTAGTCGTCGCCGAAGATGCGCGGGGGCGCGTTCTCCGTGAGCCTCTCGAAGACCATGGGGATGAGGTTGAAGACGCCCACGTCCGCGAGTTCGGGGCGCGCCGCGCCCGCCACGTTGAAGTAGCGCAGCGACGCCGTGGACAGACCCGTCGCCCGGCCCGTCGCCCTGACCAGCCACTCGCCGGCCAGCTTCGTCTCGCCGTAGGGCGACATGGGCACGCACGGCGTCTCCTCGGTCACCAGATCGCCGTGGCGCGCGGTGTCCGGCATGCCGTACACCGCCGCGGAGGACGAGAACACGAAGGACGGCACGCCCGCCTCCGACACGGCCTCCAGGAGGACGCGCAGGCCCTCGACGTTCTCCCGGTAGTAGTGCAGCGGCAGGTCCACCGACTCGCCCACCTGCTTCTTCGCCGCCAGATGGACCACCCCGGTGACCTCGTGGTCGGCGAGGGTGCGGGCCAGGCGCTCGCCGTCCAGGGTCGAGCCGGCCACCAGCGGCACGTCGTCGGGGACGCGCTCGGCGATGCCGGTGGACAGGTCGTCGTACACCACCGTCCGTTCGCCCGCCTCGGTCATCGCCCGTACGACATGCGCCCCGATGTAACCGGCGCCGCCGGTGATCAGCCAGGTCATGTGCGGCCGTCCCCTCGTCAGTTGGCCTGTGGTGGTGCGTGGTCCGTGGTCCGTGGTGCGTGGTCCGTGGTGCGTGGTGCGTGGTGCGTTTGTGTGGGTGTGCGGTCGGCTCCCGTCATCAGTGAAGCAGGCGGCGGAGTCTGGTGCGGGCGACTGTGATGACTCCGTGTGAACCGGTGGCGACTCGCAGTGCCAGCCCTCCGGAGTGCGTGGCGTACGGCTGGACGAGCACCACGCCGTGCCGGGCGCTGGGCAGGACGCGTCGGCGCAGCAGACCAGCGCTCGTGTGCGCGTGCGCCGTGACCTCGCGGTACGCGCCCTCGCCGAAGCGCACGCGCAGCCGCAGATCCCAGGTGCCCGAGCCGAGTGCGGCCACGTCGACCGTGGCCTCGGCCGACCACACACCGTCGGCGGAGGCCACGAGTGCGGCCGTACGGCTGTGCCCCACGCTCCCGTCCTCCCGGCGCCGCCACTCCACGTCCGCGGCCTGCGGGCGCGCCTCGGCCAGTCGCCCGTACATCTCGTGCAGGCGGAGTCGGAGGGGGAGGCGGGTGGCACGCGCGCGTGGGCGCAGTTCCGCGTCGACGGCGAGGGGGAGCAGGCGGGCGGGGCGGGTCAGAAGGGGCTCCAGGGTGACCCGGGGGAGGTCGTCGGACCAGATGGGGGTGCCGTCGGCGGCGCGCGCGTACGGAGGGAGGAGCCGCGAGGGGCGGGACGCGAGCTCCCGGAGCCGGGGCAGGTCGCGCGGCTCGGGGGAGGCCAGGATCACGCGCCCGAGGAGGCGGCCGGGCCCCACGGGGTTGCGCGTCCAGTCGGACGCGTCGTACTCCGTGAGGTACGCCCGCGTGTGCGCCCACCACTCGCGCCGGTAGTGCGCGTCGCGCAACTCCAGCTCACGTACGTACATGCGCAGCTCGTGGTCGAGGAACTTGGCGCGCGCCGCCCGCGCCAGCCTCTTCTGTCCGGCGTCCAGCAGGATGTCGTAGGTGAGTCGGCAGGCCTCCGTTCGCGCCCGCCAGTTCTCGATGTCCGCGCGGTCCAGGGAGATCGACAGTCGCTCGGCGGACCGGCGGACATGCCACACGTACACCCGGTCCGGGACGAGGGCGATGCGCGGGCCGGCGGCCAGTACGCGCGCGGTGAAGACCAAGTCCTCGTAGCGGAAGCGGCCTTCGGGGAAGCGGATGGCGTGTTCTCGCAGGAAGCCGGTGCGGTAGAGCTTGTTGACGCAGAGCGTGTCGTGGACCAGGCGCGGGCGCAGCGCGGGGCGCGCGATCACGGCGGGCGCCGTGTACAGGTGCGGCTGCCACAACACCTCGCGCCCCTCGGGCAGCTCGCGGCGCACGCACAGGCCGCCCGCGACCTCCGCGCGCGCCTCCGTGGCCGCCGTGAGCAGCGCGTCCACCGCGCGGGGCGGCAGGACGTCGTCGCTGTCGAGGAACATCACGTACGGCGATGTCACCGCGTCGAGCCCGGTGTTGCGGGGGCTGCCGCAGCCCCCGCTGTTGGCGGGGTGCCGGATGACCCGCAAGCGGGGCTCCGCCGCGGCCAGTTCGGCGAGCAGGTCCGCGCTGTTGTCCGTCGAGCAGTCGTCGACGGCGACGACCTCACCGACGGCGGGCCCCTGCGCAAGCGCCGAGCGGACGGCGTCCGTCACGTGGGAGGCGTCGTTGTGGCCGATGACGACGACGGCGACCTGTGGGGAGTGCGAGGGACGTCTCATCCGGCGGATCGTAAGCCGGGTGAATGGCACTAACGTGCCGATACGCCGTCAATTGCCAGTAATAGGTCACTAAGGGGACAAAATCGGGCAGGTGGAGGGCGGCTGGCGGTAGACGGCCGGGGCGCTGTTCCGCGTCCACCGCTCCCCGGCTACTGGCGGCCCGGCATCTCCTCCAGCGCGGCCGAGTCCAGCGTCGACGTGAGGTGGTCGAGGCGTTCGCGCAGGTCGCGGAGTTCGTCGAGGTCGAAGCCAGTGGCCTGGAAGATCCGGCGCGGCACCTGGAGCGCGGGCGTGCGCAGGGCGACGCCCTCCTCGGTCAGCCGCACCTCCACCGAGCGTTCGTCGCGGGCGCTGCGCTCCCGTCGGACGAGGCCGGCCGCCTCCAGGCGCTTGAGCAGCGGCGACAGTGTGCCGGAGTCGAGACGCAGGTGCTCGCCGAGCTTCTTGACGGGCATCTCGCCCCGCTCCCACAGCACCAGCATCACCAGGTACTGGGGGTAGGTCAGTCCGAGGTCCTTGAGGATCACCCGGTAGACACCGTTGAACGCGCGCGAGGCGGCGTGCAGGGAGAAGCAGATCTGGCCGTCCAGGCGCAGCCAGTCCTCCTCGGAGGGTGCGTCGGCGGGTGTGGGTGTCGGGGTCATGTCTCCAGGATAGCTCTTGTAGGCCATTTAGTTGTGTGCAATTGAATTGTGTGCTCTACTTGTGATCGCAGGCGGCCGGAGAGGCCGCCGGTACGTGACTCGAGAGGGATGGTTTTTCCATGGACGCGCTCTACACCGCTGTCGCCACCGCCACCCACGGCCGGGACGGCCGTGCCGTCTCCTCCGACGGCAAGCTGGACCTCGCCCTGGGCATGCCGGTCGAGCTCGGCGGCAACGGCCAGGGCACCAACCCGGAGCAGCTGTTCGCCGCCGGCTACGCCGCCTGTTTCGGCAGCGCCCTCGGCCTCGTCGGCCGTCAGGCCAAGGTCGACGTCAGCGACGCCGCCGTCACCGCCGAGGTCGGCATAGGCCAGCAGGGCGCGGGCTTCGGCCTCAAGGTCTCCCTCCGCGTCGAGCTGCCCGACACGCTGGACGAGGCGACCGGCCGCAAGCTGGTCGAGCAGGCCCACCAGGTCTGCCCCTACTCCAACGCCACCCGCGGCAACATCGAGGTCGACCTCGTCATCGAGTAACCCCACCCGTGGGTCACCCTCCGACCCGCGCCAGGACCTCCCCCGTCCGCCCGCTCCACGCCACCACCACCGCCTCCTCGGGCACCGGGTGCCAGCGTGTCAGCAGCAGCCAGCGCACGTGGTAGCGGCGGACGACGGAGGTGCGCTCGGCGCGGGTCGACGTCGGGGCGAGGTAGGCGCGGACGTCCGCGAGCCGCCTCGCCCGCTCCCGTTCGTCGAGGGACGCGTCCGGCCAGGCGGGCGCGGCGAGGTTCGGGCCGTGGCCCGCGATCGCGTGGCCGGCGTAGTAGCCGTCGGTGATCACGACCTCGCCGGGCCCGATGTGCCGCGCGGCCCACTCGTACGTCGGCCAGCGCGGCGGCTGCGCGAAACCCACCGGATCCAGCGAACGCGGCACGACCGCCCCCGCCTGCACGGCGAGAAAGCCCACGCAGGCCCCGGCCGCCGCGACCCCGCCCAGCACCCGCCGCCGGACCGGCCACGGTCGCGGCGCCGCCAGCTCCACGGCGAGCGCGAACTGCAGCGGCACCAAAGTCAGCCCGAGGATCCTGCCGTAGGTGTAGTGCCCGCTGAACCACCCGTAGGCCACCACCAGGCAGTCGAGCACGAACATCAGCACGAGGGGATCGCGCAGCGACCGCCGCCTTCGCAGCCAGAGCGCCGGCAGCCCCAGCAGCGCCAGCCAGAAGTGTCCGCCGAGGTCGCGGTACAACGTCCGGTGCATTCCGTCCACGCTGCCGTCCCCGGCCAGCGCGAACACGTCGAAGTACGGCCAGCAGACGGCGACCAGCAGCGCGGTCCCGCCCGTCAGCGCCCACCGGCCCACGACCGCCGGCCGCCATCCCCGCTGCCACCCGGCGACCAGGGCCACGCCCCCCAGCACCGCCGCCACGGCCGTGATCGGGTGTACCAGCAGGATCAGCCCGTACAGCACGCCGAGCCCCGCGTACCCGCTCGGGCTCGGCAGCCCGCTCGGCCCGACGTACCGCACCGCCCGGCCCGCCTCCCGGGCCCGTGCCCCCGTCAGCCCCCACGCCCAGAAGGCCAGCCCGATCGCGAACGCCGACGGGTAGCCGAGGTTCCCCGTCATCGACATCAGCCCGAGGTACCCGCTCCACCAGGCCCGCTCGGTCCCCCACAGCAGCGTCATCGCGGCCAGCGCCAGTACCGGCGCCCACTGCCTCGGCGTCAGCACTCGCACGAAACGGCCCAGGCCGCTCAGCAGGACCAGCAGGTTCACCGGCCCGGCGAGCTGCAGCACCTGCCAGCCGCCGAGCCCGGTCAGCCGCGCGAAGGCGCCCTGCGCCACGGCGTACGGCGAGTAGTACGGGCTGCCCGCGCCCGGCAGGTCGGCCATGGGATGGCGCGGGTGGAACAGGTCGGCCCTCAGGCGCTCGACGACCGCCGCGTGCTGGCCGGCGTCGCAGCACAGCGGCACCCGCCAGTACGCCAGCGACATCACCAGCCAGAACAGGAACCCGACGACCTGGTACGGAGTGGGACGCCGGATCCGGCCGCCGCGCAGCGCGGTCGCCCCGCGCACGGTCCGCCGGGCAAGGACGCCGACGCCGCTCATCGGACGGCACGCAGGGGGAGGGGCTGAGGCACTGGCCGTATGTTCCCCGCGACCCCGCCGAGGTCGACGGCCCAGACGTTCCTCACCCCATCGAATGAGCCCGTTCGGCGCGATCCTGCGCGGGCAGCGTCACCGGCTCCCGCAGGAAACGCTCCAGCAGCAGTGGCACCCCCACCACCGGCAGCAGCCACGCCGGCACGATCAGCCGGTCGCCCCAGATGTTGATGTCCGGGTGCCCGGCCTGCGTGAGGATCCCGGTGAACGCCGCCGCCACCAGGAACCCGCCGAACGCCCGGCGGCGCCCGCGCAGCGCACCCCACGCACCCGCCGCCAGGGCCGCCGCGAGCAGCGGCTGCCACAGCTGCCGACGCAGCCACTCCGTCCAGAAGTTGGCCTGAAGGTGCAAGAACTCCGGCCACGGTCGGGTCCGGTCGGGCCGGGTGAAGTGGTTGGCGAGCAGATCCTGGACGCTCTCGGACGTGGACGGGTAGTCCAGCACCTTCGCCAGCACCAGGCTCCCGACCACCGCGCCGGAACCCACGGCCGCGAGCGCCACGGCCCCGCGCCCCGTATCCCGCCCACGCCCCGCATCCCGCCCACGCCGCCACCGCCGTACGCCGATCCACGCCCCCGCCCCCGCCAGGCACAGCCCCAGAAACAGCGCCTGCGAGTGCTTCACCGTGAACATCCCGGCCAGCGACCCGCCCACCAGCACCAGACCGGCCCGCGCCCGATGCCCGTGCAGCACCAGCGCGCACCCCCACACCACCGCCAGCGTCAGCGCCAGCAACAGTCCCTCCGTCATGGGCCGCATGGCGGTCGTGCCGCACGGCAGGACGTAGTACAGCGCCTGACCGGTCAGCGCGAGCGGCATCGGCACGGACAGGGTGCGCAGGATCAGGAACGCCAGGATTCCGCCCGTCACCGCGATGACGACACTCGAGGCCCACACCCCCCAGGTCACGCCGAGCACGGTGACGAACGGCAGCAGGAACACCGGGTATCCGGGCCGTGCCTCGAAGATCCGCATGAACCGCGCCGAACTGAACGGCACCGTGTGCCCGCCCGTCCGGCCGTCCCGCAGCCGCGCGTCCACCTCCCGCCAGGCCGTGGCCCGGCACTCCGTCACCACCTGCCGCCTGGGGTCCGGCGCGTGGAAGCGCACCACGTCCACCTTCTGCCTGCGGTAGGCCGTCGACGCCCGGCCCCCGCAGGCGTAGTCGATGGTGGCGGCCGCCGCCGCCCGCTTGCTGTCGCCGCGCAGGCTCAGGGCGTACGACAGGTAGTTCTTGGTGTCGGGAGTGTCCCGGCCGGTGACGTTCGCGAGCTGGAGCACGGCGAACACCGCGGCCAGCGCCGGCACCCAGGTGCGCGGCCTCATGAGGACGCCAGCAGGTCACGGCCGGCGGCGGGCGCCGGCAGCGGACGGCCGGCCGCCGCGGGCCGGGGCGGCACACCGCCGTCCTCTCCCTCGCCGAGCATCAGCAGGCGTACGACCCGTTCGGCGGCGTACCCGTCGTCGTACTCGCAGAACCGGTCCCGGAAGGCGGCCCGCAGCCGCGCCGACTCCTCGTTCCGCCAGGTCCCGGACGCGAACAGCCACGCCAGCTCGCGGTAGGAGCGCGACACATGGCCGGGCGCCTCGGCCGTGACGTCGAAGTAGGTGCCCCGGCTCGCCGCGTACGCGCCCCGGTCGTCGGCGTGGACCACGATCGGCCGGTCCAGGAGGGCGTAGTCGAACATCAGGGCCGAGTAGTCGGTGACCAGGACGTCGGCGGCGAGCAGGACGTCCTCGACGTGCGGTTCGTCGGTCGCGTCGACCAGGACCCCGCGCCGGTGCAGTTCGGCGAGCCCCATCCCGCGCGCCGGGCCGGTGGCGAGGGAAGGATGGAGGCGGACGACGAGGGTGTGGCCGTCGCCGAGGTCCTCGGCGAAGCGGGCGAGGTCGAACCGCTCGACATGGCCGCCCCGGCGGTAGTCGCGGTGGGTGGGCGCGTACAGCACGACGGTGTGACCGTCGGGGATGCCGAGCCGGGCGCGGACTCCCCGGCCGCGCTCCGGGCCGGCCTCGACGAGGACGTCGTTGCGCGGGCTGCCCGTCCGCAGCGAGGTGAAGCGGCACGGATACGCCCGCTCCCACACCAGCTCGGAGTGCCGGTTGGCGACCAGGCTGTAGTCCCAGCGGTCCGCGCGGCGCAGCATCTGCGGCACGTCGGAGCCGAACCGGGCGCCGGGCTTGGCCAGCAGGTCGGCGCCCATGTACTTGAGCGGGGTGCCCTGGTGGGTGTGGATGTGGACGCTGCCGGGGCGCTTGGGCAGGGTGCCGGGCCAGTTGACGTTGTTGACGAAGTACGTGGCCCGCGCGGCGAGCCGGCGGTAGCCGGGGGAGTCGAGCAGGACGTGCTCGACGTCCGGCGGCAGCAGGGCCGCCTGCGCCTCGTCGCGGACCACCCACACCCCGCGGATGTGCGGGGCGATCTCCCGCGCCTTGCGGTGGACGGCCGCGGGGTCGCCGAGGACGCCCCGTTGCGCCGAGTAGAGGGCGAGGTCCGGGTCGAGGGGCCTCAGGGCGGTCAGCGCGTACCGGGCGCGCGTGACGCGTACGGCCGCCGCCCGGCGTACCCGTTGTGTTCGCCGCCCGACCGCCTGACCGGCCCGCTCGGCCTGCCGCCCGGCCGCGTACCTGGCGTAACCGCCCTCCAGTACGCGCAGTTCGGGGGCGACCGGGGTGCCGGGCGGCCTGTGCCTGCGGAACAGCTCGGCCGTACGGCGGAAGAACTCGGCCTTGGCGGACGGGGGCAGCCGGTCCGGCTTGGAGAGGATGTCCAGGCAGTGCGCACCCATCGCGGTGTGCAGATGCGGCCGCCAACGCGCGAGCGCGGGGCGGGAGTCGAGGAACGTGAAGACCCGCTCGTACTGGTCGTGGATGTCGAAGTGCTTGCGGCTGGTGGTGGACAGGATGCTGCCCTGCCGACGCTGGCGGTAGTTCACGCAGATCCGGTCGAGGGTGGCGATCCGCGAGGCGCTGAGCAGGACCGGGAACGTCCAGGGTGTGTCCTCGTAGTAGCCGGGCGGGAAGGCGAAGCCCTCGCGGCGGACGAACGCGCGGCGGTAGACCTTGTTCCACACGACCATCAACAGGTCGAGGATCTCCGGGCGTTCGGCCGCGGTGAAGGTGCCGTCGGCGGCCTCGGCGAGCACGTGCGCGAGAACGTTCCGGCGGGTCCCGCCCCACCAGTGGGCGCGTACGTAGTCGAAGATCAGGACGTCGGGGTCGCCGGTCTCCGCCAGCCGGTCGGCCATCGCGCGCAGGGCGCCCGGGGTGAGGGTGTCGTCGCTGTCGAGGAAGAAGAGGAAGTCGCCGGTGGCGTGCGGCATCCCGGCGTTGCGGGCGCGGCCGAGGCCGACGTTCTCCGGCAGGTGCAGCACCCGCACGCGCTCGTCGCGGGCCGCGTACTCGTCGAGGATCGCACCGCAGCCGTCCGGCGAGGCGTCGTCCACGGCGATGACCTCGATGTCCCGGTAGGACTGCTCCAGGACCGAGTCGAGACACTCGCGCAGATAGCCCTGCACCTTGAAGACGGGCACGATGACGCTGAAGCGGGGCACTGCGGGGTCAGCTCCTTACGAGGGGGGCGGCGGCGGGGGCCGGGACACGTTCCGCGAGCGGGAGCACGGGCGGGAGCGCCTGGGGCGGCTCACCGAGGAACACCCGGCGTACGACGCGCTCGGCGGCGCGTCCGTCGTCGAACTGGCAGAAGCGCTCGCGGAAAGCCGCTCGCAGGGCCTCGGAGGCGGCTCCCGCGCACGAACCGTCGCGGAACACGCGTGCCAGCTCCTCCGGCGTCCGGGCCACCGGACCGGGCGGGGCCTGCAGCAGGTCGAAGTAGACGCCCCGGACCTCCCGGTAGACCTCCCAGTCGTCGGCGTACACGACGATCGGGCGGTCCAGGTTGGCGTAGTCGAACATGATCGACGAGTAGTCGGTGACCAGCGCGTCGGCGGCCAGACAGACGTCCTCCGAGGAGCGGTGCCCGGTGACGTCGATGATCCGGCCGCTGTTGCCGCCCCGCCCCTTGTCGTAGAAGTAGTGGGCGCGCAGCAGCACGACCACGTCCTCGCCGGCCTCCTCGCAGAAGGCCTCCAGGTCCAGCACGGTCTCGAAACCGGTGTGGTGGTCGCGGTGGGTGGGGGCGTACAGGACGGCCGTCTTGCCTTCCGGGACGCCCAACTCCCTTCGCACGCGGGCCACATCGTCGGCGGTCGCCGTGCAGTAGACGTCATTGCGGGGATAGCCGTACTCCAGTTGCTCGTACGAGCCCGGGAAGGCGCGCTCCCACATCTCCGTGGAGTGATGGTTGGACGAGAGGTTGTAGTCCCAGCGGTCCACGCGGCCGAGGAGCCCGGCGAAGCTGCCGGTCGCGGCGGCCACCACCGGGTACGTCGACTGGTCGACGCCCATCCTCTTCAGCGGGGTGCCGTGCTGGGTCTGGAGGTGGACGCTGCCGGGGCGTTTGACGACGCCCGCGGCGAAGTTGGCGTTGTTGACCAGGTACTTGGCGCGGGCCAGCACCTCCCAGTAGCGAGGGCTGCCGATCACGGCGTGGTCGATGCCCTCGGGCATGGCGTGCACCTGGTCCGGCTCGACCAGGAACACCGCGCGGATGTGCGGGGCGAGTTCGCGGGCCTTGGCGTGGATCGCCGCCGGGTTGCAGGCGTAGCCGCGGCCCCAGTAGGCGCAGTACACGGCGAGGCCGGGGTCGAGGGGGCGCGCCAGATGGCGGCGGTACCGGAGGCGGGTGCGCGGCATGTGGGGGTGGGGGAGCATTTCGAGGGCCTTCGCCGCCGACCGGTTGGCGGCACGCAGGGCACGGAAGGCCGCGTACGACCCGGTCGCCAGCAGCCGGTGCTGCACACCCAGGCTGCCGCCCGGAACCACGTACCCGGAAGGGCGGTGGTGCCGGTACAGCCCGCTCGCCCGGCGGAAGAAGGCGCGGTGCCGTGCGGGCAGCCGGTGGGGCTGGGCGGCCGTCTTCACCACGGCGGCGAAGAGCTGCTCGAAGAGGTGGTTCAACCGCTCCCCGGACAGGCCCTGTTCGGCGGCACGCGTGAGCACCTGGTCGGCCCGGTCGAGCAGTTCGAAGTGGTGAGGTCCCGGCAGGGCGAGGCGGTCGCCCTGCCGGCGCACCAGGTGCCGTACGACGACCGAGCACAGCACCGCGATCCGCTCGGCGCGCAGGGCGACCTGGCCGCCGAAGCCGAGGTCGGTGAAATGGCCGTCGGGGAAGGTGAGTCGGTGTTCCGTGAGGAAGCCCCGGCGGTAGGCCGCGCTCCACGCCGGGAACTGCACCCCGGTCAGCTGCGGGGCCTCGTCCGGCGAGAAGCTTCCCTTCGGCGTCCTGGCCAGCACCGGCGCGGCCGGGTTGGTCGGCTCGCCCTCCCACCAGGGCGTGCGCTCGTGCTCGAAGTGCAGCACATCGACGCCGGGGCCCTCGCCGGTCTCCGCGAGCCGTGCGTCCAGCGCCGCCAGCGCGCCCGGCACCAGGACGTCGTCGCCGTCGAGGAACAGCAGATACGCGCCGGTCGCCGCCCGCATCCCCGCGTTGCGAGCCCCGGCCAGGCCCGCCGACGGCGGCGAGTGCACCGGGGCCACCCGGAAGTCCCGGCGCGTGTAACCGGCGACGACGTCCGCGGCGGGGGAGTCGGGTGCGTCGCAGACCGGGATCAGCTCGAAGTCGCCGAAGGACTGGGCGAGCACCGAGTCCAGCGCCAGGGACAGCCGGCCGACGACCCCGTGGGACGGGACGATGATGCTGAAGCGGGGCATTCTGCTCATTCTCCGGGTTCTCTCGGCTACGTCCGGCCGGGCCGTCCCGCCGGGCGCCAGGTGGAGGGCCGGGTCGGGGTCGGCCGCGAAGGACTGGAGGGCATACGAACTCCCCGGAATGGGAACGGCGTTCAGACGCGGTCGCCGACGGCCTGCGAGCCGACGGTCTGCGAACTGACGACCTGCGAACCGACGGTCTGCAGATGGACGGCCGGCGGAAGGACGGCCGGCGGAAGGACGGTCGGCGGACCGGCGGGCTGTGGCACTCCGGCCTGCGGGAAGCGACCGAGAGCCGCCGCCGCGGACGGCACGGGGTGACGCTCGGCGAGCGGGACGACCGGCGGCAGGTTCGTCTCCCCCAGCACCACATGGCGTACGACCCGCTCGGCGGCGCGTCCGTCGTCGTACGGGCAGAACCGCTCGCGGAACGCGGACCGCAGCTGGGCGGAGCGTGAGCCCCGCCAGTGGCCGGTGGTGAAGATGTCGATCAGCTCGTCCTCGCTGCGCGCGACCGCGCCGGGCGGGAAGGAGCGCAGGTCGAAGTAGGTGCCGCGGGCCGCCTCGTACGCCTCCCGGTCGTCGGTGAGGAGCACGATCGGCCGGTCGAGGTTGGCGTAGTCGAACATGATCGACGAGTAGTCGGTGACCAGGACGTCCGAGGCGAGGCAGAGCTGCTCGACGCTCGGGTGGTCGGTGACGTCGATGATCCGGTCCGATCCGGCGGTCAGGGGTTCGCCGTAGGCGTGGTGGGCGCGGGCCAGGATGACGAAGCGGGGGCCGAGGCGGCGCAGGAACCGCTCCAGGTCGAGGGCCGGGTGCCGGCTGCGGCGGTGGTCGCGGTGGGTGGGCGCGTACAGGAGGGCGACCGTGCCCTCGGGGACGCCGAGGGTCTCGCGCAGCCGGGACACGTCCGCGGAGGTCGCCTGCTGGAAGACGTCGTTGCGGGGCTGGCCGTACTCGAGCGTGCGGTAGCGGCCGGGGAACACGCGCTCCCAGGTCAGGGTGGAGTGGCGGTTGGCGGACAGGACGTGGTCCCAGGTGTCGACCGAGCGCAGGAGTTCGGCGAAGTCCGTGCCGCGGGCGGCCGCCGGGCGCTCCTGGAGGTCGAGGCCCATGTGCTTGAGCGGGGTGCCGTGCTGTGTCTGGAGGAGGATCTGGCCGGGGCGCTTGACCAGGCGGGGGTCGAAGTCGACGTTGCCGACCAGGTACTTGGAGCGGGCCAGTGCCGTCCAGTAGGCGGCCGTGCCGGGCCGGACGCGGTGGGTGGCGGTCGGGATCGTGTGGTGGTGCTCGGGGCGGGCGACCCAGGACGTGCGGATGTGCGGGGCGTGGGTGCGCAGCGCGGTCTCCAGGGCGCCCGGGTTGCAGCCGTGGCCGCGGCCGTCGTACGCGGTGAAGACGGCACGGTCGGCGCGCAGCGGCAGGCGGCGCTGGACGCGGTAGTGGAGCCGCAGGGCGGCGGTGCGCAGGGCCTTGAGCAGGCGGATGCCGGACTTGAGGATGCGGCGGCGCAGGGCCGAGGCCCGTTGCAGGGTGTGGAACGTGCGGTGCAGGCCGAACCGGACGAGGGCGTGCCGCAGCCGGGAGCGCAGCGGGACCGGGTGGCCGGGGGCGTGATGGCGGCGGCAGTGGGTGCGGGCCTGGCGCAGGAAGTCGGCCCGCGCTTCGCGCGGCAGCCGCTCGCGGTGGGCGAAGACCGCCGTCAGGTGGTTGACCATGCGGCGGAACAACACCGGCCGCCAGTGCGCCAGTTCGGGGCGCTCCTCGATGTACGCGAAGACACGGTCGTACTGCTCGAAGAGATCGAAGTGGCGACGGCTGGTGGTGCGGGTGATGCTGCCCCGACGGCGCTGCCGGTAGTGGACGCACACGTGGTCGAGGGTGGCGATCGACTCGGCGGCCATGAGGACCGGGTAGGTCCACGGGACGTCCTCGTAGTAGCCGGGCGGGAAGGCGAGGCCCTCGCGCTCGACGAACTCCCGGCGGTACGTCTTGTTCCAGACCACCGTCAGCAGCTTGAGCAGGCCCGGTCGGTCCTCCAGCCCGAAGGGAGCCGCGCCGTGTTCGGTGAGCTGGATCGCGGCCTGGTTGCGGACGGTCCGGCCCGACCAGTCGGTGCGGGCGTAGTCGTGGACCAGGACGTCCGGCTCGCCGGTCTCCTTCAGCCGGTCGGCGATGGCGCGCAGCGCGTGCGGGGTGAGGGTGTCGTCGCCGTCCAGGAAGAGCAGGTAGTCGCCGGTCGCCGTGCGCAGCCCGGCGTTGCGGGCACGGCCCAGGCCCTCGTTCCGCGGCAGGTGGACCGGCCGGACGCGCGGGTCGCGGGCGGCGAACTCGTCGATGATCGCGCCGCAGGCGTCCGGCGAGCCGTCGTCGACGGCGATCAGTTCCAGATCCGGATACGACTGGGAGAGCACCGAATCCAGGCACTCGTGCAGGTACGCCTGAACCTTGTACGCGGGGACGATGACACTGAACCTGGGCAAGGGGGACATCCAAGGGTCGTCGCGGGCGTTCTGCCCGGGAACGGCCGACCGGGTGTTTTGGTCACGATGCGTTACGGCATTCGGGGGACGGCGGGTGAATCAAGGGGCGGACCGGTGTGGCCCGCCCCTTGAAGTGACTCTCCGTGCCCTTTACTTGACCGCGCCCGCCATCACGCCGGACACGAACTGCCGCTGGAACGCGAAGAACACGGCCAGCGGGATCACCATGGAGATGAACGCGCCGGGTGCCAGGACGTCGATGTTGTTGCCGAACTGGCGTACCTGGGTCTGCAACGCGACCGTGATCGGCTGGCTGTCGGCGTCGGAGAACACGAGCGCGATCAGCATGTCGTTCCACACCCACAGGAACTGGAAGATGCCCAGGCTGGCGATCGCGGGCCCGCCGAGCGGCATCACGACCCGGGTGAACAGGCGCAGTTCACCGGCGCCGTCCAGCCGGGCCGCCTCCAGCAGTTCCCTCGGGATCTCCGCGAAGAAGTTCCGCAGCAGGAACACCGCGAAGGGCAGACCGAAGCCCGTGTGGAAGAGGACCACACCGAAGATCGAGCCGAACAGGCCCAGCTTGCCGAAGAGTTCGGCGATCGGGATCAGCGCCACCTGTACGGGCACGACCAGCAGGCCGACCACGCCCAGGAACCACCAGTCGCGGCCCGGGAACTCCATCCAGGCGAACGCGTAGCCCGCGAGCGCGCCGATGACGACGACCAGGGCCGTCGCCGGGACCGTGATCAGCACGGTGTTGACGAGCGAATTCGTGATGTCGCTGTTCTGCAGGAGCTTGTCGTAGCTCTCGAAGGTGAGTTGGGACGGCTTGGAGAAGACCTCCCACCAGCCGCTGGCGGCCATCTCCCGCGGCGGGCGCAGCGAGGACAGCAGCAGACCGATCGTCGGCACCAGCCAGAACAGGCCGACGACGATGAGGAACACGCGCAGCAGACCGCCGCTGACGCCTTCGGCGAGGCGGGAGCCGAGGGAGCGCTTGGGCTTCACGCTCTCGCCCGGGGCCGCTCCGGTGAGCTTGTCGACTTGGGTGGTCATCGCCGCACCTCCCGCTTGAGCCTGCGGACGTTGAACCACATCACCGGGATGACCAGCAGGAGCAGGAACACCGAGATGGCACTCGCCACGCCCGGCTGGTCCTCGGAGAAGCCCTTGCGGTACAGCTCCAGCGCGAGGACGTTCGCGTCGTCCTGCGAGGAGCCCGGCGCGATGATGAAGACCAGGTCGAAGATCTTCAGGACGTTGATCATCAGGGTGACGGCGACCACCGCGAGGACGGGCGCCAGCAGCGGGACCGTGACCCTGCGGAACACCTGCCACTCGTTCGCCCCGTCCACCCGGGCCGCTTCCAGGAGTTCACGGGGCATCCCGGCCAGCCCGGCCGCGATCAGCACCATCGCGAAACCCGCCCACATCCAGATGTACGACCCGATGATCGAGGGCGTGACCAGCGACGGGCCGAGCCAGTCCAGGCCGTTGTACGCCTCCTTGAAGTTGCTCGCGGGCAGCCGGAGTTGGGCACCGTCGGCCTTTTCCGGCAAGGTGAAGGTGCCGTCGTCGGCGGCCTTCGTGGACGCGACGACCTTGCCGTCCTTGACCGCCTCGATCTTCATGCCGGGGTAGCCGAGCTCGGTCGGGTCGGGCGCGCCGAGCGTGCCCACGCCCTTGCCGCGGGTGAAGTCCTGCCAGGTCGTGCCGGTGATCTTCCCCGGATCGGCCTGCGGTGCCACGGCTTTCTTCGCGTCGCCGGGCATCTGGTCGGGAGCGACGCCCACGAGGGGCAGGGTGACGGTGTCGCCGGTGTGGACCGTCGCCTTGGTGACGAAGCTTCCCCCTTGCGCCACGAGCGGCGAATCGCGGCCCGGGTGCGCCTTCGGGAACGCGGACGCCTCGGCGAACGTGTCGTGGACGCCCACCCACACCGCGTTCGCCACGCCCTTGTCCGGGTCCTGGTCGTAGACCAGCCGGAAGATGATGCCCGCCGCCAGCATCGAGATCGCCATCGGCATGAAGACGACCAGCTTGAACGCCGTGCCCCAGCGCACCCGTTCGGTCAGCACCGCGAAGATCAGACCGAGCGCGGTGGCGACCGTCGGGGCGAACACCACCCAGATGACGTTGTTCTTCAGTGCCGTACGGATGCCGTCGTCGGTGAACAGAGCCTCGTAGTTGTCGAATCCGGCGAAGCCGTCGCCCGCCTGGTTGTAGAAGCTGCGGACGACCGAGTACCCGATCGGGTAGACCACGAGCGCGCCCAGCAGCACGAGAGCGGGCAGCAGGAACATCGCTGCCACGGTCTTGCGGGTGCCGGTCACACTCTTGCGCGACTTGGGTGCGGCAGGGGGCGGGGTGCCCCCTGCCGCGGGGGCGGTTGTCATCCCGTCAGCCGCCGTAGGCCGCCGCCGCGTCGGCCTCCAGTTTCTGCTGGGTGCCGGCGATGTCCTTCGGGTTCTTCAGGAAGTCCTGCAGCGCCTTCCACTCGCCCTTGCCGGGCGTGCCGCCGAAGGCCTGCGGGGCCTGGTCGGACATGTCGAAGCGGAAGTCGTCGCCGGCCGCGATCAGCGCCTTGGCCATCTTCTGCTGCACCGCGTTCGGATACGCCGAGTCCGCCACGTTCTTGTTCGGCGAGAGGTAGCCGCCGAGCTTCGCCTGGACGGTCGCCGCGTCCGGGGAGGCCAGGAAGGTGGCCAGTGCCTGTGCCGCCTCGGAGTCCTTCAGGATCACCGCCGCGTCGCCGCCGGAGACCACGGGCGCGTTGTCACCCACGGCCGGGAACGGGAACACCTTCGCGTCCGTGCCGACCTTCGCACCTGCCTGGACGATGTTGACCTGCGCGAAGTCACCCTCGTAGACCATGCCCGCCTTGGGCTGGTCGCCGCCGGTGAAGACCTGCGTCACCGAGGCCGGGAAGTCCGTCTGCAGCGCGCCGGCCGCGCCGCCCGCGACGTAGTCCTTCTTGCCCCAGACCTGCGCCAGCGTGGTCAGCGCGTCCTTCACGGACGGGTCCGTCCACTTGATCTCGTGCTTGGCCAGCTGGTCGTACTTCTCCGGGCCCGCCTGGGAGAGATAGATGTTCTCGAACCAGTCGGTCAGGGTCCAGCCCTCGGCGCCGCCGACGGAGAACGGGGTGACACCGGAGTCGTAGACCGTCTGTGCGGTGGTGAGGAGTTCGTCCCAGGTCTTGGGCTCGGTGGCCCCCGCGTTCTCGAAGACCTTGGCGTTGTACCAGATCAGCGACTTGTTGGCGGCCTTGTAGTAGACGCCGTACTGCTTGCCGTCGACCTTGCCGATGTCCTGCCAGCCCTGGGAGTAGTTCTCCTGCAACTCCTTGAGGGCGTCGGCACCGAGGGGCTTGGCCCACTTCTTGTCCACGGCCTGCTTGATGGCGCCGGGCTGCGGGAGCATCGCGACGTCCGGCGGCTGGCCGCCCGCGATCTTCGAGCCGAGGAAGTTGACGATCGGGTCCTGTGCGGGCACGAAGGTCACCTTGGCGCCCGTCCGCTTCTCGAACTCCGCCAGAACCTTCTTGAAGTTGGCCTGCTCGGCGCCGCTCCAGACGGCGGCGACCTCCAGGCTCTTGCCGTCCAGCTTGGGGAGGGTGACGGTGGTGCCGGTCTCCTTGGCGGTCGTGTCGTTGTCGCTGCTCTTGTCGTCGTCGCTGCCGCAGGCGGTCAGCGAGAGCGCGAGGGCTCCCGCCACGAGGGCGGCCGCGGTTTTCGCGGCCCTGTTCTTCCGGTTCATACTGCTCGTGCTGCGCATCACTGCCCCGTTCTTCGTGCCTCGTCGAACGTTCGAGCGCTGTCCCGTGCGGTCTGGTCTACGCCCGGGGGGTTGGGGGCGGCAAGAGCGCGTCGCGTGTCAAGTCGGGGATCGTGACCCCCTCGTGACCAGGTGTGGGTGGGTGGTGGCTCGCATCCGCCGGGGGCTGCCGCGCCCGGACCACCGCTATCGGCCTGAACTGCCTCGTCCTCAGGCGCCGGATGGGCGGGATCGTGCAGATCCGGCGCTACAGGAGCGACGGCACCTCGGTCGCCGCGACCTCTCGTGCCGCCCGCTCCAACGCACTGGCCAGCAGAGCCAGGTCCGTCGGGCCGTTGCCCAACTCCCGTACCGGGCGTCGGGTCGGCGGGTCACCCATCCGCTCCCACTCCAGCGGAACGACCGTCGGCCGCAGGGTCGCCGTGCGCGGGATGCGGCCGGTGACGCGGCCTCCCTGGAAGGCGGTTGCGCGCCCGTCCGCCCAGGTCAGGCGGCCGCGTCCCGGGGCCGGTTCGTCGGGGCCCGGGGTGGGGACGTCGAGGGTGACACGGAGGGTCGCCAGCCGCGCCGGGTCCGACTGGGCCGTACGGCCGCCGATGCCGGCCGCGGCCACCAGGTGGACGCCGAGGTGCTCGCCCTCGCGGGCCACGGCCTCCAGGGCGCGTATCACCGAACCCGCCGCGGGCCTGCCGGGCGAGCCCAACGCGGGGGAGACCAGGGCGTCCAGGTCGTCCACGATCACGACGAGGCGGGGCAGCGGCACTGCGGCCTCCGTCGGGCGCCGGGCGGCGGCCGGCCGCAGCCGGAGGGTGGAGCTGGGCGGGGTGTCCAGGTCACCGGTGTGCTCTCCGGCGCCGGACGCACCGGATGTACCGGACGCACCGCGTGCCGTAGCCGTCCGCTGGGTGACTATGCGGCCCGACACCTCGCGCCCGGTGTGCCACTCGGCGAAGTCGGAGCGCCCGAGCAGCTCCGCGCGCCGCTTCAGCTCGGCGCTCAGGGACTGGGCGAACTCCCGCATGCGCACGGGGTCGTTGGCGGTGAGATGGGTGGTGACATGCGGTACGTCCGTACAGACGCGCAGGCCCTCGCCGTGTCCGCCGCCGTCCGTGCCCACGCTGTCCCGGCCGTCGATCAGCACCACGCTCAGCCGGTCGGGCCGCTCGGCGGCGGCGAGCGAGGCGACGACGGCCCGCAGCAGTTCCGTACGCCCGCTGCCCGCCGGTCCCTCGATCAGCAGGTGCGGGCCCTCCGTCGCGAGGTCCGCGCAGACCGGGCCGCGCGGTCCGGCCCCGAGCACGGCCCAGGCCCGCCCGCCGAGCGACTCCGTGTCGTCGGCCGCGTCCGCCCAACGGGTCATCAGCGACGCCGGGGTGGCCCGGGCCAGCCCCAACTCGTCCAGCAGCCTGGCCGCCTGGGGCAGCGGCGCCGACACGCGCGCGTGCCGCTCACCGAAGGCGCCCTCCGCCCGCAACGGGGCCAGCGCCCGCGCGAACCGCTCGGCCCACGCGAGCGAGACGGCGTCCAGGGTGGCGACCGTGCCGTGGCCCACGGGCCCCGCGGGGCTGGTGGGGGCGGCGGGCGTGGCGGAACCGTCCGTGCCCGCCCGCGCCACCCGCATCAGCCGCAGTGCCGTCGCCACGTCGCCGCTGAGCAGCGCCACGGCACCGCACTCGCGGAACGCCGGTGCCGCCGCACAGGCCGCCTCGTACGTCTCCGTCACCGGCGAGGCGGGCGACGCGGGTGCCGTCTCCGCGAGGCACACGACGTGTATGCCGGCTCGTGGACCTTCCGACGCCAGCCGCGCCACCGCCTCGCGGACGGCGGCGCCTCCGGGGTCGCCGTCCACGACGACCACGGTGTACGGCCCGGGGAAACCGCCCCCGTCCTCGTCCACCGCGTCGTCGTCCCGGGCCCAGGAAGGGCGGTGGTTCGCACCGCGGGGCGGCGGACGGTCGCCGGGGGCACTCGTGTCGGTGCCGTACGACGAGGCCGTCTGCTGGGCGGAGGCGGGGACCGCGGCATCCGTCAGGTGGTCCTCCAGGCGGCGGAGGAGTTCGTCGGTGCGGGTCGTGGCCTGTTCGCGGTCGTAGGCGAGGAGGAGGCGGCAGTCCTGGCCGTGTCCCGGGCGCAGATGCGGCAGCCAGCCCAGCCAGGACCACTCGGCGGTGCGCTCCGCCACGGGGCGGGAGCGGTCCGCGCTGATCAGGACGATTTCCAGGGCGTCGGGGGAGTGCAGCGCGGCGAGCTGGGCGATGACCGCGCGGGCCAGCCCGGCAAGTCGCTCGCGCGGTCCGGCCAGCCCCAGCGCCCCGGCCTCGCGCAGATCGGCGGTCACCGGAACGGCGGGCAGCATTCCCGAGCCGTCGGGCGCCGCACGGTCCGCGGTACCGAGCCGCACCGTGAGCGCCTCCGGGTGGCCCGGGCCGCGCTCCCACAGCCGGGGCCCGGGGCCGAGCGCCGTCAGGAGCAGCGCCGCCGGGTCCGGCCAGGTCTCGGGGGCCTGGGACGACGGGGCCGGAGGTGCAGTCTGCGATGCGGGGGAGGCGGTGTCCCCGGTCTCGTCGTACGCCCCGTGTCCGGCCGGCTCCTGCTCGCCACGGCCGCCGGTCAGCCGACGCGCCCACGCCGAGAGCCCGCCGCGTTTGCGCAGGCCGGGCGGTACGTCGGTCCCGCGCAGGGGGGTTCCTTTGCGGCGGCCGGTTCCGGGGGCGGCGGGGTCCGTGCCGTAGTCCGCCCCGCCGGGCCCGGGGCCTTGGTCGTCTCCCCGGCTGTTTCCGTGGCCGTCGCCCGCATGCGTGCCCTGCCGAGCGGCGCCGGACGCGCCGGAGCTGGCCCGTCCGCCGTCCGAGGTGATCGCACGGGTGGCGTCGCCGGGCCTGCCCGCCCCGGACCGGTCTCCGTGGGTGCGTCCGCCGTCCGAGGTGACCGCACCGGAGGCGTCGCCGGGCCTGCCCGCCCCGGACGGGCCTTCGTGAGCCGGCCCGAAGTCTCCGGTCGCCGGGCTCGAGCTGCCGCCCGCCGCACCCACCCCGAACCGCCCGGCGTGGGTCGCCCCGCTGTCGTCGGAGCCCGAGCCGTCCAGGGGCACGGCGCTCGTCCGGCCGTGCGGCCGAGCCCCCCTGGTCTCGATCTGCGGCGCCCCGCCCTGGCCCGGTACGACGAGCGGTGGTTCGACGGGGCCGTGGCCCTGCGCGCCCGGGGTCCCGGTCGAGGCGCCCCAGCCCGCGGGGCCGTACGCGTGACGCGTCCTGTTCGAGGGGGTGGGTCCGCCGTCGGACACGGGAGCCTGTGCCGGTCCGCCTGCGGTGTCGCCGCCGGTCGGCACCCGCACCTGTCCCTCCCCGTCGGGAGTCGTCCGCACGCGTGCCCCCGGGCCGCCCGCCGGGGCCAGCCGCAGGGCCGACTCGCCGATCCGCAGCAGCGCGCCCGGCGTGAAGCGGACCGGGCGGGTGCCCACGCGCGTGCCGTCCAGCGAGGTGCCGTTCGTGGAGTCGAGGTCGGCGACCGAGACGCGGCCGTCGGGGCCGACCGTCACCGCGCAGTGCAGGCGGGAGACGTCAGGGTCGTCGAGCGGGACATCGGCGTCGGCGGAGCGGCCGAGGTGGATCTGGCCGCCATGGAGGAGATGGACTCCGCCCGCGTCCGGGCCGGCGACCACGTGGAGTTGGGTCGGCGCGTCGTCCAGCTCGGGATGCGCCTCCGGCTCGCCGGGGGCGCCCAGGGACAGCACAGCGCCGTCGATCAGCGGGGGTTCGCCCAGGGTGCAGCGCTGGGCGTCGAGCCGCTCCGCACCGGCGTACAGCACGGCCGGGCCGCCGCCCGCCTCCCGGTTCCGCTCCGACGGGGCGCCGGCCTCCGCGGGGAGCGCCGAGGCGAGCGCCGACGCCACCGCGGCCAGGGCGGTGCCCGCGGGCGCGGTGACCAGTACGTCGCAGCTCGCGGCGCGGCTCTGGGCCCGATCGGGCGACCCCAGCGGGTCTACGACGGTCAGCCGGATGTGCATCGCCGTCAGCGGTCCCTTCTGCGCGGGCACCCGGGGACGGGGACGAAGCCGCTCCGCGGTCCCACGCCACGGACTTCCCCCAACACCACGAGCACGTCGGCCAGTACAGGAGGCATCCTCGCACCTGCCACTGACAACGTGCCCGCCGCCCATCACCAAATGATCTTGATTGGTCGGCTCTGCCCTCAAAAGTGCCTGCCCAGTGCCCGACCCGTGACCATTTGAGATCGGTCACGCCCGGCTCCGGCAACCAACGGGATCGAGTCGAGCGTCTTTCCTTCGAACGGGTACGGGAACCGGTACGTAAGACGCACAGAAAGGCGACATCCCGGTGCCCCGGAGAGCGGCACTACAGTGGGTCGGAACACCCATAGCACGCCGGACACCCGGTGTGGGGACCAGGTAAGCCAGCAACAGGGAGCGCATGACGTGCGGCCGGTAGGCAGCAAGTACTTCCTCGAGGAGCCGCTCGGACGCGGCGCCACGGGGACCGTCTGGCGAGCCCGCCAGCGCGAGACCGCGGGCGCCGAGGCGGCCGTGCAGGGCCAGCCCGGCGAGACAGTCGCGATCAAGGTCCTCAAGGAGGAGCTCGCGAGCGACCCCGACATCGTGATGCGGTTCCTGCGGGAGCGCTCCGTCCTGCTCCGCCTGACCCACCCGAACATCGTCCGGGTGCGCGACCTGGTCGTCGAGGGCGATCTGCTGGCCCTGGTCATGGACCTCGTCGAGGGCCCCGACCTGCACCGCTACCTGCGTGAGAACGGCCCCTTCACGCCCGTCGCCGCAGCCCTGCTCACCTCGCAGGTCGCCGACGCGCTCGCCGCCAGCCACGCCGACGGCGTCGTCCACCGCGACCTGAAGCCGGCGAACGTCCTGCTCAAGCAGTACAGCGGCCAGATGCACCCGATGCTGACCGACTTCGGCATCGCGCGCCTCGCCGACTCGCCCGGCCTGACCCGCACCCACGAATTCGTCGGCACGCCCGCGTACGTCGCGCCCGAGTCCGCCGAGGGCCGCCCGCAGACCTCCGCCGTCGACATCTACGGCGCCGGCATCCTCATGTACGAGCTGGTCACCGGCCGTCCCCCGTTCGGCGGAGGGTCGGCCCTCGAAGTTCTCCACCAGCATCTCAGCGCCGAACCGCGCCGCCCGTCCACGGTCCCCGACCCGCTCTGGACGGTCATCGAACGCTGCCTGCGCAAGAACCCCGACGAGCGCCCCAGCGCCGAGAACCTCGCGCGCGGACTGCGCACGGTCGCCGAGGGCATCGGCGTGCACGCGAACTCCGCGCAGATCGCCGCCGCGGAGGCGGTGGGCGCGCTGCTGGCTCCCGACCCGGCCCCGGCGGCCGTCCCGGGCGCGCCCGGCGCCGCCGACCCGACGCAGGTGCTGCCGCACGGCGCGGGCGCGTACGACCCGAACGCCGCGACCAGCGTCATGCCGCACACCGGCGGGCCCGGTGCCCCCGGGGGGCCGACGGGCGCCGCCGACCCCACCGCCGTGATGCCGCCGGTGCCGCAGCACCAGCCGGGCGGGCAGCAGGGGCAGCAGCCGGGACAGCCCGGTCAGCCCGAGGACCCGCACCCCTGGCAGAACCAGCTGCGCGCCGCCCGCGACCGCAACGAACAGACCCAGGTCCAGTACCTCGACCCCAGCCAGGACCCGCTGCGCCGCCGCCCGCAACGGCAGGTCGCCCGGCCGCAGCAGCAGCCCCAGCAGCAGCGGCCCACACAGCGGCCGCAGCCGGGGGGCTACGGCCATCCGCAGCAGCAACAGCCACAGCAGTACGCCCCGCAGCAGCAGCCCCAGCCCCGTCAGCAGCCGCAGCGGTACGCGCCGCCCCCGCAGCCGGAGCCCCAGCGGCCCGCTCGCGAGCCCCGCGAGCGGCGGCAGCGCAGCGCCAACCCGATGAAGATCCCCGGGCTGGGCTGCCTCAAGGGGTGCCTGTTCACGATCGTCATCCTGTTCGTCGCGGGCTGGCTGGTCTGGGAGCTGAGCCCGCTGCAGGAGTGGATCGGCACGGGCAAGAGCTACTGGCAGCAGCTCGGCGACATGTTCGACACGGTTTCCGGGTGGATCGGGGACCTGAGCGGGAGCTCCTCCGGCCAGTAGCAAGCCCGAGCTTGGTGATTTGTCGACACCCAGCGGGTGATTTCCGTCTCCGCGGTGAAGGTTGGCTCTTCCGGCGCGTAGTTTTAGCGACAACACGCGTCCGTAGGAGCAGCCTTGGCACGGAAGATCGGCAGCCGGTACACCGCCCATCAGATCCTGGGGCGGGGCAGCGCCGGCACGGTGTGGCTGGGCGAGGGACCCGAGGGACCTGTCGCCGTCAAGCTGCTGCGCGAGGACCTCGCGTCCGACCAGGAACTCGTCGGACGCTTCGTGCAGGAGCGCACGGCCCTGCTGGGCCTGGAGCATCCGAACGTGGTCTCCGTGCGCGACATGGTCGTCGACGGCAACGACCTCGCGCTGGTCATGGACCTCGTCCGGGGCACCGACCTGCGCACCCGGCTCGACCGGGAGAAGCGGCTCGCGCCCGAGGCGGCCGTCGCCATCGTCGCGGACGTCGCGGACGGACTGGCGGCGGCGCACAAGGCCGGGGTCGTCCACCGCGACGTCAAGCCGGAGAACGTGCTCCTGGACATGCAGGGCCCGCTGGGCCCCGGCGGGTCGCATCCGGCGCTGCTGACGGACTTCGGTGTGGCGAAGCTGATCGATTCGCCGCGCCGAACCAGGGCCACGAAGATCATCGGCACCCCGGACTACCTGGCACCGGAGATCGTGGAGGGCCTGCCGCCGCGGGCCTCGGTGGACATCTACGCACTGGCCACCGTCTTGTACGAGCTCCTTGCGGGCTTCACGCCGTTCGGCGGGGGACACCCGGGTGCGGTCCTGCGCCGCCACGTCACGGAGACGGTCGTCCCCCTCCCCGGCATCCCGGACGAGCTCTGGCAGCTGATCGTGCAGTGCCTGGCCAAGGCTCCGGCCTCCCGGCTGCGGGCCTCCGAGCTGGGCGCTCGGCTGCGGGAGCTGCTGCCGATGCTGGCGGGCATGCCGCCGCTGGACGTGGACGAGCCGGACACCGAGTTCGAGGAGGAGCAGGGCGAGGCCCCGCCCTCGGACGAGCCGGTGTCCACGACGCCGGTACGGCGACGGGGCGCGGTGCCGCTGGTACCGGGCGCGAAGCCGGCCGACTCCAACCGGGACACGCATACGTCGATGAGGGTGCCGGCGCCCGACGAACTGGCCGGGGGCGCGAGGGGCACCGCCCGTGCGCCTCGGGCGGCGGGGGCACCGAGGCCGGGGTCGGCCCGGCACCGGGCCGCGACGCGGCGGCGGCGTCTTGTCCTGGGCGTGGCCACGCTGGTCCTGGTCGCCGCGGCCGGTGTGGGCACATGGGCGGCAACCTCGGGCGACGACCCCGGCACGCCCCAGGACACGAAGAATTCGGCACCGGCGACACCGTGAACGCCAGGGGCTCCGCCCCTTCAACCCCACCAGGGGGCTCCGCCCCCTGGAGCCCCGACCTGTGCCCGCCCACCACCCGACTCGGTCTCCCGACAGGTGTTCCACCTGGGCGAAGCCCAGGGGCCCGGGGCAGAGCCCCCATGGGCCCGGACCAGCACCCGGTGCCGCACGGCCGAGGTCGGTTGCCACAGCCGTTAGGCTGGAGGCGTGGCAGTCGTCGATGTATCCGAAGAGCTCAAGTCCCTCTCCTCGACCATGGAGTCGATCGAGGCCGTTCTGGACCTCGACAAGCTGAGGGCAGACATCGCCGTGCTCGAGGAGCAGGCGGCCGCGCCGTCCCTGTGGGACAACCCGGACGAGGCGCAGAAGGTCACCAGCAAGCTCTCCCACCTCCAGGCCGAGGTCAGGAAGGCGGAGACGCTGCGCGGGCGGATCGACGATCTTTCCGTGCTCTTCGAGATGGCCGAGGAGGAGGACGACCCGGACACCAAGGCCGAGGCCGAGTCCGAGCTCGTCGCCGTCAAGAAGGCACTGGACGAGATGGAGGTCCGCACGCTGCTCAGCGGTGAGTACGACGCGCGTGAGGCGCTCGTGAACATCCGCGCGGAGGCCGGTGGCGTCGACGCCGCCGACTTCGCCGAGAAGCTTCAGCGCATGTACCTGCGCTGGGCGGAGCAGCACGGCTACAAGACCGAGGTCTACGAGACGTCGTACGCCGAAGAGGCCGGCATCAAGTCGACCACCTTCGCCGTGCAGATCCCGTACGCCTACGGCACCCTCTCCGTCGAGCAGGGCACCCACCGGCTCGTGCGCATCTCGCCCTTCGACAACCAGGGGCGGCGCCAGACCTCCTTCGCGGGCGTCGAGATCCTTCCCGTGGTCGAGCAGACCGACCACATCGAGATCGACGAGTCCGAGCTGCGGGTGGACGTGTACCGGTCGTCAGGGCCGGGCGGCCAGGGCGTGAACACCACCGACTCCGCGGTGCGGCTCACCCACCTCCCCACCGGCATCGTCGTCTCCTGTCAGAACGAGCGGTCGCAGATCCAGAACAAGGCGACCGCGATGAACGTGCTCCAGGCCAAGCTCCTCGAGCGGCGCCGCCAGGAGGAGCAGGCCAAGATGAACGCCCTCAAGGGCGACGGCGGCAACTCCTGGGGCAACCAGATGCGTTCGTACGTGCTGCACCCGTACCAGATGGTCAAGGACCTGCGCACCGAGTTCGAGGTCGGCAACCCCGAGGCCGTGTTCAACGGCGAGATCGACGGGTTCCTGGAGGCCGGAATTCGCTGGCGCAAGCAGCAGGAGAAGTAAGTTTGTCGACAAGGCAACTGCCGCCCTCCCGGCGGCAGTTGCCTTTTGTGTGCCCGGATGCGTGCCTGATGTCTGGGTTTTACATCACACTCACACACTTCAATGTCCGGCAAAGATCTCTTAGTTGGACATTGCGCGCGCAATGGCCTTGACGTTGCTTTGAAAAATGGGAAGGGTAAAGCGCGGCATGCGTATCTCTGGGGCGCATGTGAACCGGGGGGCCTATGCGCAGCTACCTCCTCCGTCGATCACGGCCCCCGAGCGCCGCCTCACTGACGATGAGCTACTGGGGGTAGCAACCAGATGACCAAGAAGACGCGGATCCGGATCGCGCGGATTGCCGCCGGTGCCGTGATCGCGGCCGGCGCCTCGCTGACCGCAGCCGGTGCCGCATCCGCCGCCGAGACGGACGACTGCATCCTGGGCGTTCTGTGCGCCCCTGAGTCGCCGACTCCGACGCCGCCGGTCCCGACCGACATTCCGACCGACGTTCCGACGGACCTGCCGACGGACGTCCCCACCGACGTGCCGACGACCGAGCCCACCGACGAGCCGACCGAGCCCACCGACGAGCCCACCGAGCCCACCGAGGACCCGACCGACCCGGGCAACGGGAACGGCAACGGCAACGGCAACGGGAACGGGAACGGGAACGGCAACGGGAACGGCAACGGCAACGGGAACGGCGGGGGCAACAACGCCGACCCCAACGGCGGTTCCGGCACCTCCGCCCAGGAGGAGGGCTCCTCGGCCCTCACCGACACCGGCACGGACACCTCGTCCGACACGTCGGCCCAGGGCAGCGGTGAGGAGCTCGCCGAGACCGGTGCCGCGCAGACCACCTTCCTGGTGATCGGTGCCGCCACGATGATCGCCGGCGGTATCGGCTTCCGCATCCTGCCGCGCCTCATGGGCGGCCGGGGTGGCGCGGCCGCCTGACGGTAGCCGTCTGCTTACGAACCGTACGCGCGCCGTACGGTGAAGGGCCCGGAGCGGGTAGCCGCTCCGGGCCCTTCGTGTGTCTTCGGGCCGCGTCCTACGCGGTCTGGTGCGCCAGCAGCGCGACCGCCGCGATCAGTACCGCCAGCAATGTGATCAGTGCCATGGGGTTCAGGCCCGCGAACAGGTTCTCCTGCTGCAGCCGCTCGCGGTTCGCGCGGCACACATGGCACCGGCCCTCGCTCACGGGCGCCGCGCAGTTCGCGCACACCAGCCGGTCGTACGTCATGCGCTCGCCCTCCTTGCACCGGTTCCATGTATACAACGCCTGCGGGAACGCGAACGTTCCCCCTCCACTGTGCCAGGTTCCCCGGAATTCAGCGCGGGGTCCCGTGAGGCCGGGGCGGGCACAAAACGCACATCTGTCACGCAACCCCAACCGGTGCCTGCGCTTGCGTACCCGGTTCGCGTATGGTCACGCTCATCTACCCCCGGCGACCCGTGGTGCATCCGTGATCCGATTCGACAACGTATCCAAGGTCTACCCCAAGCAGACCCGCCCCGCACTCAGGGATGTCTCCCTGGAAGTGGAGAAGGGCGAGTTCGTGTTCCTCGTGGGGTCCTCCGGCTCCGGAAAGTCCACCTTCCTGCGGCTGGTCCTCCGCGAGGAGCGGACCAGCCACGGTCAGGTGCACGTTCTGGGCAAGGACCTCGCGCGCCTCTCCAACTGGAAGGTGCCGCAGATGCGGCGCCAGTTGGGGACGGTGTTCCAGGACTTCCGCCTCCTGCCCAACAAGACGGTCGCCGAGAACGTGGCCTTCGCGCAGGAGGTCATCGGCAAGTCGAAGGGCGAGATCCGCAAGTCCGTGCCGCAGGTGCTCGACCTCGTCGGGCTCGGCGGCAAGGAGGACCGGATGCCCGGCGAGCTCTCCGGTGGTGAACAGCAGCGGGTGGCCATCGCGAGAGCCTTCGTGAACCGTCCCAAGCTGCTCATCGCCGACGAGCCCACCGGCAACCTCGACCCGCAGACCTCCGTCGGCATCATGAAGCTGCTCGACCGGATCAACCGGACGGGCACGACCGTGCTGATGGCGACGCACGACCAGAACATCGTGGACCAGATGCGCAAGCGCGTCATCGAGCTGGAGAGTGGCCGCCTCGTCCGCGACCAGGCACGCGGCGTCTACGGCTACCAGCACTGACGGTTCACGGAAAGGCTTAACCAGACGCCATGCGCGCCCAGTTCGTACTGTCCGAGATCGGTGTCGGTCTCCGCCGCAACCTGACGATGACCTTCGCGGTCGTCGTCTCCGTCGCCCTGTCACTCGCCCTGTTCGGCGGGTCGCTCCTGATGAGCGACCAGGTCAGCACCATGAAGGGCTACTGGTACGACAAGGTCAACGTCTCGGTCTTCCTCTGCAACAAGAGCGACGCCGAGTCCGACCCGAACTGCGCCAAGGGCGCGGTCACCGAGGACCAGAAGAAGGACATCCTCGCCGACCTGGACAAGATGACGTCCGTCGTGCAGAAGGTGACCTACGAGTCGCAGGACGCGGCGTACAAGCACTACAAGGAGCAGTTCGGCGACTCCCCGCTGGCCAGCTCCCTCACGCCGGACCAGATGCAGGAGTCGTACCGCATCAAGCTGAAGGACCCGGAGAAGTACCAGGTCATCGCGACCGCCTTCGACGGGCGTGACGGCGTGCAGTCGGTGCAGGACCAGAAGGGGATCCTCGACAACCTCTTCGGCCTGCTGAACGGCATGAACTGGGCCGCGCGCGCGGTGATGGCGCTGATGCTGGTCGTCGCGCTGATGCTGATCGTCAACACCGTGCGCGTCTCGGCGTTCAGCCGGCGGCGCGAGACCGGGATCATGCGCCTGGTCGGCGCCTCGGGCTTCTACATCCAGGCGCCGTTCATCATGGAGGCCGCGGTCGCCGGGCTCATCGGCGGCACAGTCGCGTGCGGGTTCCTGGTGATCGCCAGATACTTCCTCATCGACCACGGCCTCGCCCTGTCCGAGAAGCTGAACCTGATCAACTTCATCGGCTGGGACGCCGTACTGACGAAGCTGCCGCTCATCCTGGCGACGAGTCTGCTGATGCCCGCGCTGGCCGCGTTCTTCGCGCTGCGCAAGTACCTGAAGGTGTGACGCATGCCAAGAGGGCCGTACGGTCAACCGACCGTGCGGCCCTTCGCGTTGTCCTAGACTCACCCGCATGTCAGGCCGAGACCTGTTCTGTCAGCCCCGTCGCATCCGCCGCGGGGCCGCCCTGACATTGCTCTTCACGAGCGTCCTCGTCGCCGGCGCCGCGACCGGCTCCTTCCCCGAAGCCGGCGGCCGCGACCGGAAGACCTCCTCCGATACCACCATCGCGGCCGCCTCCGCCGGCCGCCACGAGCAGGTCGCGAAGGCCGCCGAGGAGGCCATGGCCGACGGCGAGTCCCCCGTGGAGGCCGCCGAACGCGCGGTCAGCCGCAGCGGGGACCGCTGGGGCGCCGTCTACTCCCCGGGCGAGTACGAGGAGTTCGAGGACGCCCTCGACGGCCGGTACACCGGCGTCGGCCTGTGGGCGCGGCGCGAGCGGGACGGCCGTATCGAGGTGACCAAGGTGCAGTCCGGGTCGCCCGCGGACGCCGCCGGGATCCACAAGGGCGACCGGCTGCGCAGCGTCGACGGCGCGAAGGTCGACGGGCGGCCCGTGACCGAGGTCGTCTCCTTACTGCGCGGCGACGCCACGGACGCGGCCGCCGGTACGGCCGTCCGCCTAGGTCTGGAGCGCGGCAGACGCGCGTGGAGCGAGACACTGCACCGGGCCCGCCTCTCCACCGACGATGTGACCGTACGCACACTGGCCGACGGCATCACCGTCATCAGGATCGCCGCCTTCACCAAGGGTGTCGGCGAGCGCGTCCGCACCGCCGTACGGCAGGCCCCGGCCGCCGCCGGCATCATCCTCGACCTGCGCGGAAACTCCGGCGGCCTGGTCACCGAGGCCGTCACCACCGCCTCCGCCTTCCTCGACGGCGGCCTCGTCGCCACCTACGACGTCGACGGTGAGCAGCGCGCGCTGCACGCCGAGGCCGGCGGCGACACCACCAGGCCCCTGGTCGCCCTCGTGGACGGCGGCACGATGAGCGCGGCCGAGCTGCTCAGCGGCGCCCTGCAGGACCGCGGCCGCGCGGTCGTCGTGGGCTCCCGCACCTTCGGCAAGGGCTCGGTCCAGATGCCGAGCCGGCTGCCCGACGGGTCCGTCGCCGAGCTGACCGTCGGCCACTACCGCACCCCGTCCGGCCGCGGTGTCGACGGCCACGGCATCACGCCGGACCTGGAGGCGGACCGGCAGATGCTGGAGCGGGCGGAGACCGTGCTCAGCGGCCTGGGGCAGTAGCCGTTAATCGGTTTCCCGCAGACCCCCTCCATAGTGCGAAAATGGGCGGCACTATGAGCAAGGGAATGTACGTACCGAAGGAGTCCCAGCCCAAGCAGGGCTCGGGAGCCGCGAAGGCCAAGGACGGCAAGCGCAAGATCGTCGCCCAGAACAAGAAGGCGCGGCACGACTACGCGATCATCGACACCTACGAGGCCGGGCTGGTGCTCACCGGCACCGAGGTGAAGTCGCTGCGCCAGGGGAGGGCCTCCCTGACCGACGGCTTCGTCCAGATCGACGGGAACGAGGCGTGGCTGCACAACGCCCACATCCCCGAGTACAGCCAGGGCACCTGGACCAACCACACCGTGCGCCGCAAGCGCAAGCTCCTCCTGCACCGCGAGGAGATCGACAAGCTGGAGTCCAAGGTCCAGGAGACGGGGCACACGATCGTGCCCCTCGCGCTGTACTTCAAGGACGGCCGGGCCAAGGCGGAGATCGCCCTGGCACGAGGCAAGAAGGAGTACGACAAGCGCCAGACCCTGCGGGAGAAGCAGGACCGGCGGGAGTCGGACCGCGCGATCGCGGCGGCGAAGCGCAAGCAGCGGGCCCAGTAGGAGCGGGGCCGGTAGGGCGAGACCGCCGGGAATACGGTGGCATCGTCCTGCGTTGGTCACGTACGATGGCAACTGCACCTCACAGCGGGTGCGCGGTTTGAAAAATCAACATGGGGATGATCGGTTTCGACAGCGGCTGTCGAAGCAGGGGAAGCGTGTCGAGGAAGCGGCCATGATCTCGTAAACCACAGGCCGAAAAAAATAATCGCCACTATCAAGAGCGATTCTCCCAAGGCGACGCAGTTCGCCCTCGCTGCCTGATCTCAGGTAACTAGGCAACTGCCCCTTACTTAAGGGAGTGTCAGCCCGGGGCTGTTCCCGACCCGGATCCTGGCATCAGCTAGGGGACTAAACCTTGATCCCGGTCACGGGGTGAAGAGGGAAATCAAACAGTGACTGGGCCCGTCGGCGACTTGTTCGCGTGATCGCCGGGGCCGAGAAAATCACAGCGAACTGCACACGGAGAAGCCCTGATTCTGCACCGTTGGACGCGGGTTCGATTCCCGCCATCTCCACTCGCCCGCACTCGTGCGGGTACCCCATGTGGGCACAGGCCCCGTCGCTTTCGAGCGGCGGGGCCTGTGCCATGCCCAAAAGAGGCCCACACCCACCCGAGTGCGGGACCCATGCTTGCCCCGCCCGTTGTGGTGTGACGGCCCATGTCGAGGGGGCGTTCACGCTTCTACGGTCCGTCTCCATGACACATACCAGGACGCACACCAGAGCCGCAGGCCGCCCTCTCCTCCTCGCGACCCTCCTGGCCGCCCTCCTCGCCGCCTTCCTCACCCCGGGCCGGGCCGAGGCCGCCGCCCTCCAGGAAGTCACCGGGTTCGGCACCAACCCCGGTGCGCTCCGCATGTTCCGCTACGTCCCCGACGGACTGCCGGCCGGCCGACCCGTCGTCGTCGCGCTGCACGGGTGCACGCAGAACGCCTCCGGCTACGGCACCGGCAGCGGATGGCTCCAGCTCGCCGACCGCTGGGGCTTCTCCGTCGTGCTGCCGCAGCAGCAGGCCGCCAACAACGCGTCGAGCTGTTTCGACTGGTTCCACAGCGGGGACATCGAGCGCGGTCAGGGCGAGGCCGCGTCCGTCGCGCAGATGGTCGACCGGCACCTCGCCGATGTCTCCGGCGACCACGCACGCGTCTACGTCACGGGACTGTCCGCCGGCGGCGGCATGAGCGCCGTGATGATGGCGGCGTACCCGGAGAAGTTCACCGGCGGCGGCATCGTCGCCGGACTGCCGTACGGATGCGCGCAGGCCGCCGGGTCGCCGTACGTCTGCATGTACGTCGGCGCCACCCAGACCCCGCAGCAGTGGGGCGACCGGGTACGGGCCGCCCGGCCCGGGTACGGCGGCCCCTGGCCCACGCTCACCGTCTTCCAGGGCACGGCCGACTACACCGTGAAGCCCGTCAACATGACCGACCTGACGAAGCAGTGGACCGACGTCCACGGGGCCGACCAGGCCGCTGACGTCAACGACAGCGTGGCCGGGTATCCCCACCAGGTCTTCGCGGACGCGGGCGGGCACGCCGTCGTGGAGACGTACAGCGTCACCGGGATGGGACACGGACAGCCCGTCGATCCCGGCAGCGGGAGCGAGCAGTGCGGGACGGCGGGGGCGTACCTCCTCGACGTGAACCTGTGCGCCGCGTACCGGCTCGGACGGGCCTGGGGGCTCGGCTGAACCGGTGAGGGAGACCCGTCGCGGGCGGCGCCGCGCGTCAGGCGTTGCGCGGCGCCGTACTCGCCCGTGCCGTCAGCCGTGGCGGCAGCAGTGTCGCCTCCGGTACGGCCGTGCCGTCCAGCTTCTTCATCAGCAGTTCCACCGCCCGGGTGCCCACCTCCGCGGACGGCAGGGCGACGGACGTGACCGGGACGCGGACGGACTCGGCGAGTTCCTCGGGGCAGATGGCGGTGACGGAGAGGTCGCCGGGGACGCGTAGGCCGAGTTGCTCGAAGGCGTCGATCAGGGGCTCGAGCAAGGGCTCGTTGTGGACGACCACTCCCGTCAACGCGGGCTGTTCGCGCAGGAGTTGCTCGGCGACCGTGCGGGCGGCCCCGGGTAACGCCTCGCAGGGGTGGACGGCGGAGGCGAGCCCGTGCCGGTCGGCGGCGGCCGTGAAGCCCTGGACCACGCGCTGGGCGAACGCGGTCTGGCGCACGTACACCTCGGGCGGCGACCCGACCAGGGCCACCGCCCGGTGTCCCAGCCCCGCCAGATGCTCCACGCACGCTTCCCCGGCCGCCTTGAAGTCGAGGTCGATGCAGGTCAGACCCTCGGAGGAAGCCGGGAAACCGATCATCACCGACGGACGCTCCAGCACCCTCAACAGCGGCAGCCGGGGGTCGTGCAGCTGTACGTCCATCAGGATCAGCGCGTCCACGAGTGCCGTGTCGGCCACCCGGTGCAGGCCTTCTTCGCCCTCCTCCTGGGTGAGGAGGAGCACGTCGTGGTCGTAGCGGCGGGCCGTGGTCACGACAGACACCGCGAACTGCATCACCACCGGTACGTGGATGCCGGCCCGCAGCGGCACCACCAGCGCCAGCACGTTCGACTTGCTGCTGGCCAGCGCCCGGGCGCCCGCGTGCGGACGGTAGCCCAGCTGACGGATGGCCTCCTCCACCCGGCGCCGGGTCTCCTCGGAGATGGGGCGCTTGCCGCTGAGGGCGTACGAGACGGTGCTGGGGGAGACCCCGGCGCGCCGCGCCACGTCAGTGATCTTCACCATCAGAGCCACTCCACCGTCAGGAATCCGGTCCCGGCCTGCGCCCGCACCTCACGCTCACCGACGGCCAGCCCCCAGGGCGCCACCGGGTCACTGCACGACGCCCGCAGCAGATCCCCTTCGCGTACGACGGTGAAGGTCACGTCCCCGATCCGCACCGCCACCTGCTGCCCCCGCTCCAGGCCGTACGCCCGCAGGGTGACCCCGTCGGCGTGGTCGTAGTCGGGCCGGTCGTCCACAGCGCCCACCGGGACGACCGATCCCGGCCGCACAAGAAGCGGCACGCTCGAGAACCCATGGTTCTCCCGCACCCAGCGCGGTCCCGTCACCGTCTCCCCGGTCACGAAGTGCGTCCAGGTGCCCTCGGGCACGTAGTACTTCACGTCCCCCTCGTCGCTGAACACCGGCGCGACCAGCAGGTGCGGCCCGAGCATGTACTGGCGTTCCAGATGCGCGCACCCGGGATCGTCGGGGAACTCCAGGACCATCGCCCGCATCACCGGCACGCCCTCGGTGTGGGCGGTGCGCGCGGCCTCGTACAGATACGGCATGAGCCGCAGCTTCAGCCGTGTGAAGTGCCGCAGTACGTCGACCGACTCCTCGTCGAACAGCCACGGGACCCGGTAGGAGGAGCTGCCGTGCAGGCGGCTGTGGGAGGACAGCAGCCCGAAGGCCAGCCACCGTTTGAAAAGGGAGGGCGTCGGCGTGCCCTCGAAGCCGCCGATGTCGTGGCTCCAGAAGCCGAAGCCGGAAAGGCCCAGGGAGAGGCCTCCGCGCAGGGACTCGGCCATCGACTCGTACGTCGCCTCGCAGTCGCCGCCCCAGTGGACGGGGAACTTCTGGCTCCCGGCCGTCGCCGAGCGGGCGAAGACGACCGCCTCCTCCTCGCCCCGGTGCTTGCGCAGGACGTCGAAGACCGTGCGGTTGTAGAGGTACGTGTAGTAGTTGTGCATCCGCTCCGGATCGGAGCCGTCGGACCAGGCCACATCGAGGGGAACCCGCTCGCCGAAATCCGTCTTGAAACAGTCGACACCCTGTGCGAGCAGCCCCTCCAGCTTGGACGCGTACCACTCGCGGGCCGCCGGGCTGGTGAAGTCCACGAACGCCATGCCCGGCTGCCAGTGGTCCCACTGCCAGACGCTTCCGTCGGGCCGCTTGAGGAGATGCCCGAGCTCCTTGCCCTCCGCGAACAGCGGGGAGCGCTGCGCGATGTACGGGTTGATCCACACGGAGACCCTGAGGCCCCGGTCCTTGAACCGCGCCAGCATGCCCTCCGGGTCCGGGAAGACCCGCGGATCCCACCGGAAGTCGCACCAGTTGTGCTCGCGCATCCAGAAGCAGTCGAAGTGGAAGACGGAGAGCGGGAGTTCGCGCTCCCGCATGCCCTCGATGAAGGAGGTCACGGTCTCCTCGTCGTACGACGTCGTGAAGGACGTCGACAGCCACAGACCGAACGACCAGGCGGGCGGGAGGGCCGGGCGGCCGGTGAGGGCCGTGTACTTGCGGAGGATGTCCTTCGGCGTCGGGCCGTGGATGACGTAGTACGTCAGCGCCTGTGTCTCGGCGCTGAACTGGACCCTCGACACCGCCTCCGAGCCGACCTCGAAGGAGACCTTGCCGGGGTGGTCGACGAAGACGCCGTAGCCGGCGTCGGTCAGGTACAGCGGCACGTTCTTGTAGGCCTGTTCGGTGGTCGTGCCGCCGTCGGCGTTCCAGATGTCGACGACCTGGCCGTTCTTCACCAGCGGTCCGAACCGCTCGCCGAGGCCGTAGACGGACGTACCGACACCGAGGCCCAGCTGTTCGCGCAGGTAGTGGGTGCCGGACGGGTCCCGCATGATGCCCATGCTCTTGTGGCCGCTGCTGGTGAGCACCCGGCCGTGGGCGAGGAAGTCGACGTGCCACGGGCCGGAGCGGGCGAACCGGACGGAGAGGGAGCCGGAGGTCAGGGTCGCGTGCTCGTCGTCGTACGAGGTCTGCGGGGTGCACTCCTGCCTCGCCAGCCCGAATTCGGGCGCGCCCGGCCGCTCGCCCCGGAAGTGGGTGAACGTGACGCCGATGACGTCGGGCATGGGGGAGTGCGCGCTGATCGTCATGACCGGTCCCGTCATCAGGTCGCCGCGGCTGCGGATGGGGCGGGAGGGCGCGTGGATCTCCAGGGCGCCGTCCGCCGCCGTGACGTCGAGGACCTCGGCGGGGTGGTCCGCGGTGACGCCCTCGCGCAGCAGCCAGTAGCCGTCGGTGAACTTCATGTGGGGGGTTCCTTACTTCACGGCACCGACGGCGATGCCGCGGGTGAGGGTTCGCTGGAAGACGAGGAAGAAGACGATCGCGGGGAGCACACCGAGCAGGGCGGCCGCGTTGGTCATCGTGGCGTCCATCAGGCGCTGGCCCTGGAGGACGCCGAGGGCCACCGACACGGTCTGGTTGTCGTTGGAGATCAGCATGACCAGGGGGAGCAGGAACTCGTTCCAGGTCCAGATGAAGAAGAAGACCAGGAGCACGCCGATGGTGGGGCGGCTGACGGGGACCACGATCCGCCACAGGACCTGCCACTTGTTCGCCCCGTCGATCCGGGCGGCCTCGATGATCTCGCGGGGGAACCGGCCCAGCACCGAGGACAGGAGATACGTGCCGAACGCCGCCTGGATCACCGTGAACACGATGATCACGCTCAGCCTGGTGTCGTAGAGGCCGGCCTCCTTGCTCAGGTAGTAGATCGGGTAGACCAGCGCCTCCTGCGGCAGCATGTTCGCGAGGACGAAGAAGGCGAGGACCCAGGTGCGGCCCTTGATGCGGCCGATGCCGATCGCGTACGCGTTGAGGACCGAGAGGACCACGGCCAGTACCGCCACCGACCCGCTGATCAGTACCGAGTTGACCAGCTTCCGGCCGAAGTCGACGCGTTCCCAGAAGTCCTCGATGCCGTCGAGGTAGAGACCTTCGGGCAGGCCGAGGGGGCCGTTCTGGGCGTACTCCGTGGGGGACTTGACCGCGTTGACCGCGACGATCGCAAACGGGACGATCATGAAGAGGGCGGCTATGCACAGGGCCACGAGGACCGGGTAGCGGCGGAGCGCGGTCGTCATGCGCGGGTCCCTTCGGCGTCCTCGGCGCGGGTCTGGAACTTCAGGCCGATCAGCGACAGCAGCAGGATGATCGCGGTCAGCACGGTGGAGATCGCGGCGCCGTAGCCGACCTGCGTCTTCTCGAAGAACGTCGTGAAGGAGAAGTAGGAGGGCACGTTCGTCGCCCCGCCCGGGCCGCCCTTCGTGAGGACGTACACCGCGCCGAAGACCTTGAGCGCGGCGATCGAGCACCAGGTGAGGACGACGTAGATCTCCGGGCGGATCTGCGGCAGCGTGATGTGCCGGAAGCGGCGCCACCAGCCTGCGCCGTCCAGCTCGGCCGCCTCGTACAGCTGGGGGTCGACGCGCTGCAGGCCCGCCATGAAGACGACCAGCGGGAAGCCGATCTGGACCCACACCATCACGCCCATGACGCTGTAGAGCGCGATGTCGGGATCGCCGAGCCAGTCCTGCTGCCATCCGCCGAGCCCGATCGCTTCGAGCAGTTCGTTGAGGGCGCCGTTGTCCGGCGCGAGGATCCAGCTCCAGACGATGCCGGCGACCGCGATCGGCAGGACCTGGGGGAGGTAGAAGCAGGCGCGGAGGACCGCCGCGATCCGGCTGCCGAAGTGCTTGCCGACGTAGTCGAACAGCGCGGCGGCCAGGACCAGCCCGATCGCCGTCGGTACGGCGGCCATGGCGACGACCATGAACAGGCTGTGCCGGAAGGACGCCCAGAACTCGCTGTCGTCCATCAGCTCGCGGTAGTTGGCGAGCCCGGACCACTCCGGGGAGCCCACGCCCTGCCACTCGGTGAAGCTCACGCCCGTGTTCATCAGGAACGGGACGACGACGACGGCCAGGAAGGCGAGGGCACCCGGGAGCAGGAACAGGGCGTAGGAGTCGCGGGGGCGGCGCGAGGGCCTCGGCGCGTCGCCCTTGGCCGCGGCCCGCGCACCCCGTTCGACGGTCACCGTCATTGCTTCGGGGCGTCCTTGTCGTACGCCTTCTGCAACGCGTCCAGGTAGCCGTCCGGCTTCTCGCTGCCCGTGATCAGCTTCTGCGTCTCGGAGACGAGGACGTCGTAGAAGCCGGGCACCGGCCAGTCCGGGTAGAAGGCCAGGCCGTCGTTCTGCGACAGCGTGTTGAAGTTGTCGATCAGTGTCTTGGCCTGCGGGTCGGTGATGGCGGACGCGTCGGCCGCGACCGGGACGCCACCCGAGTTGCCCAGCAGGTTCTGGATCTTCTTCGACATGGTGATGTCGATGAAGTCGTAGGCGAGATCCTTGTTTCCGGAACCCTTGGGGACGACCCAGAGGTTGCCGCCGGAACCGAGGCTGAGCTGCGAGTCCGGCCACGGGAAGGTGCCCCAGTCGAATGTGGAGTCCGTCTTGAAGCGGCCGTACCACCAGCTGCCGGAGAACAGGATCGGCGCCTTGCCCTGGGTGAAGGAGACCCCGGCGGCCTCCTCGTTCATGCCGCTGGAGCTCTTGCTGAAGTAGCCCTTCTTCACCCAGTCGGCGAAGGTCTCGGCGCCGTAGGTCCAGGCCGCGTCATGGAAGTCGGTCCTGCCCTTGTACAGCTGGTACGCGTCGACCCAGGAGCGGTCGGCCTTGGAGAGGGCGAGCTGGTAGAGGTACTGCTGGGCCGGGTACGCGGCGCCGCCGTTGGCGAGCGGGGTGACGCCCTTGCCGACGAACGTGTCCATCGCGGCGGTCAGTTCGTCGAACGTCTTCGGCTCGGCGATCCCGTACTTCTTGAACAGGTCCTTGTTGTAGTAGACCAGCGTGTACTCGGCGTAGTTGGGCACGCCGTACCACTTGCCGGAGCCCATCACACCGTCGGTGTCGTAGAGGCTGGTGGTGCGGACGCTCGCGCTGAGCTTCTTGTCCCAGCCGCGCTTGGCCGCCTCGGCGGTGAGATCGGTGAGGAGCCCCTGCTTGGAGAGCAGGCCCGCCGTCGCATTGCCCTTGTTGTACTCCATGATGTCGGGCGCGTCGGAGGAGTTCAGGACCATGGGTGCGGTCTTCTGGATCTGGTCGAAGCTCTTCTCCTCGAACTTCACCTTCACACCCGGGTGGTCGGCCTCGAACTCCTTGATGGCCTCCTTCCAGGCGATGCCCATCGCGCTGGTCGGGCCTTCGTAGTGCCAGAGTCTGAGGGTCTTGCCGTCGGAGGAGCCGCTGTCCGAGTCACCGCAGGAGGCCACAAGCAGTGATCCGGTGAGGACCACCGCCGTCGCCACCACACGCCTTCGTGCCGTCAACATCCAGTGTCTCCAGGAGAGTCGGAGTCGGATGGGTCCCGGCGTCACGCGGGGTTCGTCGAATCGATTCGATGCGTGACGTCGAAGCGCTTCGACGGGGGAACGTATGCGGCGACCGTGAGGGCGTCAATGGGGTGCGCCGGAATCAGGGAAGCGGTTCGACGGGCCGCACCGATCCCAGCGTGACCATCAACGCCAGCGCCGCCGCCGCGACCGGCACCCCGAACCCCGCCGCCGCGGAGGCGTGTTCCGCCAGCGAGCCGCCGAGGGCGCTGCCGGCGGCGATCCCGCCGAGCAGGCCGGTCACCGCGAGGGTCATGCCCTCGTTGAGGCGGCCCTCGGGTGTGCGTTCCTGGACCAGGGTCATGCCGGTGACCATCGTCGGTGCCGTCGCCATCCCCGCGACCAGCAGCGCGCCCGCCAGGACGAGGAGCGAGCCGGTGAGCGCGGCGGTGAGCAGCGGCAGCGTCAGCAGCGCGGTCATGGCGGCGATGCACCACGGGTAGCGGTCGGCCGCCGGACCGGCCGGCTTCACCGCCCCGTACAGCAGGCCCGCCGCGCACGAACCTGCCGCCTGCAGGGCGAGCACCGTGCCGGCCGCGGCGGGATGCCCCCGCGCGTCCGCGTAGGCGATCGTGACGACCTCCATCGCCCCGAACACCACGCCCATGGCCAGGCATACGGCGAGCAGCGGGGGCA
The DNA here is from genome assembly GCF_001279775.1 of Streptomyces sp. MMG1533. Lineage (GTDB taxonomy): Bacteria > Actinomycetota > Actinomycetes > Streptomycetales > Streptomycetaceae > Streptomyces. Next base: position 82,008 of record NZ_LGDG01000085.1, on the reverse strand, counting down.
TGCCGGGTGCGCGGTACAGGGCCGTGGTCTTCGCCCGGGCCCGCTCCGCGACCGGCGGCTGCGTGGAGCGCTGCGCGGCGAACAGCAGCATGCCCGTCACCAGCAGCACCACGCCCGCCAGCGTGCCCGCCTCCGGGAAGAACGTCCCGCACAGGAAGGCCGCGAGGACCGGGCCCAGCATGAAGCACAGCTCGTCCACGGCCTGCTCGAAGGAGTTCGCGGTGTGCAGCGCCTTGTGGTCGTCCTTCAGCAGATGGGCCCAGCGGGCGCGGGACATGCCGCCCAGGTTGGGGGTCGTGGCGGTGGCGGCGTAGGAGGCGAAGAGCGTCCAGGCGGGCGCCCCGTGCCGTACGCACAGCAGCAGCGCGAGCGAGCCGAGGGCCGCGAGCAGCGTCGCGGGTACGGCGATCCGCGCCTGCCCGTACCGGTCGACGAGCCGCGCGGTCCACGGGGCGACCACCGCGGTCGCCGCGAGGCCCGTCGCGGTGACGGCGCCGGCGAGGGCGTACGAGCCCCGCGTCCCGGCGATCATGACGACCGCGCTCACGCTGAACATGCCCATCGGGATGCGGGCCAGCAGGTTCCCGATGGTGAAGGCGCGGGTGCCGGGGACGGTGAACAGGCGGCGGTAGGGACCGGGATTTCCGGCTGTGCGAGGGCCGAAGGCGGTACGAGGGCTGAAGTCGACGGCGACGAGGGTGTCGGCGGTGACGGTGTACAGGGGTGGCTTCCTCGGGGCGGGTTGCGGCATGGGTCCACGGTCGCCCGGAGCCGATCAAGGGGTCCAACACCTTCTCCGCGCCGATTGACGCACTCCTGTTGTGAATACTCCGTACCGATGTGAATACCCCGTACCGATTCACGCACCCCCGTTGTAGGTTCCCCGGATGCCCGCCACCGGCCACCACCTCGACCCCCGTCTCCTCCGCGCCTTCCTCGCCGTCGCCGAGGAGCTGCACTTCACGCGTGCCGCGGCCCGGCTCTACGTCGCCCAGCAGGCGCTCAGCCGGGACGTACGGCGGCTGGAGCGGGACCTGGGGGCCGAGCTGTTCGTACGGACCACCCGGCAGGTGACGCTGACGGCCGACGGCGAGCGGCTGGTGCCGTACGCGCGCCGGGCGCTCCAGGCGCAGGACGAGCTGCTCGCCGCCTTCGGGCAGGCCCGGCCGTTGCTGGTGGACCTGAACACGCCGGGCCTGGCCACCGGTCGTCGCGTCCTGCACCGGGCCCGGGAGCTCGCGCCCGAACTGGAGCTGATGGCCCGCTACGAGAGCGGACTGACCCATGCGGCGGGCGAGTTGCTCGCGGGCCGGCTGGACGCCTCCTTCGGGCGGTTCGCCGGTCTCGCCCCGGCGCTGCGGTCGGGCCTCGACCACCAGCCCGTGCGATGCGAGCCCCTGGCGGTCCTCCTGCCCGAGGGCCACCCGCTGGCGGCGCTGGAGGCGGTGCCGCTCGCCGCGCTCGCCGGTGAGTGCGTGTACGCGGGCGCCGGCAACCCGCGTACGCCGGAGTGGACGGACCTCGCGCGCCGGCTGTTCGCGGGGCGCGGTATCGAGCTCGCGCCGCCCGCTCCGCCGGCCGTCGGGGACGAGGAGTTCCAGCGGATCATGGCGAAGACGCGGAATCCCATTCTCGTTGTGGTGGATTTTCCGGCCATGCCCGTCACGGTTTTGCGCCCCCTGGTCGACCCCGTCCCGCTGTCACTCGTGTCACTGGTGTGGCGAAAGGGGCTGGTGCACCCCGGACTTGACGCACTGCGCCGGTCCGCGCTCGAACTCTCGGTCGAGGAGGAGTGGCTGCGGCGACCCGCCGAGGGATGGATTCCAGCCAGCGATGCAGACCTGATGACTGTCCACAATTGAGCACCCTGCAAACACACAACCTCCTTGTGCGCTACATTCGTACCCTGAGCACAGTGTGATAAGGGGGGCGCTCGGACCGGGTGGGGGCCCGGTTCGACCGACTGGTGCTCGGGTCGTACGCGCACCCGGAACTGTCCCTGGGGGGATGTGCGTGCGCGTGAAGAAGTGGCGGGAAGACGCCCAACCGGAATGGCCCGAGGTCGCATCGACCGAGGCTCATCCGGCTAAGGGGGACGGCACCCAGGCGTTCCCGGAGACCACCGGAAGCGGAATCCCGAGACAGCCCGGAAGCGGAATCCCGGGCGAGGACGTCCGGGTCCGTGTCGACGCCGACGACACCGGCATGTTCGGCAGAGCCGCCCGGGTGTTCCCGGGCACCGGCGGGACCGACCGTTCCGACGCCCCGCCGTCGGCCGCCGAGCTGCCGGGCCGCCCGGAGGCGGCCGCGCGGATCAGCGTCGTCCGTGACCCGTGGGGCGAGACCGGTACGTACGGTTCCGGCCAAGACCCGGACGACGGCAGCGGCCCCTCTCACGACCCGCACGAGGTGACGGTCCAACTCGACGGCATTGGGCAGCAGTTGGAGGACCTGCTGGTACGGCAGGCCAAGGGCGGCGGGTCCGGTGACGGTCCGGCCGCCGGTCAGGACGGCTCCGACGGACCGGTGTTCGTCGACGAGTCGGGCCGCCGCAGCCGCCGGTACCGCCGTATCGGCATCGCCGTCGGCATGGCCTGCGCGGTCTACGCCGTGGTCATCGTCGGCACGCTGCTGTCCGGCAACTCCAACGCGCCCTGGCTGCCCGTGCCGGGCCAGCAGGACGGCCAGCCGGCCGGCAAGGTCGACACCTCGCCGCTGCCCGCCGAGTCGGCGCCGCCCTCCGGCACGGCCGGCGTCACACCGGGTCCCACCCCGACGGCCGGCACCGGCACGGCCCCGGTCCCGGGCGCCGGCGCCACCGCGCCCGGCGCCAGCACCAGCCCCGGCAAGCCGGGCGCGTCCGCCGACGCCTCGCCCAGCCCGACGGCCACCGCCCCGGGCCCGGGCACCGGGTCGACCCCGCCCAACCCGAAGCCGACGACGGACCCGCCGGTCACCACCACGCCACCCGACCCGACGCCGACGACTCCCGGGCCCACCGCCACCCCGACCGAGACCACGGGTGCCGGCGACAGCGGCGGAACCGGCACCGGCACGGTGGCCGAGGGCCCCAGCGACCCGACCCCGATCGTCACGGAGCCGGACGGCACGGTGGTCGCACCCTCGCCGTCGCCGGAAGCCGTCCTGTGAGGGTGCGCGCCGGGAGGTCCTCGTCGAGAGGACCTCGCAGCGCACCTCACTTCCCGGTGCACGCCCCGCTCGTGCGCACCTCCTCCTGATGCCCGTCCACCCGATGGCATCCCCGTCCCCGGAGCACAACCTCTGATGGCAACCCGCACCCGCCGTCCCGGGGCCGCGCCCGGAGCCGCCGACGGCTCCAGGCGTCGCCGCCTGCCCATGCGCCTGCTGCTGCCGGTGCTGTTCCTCGCCGCGCTGATGGCGATGCTCATGCTGCGCGGCTACGTGCACAGCGAGATCCTCGCGGACCACCGCATCCAGCCCGAGTCCTCCGCGGACAAGGTGCCCCAGAAGATCCTCGACGGCGGCCCGGTCATCGACACCCGCAGCGGCCGCACCACCAGCCTGAAGATGCCCGACCACCACATGGTCATCACCTTCGACGACGGCCCGGACCCGACCTGGACCCCCGAGGTCCTGGACGTGCTCAAGAAGCACCACGCGCACGCCGTCTTCTTCGTCACCGGCACCATGACCTCGCGCTACCCGGACCTGGTCCGGCGCATGGTCGCCGAGGGCCACGAGGTCGGTCTGCACACCTTCAACCACCCGGACCTCTCCCTCCAGTCGAAGAAGCGCATCGACTGGGAGCTGTCCCAGAACCAGCTCGCGATCACCGGCGCCGCCGGCATCCGCACCTCGCTGTTCCGGCCGCCGTACTCCTCGTTCGCCGAATCCATGGACAACAAGTCCTGGCCGGTGACCCAGTACATCGGCACCCGCGGCTACATCACCGTCGTCACCAGCGTCGACAGCCAGGACTGGCGCAAGCCCGGCGCCGACCAGATCATCCGCAACGTCACGCCCAAGGGCGGCAAGGGCGCGATCGTCCTGATGCACGACTCCGGCGGCGACCGCCACCAGACCGTCGAGGCGCTGGACCGGTTCCTGCCGCAGATGAAGGCCAAGGGCTACACGTTCGACAACCTCACCGAGGCCCTCGACGCCCCCAGCGCGCACACCGAGGCCGTCGGCATCGAGCTGTGGAAGGGCAAGGCCTGGGTCTTCCTGGTGCAGGCCTCGGACAACATCACGGCCGTGCTGGTGGTCGGCCTCGCGATCATCGGCTTCCTGGTCATCGCCCGCTTCGGCCTGATGCTGCTGCTCTCCGCCCTCCACGCCCGCCGGGTGCGCCGCCGCGACTTCCGCTGGGGGCCGCCGGTCACCGAGCCGGTGTCGGTGCTGGTCCCGGCGTACAACGAGGCCAAGTGCATCGAGAGCACCGTCCGGTCCCTGATGGCGAGCGATCACCCCATCGAGATCATCGTCGTCGACGACGGTTCCAGCGACGGCACGGCACGCATCGTGGAGAACCTCAACCTGCCGGGCGTACGCGTCGTCCGCCAGCTCAACGCGGGCAAGCCCGCCGCCCTCAACCGGGGTGTGGCGAACGCCCGTCACGATCTCGTCGTGATGATGGACGGCGACACCGTCTTCGAACCGACCACCGTCCGCGAACTCGTCCAGCCCTTCGGCGACCCCCGCGTCGGCGCGGTCGCAGGCAACGCGAAGGTCGGCAACAAGGACACCCTCATCGGCGCCTGGCAGCACATCGAGTACGTGATGGGCTTCAACCTCGACCGCCGTATGTACGACGTCCTGCAGTGCATGCCCACCATCCCGGGCGCCGTCGGGGCCTTCCGCCGTACCGCCCTGGAACGCGTCGGCGGCATGAGCGACGACACGCTCGCCGAGGACACCGACATCACCATGGCCATCCACCGCGACGGCTGGCGGGTGGTCTACGCGGAGAACGCCCGCGCCTGGACCGAGGCGCCGGAGTCCGTCCAGCAGCTGTGGTCCCAGCGCTACCGGTGGTCCTACGGCACCATGCAGGCGATCTGGAAACACCGCCGCGCCCTCTTCGACCGGGGCCCCTCCGGCCGCTTCGGCCGGGTCGGACTCCCGCTGGTGTCGCTGTTCATGGTCCTGGCCCCGCTGCTCGCCCCGCTGATCGACGTGTTCCTCGTCTACGGCCTGGTCTTCGGCCCCACCGGGAAGACGATCCTGGCCTGGTTCGGCGTCCTCGCCATCCAGGCGGCCTGCGCGACGTACGCCTTCATCCTCGACCGGGAGCGGCTGACTCCGCTGATCTCGCTGCCGTTGCAGCAGATCCTCTACCGCCAGCTGATGTACGTCGTCCTGCTCCAGTCGTGGATCACCGCCCTCACCGGCGGCCGGCTGCGCTGGCAGAAGCTGCGGCGCAAGGGCGGGGTGTCGGCCCCGCCGAACGTGCCCACGCAGGGCAGGCAGGTCGCGGAAGGAAGGCCGGTCGCATGAGCACCGCACCGGGCGAGACGAGTACGGAAGTCGGCGAGATGAGCACCGCAACCACGCAGGACGAGGCGCAGCCGGGGCTGCCGGAGCAGCAGACCCGCAGGGCGGCCCCTGCCCGCGACCGCTACTTCGACCTCCTCAGGGCCGTCGCTCTCTTCCGGGTCGTCCTCTACCACCTCATGGGCTGGGCCTGGCTCCCGATCGTGTTCCCGTCGATGGGCGTGATGTTCGCGCTCGCCGGCAACCTCATGGCCCGCTCCCTGGGAAGCCGCCCGCCCCTCCAGGTCATCCGCGGCCGGATGCGCCGCCTGCTGCCCCCGCTGTGGCTGCTCGGCGCGATCGGCGTGACGGGCATGGTGATTCAGGGCTGGGGTCCGAGCGACGAGGGGCACCCGGGCTGGTGGTGGCTCCACCTCGGCTACTGGATCCTGCCGCTGAGCGACCCGCCCTACGCCGAGGGCCTGTCCGGGGTCCACGGGATCCTCGGCGAGGACTGGGCGGCGGAGCTCGCGGGACCGCTCTGGTACATCCGCGCCTACCTCTGGTTCGTGCTGCTGTCCCCGTTCCTCCTGAAGGCCCTGCGCGCGCTGCCCCTGGCGACCATCGTGTCGCCGATCGTCCTGGCGGCGGCCTTCGAGTTCGGCTACCTCTCGCTGCCGGGCGAGCGGTTCCCGTCGGCGCTGACCGACTTCAGCACGTTCGGCGCCTGCTGGATCCTGGGCATGGCCCACCAGGAGGGCATCCTGCGGCGGCTCCCCGGCTACGTCGTCCCCTCCGTCGCGCCGGTCATCGCCTGCCTCGGCCTCTGGTACGCCCTCACGCACGGCTTCAAGGCGGGCAACGACCTCGACGACATCCCGTTCGCCCAGTCCCTGTGGTCCTTCGCCACGGTGTTGCTGCTCCTGCACATCAGCCCGTCCTGGACCCAGTGGCCGCGAAGACTGCGCCGCTGGGCCGGATCGATCAACCTCCTCAACTCCCGTGCGGTGACGATCTACCTCTGGCACAACACGTGCATCCTCATCGCCGCCACCCTCTGGGACCACCTGTGGAGCATCGACACCCTCTCGGTGCACTACCCCTGGCTGCTGGAGAGCCCGTGGCCGGTCCTCGCCCTCGTCTGGATCCTCATCGCCGTCTGCGTGCTCGCCTTCGGGTGGATGGAGGACGTGGCGGCGAAAAGGAAGCCGCAGCTGTGGCCGAGCGGGGCGAAAAAGGGGAAGCGGGCCCGAAAGAGGGTGACTGCCGGCCGGTAGACCGTGGGGAGCGACTCAAGGACCCTCTCGGTGGTCCAGTCGTGCGCGTTGCCGGTCGGTCGAAGAAAATCGGGTGGTGATGTCGAGAACCCGTGGCCGGCTCCGTCCCCGCAGTGAACGCGGCCACGATGGGCCGCACCAGCACCGAGGAGAACCACCATGGCCAAGTACCTGTTGCTGAAGCACTACCGCGGCGCCCCGGCTCCGGCCAACGACGTACCCATGGACCAGTGGACGCCGGAGGAGATCTCGGCCCACGTGCAGTACATGAACGACTTCGCGGCCCGGCTGGAGAAGACCGGTGAGTTCGTCGACGGCCAGGCGCTCGCCCCCGAGGGGACGTGGGTCCGGTACGACGGCGAGGGGCGCCCGCCGGTCACCGACGGCCCGTTCGCCGAGACCAAGGACCTCATCGCCGGCTGGATGGTGATCGACGTCGACAGTTACGAGCGCGCCGTCGAGCTGGCCGGGGAGCTGTCAGCGGCCCCCGGCGCGGGCGGGAAGCCGATCCACGAGTGGCTGGAGCTGCGTCCGTTCTACGGCGTGTCGCCCACCATCACGGAGTGACCGCATCGATGAACGAGGCCCTGCTGCGGAGCCTCACGCCGAGCGTGCTCGCCATCCTCGTCCGCCGCGGAGCCGACTTCGCGGCGGCCGAGGACGCCGTGCAGGACGCCCTGGTCGAGGCGTTCCGCGTCTGGCCCGCCGACCCGCCGCGGGATGCGAAGGGCTGGCTGGTCACCGTGGCCTGGCGCAAGTTCCTCGACGCGACCCGCGCGGACACCGCCCGCCGCCGGCGTGAGGACCTCATCGACGAGGAGCCGGAGCCCGGGCCCGCGCCCGCGGTGGACGACACGCTCCAGCTCTACTTCCTGTGCGCCCACCCCTCGCTGACGCCGTCCTCCGCGGTCGCGCTCACACTGCGCGCCGTCGGCGGGCTGACCACCCGCCAGATCGCCCAGGCCTACCTGGTGCCCGAGACGACCATGGCGCAGCGCATCAGCCGGGCCAAGCGCACCGTCTCCGGCGTGCGGTTCGACCGGCCCGGCGACGTCGCCACCGTGCTGCGCGTCCTCTACCTGGTCTTCAACGAGGGCTACTCCGGCGACGTCGACCTCGCCGCCGAGGCCATCCGGCTCACCCGGCAGCTCGCGGCCCAGGTCGACCACCCCGAGGTGGCGGGGCTGCTCGCCCTCATGCTGCTCCACCACGCCCGGCGCGCCGCCCGGACCGCGCCCGACGGCAGCCTGGTGCCGCTCGCCGAGCAGGACCGCGGCCGGTGGAACACCAGGATGATCGCCGAGGGCGTCCAGATCCTGCAGGCGGCCCTGGCCCGCGACCGGCTGGGCGAGTTCCAGGCCCAGGCCGCCGTCGCGGCCCTCCACGCCGACGCGCCCACCGCCGAGGAGACCGACTGGGTGCAGATCGTCGAGTGGTACGACGAGCTCGCGCGCCTGACCGACAGCCCGGTCGTCCGGCTCAACCGTGCGGTGGCCGTCGGCGAGGCCGACGGACCGCGCGCCGGCCTGGCGGCGCTCGCGGCGCTGGACGACTCACTGCCCCGCCACACCGCGGTGGCGGCGTACCTCCACGAGCGCGACGGCGACCTGACGACCGCGGCACGGCTGTACGCCGAGGCGGCCGAGAAGGCCCCCAACCTCGCCGAACGCAACCACCTGACCAGCCAGGCCGCCCGGCTCAACGCCCGCCGGTCCCGCTGACGGCGGCTTGGTGTCTCGACAGGCCCGCCCGCTGACGTGCCCGGTGAAGGTGACCCGTCTGCGACGGTTCGGCCGGCCGAAAAGCGGCTCACCCGGGCCCCGTACCCGTACCCGTACCCGACTGTCGCCGCCGGCTTCGACGGGGACGGGTACCCTCGACCTGGCCGCCGTGAGCAACGGTTCCGGCGCCCTGGATGTGCCGGACAACAACGGGGACTCCAACGTGGACTCCGTCGCCGTGCACACGAACGCGGGCGTGACGCTCGTCACCACCCTCACCGCCGAGGGTGCCCACGACGCCGCCGTGGCAGATCTCGCTCCTGACGGCACCGCCGGACATTGCCGTCGCGGCCAGCGGAGCTGGTCGGGCCGCCGTCTTCCAGGGGAGCTGTTCGTAACGTAAGGCAACGAAACCTCTCATCCCGTGTTCGCGCGGGGTGAGAGCAAAGTTCCTTTCCGGTCACCCAGTGCCACAGTCAGGAAACGCGCCCTCCCTACCTTCGGGACATCACCGCTCATCACGCACAGCACCACCGAGTCCCCGAGCACCGTGGAGGCGTCATGACAGCCCCTAGCACAGCCCCCGCACCCCCTCACAGGGGCGGCCGCTGGATCCAGCAGTGGGATCCGGAGGACGAGACCTTCTGGAACGAGACCGGAGAGAAGGTCGCCAAGCGCAATCTCTTCTTCTCCGTCCTCTCCGAGCACATCGGGTTCTCGATCTGGACCATGTGGTCCGTGCTGGTGCTCTTCATGGGCCCGGAGTACGGGCTCACGCCGGCGGACAAGTTCCTGCTGACGTCGCTGGTGACCCTGGTCGGAGCCGTCGTCCGGGTCCCCTACACCTTCGCCATCGCGATCTTCGGCGGCCGGAACTGGACCATCGTCTCCGCCGCCCTCCTGCTCGTCCCCACCGTCGCCGCGTTCACGGTGATGGAGCCGGGGACCTCCTTCAACACCCTCCTGCTGATCGGCTTGCTGGCCGGTATCGGCGGCGGCAACTTCGCCTCCTCGATGACCAACATCAACGCCTTCTTCCCTCTTCGTAAGAAGGGCTGGGCGCTCGGCCTGAACGCGGGCGGCGGCAACATCGGAGTGCCGGTCATCCAGCTGGTGGCGCTCGCGATCATCGGTGCGAGCGGCGGCCCCCGGGTGCTGCTGGGGATCTACATCCCGCTGATCGTCGTCGCCGCCGTCCTCGCCGCGCTCTTCATGGACAACATCGCGTCCGTGAAGAACGACACCGGCGCCGCGAAGGACGCAGTGAAGGACGCGCACACCTGGATCATGTCCTTCCTCTACATCGGCACGTTCGGTTCGTTCATCGGATACAGCTTCGCCTTCGGGCAGGTGCTGACCAACCAGTTCGGCCGGACCCCGCTCGAGGCGGCGTACGTCACCTTCATCGGCCCGCTGCTCGGCTCCCTGATCCGGCCCCTGGGCGGGTGGCTGGCGGACAAGTACGGCGGCGCGAAGATCACGCTGTACAACTACGTCGGCATGGGCGTGGCGACCGCGATCCTCATCGGCGCCAGCATGGAGAAGTCGCTGGCCCTGTTCACCGTCGCGTTCGTGGCGCTGTTCGTCCTCACCGGCCTCGGCAACGGCTCGACGTTCAAGATGATCCCCGGCATCTTCCAGGCGAAGGCGCTGGCCAAGGGCCTGGAGGGTGAAGCGGCCGCCGCCTACGGGCGTCGTCTCTCCGGTGCCTCCATGGGCCTGATCGGCGCGGTCGGCGCGCTCGGCGGCGTCGGCATCAACCTCGCCTTCCGGCAGTCCTTCCTCTCCTACGGCTCCGGAACCGGCGCGTTCGTCGCCTTCCTCGCCTTCTACGGCGCCTGCTTCGTGGTCACCTGGGCCGTATACCTTCGCCGCTCGGCGGCCCGCTCGCAGGCCGCGAGCACCGCATCGGAGGCGAAGCCCCAGCTCAGCTACGCGGAGGTGTGACGTAACACCAGCGACATAAAGCCGAACCGAGCCTGTCACGAGCCGTTGACAGGCTCGGTCGGCATGCAGGTGCCATCACCTGATGGGTAGGTGCACACGACTCGAGTGCGGGACGAGAGTTATGTACGACGAACAGCAGCGACCTGACCATGGACCCCTGGCGGGGTTCACCGTGGGAGTGACGGCCGCACGCCGGGCCGACGAGCTGGGCGTACTGCTGCAGCGGCGCGGAGCCGCCGTTCTGCACGCCCCGGCCCTGCGCATCGTGCCACTCGCCGACGACAGCGAGCTGCTGGCGGCGACCAAGGAGGTCATCGACCAGACGCCGGACATCGTGGTCGCCACGACCGCGATCGGCTTCCGGGGCTGGATCGAGGCCGCCGACGGCTGGGGCCTCGGCGAGTCCCTGCTCGACCGGCTGCGCGAGGTCGAGATCCTCGCGCGCGGCCCGAAGGTCAAGGGTTCGATCCGTGCGGCCGGCCTCACGGAGGAGTGGTCGCCGTCGTCCGAGTCCATGGCCGAGGTGCTCGACCGGCTCCTGGAGGAGGGCGTCGAGGGCCGCCGTATCGCCGTACAGCTGCACGGTGAGCCGCTGCCCGGGTTCGTGGAGTCGCTGCGGGCCGGGGGAGCCGAGGTCCTGGGCGTCCCCGTGTACCGGTGGATGCCGCCGGAGGACATCGGGCCGATGGACCGGCTGCTGGACGCGGCCGTCTCGCGCGGCCTGGACGCGCTCACCTTCACCAGCGCACCGGCCGCCGCCTCCCTGCTCTCCCGCGCCGAGGACCGCCGTCTGCTGCCCGAGCTGCTCGCCGCCCTCAACCACGACGTCCTCCCGGCGTGCGTCGGCCCGGTCACCGCACTGCCGCTCCAGGCCCAGGGCATCGACACGGTCCAGCCGGAACGCTTCCGGCTCGGCCCCCTCGTCCAGCTCCTCTGCCAGGAGATGCCCGGCCGGGCGCGCTCCCTGCCGATCGCCGGGCACCGGGTGGAGATCCGCGGCCACGCGGTACTGGTCGACGGCGAACTGAAGCCGGTGCCGCCGGCCGGCATGTCCCTCATGCGTGCGCTGTCCCGACGTCCGGGGTGGGTGGTCGCCCGCTCCGAGCTGCTGCGCGCCCTGCCGGGGGCGGGGCGCGACGAGCACGCGGTCGAGACGGCGATGGCCCGTCTGCGTACGGCCCTGGGGGCGCCGAAGCTGATCCAGACGGTCGTCAAGCGGGGGTACCGCCTGGCACTGGACCCGGCGGCCGACACGAAGTACGGCGACTCCTAGGGGTCTGTCAGGCGAATCAAGTCGCAGGAAATCGGCGGTGCCTCGTCGCCGCGGATCGGCGTGCCAGGCCCCGCGTCTGCGGCGTGATCCGCCGGACAGCCCACCTAGGCGCCCGGGCGGATACGTCCGTACAGCAGGAGTGCCCTCGCCAGGCACCCCAGCGCCACCGTCGACAGCACCGCCCGTACGACGTTCCACGCGACCCACGGGTCCTCGAACTCCTCCCGCAGCGCGGCCGGGTTCCCGCGCTCGGCGAGGGCGTCGTTGAGCGGGATGTTCACCACGACCGTGACCAGGAAGGCGAGCGCGTACGCGGCGAGCCCCGCCCACACCCATTGGCGGTACGGCCTCCCGCGTCCCTGCCACGCCGCCACCCCCGTCAGCAGCAGCGCGCCCATGAAGCTCAGCAGGAACACCGGGTTCTGGATCACGTCGTTGATGTCCCGCACGACCTCGACATAGACCCGGTCGTCGCTGCGTGCCAGCGCGGGCATCACGGCGCAGGCGAAGACGTAGAAGACCCCGGCGGCCAGCCCCGTCGCGACCGTCGCCGCGCCCAGGACGCCTCCGGCGGTGCCGTTCCGCTGTGTCGTGCGTTCAGGTCGTGTCATGCCCTCCAGTCAACGGGCGGGTGCGGGGACGGAACATGGCCGAGACGCGCTCCCGCATAAGCGGACGTCCATGGCCGCCCCGCTTGCCGCCGGTACGAGGGGTTCCGGCCGCACGAGCGGGCAGGCACTGTAAGAGGGAAACGGTTCCTCACCGGGGTGACCCCTAGGCGGTGACAGGCACATGGCATTGGGTACGGCCACGGCCGCGTACGAGCTGCGGTTCGATGCCGGGCGGATCTGCCTGGATCTCCTCGCGACCACCCACCCCGACGAACGCCTCGACTCCGTCGAGGTGCTGCGCGCCTGGATCGCCGGATCGGGACTCGTCCCGGCGGGCACCGAGCTGGCGCACGCCGACGTGTCCTGGCTCGCCGGATTCCATGAACTGCGCGGCCGTGTAGGGCAGTTGCTGCCCGGGGGGCTCGCGCCGGAAGGGCGGCCGTACGATCTCGCGCTCGCCCGCGTCAATGAGATCGCCCGTTCGGCCCCTCCCGCCCCGCGTGCCGTGACCTGCGAAGACGGCACACTGGTGCGGGAGTTGGACGGGCCGCCCGAGTGCGCCGCGCTGCTCGGTGCCGTCGCGCGGGACGTCGTGGAACTGCTCACGGATCCGGTCGCGCGGGCCGGGCTCCGGCAGTGCGAAGGGGACAACTGCCCGATCGTTTATCTCGATACGTCACGGGGGCGCAGGAGGCGCTGGTGCTCCAGTGAGGTGTGCGGGAACCGGGAACGGGTGGCCCGGCACCGGCGTCGGGCGGCGATCACCCGCACCTGAGTGTCCGTTAAGTTCCTTCTGTGGAGCGACTGTCGAAGTGATTTCGATTACATGTAGTTTACCTTCAGCGCCCCGAGGGGAGCTGGCGTGATCTTGCCGTTGTGGCGAAAATGTAAAGATCGCGCGGTGGGAATGTGCGCCCATGTCCGGCCTCGTCACGTCACCCACAAGAAAACTGTCACCCCACTTTGAACATCCAACTCCCCGCGTCCGTACCCGTGGACGAGCGACCGACTGGGGGAACCCCCGGACATCGGAGGTGGGCGTGCGCAAGGATTCCGTCGTGGCCAATGAACGTGGATCGAGGGCCCGACATCGCATGTCCCAGCCCTCGGAACCAGATGAGGAGCTCATGCGTGCGCTCTACAGAGAACACGCCGGACCCCTGCTCGCCTATGTGCTCCGCCTTGTCGCGGGAGACCGGCAGCGCGCCGAGGACGTCGTGCAGGAGACGCTCATCCGTGCCTGGAAGAACGCCGGCCAGCTCAATCGAGCGACCGGATCGGTACGCCCCTGGCTGGTGACGGTCGCCCGGCGCATCGTCATCGACGGCCACCGCAGCCGGCAGGCCCGGCCGCAGGAGGTCGATCCGTCGCCGCTGGAGGTCATCCCCGCGGAGGACGAGATCGACAAGGCGCTGTGGCTGATGACGTTGTCCGACGCGCTCGACGACCTGACCCCGGCCCACCGGGAGGTACTCGTCGAGACGTACTTCAAGGGGCGTACCGTCAACGAGGCGGCTGAGACGCTTGGTATACCGAGTGGCACGGTGCGCTCAAGGGTTTTCTATGCCCTGCGATCGATGAAGCTGGCACTGGAGGAGCGGGGGGTGACGGCGTGATGAGTGTTTACGGGGGAAACCAGGGATTCGGTACAGGTGGTTCGGGTATGTCTGGCCCCATGATGGGATCTCCGGGTCCGAACGAACACGAGACCGTCGGCGCCTATGCCCTCGGCATCCTCGACGATGTCGAAGCAACCGCTTTCGAGGCTCATCTCGCCACCTGCGAATGGTGCGCCCAGCAGCTCGACGAACTCGCCGGCATGGAGCCGATGCTCGCCGCGCTCGCGGACCTGCCGGGCTCCGGCACACCCGCCATCGGCGAGTCGCTGTCCGCCAAGCCCAGCCCGCGGGTGGTGAACAAGCTCGTCGACGAGGTCGCCGAGCGCCGCGCCCAGAAGCGCCGCCGCAGTTTCTACATGGTGGCGGCCGCGGCCGCGCTGATCATCGGCGGCCCGTTCGCCGCGGTGGCGGCGAGCGGTGGCGAATCGGGCGGCAGCGGTGACACCAACACGACCCTTGCCGCGACCCCCGCCAAGAGCCTCTTCGACGGCATCGAGGACAAGGTCTCGGCGACGGACCCGACGACGGGCGTGAGCGCGACCGTGGCCCTGGCGAAGAAGGACTGGGGCACCGAGTCGGTCCTGGAGCTCAAGAACGTCAAGGGTCCGCTCAAGTGCTCCCTGATCTTCATCGGTGAGAACGGCGAGCGGGTGACGGCCTCCAACTGGTCCGTCCCGGCCTGGGGCTACGGCCTTGCGGACGGCAAGACCGAAAAGGCCAAGAACCCGCTCTACATCGTCGGCGGCGCGTCCTTCGTCCCGGACGAGATGAAGGGCTTCGAGGTCATGACTCTCGACGGCGACGTGCTCGTCAAGGGCAACGTGTGATCCACTGAGCGCGCACATAGCTTCTCGGGGCCCCCTTCGCGTACGGTTGACGGCTGCCCAGCACGTCAGAAGGGGGCCCGGTGGCCGCTCAGGCTCAGCAGGAAACCGCGGTCGACTCGGTTCAGGTTTCCACGCACGATTCCGTGCGGGACCGAGAGATCAGCGTCGAACAGGAACACCTCGACCGGGTGTACCGGCGCCTCGAGGAGAAGATCCACGAGGCCGAGTTCCTCATGAACGACGCGGCCAAGCGGGGCCAGGTCGGAACGCCCGGCGCGCTCGCGGAGCGGGATGCACAGGTCTTCCGGGCGGGCATCCATCTCAATCGGCTGAACAACGAGTTCGAGGACTTCCTCTTCGGCCGTATCGACCTGCTCCTCGGCAAGGACGGCAAGAAGGGGCCGGACGGCGCCTACACCGCCGTGGAACCCGCCGAAGGCGCGGTGCGGGACGACAACACCGCCGACATCGCCGAGACCCTGCACATCGGCCGCATCGGCGTCCTCGACCAGGACTACGCCCCGCTGGTCATCGACTGGCGGGCGCCCGCCGCCGCCCCCTTCTACCGCTCCACCCCGGTCGACCCGGGCCGGGTCGTCCGCCGCCGCGTCATCCGCTCCAAGGGGCGCAGGGTGCTCGGCGTCGAGGACGACCTGATGCGCCCCGAGCTGAAGGCCCTCCTCGGCGGCCGGGAACTGCCCGTGATCGGCGACGGCGCCCTGATGGCCGCCCTCGGCCAGGCCCGTACCCACACCATGCGGGACATCGTGGCGTCCATCCAGGCCGAGCAGGACCTGGTGATCCGCGCGCCCGCCGCCTCCGTGACCTACGTGGAGGGCGGCCCGGGCACCGGTAAGACGGCCGTCGCCCTGCACCGGGCGGCCTACCTGCTCTACCAGGACCGGCGGCGGTACGCGGGCGGCATCCTGATCGTCTCCCCGACCCCGCTGCTCGTGGCGTACACCGAGGGCGTCCTGCCCTCCCTCGGCGAGGAGGGCCAGGTCGCCATCCGCGCGATCGGCTCCCTCGTCGACGGGGCGGAGGCCACGCTGTACGACTCCCCGGCGGTGGCCCGGGCGAAGGGGTCGTACCGCATGCTCAAGGTCCTGCGGAAGGCGGCGCGGGGCGCGCTGGAGGCGGGCTCGGGCGGCGCCGCGCGCGCAGGCGCCTCCGACGGACAGCTCACCCTCGACGACACGGACCCGGGGCCGCAGGCTCCGGCCGGCCCGCCCACCCGGCTCCGCGTGGTCGCCTTCGGGCGCCGCCTGGAGCTGGAGGCCGGCGAGCTGGACCGCATCCGCCACAACACCCTCAGCGGCACCGCACCCGTGAACCTGCTCCGCCCCCGCGCCCGCAAGCTGCTCCTGGACGCCCTGTGGTCGCAGTCCGGCGCGGGCGGCCGGCACACCGACCCGGAGCTGGCCGCCGAGCTGCGCTCCTCCTTCGACGAGGACGTCAGCGCCGAGGACCCCTTCATCGAGTTCCTCGACGCGTGGTGGCCCGAGCTGACCCCGAAGGCCGTACTGGAGGCCATGGCCGACGAGCGGCGCCTCGGGCGCTGGGCCCGGCGGATCCTCAACCCGGGCGAGGTGCGCAGAGTCGCCCGCTCCCTCAGACGCGACGGCCTCTCCGTCCACGACATCGCCATGCTCGACGAACTCCAGTCGATCCTCGGCGCCCCGCCCCGCCCCCGCCGCAGGCGCGAGGCCGACCCGCTCGACCAGCTCACCGGCCTGGAGGAGCTGATGCCGGTCCGCGAGGAGTCCCAGCGCGAGCGGGCCGAACGGCTCGCCCAGGAGCGCGTCGAGTACGCCCACGTCATCGTCGACGAGGCCCAGGACCTCACGCCGATGCAGTGGCGCATGGTCGGCCGCCGGGGCCGGCACGCCACCTGGACGGTCGTCGGCGACCCGGCCCAGTCGTCCTGGTCCGACCCCGACGAGGCGGCCCAGGCCCGCGACGAAGCCCTCGGCACCCGCCCGCGCCGCCGCTTCCAGCTGACCGTGAACTACCGCAACCCGGCGGAGATCGCCGAACTGGCCGCGAAGGTGCTGGCGCTGGCGATGCCGGGCGCCGAGTCCCCGTCGGCGGTGCGCTCCACGGGCGTACAGCCACGCTTCGCCGCCGTACCCGTACGGGACTCCCTCGCGAAGACCGCGCGGGCCGAGGCCGCCCGGCTCCTCGACCTCGTCGACGGCACCGTCGGCGTCGTCGTCGCCATGAACCGCCGCGAGGAGGCCAGGCGCTGGCTCGCCGGGCTCGGCGAGCGGGTCGTGGCGCTCGGCAGTCTGGAGGCGAAGGGCCTGGAGTACGACGCCACGGTCGTCGTCTCCCCGGCCGAGATCGCGGACGAGTCACCGGCAGGGCTGCGGGTGCTGTATGTCGCCCTCACCCGGGCGACGCAGCAGCTCACGGTGGTGTCGGCGGAGCGGGACGCGCCGGACGAGGCCGGGGTGCCGGACCTCCTGAGGGATTGATCCATATGAACTGTCGAGACGGGAATGGCCTTACGGGATCCGTTTGTTAGCCTGGGTGTGGCACCGGCCCGATCCAAGCCCCCGGGCCCAACCTTCGTCGCTACGAGCGACCACTTGCCGCGAGGCGAGCATGGCGGGTCGGTGCCACTGAACGTTCGAGAGGCCCACGTCACCAAGTGACGTGGGTCTCTTTTCATGCAACCCGCCCGCGAACACAACGTTCGCAATCCAACCCGGCTACCGCCTACTCGACGGTAGGTGCGACGATCGGACGGCATCCAGCGTCACAGGTGAAAGCAGAGGAAGTCGGCCATGGCAACGGCGCCCAGCGTCTCCTACTCGATGACGGTCCGGCTGGAGGTGCCCGCGAGCGGAACCGCGGTCTCCCTGCTCACCGGAGCCGTCGAGTCCCACGGAGGCTCGGTTACCGGCCTCGACGTCACTGCTTCCGGACACGAGAAGCTCCGGATCGACGTCACCATCGCGGCCACCTCCACCGCGCACGCCGACGAGATCGTCGAGCAGCTGCGCGGCATCGAGGGCGTGACGCTCGGCAAGGTCTCCGACCGTACCTTCCTCATGCACCTCGGCGGCAAGATCGAGATGCAGTCCAAGCACCCGATCCGCAACCGTGACGACCTCTCGATGATCTACACGCCGGGTGTCGCCCGCGTCTGCATGGCCATCGCCGAGAACCCCGAGGACGCCCGCCGTCTCACCATCAAGCGCAACACCGTTGCGGTCGTGACGGACGGCTCGGCCGTGCTGGGCCTCGGCAACATCGGCCCGATGGCCGCCATGCCGGTCATGGAGGGCAAGGCGGCCCTCTTCAAGCGCTTCGCCGACATCGACGCCTGGCCGCTGTGCCTGGACACCCAGGACACCGACGAGATCGTCGCGATCGTCAAGGCGATCGCCCCGGGCTTCGCCGGCATCAACCTCGAGGACATCTCGGCGCCGCGCTGCTTCGAGATCGAGGCCCGCCTGCGTGAGGCCCTCGACATCCCCGTCTTCCACGACGACCAGCACGGCACCGCGATCGTCGTCCTGGCCGCCCTCACCAACGCACTTCGCGTGGCGGGCAAGGCGATTGAGAACATCCGGGTCGTCATGTCCGGTGCCGGCGCGGCCGGTACGGCCATCCTCAAGCTGCTCATCGCCGCGGGCGTGAAGAACGCCGTCGTCGCCGACATCCACGGCGTCGTGCACGCCGGCCGCGAGGACCTCGTCGACGCGGCCGCGGACTCGCCGCTGCGATGGATCGCCGACAACACCAACCCCGAGGGCCTGACGGGCACGCTGAAGGAGGCCGTGCACGGCGCGGACGTCTTCATCGGCGTGTCGGCGCCCAACGTGCTGGACGGCGACGACGTGGCGGCCATGGCCGACGACGCGATCGTGTTCGCGCTCGCGAACCCCGACCCCGAGGTCGACCCGGCGGTCGCCCGCCAGACGGCCGCGGTCGTCGCCACCGGCCGCAGCGACTTCCCGAACCAGATCAACAACGTGCTGGTCTTCCCGGGTGTCTTCCGCGGTCTGCTGGACGCGCAGTCCCGCACGGTGAACACCGAAATGATGATCGCGGCGGCGAAGGCCCTCGCGGACGTGGTGACCGAGGACGAGCTGAACCCGAACTACATCATCCCGAGCGTCTTCAACGACAAGGTCGCAGGCGCGGTCGCCGGGGCGGTGCGGGAAGCCGCGAAGGCGGCGGGCGCGGCCTCGTAGCCGCCCGGCGCCCTGCGCGGGGGCGGGCTCGCTGTGAGGATCGCCACGGCAGGCCTGACATCGGCGCGTCGTGGAACCCGGCCCTCTTGGCCGACGTTTATCGTGTCGGCCAGGCTCGGCCCTCTTTTCGTGTGACTCCCAAGAGTGTTCTCACGACTCCTGGGGGTGCCGGATTGGCTTTCCCGCCGCAGGTAGGGGCAGGATGCGTCCCTGGGCGCGAGGGTCCGGCGACGGACCCGGGTCCTGGGAGTGTCCGAGGGCCCTGGCAGCATCGACTTCGCTGTGCCCAATATGCGGCTCTGCCGCGTGGCACGCCTCAACAGCAAGAAGAACACGGGAGTAACAACATGAACCGCAGTGAGCTGGTGGCCGCGCTGGCCGACCGCGCCGAGGTCACCCGCAAGGACGCCGACGCCGTTCTGGCCGCGTTCGCCGAGACCGTCGGCGAGATCGTCGCCAAGGGCGACGAGAAGGTCACCATCCCCGGCTTCCTGACCTTCGAGCGCACCCACCGTGCCGCTCGTACCGCGCGCAACCCGCAGACCGGCGACCCGATCCAGATCCCGGCCGGCTACAGCGTGAAGGTCTCCGCCGGCAGCAAGCTCAAGGAAGCCGCCAAGGGCAAGTAGGACTTCGCGTACGCGACGGGACTTGCGTACGAGGCTCGGCAACGCGAATGGGGCGGCCACCCGGTGAGGGTGGCCGCCCCATCGTCGTTCGTACGGGCGTCTGAGTTGCCGTCAGCCGAGGGCTTTGCCGGGCGGTTCGACTTTCGCGCCGAGCGCCACGAGCTTCTCCATGCTGTGTCTGCCCGGGGGCAACCCCCGGACCCCCGGCCGGGGCTGTGGTGCCCCGGGCCGGCGTGGCGGGGTCGCGGTCAGCCGAGTGCCTTGCCGGGCAGTTCGACCTTCGCGCCGAGCGCCGCGAGCTTCTCCATGCTGTGTCTGCCCGGGGGCAACCCCCGGACCCCCGGCCGGGGCTGTGGTGCCCCGGGCCGGCGTGGCGGGGCCGCGGTCAGCCGAGGGCTTTGCCGGGCAGTTCGACCTTCGCGCCGAGCGCCACGAGCTTCTCCATGAAGTTCTCGTAGCCACGGTTGATGAGGTCGATGCCGTGGACGCGCGACGTGCCCTGGGCGGCCAGGGCGGCGATGAGGTACGAGAAGCCGCCGCGGAGGTCGGGGATGACCAGGTCGGCGCCCTGGAGCCGGGTGGGGCCGGAGACGACCGCCGAGTGCAGGAAGTTGCGCTGGCCGAAGCGGCAGTTGGAGCCGCCCAGGCACTCGCGGTACAGCTGGATGTGAGCACCCATCTGGTTCAGCGCGGAGGTGAAGCCCAGGCGGGACTCGTACACCGTCTCGTGGATGATGGACAGTCCCGTGGCCTGCGTCAGGGCCACCACCAGCGGCTGCTGCCAGTCCGTCTGGAAGCCTGGGTGCACGTCCGTTTCGAGGGCGATGGACTTCAACTGGCCGCCCGGGTGCCAGAAGCGGATGCCCTCGTCGTCGATCTGGAAGGCGCCGCCCACCTTCCGGTAGGTGTTGAGGAACGTCATCATCGAGCGCTGCTGGGCGCCGTGGACGTAGATGTTGCCCTCGGTCGCGAGCGCCGCGGACGCCCAGGAGGCGGCCTCCAGGCGGTCCGGGAGGGCACGGTGGTTGTAGCCGCCGAGCTGGTCCACACCGGTGACGCGGATGGTGCGGTCGGTGTCCATCGCGATGATGGCGCCCATCTTCTGCAGAACGCAGATGAGGTCCTCGATCTCCGGCTCCACGGCCGCGTTCGAGAGCTCGGTGACGCCTTCGGCGAGCACGGCCGTCAGCAGGACCTGCTCGGTCGCGCCGACGGACGGGTACGGCAGCGTGATCTTCGTTCCCCGAAGTCGCCGCGGCGCCTCCAGGAACTGACCGTCCGCCCGCTTCTCGATCGTCGCGCCGAACTGCCGCAGCACCTCGAAGTGGAAGTCGATCGGCCGGCCGCCGATGTCGCAGCCGCCGAGACCGGGGATGAACGCATGCCCGAGGCGGTGCAGCAGCGGACCGCAGAGGAGGATCGGGATACGGCTCGACCCCGCATGGGCATCGATGTCGGCGACGTTCGCGCTCTCCACGTGGGTCGGGTCCATCACCAACTCGCCCGGTTCCTCACCCGGACGGACCGTCACCCCGTGCAGTTGCAGCAGACCGCGTACGACACGCACGTCACGGATGTCCGGAACGTTGCGCAGTCGACTCGGCTCACTGCCCAGCAGGGCGGCGACCATGGCCTTGGGTACGAGGTTCTTCGCACCACGGACACGGATCTCGCCCTCCAGCGGGGTTCCGCCGTGGACAAGCAGTACATCGTCATTGCCGTTGACGGTCATGTATCTCGCGTTCCGATGAGTCGGGCAGGGGCCAGAAGGGAAAGGGTAATCGCCGCCTACCCCCCTTCTGTAAGCCCAAGGACCGCTCAGATCCGTCATAGCTCTGTCACAACACGAACCGTTCCCCGCCGGGCACATGGGGTCACCGGCGCAGGCGTGCGCTTCCGGCGCACCGTTGCGCCCTCCCGTCTCCCACCACCACCCTCAAACGAGGCCTTACCAGGCCGCTCCTTTGATTCATGGCTGCATTCACTGCCGTAGAGGCATTGGCTCCCCGCGCGGGGGGAAGATGCGGGATCATGTCTGGCATGACCGAGGTGTCCTCGCTCACAGGGCGGCTGCTCGTGGCAACGCCCGCCCTGGCGGACCCGAACTTCGACCGTGCGGTGGTGCTCCTTCTCGACCACGACGAGGAGGGCTCCCTCGGTGTCGTCCTCAACCGTCCGACCCCGGTGGACGTGGGCGACATCCTGGAGGGCTGGGCGGACCTCGCCGGCGAACCCGGAGTCGTCTTCCAGGGCGGCCCGGTCTCCCTGGACTCGGCCCTCGGGGTCGCCGTCATCCCGGGCGGCGCGTCCGTCGACGGGGCCCCGCTGGGCTGGCGCCGGGTGCACGGCGCGATCGGTCTGGTCGACCTGGAGGCCCCGCCGGAGCTGCTCGCCTCGGCCCTGGGCAGCCTCAGGATCTTCGCCGGGTACGCCGGATGGGGCCCCGGCCAGCTGGAGGACGAGCTGGTGGAGGGCGCCTGGTACGTCGTCGAGTCCGAGCCCGGCGACGTCTCCTCCCCGTCCCCGGAAAGACTCTGGCGCGAGGTCCTGCGCCGTCAGCGCAACGAGCTCGCGATGGTGGCCACGTACCCGGACGACCCTTCGCTCAACTGATGCGTGTGAGCTTCAGTACCCTGGCTGTTATGAGCACTCTTGAGCCTGAGCCCCAGACCCAGCCCCAGCGAGGTACTGGGACGGGAACCCTCGTAGAGCCGGCGCCGCAGGTGTCCCACGGCGATGGTGATCACGAGCGCTTCGCCCACTACGTCCAGAAGGACAAGATCATGGCGAGCGCCCTCGACGGCACCCCCGTCGTGGCGCTGTGCGGCAAGGTCTGGGTGCCGGGCCGCGACCCGAAGAAGTACCCGGTGTGTCCCATGTGCAAGGAGATCTACGAGTCCATGGGTGCCGGTGGCGACGACGACAAGGGCAAGGGCGGCGACAAGTAGTCCTTTCGGTCGTGACCGTTCTTTCCGGCTGAGGTTCCGGCTGTCCGGTTGAGGTCCCGACCGTCCTCTCCGGTTGAGGTCCGTGTGGCCCCCGAGGTGCGTTTTGGTGCGCCTCGGGGGTCTTTGTCGTCTTCTGTCGTTGCACGGGGTGCGTCAGGTGGTCACAGAGTGGTTGAGACCTCTTGTCGGCATGTTCATGTAGTCCCTAGCCTCCGTTGTGTTGTGCAGAGCGAAACCGTCATTGCATATGCTGCAACGCTCGGAGGAATACTCCATGAAGCTCTCCCCCCGACTCCCCGCCCTTCTCCTGGCCGCTCTCGTCGTCACGGCCTGCGCCCCTCAGACGTCCGACAACGCCTCCTCCGACAAGGACGAGAAGGCCGGCACCCTGCGTGTCTGGCTCTTCCAGGAGGTCGGCAACAAGCCGAAGGAAAAGGTCGTCGACTCCGTCGTCGCCGCCTTCGAGAAGGCCCACAAGGGCACCGAGGTCGACGTCGAGTACATCCCGATCGACACCCGCGCCCAGCGCGTCAAGGCCGCCTTCAACGACCCGAAGTCCGCTCCCGACGTCATGGAGTACGGCAACACCGACACGGCCGGCTATGTGAAGGACGGCGGACTCCTCGACGTCACCAAGGAGTTCGGCGACTGGAGCGAGGCCAAGGACACCGACCCCACCGCGAAGCAGTCGGTCACCGTGGACGGCAAGCTCTACGGCGCGCCCTTCTACGTCGGCGTCCGCGCCCTGTACTACCGCACCGACGTCTTCGACGAACTGGGACTCGACGTCCCGAAGACCATGGCCGAACTGGCCTCCACCGCGCGCGAGATCCGCGCCGCCAGACCCGACCTGTACGGCCTCGTCGTCGGCGGCGCCTACACCTACGGGGCGATGCCCTTCGTCTGGGCCAACGGCGGCGAACTCGCCACCGGCAAGGGCGGGTCGTACGCCTCCGCCATCGACAGCGCGGCGGCCCGGAAGGGCATCAAGGCGTACACGTCCCTCTTCAGTGACGACAACTGTCCCGCCGCCAAGTGCGCCGGGATGGGCGGCAACGACACGATCACCGCGTTCGCCGCGGGCAAGGCGGCCATGGCGATCGGCGGCGACTTCAGCCACACCGCCGTCGAGGCGGGGAAGGTGAAGGGCAAGTACGCGGTGGTGCCGCTGCCGGGTGTCACCTCGGGCTCGATCGCCCCGGCGTTCGCCGGCGGCAACAACATCGGCGTGCTGAAGAGCACCTCGCACCGCACGCTCGCCGTCGAACTGATGGAACAGCTCGCCTCGAAGAAGACGCAGACCGAGTTCTTCGACGCCATGGGCTTCCTGCCGACCTTCGCGGACGTACGGCAGCAGGTCGCGGCGAAGGAGCCGTTCGTGAAGCCCTTCGTGCAGACCCTCGCCTCCGGCACCAAGTTCGTGCCCGCCTCGCCCGCCTGGTCGCAGATCGACTCCTCGCTGGTCCTGCCGACCATGTTCCAGGAGGTCATCAGCGGCAAGAAGGACGTGGCGGCTGCCTCGAAGGACGCGGCGACCAAGATGAACGACGCGTTCAGCTCCGCCGGGTGAGGCCGATGAACGACCGCGCAGCGCCGGGCGACGCGCCGGTCCTGGGCCGACCTGCCGAGGCCGCTCCGGCGGCCCCGGCCGGGCCGGCGCCCGGTGGCGGGTCCGCCTCAGGCGCGGGGGCCGTCGCGGAGCGGGCACGTCGGCGGCGCGGCGGGCCCGCGAAGGGCGGTTCGCCGCTCGGGCGCGCCCGCTGGACCCCCTGGCTGTACCTCGCCCCCGCCCTCGTGGTCCTCGGCGGACTGCTCGCCTACCCCATCTACCAGCTCGGCCTGATCTCGTTCTTCCAGTACACCCAGTCCCAGGTCAGCGGCGGCGAACCGACCACCTTCGAGGGGTTCGGCAACTACGCCGAACTGCTCGGGGACGACCAGTTCTGGCAGGTGCTGCTGGCGACGGTCCTGTTCGCGGCGGCCTGCGTGGTGTCGACGCTGGCGGTCGGCTGCGCGCTCGCCGTACTGCTCACGCGCGTGCGTGCCCTGCCCCGGCTCGCCCTGATGCTGGCCGCGTTGGGCGCGTGGGCGACCCCGGCCGTCACCGGCTCCACGGTGTGGCTGCTCCTCTTCGACCCGGACTTCGGGCCCGTGAACCGCGTCCTGGGACTCGGCGACCACTCGTGGACCTACGGCCGCTACAGCGCCTTCTTCCTCGTCCTGCTCGAAGTGGTCTGGTGTTCCTTCCCGTTCGTCATGGTCACGGTGTACGCCGGCATCCGCGCCGTACCGGGCGAGGTGCTGGAGGCCGCCGCCCTGGACGGCGCCTCGCAGTGGCGCATCTGGCGATCCGTCCTCGCGCCGATGCTCCGGCCGATCCTGACCGTCGTCACCATCCAGTCGGTCATCTGGGACTTCAAGGTCTTCACCCAGATCTACGTCATGACGAACGGCGGCGGCATCGCCGGCCAGAACCTCGTCCTGAACGTGTACGCCTACCAGCAGGCCTTCGCGTCCTCGAAGTACAGCCTCGGCTCCGCGATCGGCGTGGTGATGCTGCTGATCCTGCTCGCCGTCACGTTCGTGTACCTGCGGCTGCTGCGCCGGCAGGGGGAGGAACTGTGAATCTTCCACGTCTGAGGCCGCAGCGTCCGTGGCGGCTGGCCGCCGAGGCGTCGGCGCTGCTGATCGCGGTCGTCGTCGCCTTCCCCCTCTACTGGATGGTGCTCAGCGCCTTCAAACCGGCCGGCGAGATCGAGTCGTCCGAGCCCCGGCCCTGGACGCTCGCACCCTCCCTGGACTCCTTCCGGCGGGTCTTCGGGCAGCAGGAATTCGGCCGTTACTTCCTCAACAGCCTTGTCGTGGCGTGCAGTGTCGTGATCGTCTCGGCGCTGATCGCGTTTCTCGCGGCGACCGCCGTGACCCGATTCCGGTTCCACTTCCGGACGACCCTGCTGATCATGTTTCTGGTGGCCCAGATGGTGCCCGTGGAAGCCCTGACGATCCCCTTGTTCTTCCTCATGCGGGACTTCGGGCAGCTGAACACACTGGGTTCGCTGATCCTGCCGCACATCGCCTTCTCGCTGCCCTTCGCGATCTGGATGCTGCGCGGTTTCGTGAAAGCCGTACCGGAGGCGCTGGAGGAGGCCGCGTACATCGACGGGGCGAGCCGCGCGCGATTCCTGTGGCAGATCCTTTTCCCGCTGGTCTTCCCCGGCCTGGTGGCCACGAGCGTGTTTTCCTTCATCTCGGCCTGGAACGACTTCCTGTTCGCCAAGTCCTTCATCATCAGCGACACCTCGCAGTCGACCCTGCCGATGGCGCTGCTCGTCTTCTACAAGCCGGACGACCCGGACTGGGGTGGTGTGATGGCCGCCTCCACGGTGATGACGATTCCGGTACTGATCTTCTTCGTACTCGTACAGCGACGACTGGTCTCCGGGCTGGGCGGAGCGGTTAAGGACTGACGACATGGGTTTCGAGGATCTGATTCCGGCTCCGGGCAAGGGCTGGTGGGTGCCGCCGACGCAGGGGGCGTTTCCCCTGGACGAGGAGACGGTGCTGCACGCGGAGCCCGGTACGGAGCGGGTAGCGCGCTGGCTGCGCGGCACGCTGGGTGCCGCCACCGGCCTGCCGTTCGCCGAGGGCCGCAATGACAACGGCATCGTGCTGCGGGTGGACCCGCAGCTGGCGGAGGAGGCGTACCGCGTCGTCATCGACGGATACGCGATCCGCATCGACGGCGGAAGCGCGGCCGGCGTCTTCTGGGGTGCGCAGACCTTCCGTCAGCTGATGGGCCCCGACGCCTACCGGCGGGCGCCGATCGACCCGGAACGCCGGGAGTGGTTCGTGCCGGCGGTCGTGATCGAGGACGCCCCCCGGTTCCGTTGGCGCGGTTTCATGCTCGACGTGGCCCGGCACTTCATGCCGAAGGACGGCGTCCTGCGCTACCTCGATCTGATGGCGGCGCACAAACTCAACGTCTTCCACTTCCACTTGACGGACGACCAGGGCTGGCGCGTAGAGATCGAGCGGTACCCGAAGCTGACCGAGACCGGATCCTGGCGGGCGCGTACGAAATTCGGTCACCGGGCCTCACCGCTGTGGGAGGAGAAGCCGCACGGCGGCTACTACACCCGGGACGACATCCGGGAGATCGTCGCCTACGCCGCCGAGCGGCATATCTCCGTCGTCCCCGAAATCGACGTACCGGGCCACTCGCAGGCCGCCATCGCCGCGTACCCGGAACTCGGCAACACCGACGTCATCGACACGACCTCCCTCACGGTGTGGGACTCCTGGGGCATCTCTGCGAACGTACTTGCCCCCACTGACAACACACTGCGCTTCTACGAGGGGGTGTTCGAGGAACTCCTCGATCTCTTCCCGTCCGAGTTCATCCACGTCGGCGGAGACGAATGCCTCAAGGAGCAGTGGAGGCAGTCGCCCGTCGCGCAGGCCCGCATCAGGGAACTCGGCCTTGCGGACGAGGACGGGTTGCAGTCGTGGTTCATCGGACACTTCGACAAATGGCTCTCCGCGCGCGGGCGCAGACTCATCGGCTGGGACGAGATCCTGGAGGGCGGACTGGCCGAAGGGGCCGCGGTCTCGTCCTGGCGCGGCTACGAGGGCGGCATCGCGGCGGCCCGCGCGGGCCACGACGTCGTCATGTGCCCTGAGCAGCAGGTGTACCTGGACCACCGGCAGGACGCGGGCGCGGACGAGCCGGTCCCCATCGGCTACGTCCGCACCCTGGAGGACGTCTATCGGTTCGAGCCCGTTCCACCGGAGTTGACGCCCGAGGAGGCCGCGCACGTCCTCGGCGCGCAGGCCAACGTGTGGACCGAGGTGATGGAGGACCACGCGCGCGTGGACTATCAGACGTTCCCCCGGCTGGCGGCCTTCGCGGAAGTGGCCTGGAGCCGCCTGCCCGCCCCGGCGGAACGGGACTTCGCCGACTTCGAGCGGCGGATGGCCACCCACTACCTGCGACTTGACGCCCTGGGGGTCGGCTACCGGCCACCGACGGGGCCCTTGCCGTGGCAGCGGCGGCCCGGTGTGCTCGGCCGCCCGATCGAAGGGCAGCCCCCCAGCAGATAGGGGAGAAAACCGCAAAAGTCACCGAAGAGTGTAAATCAGTACGCACCGGTGATGCCGTGCGAAAACGGACCATCTCCCTGGTGAGGTGGGCGAATGCCTCCTAGCGGACCCCCGCGTTCGGGTCCTGCGAAGATGTGCCAGAGTTGCCACGTCCGCCCTGTCAGCACGTACCGTACGGCAACACAGGTGGGACCAGGTGGGGCAGCGGGAAGGGGCAGCCGGTTTTGACCACGCACGCACCGCAGGCGGCGCAGGCCGTGACGCTGCCCACATCGCTGGACGAGGCAGTGGCGGCGCTGGCCGCCATGCCCGCCGCCGTGCCCGTGGCGGGCGGCACCGACCTGATGGCCGCCGTCAACTCCGGACAGCTCAGGCCCGCCGCCCTGGTCGGCCTCGGCAGGATCAGCGAGATCCGCGGCTGGCAGTACCAGGACGGCCACGCCCTGCTCGGCGCCGGCCTCACCCATGCGCGCATGGGCCGCCCCGACTTCGCCGCCCTCATTCCGGCGCTCGCGGCCTCCGCGCGCGCCGCGGGACCGCCGCAGATCCGCAACGCGGGCACCCTGGGCGGCAACATCGCCTCGGCGTCCCCGACCGGGGACGCGCTTCCGGTGCTGGCCGCCCTGGAGGCGACACTGATCATCGCGGGCCCGGGCGGAGCCCGCCGGGAGATGCCGGTGTCGCACCTGCTGGCCGGCATGGAGATGCTGCGGGCCGGGGAACTCATCGGCTACGTGCGCTTGCCGCTGCTGCACGCCCCGCAGGTCTTCCTCAAGGCGACCGGCCGCACCGGCCCGGGCCGGGCCCTCGCGTCCGTCGCCCTGGTCCTCGACCCGGCCCGCCGCGGGGTCAGGTGCGCGGTGGGCGCCATAGCGCCGATGCCGCTCAGGCCCCTGGACGCCGAGCAGTGGGTCGCCCGGCTGATCGACTGGGACAACAACCGCGCGATCGTCCCGGAGGCACTCAGCGCCTTCGGCGAGTACGTCGCCGCGGCCTGCATTCCCGAACCGGTGCCGGCCGAGGACGGCTCCGTACAACAGCTTCCGCCCGCCGTACTGCACCTGCGGCGCACCGTCGCCGCGCTGGCCCGACGAGCACTGGGGAGGGCGCTGTCGTGACCGACGACCAGCACGAAGAGGGCACACCCCAGGGCGCGGGCCGCTGGGACCCGCTGCCCCAGGGCGACTACGACGACGGCGCCACCGCCTTCGTGAAGCTCCCCGAAGGGGGCATCGACGCCCTCCTGGCCTCCTCCGACACCCCGCTCGCCGCACCCGGTCACGGCTATGTGCCGCCGCAGATCACGGTCACGCCCACCACCGCGGGCACCGACCCGGCGGCGACGGGGACGTGGGCGATGCCTGCCGAGGGCGTTCAGTGGCCCGACCCGAACGCGGCACCTCAGGACGCCGGGAACGACCGGTTCACCTACAACCCGGGCGCCACCGGGCAGTGGAACTTCGAGGAGAGGGGCGCTCCGGCGCCGGGTCACGACGTGACCGGGCAGTGGTCGATCCCCGTCGCCGGCGGTGACCTTCCGGACGAATCGGGCGAGTTCACCACGTCGTCCCTGGTCGAGCAGTGGGGTGGCACACCGCCCGCCACGCTCCCGGGCGGCGCGCCCGCCCCGTGGGCGACCGAGGGCGCGGGGCAGCCGTGGGGGCAGCAGCCTCCGGCGGCCGAACCGCAGGTGGAGGCGGGGCACGCGCACGAGCAGCCCGCCTCGCATCCCATGCCGCCTGCCGCGTACGCCCCCGGCGAAGGCGGCCTCGCCCCGGAGGGGTTCGCACCGGACGAGCCCGCCCCCATGGAGCCCGGCCCGGCCGGACACGACCACGAGCAGCCCCGCTTGCACGCGCCCGAGGCGCCCGCCGAGCCGTCGTACGCCGAAACGCCCGCCGAACCCGTCGTAGCCGCCTCACGGCCCGTTCACGGGAGCGGTGAGGCCTCTGGAGCCACCGAGGCGTCCGAGGAGGCCCACGGGGCCGCTGAGGCCGTCGAGGGGGCCGCGGAGCCTCCCGCCGAGGCCGCCGCGGAGGCTGACGCCCCCGAGGAGACCGCGGAGACCCCTGATGACGAGGCCGCGCCCCCGCCCTCCGGCGAGGAACACCCCCTCGCCTCCTACGTCCTGCGCGTCAACGGCGTCGACCGCCCGGTCACCGACGCGTGGATCGGCGAGTCCCTGCTCTACGTGCTGCGCGAGCGGCTCGGCCTCGCGGGTGCCAAGGACGGCTGCTCGCAGGGCGAGTGCGGGGCCTGCAACGTGCAGGTCGACGGACGGCTCGTCGCCTCCTGTCTGGTGCCCGCCGTGACCGCGGCCGGCAGCGAGGTCCGTACGGTCGAGGGCCTGGCAGTCGACGGACGGCCTTCGGACGTGCAGCGGGCGCTCGCCCGGTGCGGCGCGGTGCAGTGCGGCTTCTGCGTGCCGGGCATGGCGATGACCCTGCACGACCTCCTGGAGGGCAACCCGGCTCCCAGCGAGATGGAGACCCGCCAGGCGCTGTGCGGCAACCTGTGCCGCTGCTCCGGCTACCGGGGCGTCGTGGAGGCCGTCAAGGAGGTCGTCGCGGAACGCGAGTCGCACTCCGCGGCGGACGCTGAGACGGACGCGGACGAGGCACGTATTCCGCACCAGGCGGGTCCGGGAGCCGGCGGCGTCAACCCGTCGGCGTTCGAACCTGCCGAACGGCGCGACCATTCGTACGGCAACGAACAGGGACAGGACGGAGGCCAGGCGTGAGCAACGAAGCCGCCACCGCGACCACCGCCGCGGAGGCCGCCCCCGCCCCCGAACCGATCCCGCACGGCCTCGGCGTCGCCCTGCCGGCCGCCGACGCCCGCGCGAAGACCGAGGGCACTTTCCCCTACGCGGCCGACCTGTGGGCCGAGGGCCTGCTGTGGGCGGCCGTACTGCGCTCACCGCACCCGCACGCGCGCATCGTGTCCATCGACACCACCCACGCGCGCGAGATGCCCGGCGTACGAGCCGTCGTCACCCACGAGGACGTGCCCGGCAGCCCGGTCCACGGCCGCGGCAAGGCCGACCGCCCGGTGTTCGCCTCCGAGGTCGTGCGCCACCACGGCGAGCCCATCGCGGCCGTCGCCGCCGACCATCCGGACACCGCGCGCATGGCCGCGGCCGCGGTCATCGTCGAGTACGAAGTACTGGACCCGGTCACCGACCCCGAGCAGGCCTTCGAGGCCGAGCCCCTGCACCCCGACGGCAACCTGATCCGGCACATCCCGCTGCGCCACGGCGACCCCGACGCGACCGGCGACGTCGTCGTGGAGGGCCTGTACCGCATCGGCCGCCAGGACCCCGCCCCGATCGGCGCCGAGGCCGGCCTCGCCGTGCCGCGCCCCGACGGCGGCGTCGAGCTGTACGTGGCCTCCACGGACCCGCACACCGACCGCGACACGGCCGCCGCCTGCTACGGCCTGGAGCCCGAGCGCGTGAAGGTCGTCGTCACCGGCGTCCCCGGCGCCACCGCCGACCGCGAGGACCAGGGCTTCCAACTCCCGCTCGGCCTCCTGGCGCTGCGGACCGGCTGCCCGGTGAAGCTGACCGCAACGCGCGAAGAGTCCTTCCTGGGACATGTCCACCGGCACCCCACCCTGCTGAGATACCGCCACCACGCCGACGCCGAGGGCAGGCTGGTGAAGGTCGAGGCGCAGATCCTGCTCGACGCGGGCGCCTACGCGGACACCTCGTCGGAGGCGCTGGCCGCCGCGGTCTCGTTCGCCTGCGGGCCGTACGTCGTCCCGAACGCGTTCATCGAGGGCTGGGCCGTACGCACCAACAACCCGCCCTCCGGCCACGTGCGCGGCGAGGGCGCCATGCAGGTGTGCGCCGCCTACGAGGCGCAGATGGACAAGCTCGCCAAGAAGCTCGGCGTCGACCCGGCGGAGCTGCGTCTGCAGAACGTGATGGCCACCGGGGACGTCCTTCCCACGGGCCAGACGGTGACCTGCCCGGCGCCGGTCGCCGAACTGCTGCAGGCCGTACGGGACTTCCCCCTCCCCGCGCTCCCCAAGGACACCCCCGAGGACGAGTGGCTGCTGCCCGGCGGCCCCGAGGGCGCGGGCGAACCGGGCGCGGTGCGCCGGGGCGTCGGCTACGGCCTGGGCATGGTGCACATGCTGGGCGCGGAGGGCGCGGACGAGGTCTCCACGGCCACGGTCCGGGTCCAGGACGGCGTGGCGACGGTGCTGTGCGCGGCCGTCGAGACGGGGCAGGGCTTCACGACCCTGGCCCGGCAGATCGTCCAGGAGACCCTCGGTATCGACGAGGTCCATGTCGCCCCGGTCGACACCGACCAGCCACCGGCCGGCCCGGGCAGCCGCGGCCGCCACACCTGGGTGTCGGGCGGCGCGGTGGAGCGGGCGGCCAAGATGGTCCGCACCCAGCTGCTGCAGCCCCTGGCACACAAGTTCGGCATGTCCACCGAGCTGCTCCAGATCACCGACGGCAAGATCACGTCGTACGACGGCGTCCTGTCGACCACCGTCACCGAGGCGATGGACGGCAAGGAACTGTGGGCGACGGCCCAGTGCCGCCCGCACCCGACCGAGCCCCTGGACGAGACCGGCCAGGGTGACGCCTTCGTGGGGCTGGCCTTCTGCGCGATCCGCGCGGTGGTGGACGTCGACATCGAGCTGGGCTCGGTGCGCGTGGTGGAGCTGGCCCTCGCCCAGGACGTCGGCCGGGTCCTGAACCCGACCCAGCTGGCCGCCCGCATCGAGGGCGGCGTCACCCAGGGCGTGGGCATCGCCCTCACGGAGAACCTGCGCAGCGCGCGCGGGCTGATCCGCCACCCCGACCTCACCGGGTACGCCCTGCCGACGGCACTGGACGCGCCGGAGATCCGCATCGTGAAGCTGGTCGAGGAACGTGACGTGGTCGCCCCCTTCGGGGCGAAGGCGGTCAGCGCGGTGCCGGTGGTGACGTCCCCCGCCGCGATCGCCTCCGCGGTCCGCGCCGCGACGGGACGCCCGGTGAACCGCCTGCCGATCCGCCCCCAGGCGGCGGTGGTGACGGCACAGTGAGTACGCCGGAGCCGGAGACCGACGACCGGCCGCGCTACGAACCCGCGCCGGGCGTGGGCAAGCTGGCGGTGTGGATCCTGCTGTTCCTGCTGGCGGCGATCGTCGTCGTGGTGGGCGGCGTGTACCTGGTGTGATGCGCGGCGTCGTGCTGATCACCGGGGTGATGGCGGCGGGGAAGTCGACGGTCGCGCAGGCACTGGCGGAGAGGCTGCCCAGGGCGGCGCACGTCCGGGGTGACCTGTTCCGGCGGATGATCGTGAGCGGGCGCGAGGAGTACGAGCCCGGCGCCGGCGGAGAGGGCGAGGCCCAGCTCCGGCTTCGGTACCGGCTGTCGGCGGCGACCGCGGACGCGTACGCGCAAGCCGGGTTCACGGCGGTGGTGCAGGACGTGGTGCTGGGGGAGGACCTGGCGGCGTACGTCCGCCTGGTGCGCACCCGTCCCCTGCACGTGGTCGTCCTCGCCCCGGGTCCGGAGGCCGTCGCGGCGCGGGAGGCGGGGCGGGCGAAGACGGGTTACGGGGCCTGGACGGTGGCGGAGCTGGACGGGGTGCTGCGGGCGTCGACCCCGCGCATCGGTCTGTGGCTGGACAACTCGGCGCTGACGGTGGCGGAGACGGTGGACACGATCGTCGCGGGGCGGGAACGGGTGAGGGTGGTCTGAGCGTCTCCTGGTCCAGGGGCATTGTCAGTGGTGGCGCGTAGTGTTCTGAGCAGTGGGAGACGCGCTGCCGGGCCTGCTCGGCCGTGCGTGCCTTGGGTGGGCGGGGACTCTGAACAAGCACATGCGGGGGAACACATGGGCACGACCGAAGCCGTAGTCGCGGCGATCACACTGACCGAGGCCGATCTCGATCCGTACGTCACACACGCCTCGACGCGCCGCTGGCTGACCGGCCCGGGACTCCCGGGCGACAGCGGTCTGTTCACCTTCGCGGAGCTGCGCAGGGAGGGCCTGCGGACGGTGGTGGACTCCACGGGCGACCCGGGCGGGCGCTTGCTGGCCGAGCTTCGGAACCAGCTGGTGATAGGCGGTCTGGTGGGCCCCGGCGGCCTGGAGACGGAGTCGGTCCTGCTGGACGGTGCGACCGGCGAGATCTCCACGACCCACTTCCTGCACGACCGCCCCGACCTGATGGACCGTCGCCCGCTCGCACCGTCACTGGACCGGCTGGTGAGGTTCGCCACGGCGACGGACGAACTGGCGGCGCTGCGGGGCCAGTTCGCGTCCTACGCCGGTCGTTTCGGGCCGAAGGCGGTGGCGGAGGCGTCCCGTCAGCTGCTCGCCGTCTTCAAGGAGGGCACGGGCGGCGAGGTCCCGCCGTTCTGGAAGATGGCGGCCCTGATCCGCCCGCTCTCCCTGGTCGCCGGCCCGGGCTCGCTCTCCGGGCTCGCCCTGGATCTCCCGGCCCGCCTCCTGGACCAGGAGTTCGGCCGCGGGAAGGTCGCCCGCTTCGAGGACGTCGACTTCCCGGCGACCCTCACCCATGAACCGACCCGCCGCTTCCTGCGCGAGACGGGCCTGCCCGAGGACGCCTTCCTCTTCCACCTCGACACGGACGTGCCCCTGGCGACGCTGGCCGAGCACCACGCCGACGACCCCTCCGCCGAACTCCCGGCCCGGGCCGACCACTTGATACGCCTGGGCGACCTCTTCGAGAACAACAGCCTCGTGATCGACGGCGAGACGGGCGCGGTCCTCAACTGGAGCGAACCCGAGGCGACCCTCTACCCCCTCAACACGGACATCTCCACCCTGGGCTTCACCCTCTGGCTGCTCCACCGCGAGAGGGCGATCGACGCGGACCTCTCCCACGGCCTGACCGCGGACACGTACGACCAGCTGGCCGCGACGATGATCCAGGTCCTGTCGACGGTCGACCCGACGGGGGCGACGACAGAGGCCGGCCGGCACTACTGGACGGAGGCGTTCCGGGACGAGGCGGGCGGGGTGCTCTGAGAAACGGGGTGCCGTGAGAAGTCGGGTGCCCTGAGAAGTGGGGTGCCCTGAGGACGGAGCACCACCGCATGGCCGTCACGCGGGCGCCGAGTTCCGCCGTGCGTCCCGGCGCGTGCCTGAGCCGGGGGACACGACCGGCCGGGTCGCAGCCTGACGCGGCATCCCGCGGTCGAGCACTCTTTCGACCGTCGTAATCTGTGCGCATGAAGCGTCCTGGTCGTCTCCTGCACGCCGTCGCCCCGGTGGCCACGGCGGCCGCCCTTCTCCTGGTGGCCGGCTGCGGCTTGACGGACGCGTCGGACTTGTCGGACAACGACGGAACCCGGATCTCGGGAGCGGATCGGGCCGGCACCGAACCGTCGTCGGAGTCGGAACGGGCGAAGGACGACGCCCTGATAGCCGAGCTGCCGCCCGGCCTGGGCGCCCCCGACAAGAAGGAGCTCGCGCAACAGATCCTGGCGACCGCCGAGAACTCCACGCTCGACTGGCGCGGCCAGTACGACTACATCGAGGACCTCGGCGACGGCAACGGCTACACGGCCGGCATCATCGGCTTCTGCACGGGCACCAACGACCTGCTCACGCTCGTCGAGCGCTACACGAAGAGCCATCCGGACAACGGCCTCGCCCGCTATCTGCCCGCCTTGCGCAAGGTCGACGGCAGCGACTCCCATGAGGGCCTGGACCCGGGATTCACCGATGCCTGGGTGAAGGAGGCGCAGAAGGCCGACTTCCGCAAGGCCCAGGAAACCGAGCGCGACCGCATCTACTTCGACCCCGCCGTGCGCCTGGCGAAGCTCGACGGACTCGGCACGCTCGGCCAGTTGATCTACTACGACGCGATGGTGCTGCACGGCCCCGGCACCGGACCGCGCGGCTTCTACGGCCTGCGCGAGGCAGCCATGGCCAAGGCGGACATCCCCTCCCAGGGTGGCACGGAGAAGACCTACCTCGACATCTTCCTGGACATCCACCGCAAGGCGATGCAGTACGAGGATCCCCAGCGCGACACCACGCGCATCGACACGACACAGCGGAAGTTTCTCGACGACGGCAACTTCGACCTGAGTACCCCGTTGCGTTGGGAGATGTACGGGGAGACGTTCCGGGTGTCGTAGCCCCCTCTTGACGGTCGGGGCCATGACCGCGAACTGGAGGCCGTAGCGGGATTCGAACCCACGTAACTCGCTTTGCAGGCGAGCCCCTGAACCACTCGGGCATACGGCCGTGTAACTCACTGACTTGACCGTACGGCCGGGTGGGGAAGGGGCTCAAGGGAATCGCGGGCGCTGCAATGGGACTGCCATACGCCGTTCATGAATGGGGCGGTGACCGAGCGTCTGGGAGTGACCACGCGAGTGCGGGAGCGGGGGCGGGAGGGAGTGGGGGAGGGGGGGGGGGAGCGGGAGGGGGAGTGGGGGCGCGGCGTACGCGCTGGTCATCGATGTGGCGTCCGGGGTGGAGGGGGACGTCGGAGTGATCGCGGGGCGGCAGCGGCTGCTGTGACGTGGGTCCCACCCACGGGCTACCCGGGCTTGTCCGCACGTTGACACCCTGAAGGCGCCGGTAGGGTGGCCCGGTTGTCATACCCAGCCCAGCCGTCCCGACTGTTCACCGAGCCGCCCGACCCACCGACGGAGACCGTGACTACCACCGCCGCCTCCTCCCACCACCTTTCCCCCGCCTTCCCCGGCCGCGCCCCCTGGGGTACCGCCAGCAAGCTGCGTGCCTGGCAGCAGGGCGCGATGGAGAAGTACATCCAGGAGCAGCCGCGTGACTTCCTCGCCGTCGCGACGCCCGGCGCCGGAAAGACGACGTTCGCGCTGACGCTGGCGTCCTGGCTGCTGCACCACCACGTCGTGCAGCAGGTGACCGTCGTCGCGCCGACCGAGCACCTGAAGAAGCAGTGGGCCGAGGCGGCCGCCCGGATAGGGATCAAGCTGGACCCCGAGTACAGCGCGGGTCCGCTCGGCAAGGACTACCAGGGCGTCGCGGTCACGTACGCCGGTGTCGGCGTGCGGCCCATGCTGCACCGCAACCGCGTCGAGCAGCGCAAGACCCTCGTCATCCTCGACGAGATCCACCACGCCGGCGACTCCAAGTCGTGGGGCGAGGCGTGTCTGGAGGCCTTCGAGCCGGCCACGCGGCGGCTCGCGCTCACCGGTACGCCCTTCCGGTCCGACACCAATCCCATCCCCTTCGTGACGTACGAGGAGGGGAACGACGGGATTCGGCGGTCCGCCGCGGACTACACCTACGGGTACGGAAACGCGCTGGCCGACCACGTCGTCCGGCCCGTCATCTTCCTCTCCTACAGCGGCAACATGCGGTGGCGGACCAAGGCCGGCGACGAGATCGCCGCGAGGCTCGGCGAGCCCATGACCAAGGACGCGATCAGCCAGGCCTGGCGTACGGCGCTGGATCCGCGCGGCGAGTGGATGCCCAGCGTGCTGCGCGCCGCCGACCAGCGGCTGACGGAGGTCAGGAAGGCCATCCCGGACGCCGGGGCTCTCGTCATCGCCTCCGATCAGGACTCGGCGCGCGCGTACGCCAAGCTCATCCGTGAGATCACGGGCGACAAGGCGACGGTCGTGCTGTCCGACGACACCGGGGCGTCCAACAGGATCGACGAGTTCAGCAGCAGCAACGACCGGTGGATGGTCGCGGTGCGGATGGTGTCCGAGGGCGTCGACGTCCCGCGGCTCGCGGTCGGCGTGTACGCCACGACCATCTCCACTCCGCTCTTCTTCGCGCAGGCTGTCGGGCGTTTCGTACGGTCCCGGCGGCGCGGTGAGACCGCCTCCGTCTTCCTCCCGACCGTCCCCGACCTCCTCACCTTCGCCAACGAGATGGAGGTGGAGCGGGACCACGCCCTCGACAAGCCGAAGAAGGAGGGCGAGGAGGACCCGTACGCCGAGTCCGAGAAGGAGATGGAGGAGGCGAACAAGGAGCAGGACGAGGACACCGGCGAGCAGGAACAGTTCTCCTTCGAGGCGCTGGAGTCCGAGGCCGTCTTCGACCGGGTGCTCTACGACGGTGCCGAGTTCGGTATGCAGGCCCACCCCGGGAGTGAGGAGGAGCAGGACTACCTCGGGATCCCGGGGCTGCTGGAGCCCGACCAGGTGCAGCTCCTCCTCCAGAAGCGGCAGGCCCGGCAGATCGCGCACAGCCGCAAGAAGCCGGACGAGGAAGCCGATCTGCTCGAACTGCCCGCCGAGCGGCGGCCGGTGGTCTCGCACAAGGAGATGATGGAGCTGCGCAAGCAGCTCAACACGATGGTCGGTGCGTACGTCCATCAGAGCGGCAAGCCTCATGGGGTGATCCACACCGAGCTGCGGCGGGTGTGCGGCGGGCCGCCGAGCGCCGAGGCCACGGCCGGGCAGCTGCGGCAGCGGATCGCCAAGGTGCAGGAGTGGGCCACGCGGATGCGGTGACGCCGGAGCTCGTCGGTTGTCGGCCGTCGGCCATCAGTCGTCGGTCGTTGCTTGGCGGGGGCGTGAGCCGGGGCGTGTGCGCTGCGTGCAGGTGTGGTGTACGCCGAGTGCTGCGCGCCGGACGTATGCGGACAAAAGGCGGTGGTCCGTACCGGCCACTGCCCGGATTCTGGACGTAGCCTTCCGCTGAGCGAACCGCCTTCGCTAATGTCCGGCTACGCATACGCCCCGTGGCAGCGCAGCCGCGGAGCGCAGCCGTGAAGCGACGCGGTCCGGCAACAGGCCGGGCCGCCGGCCGATCGGCGGCCTCTGAAGCGCGTCGCCGACGGGACTCGGTGACGCATTTGCCGCGAGGGGGCTGCCGACCTCACCACTTGGAGGAGTGGGCGTCGTGACCGCGGAGACCTCTCAGACGCTCGACCGGGGACTGCGTGTCCTCAAGCTGCTGGCCGATACGGACCACGGGCTGACCGTCACCGAGCTATCCAACAAACTGGGCGTGAACCGGACCGTTGTGTACCGGTTGCTCGCCACGCTGGAGCAGCACGCTCTCGTACGGCGTGATCTGGGCGGTCGTGCCCGGGTCGGGCTCGGGGTGCTGCGGCTGGGCCGCCAGGTGCATCCACTGGTACGTGAGGCGGCGTTGCCGGCCTTGCGGTCGCTGGCGGAGGACATCGGGGCGACCGCGCATCTCACGTTGGTGGACGGGGCGGAGGCGTTGGCCGTTGCCGTGGTCGAGCCGACGTGGACGGACTATCACGTGGCGTATCGGGCGGGGTTCCGGCATCCGTTGGACCGGGGGGCTGCGGGGCGGGCGATTCTCGCCGCGCGGCAGCAGGCCGAGGACGATGCGGGATACACCTTGACCCATGGGGAGTTGGAGGCGGGGGCCAGTGGAGCGGCCGCGCCATTGATCGGGGTTACGGGGGTCGAGGGCAGCGTCGGTGTGGTGATGCTGGCCGATGTGGTGCCGGAGCGGGTGGGGCCGCGGGTCGTGGATGCGGCTCGGGAGGTCGCGGAAGCTCTGCGCTGACGTGCGCTGAAGTCGGTGCCCGGCGTCGGGGCTGAGGCCGGGTGGGTGAGCTTGCCCGCGCTTGCGGGGTGCCGCCGCGCCCACCCGTGCCGCCCCAGCGGCACGACTGCCCGCGGTTATGGCGGCTGGGTGGGTGTCGGCTGCTGGGTGGGCGCTGCCCCAGCGGCATGACTGCCCGCGGCTGTGGCTGCCGGGTGGGCGCCGCCTCGGTGGCATGGCTGTCTGCGGCTGTGGCGGCTGGGTGGGTGTCGGCTGCCTGGAGGCCCGCCGCGTCCGCGACGTGGCGCACGCGCACGGGGTGCCGGGGTGGTGCGGCGGGATGCTGGAGACGGGAATCGGCCGCGCGTCGAACCTCGCGCCGGCGGCGCTGCCGGGCTTCACGCTGCCCGGGGACACGTCGGCGTCCGGGCCGGTACTTCGCGGCGGACATCACCGAACCGTTCGTGCTGGTGGACGGTCACCTGCCGGTTCCGCGTGTGCCCGGCATCGGCATCGAACCGCTCCCGGAAGCCCTGCGCCGCTTCACCCTCCGCAGACAGGATCTGTACGGGGCCTGACCGGCCCGTGGCCGGAACCGACCGTCGCGTTAGATTGACCCCGTGCTCTCTCGCCTCACACGCCCCCAGGCCGTCGCCGTCTGCGCCCTGCCCGTCGTGGCCCTGCTCGCCACGGCGGCCTTCGCGCCGCTGCCGTTCTCACTGACGCAGCCGGGGCTGACGGCGAACGTCCTCGGCGAGAACAAGGGCACCCCGGTGATCACGATTTCCGGCGCCCCGACCCGCGACACGACCGGTCAGCTCCGCATGACGACCATCGAGGCGACCAACCCGGACACCCGCGTCTCCCTCGGTGACGTGCTCGATGCCTGGTTCGCCACCGACCAGGCCGTCATGCCGCGCGACGCCGTCTACCCGAGCGGCCAGAACGTCAAGGAGATCGAGCAGCACAACACCGAGCAGATGAAGGAGTCCCAGGACGCCGCGACCGAGGCCGCCCTGAAATACCTCGACCTGTCCGACAGGGACGTCAAGGTCACCCTGAAACTCGCCGACGTCGGCGGCCCCAGCGCCGGCCTGCTCTTCACCCTCGGCATCATCGACAAGCTCGACGGCGACGGCAGCGACGGCGACCTCACCGGCGGCCGCACCATCGCCGGCACCGGCACCATCGACGCGAACGGCGAGGTCGGCGCGGTCGGCGGAGTGGCCCTGAAGACGCAGGCCGCGCGGCGCGACGGGGCGACGGTGTTCCTGGTACCGAAGGCGGAGTGCTCGGACGCGAAGTCCGAACTCCCCAAGGGGCTGCGGCTGATCCCGGTGACCACGCTGAAGGGCGCGGTGAACGCGTTGACGGCACTGGAGAGCGGGAAGGGCTCCGTGCCGAGCTGCTAGGGCACCCGGGGCGGCAAGCGTCCTCACCCCTCCTCGACGAACCCCTCCTCTTTCAGCCAGTCCAGCGCCACCTGATGCGGATCCTCACCGGCGACGTCCACCTTCGCGTTCAGCTCCTGCGCCACGGTGTTGTCCAGCTTCCTCGTGATCGGGTCGAGGACGTCCGCGATGGCGGGCCACTTCTTCAGGGCCTTCGTGTTGATCTCGGGGGCCGCGTTGTAGTTGGGGAAGAACTTTCCGTCGTCCTGCATCACCGCGAGGTTCATGGACCTGATGCGGCCGTCGGTGGTGAAGACCTCGCCGTAGGTGCAACTGCCCTTCGCGGCCTGGGTGTAGATGATGCCGGTGTCCATCTGCGTGATGTTCCCGGCGGGGACGTTCATGCCGTACGCCTTCTGCATGCCCGGCAGCCCGTCCGCCCGGTTGGCGAACTCGCCCTCCACGCACAGGGTCACCGCGCCGGGGTCCCTCTTCGAGAGCGCGGCCACGTCCGAGAG
Organism: Streptomyces sp. MMG1533; assembly: GCF_001279775.1. GTDB lineage: Bacteria > Actinomycetota > Actinomycetes > Streptomycetales > Streptomycetaceae > Streptomyces. The sequence goes on along the minus strand of NZ_LGDG01000085.1, from coordinate 41,039 downwards.
GGTCTTCGTGCCGTACTTCTTGTGGTTCGCCCGGTTCATGGCGAGGGCGTAGGTGTTGTTGAGCGCAGCCGGGGGCAGCCAGGTCAGGCCGTTCTTCAGGTCGGCGTCGCGCACCGCCTGCCACTGCTCTTTCGGGTCGGTGATGGGCTCGCTGTTGCCCAGGTGCGTGATCCAGGCGGTGCCCGTGTACTCGTACATGCCGTCCGCGTCACCGGACTTGACCGCCTCGCGGGCGCCGACGGAACCCTGGATGCCGGTGCGGTCGAGCACGTCAGCGCCGGCCGCCTCGAAGGCGATGCCCATGATCGCGCCGAGGATGAGCTGCTCGGTGAACTCCTTGGACGTCACGGTGAGATCGGCGCCCTTCAGGGGGAGTCCTCTGCCGATCGAGCCCGGCCGCACGTCGTCGACCATCGGGGAACCGCTGGTCAGGCCGCACGCGCTCGCCGACACCAGCATCCCGGCCAGCCACAGACACGTACGCCCTCTCATGTCTCCACATCCAGCCCCCGCGGCCGCAGCAGCAGTTCGGCCAGCGACGCCAGCCAGTCGACCAGCAGGGCCAGGGCGACGGTGAGGATCGAGCCCAGTACCAGCACGGGCATCCGCTGGGTGGTGATGCCGGTCGTGATCAGTACGCCCAGCCCGCCGCCCCCGCCGAAGACCGCGAGGGTGGCGGTGCCGACGTTGAGGACCAGGGCCGTGCGGACTCCCGCCAGGATCAACGGGACGGCGAGCGGCAGCTCCACCTTGGCGAGGGCCCCCAGGGGGGACAGGCCGATGCCGCGCGCCGCCTCCAGCAGCGTCGGGTCGTTCGCCCCCAGGCCGGCGATCGTGTTCGACAGCACCGGGAGCACGGCATAGATGATGATGCCGATCAGGGCCGCCTTCTGGCCCGTGCCGAGCCAGATGACCAGCAGGGCGAGAAGACCGATCGCCGGGGTCGCCTGGCCCGTGTTGGCGAACGCCATCGCCACCGGGGCCGCCTTCCGGAACGCCCGCCGCGTCAGGAGGATCCCCAGCGGGATCGCGATGATCAGCACGAAGAACGTCGAGATCGCCGTGAGCTCGATGTGCTGCCACAGCGCCTTGGACACCTGGCCGTCCGACAGCGCGTTCTCGGAGATCGAGTCGAGGTCCGCCTGCCGGAACCACAGCCAGGTCGCCATCAGCACGGCGACGAGGACGGCGGGCAGGAACGTCAGCTTCTGCCAGGTGACGCGTGGCTTCAGGGGACCTGAGGGTGGCGGCGGGGCCTCGGCTTCGACGCCTTCCCGGTCTTCCTCTTCCAGGTCTTGCGGCTCGGGGGTGGTCACGCCTTCTTCTCCCCTCCGGGGCCCTCCTGCTCGGCGTGCGTCTGGGCGGCCCGCAGCTCCTCCAGGTCGTGCCGGTGCTCCATGGCCTCCAGCCGGTCCGCCTCCAGCAGGTCGTGCACGGAGTTCATCAGCGACTCCACGTCGACCACGCCCGTGTACTCGGCGCGCCGCCCGGTGACCGCGACCCGCCCCGAGCTGTCGGTGAGCACCGCCTCCAGCGCGTCCCGCAGGGTGGCGTCCCTGGCCACCGTGTCGCTCACCAGCGTTCCGGCGCGGGCCAGCGAGCCCTTGGCACGCATCAGGTCGCCGCGCCTGAGCCACTTGTACGGTCGGCCCCGCTTGTCGAGCAGCAGGATCTCGTTCGTGCCGCTGGAGCGGAGCTTGTTGAAGATCTCCTGGAGCGGGTCGTCGATGGTCACCGTCGGGTAGTCGGTGATCTCCACGTCCCGTACGCGGGTGAGGTTGAGCCGCTTGAGGGCCGCCCCCGCGCCCACGAACCCGGACACGAAGTCGTCCGCCGGGTTGGTGAGGATCGCCTCCGGGGTGTCGAACTGGGCGATGTGCGAGCGATCGCGCAGTACGGCGATCCGGTCACCGAGCTTGATCGCCTCGTCGAAGTCGTGCGTGACGAAGACGATCGTCTTGTGCAGCTCGTGCTGGAGCCGGATCAGCTCGTCCTGGAGGTGATCGCGGGTGATCGGGTCGACCGCGCCGAACGGCTCGTCCATCAGCAGCACGGGAGGATCGGCGGCCAGCGCCCGCGCCACGCCCACGCGCTGCTGCTGGCCGCCGGAGAGCCGACGCGGGTAGCGGTCGCGGAACTCGCCCGGGTCCAGTCCGACCAGGTCGAGCATCTCCTCGACCCGGTCCCTGATCCGCGTCTTGGGCCAGCCGATCATCTTCGGTACGAGCGCGATGTTCTGGGCGACGGTCATGTGCGGGAAGAGGCCGGAGGCCTGGATCGCGTACCCGACCTTCCGGCGCAGCTTCACGGGGTCCATGTCGGTGACGTCCTCGCCGTTGATGCGGATACGGCCACCGGTCGGCTCGATCAGCCTGTTGATCATCTTGAGTGTCGTGGACTTACCGCATCCGGACGGGCCGACGAAGACGACGATCTCGCCCGCCTTGATCTCCATGGTGACGTTGTCGACGGCCGGCTGCGGATTGCCGGGATACCGCTTGGTGAGGTTCTCCAGCTCGATGGTGGCGCCGGTCGTGGCACCAGTGGCCGAAGAGTCTGCGGCCGAGGGGTCTGTGCCTGAGGAGTCTGCGGCCGAGGGGTCTGTGCCTGAGGAGTCTGTGGCCGAGGGGTCTGTGCCTGAGGGGTCTGTGGCCGAAGAGTCCGGGCCGGTCTCAGACACGGATCCCCCTGGAGATGGTCAGCCGCCCGATCAGGACGTACGCGGCGTCGAACAGCAGGGCCAGGATGACGATGCCGAGCGTGCCCGCGAGCACCTGGTTGAGCGCGTTCTTGCTGCCCAGCGAGGCGAGACCACGGAAGATCACGTTGCCGAGGCCCGGCCCGGAGGCGTACGCGGCGATCGCCGCGATGCCCATCAGCATCTGCGTCGAGACCCGGATCCCGGTCAGGATCGGCGGCCAGGCCAGCGGCAGCTCGATCCGCACCAGCCGCATCCCCCGGGACATCCCGATGCCCGTCGCCGCGTCGACCAGGGAGGGGTCGACCCCGCGCAGGCCGACGATCGAGTTCCGCACGATCGGCAGCAGCCCGTACAGCGTCAGGGCGATCACCGTGGGCGGAACGCCCAGGCCCACGATCGGGATGAGCAGACCGATCATCGCGAGCGACGGGATGGTCAGAATGGTCGAGGTGGTCGTCGTCGCGAGGCTGCCCGCCCACTCGCTCCGACAGGTCACGATGCCGATCAGGACCCCGAGCAGCGTCGCCACGACCATGCACTGGAAGACAACACTCGCGTGCTGGTAGGCGTCCGTCAGCAGCTGCTGGTGGCGGTTGCCCAGGTACTCCCAGAACGTCACGACGTCACCTCACTGCCAGGTCACTCCCGTCCGTCCCGGCCTTCGGCCGCCTGCTCCACCAGGGGGATGATCCGCAGCGGAACGGGGTTCTCCATGACGATCGCGGTGGAGGCCCGGACGATCCCATCAAAACCGACAACCAGGTCGATGACCCGCTGGAGATCGGCGTTGGAGCGGGCCACCAGCCGGCACAGCATGTCCCCGCTGCCGGTGGTGGTGTGCAGCTCCAGCACCTCCGGCACGGTCGCCAAGTGCGCCCGTACGTCGGCCCCTTGCCCCTGCCGGATCTGCAGCGTGGCGAAGGCGGTGACCGGGTAGCCGAGCGCCGCCGGGTCCACCTGCGGACCGAATCCGCGGATGACGCCATTCGACTGAAGCCGGTCGAGGCGCGCCTGCACGGTGCCCCGGGCGACCCCCAGCCGCCGGGACATCTCCAGCACCCCGATCCGCGGCTCCCGCGCCAGCAGCACGATGATCCGCCCGTCGAGCCGGTCGATCCCGTCGGTCGTCCCCACGACACCTCCCGGAGCTGGTCATCCTGTACAGAAAGCCCGAAGGAACAGGCATTGCACCGAGCACATTGCCCAGCAGATTTGCAAACTATTGCGCACCTTGCCATCGCGGGCGAGGCTTCCGACATGACCCAGACCACACACCACACTCCCGACACCGCCCGGCAGGCCGACCCCTTCCCGGTCAAGGGAATGGACGCGGTCGTCTTCGCCGTGGGCAACGCCAAGCAGGCGGCGCACTACTACTCCACCGCCTTCGGCATGAAGCTGGTCGCCTACTCCGGACCGGAGAACGGCAGCCGCGAGACCGCGAGCTACGTCCTCGAGAACGGCTCCGCCCGCTTCGTCCTCACCTCCGTCGTCAAGCCCGCCACCCCCTGGGGCCACTTCCTCGCCCAGCACGTGGCCGAGCACGGTGACGGCGTGGTCGACCTCGCCATCGAGGTCCCGGACGCGCGCGCCGCGTACGCCTACGCGATCGAGCACGGCGCCCGCCCGGTCGCCGAGCCGTACGAGCTGAAGGACGAGCACGGCACGGTCGTACTCGCCGCGATCGCCACGTACGGCGAGACCCGCCACACCCTCGTCGAGCGGACCGGCTACGACGGCCCCTACCTCCCCGGATACGTCACGGCCGCCCCCATCGTCCAGCCGCCCGCCCACCGCACCTTCCAGGCGATCGACCACTGCGTCGGCAACGTCGAGCTCGGCCGGATGAACGAGTGGGTCGGCTTCTACAACAAGGTCATGGGCTTCACGAACATGAAGGAGTTCGTGGGCGACGACATCGCGACCGAGTACAGCGCGCTGATGTCGAAGGTCGTGGCGGACGGGACCCTGAAGGTCAAGTTCCCGATCAACGAGCCCGCGATCGCCAAGAAGAAGTCCCAGATCGACGAGTACCTGGAGTTCTACGGCGGCGCCGGCGTCCAGCACATCGCGCTCAACACGAACGACATCGTCGAGACGGTACGGACCATGCGCGCGGCCGGGGTGCAGTTCCTCGACACCCCCGACTCGTACTACGACACCCTCGGCGAGTGGGTCGGCGACACCCGCGTCCCCGTCGAGACCCTGCGCGAGCTGAAGATCCTGGCGGACCGCGACGAGGACGGCTACCTGCTGCAGATCTTCACCAAGCCGGTCCAGGACCGGCCGACCGTCTTCTTCGAGATCATCGAACGCCACGGCTCGATGGGCTTCGGCAAGGGCAACTTCAAGGCGCTCTTCGAGGCGATCGAGCGGGAGCAGGCCAAGCGCGGCAACCTGTGAAAGCGGTGTGCGGAAATTCGTAGAACTTGCAACCACTGAGCAGAAGTTGGCACTCTCCAGTCCTGGGGCGCCGAGGCGGCGCCCACAGGACGCGGGAGAGACCGTGGACGAACGCATAGACCTGGACACACCGGCCCTCCGCTGGCTGTGGAAGAAGGGCCCGCTCAAGGAGCCGACGGTGCTGCAGTCGTTCGCCTTCGACGAGGTGAACCACCACCTGTACGTCCTCCAGGTCAGGCGCGGCGGGGGCGAGGCCGGCAACCTGTGCCTGAACAAGCTCGACCTGCAGGGCAAGCGGCTCGGCCACATGTACCTCCAGGGCTTCGGGCACGGCGTGAGCATGGGGGTGCAGAACGCGGCCGACGGCACCGTCTGGATCTGGACCGAGACCGCCGCCGTGGGCGGATACGGCCGGGGCGTCACCCGTTTCCGCTTCTCCCACGGGGCCGTCCGCACCACCGAGGACGTCAAGGTCCGCAAGCCGATAACGGGCTCGACCAACAACCAGCCGTCCATCTGCATGGCCTCGCGGCGCATCGCCGTGCGCCACCGCGTGGGCGGCAAGCCGCGTTACCGCGTCTGGGACCTCGACGCCTTCGTCGCCCGCGACTACTCCAAGCCCCTCGTCGACATCGCGCAGCCCGCCCACCACCCCGACGCGACGATCCCGTTCCAGGGGTACGCCCTGCACGGCGACCACATCTACCAACTCGCCGGCACCGCCTACGACGACACCGACAACCCGCCCGCCGAACACGGCAACGCGTACCTCTCCTGCGTCGACATCCACACCGGCAAGCTGGTCCAGCGACAGCGCACGGAAGCCGGCCACTCCCTCGAATACCGCGAACCGGAGGGCGTCGCGATCCGCCGGACCCCCGAACCGCGGCTCTGCATGGGACTGGCGTCGGGCGCGGCGGGGGACCGCAGGTTCTCGATCTACTACAAGCCCCTGACGCAGTAGCTCACTCGGCCTTCGCGTCCATCACCGGCAACTCCTGCGGCGACGGCTCACCCAACGCCGCCAACGCCGCCCGAGCCGACCGCACCTGCGTCGGCGAGAAGTACGGATTGATCCGCAACGCCTCCTCCAGGTGCCGTCGCGCGGGCCCGTGGCGCCTCAACGCCCGCTCGATCATGCCCCGGTGGTACATGTACGGCGCACTGCGCACGGCACCCCCCTTCGCCCTGTCCGTCGCCGTCACGGCGAACCGCAGACCCTCCTCGTGCCGACCGGCCCGGTGCAGTGCCCAGCCCAGCGCGTCGGCCACGGCGATCCCCGGCTGGCGGGCCCACTCGGCCCGCAACCGCACCACCGCCGCCCGGGGATCCCCGTGGTCCGCCTCGAACCGCCCCAGCACCAGCTCCTCGTCGGCGCCGCCCACGGCCGCGCTCCGCACCCGGGCGCGCAGCAGGTCGTACTGCACCCGCGCGGCCTGCCCCAGCCCCAGCGACTCGTACAACTCACCCAGCTCCAGGGCGTATTGGGGGCAGGGCTGCTTGGCGAGGGCCGCCCGGTACGCGTTCAGCGCCTCCGTCGTGCGGCCCAGCGCCGCCAGGGCCCGCCCCTGCCCGGCCTGCGCGGCCCGCTGGTCGGGGTCGATGCGCACCGCCTCCTGGAAGTGCCGCAGCGCGTCCTCGCGGTCGCCGCGCTCCCAGGCCAGCTGCCCGGCCAGCTCCAGGTACGCCGCCTGCTCGGCCGGCGCCTCGGCCCCGGCCGCCGCGTCCGCGAGCTGGGCCGCGGCGTCCTCACGCCGGCCCCGGTCGCGGTAGACGGCCGCCGCCCGCGCCATCACGGCCGGCCCGGACCGCAGCTCCATGAGCCGTTCGAGGGCGCCGTGGGCGGCCTTGTAGTCGCCGAGGCCGGTGTAGGCGTCGATCAGCGTCGGATACGTCGTCCACCGCCTGGGTGCCAGCTTCCGGGCGGCCTCCGCCCAGGTCCGCGCGGCCCGGAAGTCCCGGCGCGCGTTCGCGAGGGCCGCGAGCCCGCCGAGGGCCTCTGCGTTGCCCTTCGCCCCGACCTTGAGCGATGTCCGCAGTGCTTTCTCGGCCTTCGGGTAGTACTCGGGGTCCGCGGTCCGCCGCCCCTGCTCCACATACGCCGACCCGAGCACCGCCCACGACTGCGCGTCCTTGGGATGCTCCCGCAGACGGGTCTCGCGCTCGTCGATCAGCACCGCCAGGTCGGGCAGCGCGGCCGGCAGCCCCGCCGCGACCGCCGTCAGCGCCTTCGCCCCCGGGGCCGGCCCGGGAGCCCGCGTCGCCGTCCGCTCCCAGGGCAACAGCATCAGCACCCCGCCGAGCACGACAGACCCGGCGACGGAGGCGATCAGCACACGCCGGGTGAGCCACGAGCGCCGTACGGCCGCCTGTTCCCCGGCTTCCTCCGGGGCCGGCTCCTGAGCCCGCTCGGCCTGTTCCGGAGCCTCCTGCTGCTTCTCCATGGCGCTCACTGTGCGTCAATACGACGACCACACCCCGGCATACGGCGGCTGCCGTACACGGGGTTCACACCGATGGCCCCCGGTGCGAAGCTGTGATCATGAGCCGTAGCGAAGCGCCGCGCGTCGAAGGCACAGCAGGGACCGGCACCCTTCTCGACCGTCTGCTGGCCGGTCTGCCCGCCGAGGCGGTCCTCACCGATCCGGACGTCACGGCCTCCTACGCCAACGACATGGCCAGCTTCTGCCCGGCCGGCGCCCCGGCGGTGGTCGTGCTGCCGCGCACGGTCGAGCAGGTCCAGCACGTCATGCGCACCGCCACGGAGCTGTGCGTCCCGGTCGTCCCGCAGGGCGCCCGCACGGGCCTGTCGGGCGCGGCCAACGCCTCGGACGGCTGCATCGTGCTGTCCCTGATCAAGATGGACCGGATCCTGGAGATCAACCCGGTCGACCGCATCGCCGTCGTCGAACCGGGCGTCGTCAACGCCGCGCTCTCCCGCGCGGTGGGCGAACACGGCCTCTACTACCCGCCGGACCCCTCCAGCTGGGAGATGTGCACGATCGGCGGCAACATCGGCACCGCCTCCGGCGGGCTGTGCTGTGTGAAGTACGGGGTGACGGCCGAGTACGTCCTCGGACTCGACGTCGTCCTCGCCGACGGCCGCCTGATGTCCACCGGCCGTCGCACGGCGAAGGGCGTCGCCGGGTACGACCTCACCCGCCTCTTCGTCGGCTCCGAGGGCTCGCTCGGCATCGTCGTACGGGCGATCCTGGCGCTGAGGCCGCAGCCGCCCGAGCAACTGGTGCTGGCCGCCGAGTTCGCGTCCGGGGCCGCCGCCTGCGAGGCCGTGTGCCGGATCATGGCGGGCGGCCACGTGCCGTCCCTCCTCGAACTGATGGACCGTACGACGGTCAAGGCCGTCAACGACCTCGCGAACATGGGCCTCCCGGAGAGCACCGAAGCCCTGCTGCTGGCCGCCTTCGACACGGCGGACCCGGCCGCCGACCTCGCCGCCCTCGGCGCGCTGTGCGAGGCCGCGGGCGCCACCCAGGTCGTCCCGGCCGACGACGTGGCCGAGTCCGAACTCCTCCTCCAGGCGCGGCGGTTGTCCCTCACCGCCCTGGAGGCGGTCAAGGGCACGACGATGATCGACGACGTGTGCGTGCCCCGCTCGCGGCTCGGCGAGATGCTGGAAGGGACTGAGCGCATCGCCGAGAAGTACCAGCTCACCATCGGCGTCGTCGCCCACGCCGGCGACGGCAACACCCACCCGACCGTCTGCTTCGACGCCCAGGACCCCGACGAGTCCCGGCGCGCCCGCGAGTCCTTCGACGAGATCATGGCCCTCGGCCTGGAACTCGGCGGCACGATCACCGGCGAACACGGCGTGGGCGTCCTGAAGAAGGAGTGGCTGGCCCGCGAGATCGGCCCGGTGGGCGTGGAGATGCAGCGGGCGATCAAGGCGGCCTTCGACCCGCTGGGGATCCTGAACCCCGGCAAGCTGTTCTGACCCGTCCCGATCGCTCACTCCCCGTCCTTGGACTCGTCCGACGGCCACGGGTCGCGCAGCCACAGTTCGTCGTGACAGCCCGGGGTCGGGGCGAGCAGCTCGGCCAGGCCGTCGTCGATGCCGAGCTGCGCTGCCTCGGAGCCCGGGGGGACCGCCCGCAGCGTCCGCTCCAGCCAGGCCGACACCTGCGTCGTCGGGGCCTCCAGGAGGGCGTCCCCGTCGGGGGAGCTGAGCGCCATCAGCACGACGCTCCGCCCGGCCACCTTCGTCGGCCACACCCGTACGTCCCCGTGCCCGCACGGCCGGAACATCCCCTCCACGAGGAGTTCGCGGGCGAACGTCCAGTTCACCGGGTGGTCGGAGCCGATGTGGAAGGTGACGTGGACGGCGTACGGGTCGCCGCTGTGATAGCTCAGCCGGGCCGGGACCGGGATGCTGCGCTCGGGCGACAGGATGAGATTGAGCTCCAGTTCCCGCTCCACCACGGTGGGGTGCATGTCGTTCGTTCCTCTCTCGCGGACTCTCGCAGCGGGCCCTGCGGTGGGCCCGTACGAGTGGAGAGGGAGCGGGGGCGAAATCATTACGCGGGTTCGAGAAATTTTTTTCGCGGAGGCTGTGCCGGGCCGTCCGGTTCGTGAGAAGTACGTGCACGAGGTTGCCCGGAAAGGGGTGGGTACCGCGGGACTGGCGGTGCTTGTTGCGCCGGTCTGATAGATGTGGAGGCCCCCATTTGACCCCCGAGCAGATACGGGACGACGGACATGAGCGCCCCAACCCCGGCCCCCGGTGACGACAGGCCCCGCGACGGGTATTACCCGGACCCGTCCATTCCCGGATATGTCCGGTACTGGAACGGTGCCGCCTGGGTTCCGGGCACCAGCCGCCCGGCCCCTGCGGACGGCGAACCGCTCGCCCCACCGCCGGGCACCCGGCCCGCATCCGGCCCCGGACCGGCTCCGGTCGAGGAGACGGGCCCGCACTTCTTCGACGAGGACCCGGCCGAGGCCCCCGGCGGCCCCGGACCGTCCCCGGCGGCCGACGCCCAGCACGGCAGCAGGCCCGAGCCCGCGTCCGCCTGGGGCGCCGACCGATCCCGCCAGTCGGGCTTCGGCGGCGACCAGGACCGCCGGGTCTCCTGGGGCTCGCCGCAGGGCGCGCAGGCCGCTCCGCAAGGGGCGCAGCAGGGTGCCGACCCGCGGGTGCCGCACCCCGCGCAGCCCGGAGACGGCCCGGCCCGGCCGGACGGCCGCTCCGCCCGCACGGACGGCTCGGCGACGATCCCGCCCGCCGAGCCGGACCAGGGCGACGTCGCCTCGGGCAACACGTTCGTCTTCCGCCGGGCCACGGCGGGGTCCGGGCAATCGGCGGCCGACGGCCCCGGCCCGGGTACGACAGGCCGTACCAACCCGGCGGCCCCCGGCGTCCCGGGCCCCGGTGGCCCCCGCGACGACGACGGCACCATGACCTTCCGCGCGCTGTCCCCGCGCACGGCGCAGCAGGGCGGGGCGGCCGGGGCGCAGCGGGGGAGCACGGGTGCGACGGCGGCCGGAGCGGAGGCGGCCGGTCTCTGTCCTCAGCCCTCGGCCGACTACGGCCCCCAGTCCGCCCCCGCCGCGTCCCCCGACCCCTCCGGAGCCCCCGGCTTCGCTGCCGGAAAAGCCGCCGCGGCCCGGGCCGCGGCGGCCCAGGGGCAGGCCGGAGCCGAGGGAGCCGCAGGCGCTCCCGCCGCCCTCTCCGGCCCCCAGCAGGCGCCCCCGGCGGCGTCCGGCCCGCAGCAGCCGGCCGCCCCGGGCGTGCCCCAGCAGACCGGCGCACCCCAGCCCGCCGCCTCCGCCGGTACCCCGATGACGAGTGGTGCCGGTGGCGGCCAGCCCTCCTGGGCGCAGCAGGTGCACCGGCTCGCGGGCGCGTCCGACGAGGATCAGCCGGTCGTGCCCTGGAAGCCACCGGTGGAGGACATCTTCCAGGCGGCCGCCCGGCGCCAGGCGTCGGCCCGCCCCGCGAACCTCGGCAAGCGGCTGGCGGCCCGTCTGGTGGACACCCTGGTCCTCGGAGCCGTCACCGCCGGGGCCGCCGTACCGCTCGGCACCAAGGCGATCGACCACGTCAACGAGAAGATCGACGCGGCCAAGCTGTCCGGCGAGACCGTCACGGTCTGGCTGCTCGACGGCACCACGTCGGTCTACCTCGGCATCATCCTCGGCGTCCTGCTGCTCTTCGGCGTCCTCTACGAGGCGCTGCCCACCGCCAAGTGGGGCCGCACCCTCGGCAAGAAGCTGTTCGGCCTGGAGGTGCGGGACATCGAGGGCGGCGAGCCGCCGTCCTTCGGCGGGGCCCTGCGCCGCTGGTTGGTCTACAGCGTGCCCGGTCTGCTCGGCATCGGTGTCGTGGGTGTCGCGTGGGGACTGTTCGACAAGCCGTGGCACCAGTGCTGGCACGACAAGGCGGCGCATACGTTCGTGGCGGGCTGACGACGTACGGCGGAAGGCGTACGCAATTCGGTAGCCCGGACGGCCGCTCGCCGGATGCGGAACGGGAGGGTTCGCGGTCGACTCGGGCCATGAGCAGCGAACCGCCTCCCGGCTCCGGTCAGCAGCCACCGGAAGACGACCCGTTCAGGAAGCAGCCCCCGCCGGCCGAGGGCTCAGGATCGCCGTACGGCGGTCAGCCCCCGCCCTACCAGGGTGGCGGTGACCCCTACGGCGGCGGTGGCGGCGCCCCGTACGGCGGCGGTGGCGGCTATCCCGGCGACCCGCTGGCCGGCATGCCTCCGCTCGCCGAGAGCGGCAGGCGCACGCTCGCCCGGATCATCGACATGATCATCGTGGGCATCGTCGTCTGGCTGCTCTCCTGGGGCTTCGGCGTCAACGAGTACGACGTGGACGGCGACGACATCGAGTACGGCAAGTCGCTCGGTCAGTCGCTGGTCGCCGCTCTGCTCTACATCGGCTACGACACCTTCATGATCGCCAAGTCGGGGCAGACGCTCGGCAAGAAGTGGCTGGGCATGCGGGTGGCCAACCTCGACAACGGTGCCACGCCCTCCGTGCAGAGCACGCTGATCCGCTCGGCGGTGCTGTGGATCCCGTTCGCCTTCTGCTGCGCCTGCATCTGGACCGCGATCTCGGGCGGCTGGAGTTTCTTCGACAAGCCCTACAAGCAGGGCCTGCACGACAAGGCGGCGAAGACGGTGGTGGTCAGGACCACCTGACCACCGACCGACCTACAGACGTCAGGACGCAGCGCGCTCGTGCACGGGCTGCTCGGACGCCACCGAGGCGACCGAGGCCGGCACGGGCGCCTGTGTCGTTTCCGCGGCCGGGCGGTGTACCGCGACCACGCGGGGCTTCGGCATCGGTACGGTCATCGAGACCAGCAGCCCGAGCGCGAGCGCCGAGACGGCGATGACCGCGATCCCCACGCCCGAACTCGTCTGTGACAGCAGCAGCATGGCGAGCGTCGAGAAGATCACGGTGCACGAACCGTAGGCGAGCTGTGCGGCCGTCGGGCGAGGCGTGACAGACGGACGAGGCATGGCAATCGTGTCCTCGGAAGTGGGGGTCCACGGGGGTGTCGGCCTGGCTTTCCGCCGATTTCAGGGCGTTCCGCCAATCGACTCTAATCGCCTGCATGCCCGAGTGGAACGAACAGTAAGCGTGACCTGACCAACAGTGCCGGAGCATGGGGGGCGCACGGAGTCATGACGTCCATCAAGTGGACGGACTCGCGCGCCTGTTCGGCATTGCGCCACGTGTCCGCAATGTGAACTCGGCCTCCGCATAGTGCAATTGGCGTGCGCAAGTCAAGGTCTGTCTTTTCTCCCCAACCTTTAGTCAAATACCGGCACTTGACTACAGGGGAGAGACGCACGTGACCAGTAGACCCTGGCAGCTCAGAGTGGCGGCGACCGCCGTGGCGCTCGCCGCCGCCACCGCCACCTTCTCCACCTTCGCGGTGGCGCAGGCCGATCCGGCCGCCGCACCCGCCTCCGTCGACGGGCACGACCCGCAACCGGCGAAGAGCAGGGAACACGACCTCGACGGCCCCCTGTCCAAGACCCAGGAGGCGCAGCGCAAGGAAGCGCTCGACCAGGTCATATCCGGCGCCGCCACGGTCAAGGACCGGGACGGCTCGAAGGTCGTCAAGCTCGACGGCTCCAAGGGCAGGGGCAAGGACAAGTACGTCGAGCTCGGCCGCGAGAAGACCGACAAGATCTTCACGATCCTCGTCGAGTTCGGCGACCAGATCGACAGCCGCTACGGCGGCACGGTCGGCCCGCTCCACAACGAGATAGCCGAGCCGGACCGCGCGGTGAACAACAGCACGGCCTGGCAGGCGGACTACAACCAGGCGCACTTCCAGGACCTGTACTTCGGCACCGGCAAGAACGCCGAGTCCCTCAAGAAGTACTACGAGAAGCAGTCCTCGGGCCGCTACTCGGTCGAGGGCGAGGTCACCGACTGGGTCAAGGTCCCCTACAACGAGGCCCGTTACGGCTCCAACGACGCCGCCACCGGCGCCTGGTACGCGGTGCAGGACGGCGTCAACGCCTGGGTCGCCGAGCGCGAGGCCGCGGGTGCCACCGCCGCCGAGATCAAGGCGGAGCTGGCCGAGTTCGACCAGTGGGACCGCTACGACTTCGACGGCGACGGCGACTTCAACGAGGCCGACGGCTACATCGACCACTTCCAGATCGTGCACGCCGGCGAGGACGAGTCCGCGGGCGGCGGCGCCCAGGGCGAGGACGCGATCTGGGCCCACCGCTGGTACGCCTTCGGCACCGACGCCGGCTCCACCGGCCCGGACACCAACAAGCTCGGCGGCGCCCAGATCGGCGACACCGGCATCTGGGTCGGCGACTACACCATCCAGCCGGAGAACGGCGGCCTCGGCGTCTACGCCCACGAGTACGGCCACGACCTCGGCCTGCCCGACGAGTACGACACCTCCGGCGGCGGCGAGAACTCCACGGGCTTCTGGACCCTGATGTCGTCCGGCTCCTGGCTCGGCACCGGCAAGGACTCCATCGGCGACCTGCCCGGCGACATGAACGCCTGGGACAAGCTGCAGCTGGGCTGGCTCGACTACGACGTGGCCAAGGCCGGCACCAGGTCCAGCCACACGCTGGGCGTCGCGGAGTACAACACCAAGAACCCGCAGGCCCTCATCGTCGAGTTGCCCGACAAGACGGTCACCACCGACGTGGTCACCCCCGCGCAGGGCGCCACCCAGTGGTGGAGCGGCAGCGGCGACGACCTGCGCAACACCCTCGCCCGCACGGTCGACCTGACCGGCAAGTCGTCGGCGTCGCTCACCCTCGACGGCTGGTGGGACATCGAGGCCGACTACGACTACCTCTACACCGAGGTCTCGACCGACGGTTCCAACTGGACGCCGATCGACGGCACCCTGGCCGACGGCACCGCCATCCCGCGCGACGGCAGCGGCAAGCCCGCCCTCACCGGCACGGTGGCGGCGTACCAGAAGCTCACGTACCCGCTGGACGCCTACGCGGGCCAGAAGGTCGACCTGCGCTTCCGCTACGCCACCGACGGCGGCGTGGCCCAACTGGGCTTCGCGGCCGACGAGATCACGGTGACCGCCGACGGTGGCGCCCTCTTCTCCGACAACGCGGAGACCGCGGACGCGGCCTGGACGGCGAACGGCTTCTCGCGCATCGGCGCGTCCATCACGGACGACTACGCGCAGTACTACATCGCAGAGAACCGCCAGTACGTGTCGTACGACAAGACCCTCAAGGTCGGCCCGTACAACTACGGCTTCTCGACGACCCGTCCGGACTGGGTGGAGCACTACGCGTACCAGAACGGCCTGTTGATCTGGAAGTGGGACACCTCCCAGGCCGACGACAACACCAGCCAGCACCCCGGTGAGGGTCTGATCCTTCCGATCGACTCCCACCCGACGCCGCTGAAGTGGTCCGACGGCTCGCTGATGCGCAACCGCATCCAGGCCTTCGACTCGACCTTCAGCTGGTACCCGACGGACGCGATCACGCTCCACAACGCGGACGTCGCGACGAAGATCAAGTCGCGTGCCGGCGTCCCGGTCTTCGACGACGGCAAGTCGACGTACTACGACGCGTCGACCCCGCTCGCGGGGGTCAGGGTCACTGACACCAACACCCGGATCAAGATCGTCAAGGAGCCGCTGAGCGGCTCGACGATCACGCTCCAGGTCGGACCGTCCGCGAAGTAGACAGCATTTTCGCAGGTCAGAAGGTGATCGGCGGCGACCCCCTGGCGGGTTGCCGCCGATCGTGTTTAGGTGCGTCCTGTGGTTCTCTTATTGACACCGATGTTGACGCCGACTCGCACGGGGGTGTGACCGCATGGCCGCAGGAGGTTTCTGCAAGCTGCCGACCGGCAGCGTGGTGGTGGCGCTGAACCTGCCCAGCCCCACCGTCCACGGCACGGGCTGCGTACGCGTCCTCGTGCACGCCCAGAACCGGGCACGCGCCCTGACCAGGCTGCGCAACCTCGGCATGCGGGCGGTCTACCTGCGCGGCAACGCCGCCCCGCCGACGCCGGACGAGATCACGGCGGTCCTGCACCATCCGGACGGCCTGATATGGCGTACGGCCCCTGACAACGCTGTCGGCGGACCGGAACTCGCCCAGGAGCTGTGGCACCCGATCAGGGCCCTGCTGAGGCGCCCCGCGGCACCGGCGTAGGCCCGGGGGCCTGCCCGAGCCCGTCCGGGCCGGACGCAACCGTCCGGCGGGCTCCAGGACCAGGCCAAGGAGCAGCCCCAGGCCAGGCCAAGCCCAGGCCTAGGCGACGACCGGCTTCCCCGTCAGCTCCACGCCCGCCGCGCGCAGCTCCTCCAGTGCCCGCTCGGTGCTCTCCTCGGCCACCCCGGCCGTGAGGTCGAGCAGCACCTGCGTACGGAAGCCCTCCCGGGCCGCGTCCAGGGCGGTGGCACGGACGCAGTGGTCGGTCGCGATGCCCACGACGTCTACCTCGCCGACCTCACGGTCGCGCAGCCAGTCGGCCAGCGTCACACCGTTCTCGTCGGCGCCCTCGAAGCCGCTGTAGGCCGCCGCGTACGCCCCCTTGTCGAAGACGGCGTCGATCGCGCCGGAGGCGACGGCCGGGGCGAAGTTCGGGTGGAAGCCGACGCCCTCGGTGCCGGCGACGCAGTGCGCGGGCCAGGAGTGGGCGTAGTCGGGGTTGTCGGCGAAGTGACCGCCGGGAGCGATGTGGTGGTCGCGGGTGGCCACCACGTGCTGGTAGCCGGAGCCGGCCGCCTGCCCGATCAACTCGGTGACGGCGGCGGCCACATCGGCACCCCCGGCCACCGCGAGACTGCCCCCCTCGCAGAAGTCGTTCTGCACGTCAACGACGATCAAGGCGCGGCGCATGGTCGGTGTCCTTCGACTATGGGGTCGGGGAAGAGAAGGGGTGCGGGCCCGGCCGGTGAACTTCCGAGCCTACGGACTTCGGTGGCGGGGCGGGAGGGGGAACGGCGGAGCGGGTGGTCGGGAGCGATACGGCGCGTGAAGCACGGCACCCGCTTTAGCTACCCGAGCGTGCGTGCACGTACTCCGTCGGGACGACCGGTTCTCCGCGCGACAACTGCGTCGCCGACAGCGGCAGGTTGGCCCGGGCGGCCGCGTGCCGGTCGCGTACGACGTCCAGCGGCTCCCGTGCGACGACCTCGCCGCCCTTGACGAGCTCCACGAGCAGCTGCCGGTCGACGAGTTCGCCCGGCACCGGCCCGGTGCCGACGACCTCGGCCTCCGCGACGCCGTACTCGTCCAGGCGCCGGGCGGCCCACTTGCGGCCGCCGATGGACGTCTTGCCGCCGGACGACTTCTTCGCCACCGGCACCAGCGGGGCCTTCGGGTCGGCGGACTCGGCGCGGGCGACCAGCTTGTAGACCATCGAGCAGGTCGGGTGCCCGGAGCCGGTCACCAGCTGGGTGCCGACGCCGTACGCATCTACGGGCGCCGCGGCCAGCGAGGCGATGGCGTATTCGTCGAGGTCGGAGGTCACGATGATCCGGGTGTCCGTCGCGCCCAGCTCGTCCAGCTGCTGCCGCACCCGGTACGCGACGAGCAGCAGGTCGCCGGAGTCGATGCGCACGGCGCCCAGCTCGGGCCCGGCGACCTCGACGGCCGTCCGGACGGCCTCGGCGACGTCGTAGGTGTCCACGAGCAGCGTCGTGCCCCGGCCCAGCGAGTTCACCTGGGCCTGGAAGGCGTCCCGCTCCTGGTCGTGCAGGAGGGTGAAGGCGTGCGCGGACGTGCCGACCGTGGGGATGCCGTAGCGGAAGCCCGCCGCGAGGTCGGAGGTGGTGGTGAAACCGCCGACGTACGCGGCGCGCGCGGCGGCGACCGCGGCGAGTTCGTGGGTGCGGCGGGCGCCCATCTCGATCAGCGGGCGGTCACCGGCGGCGGAGGACATCCGGGACGCGGCCGCGGCGATCGCCGAGTCGTGGTTGAGGATCGACAGGATCACGGTCTCCAGGAGCACGCACTCGGCGAAGGAGCCCTCGACCCGCATGATCGGCGAGCCCGGGAAGTACACCTCGCCCTCGGGGTAGCCCCACACGTCGCCGGAGAAGCGGTAGGAGGCGAGCCAGTCCAGGGTCTCGTCGTCGACGATGCCGCCCTCACGGAGGAAGCCGAGGACGTCCGCGTCGAAACGGAAGTTCTCGATCGCGTCCAGCACGCGGCCGGTGCCCGCGACCACGCCGTAGCGGCGCCCCTCCGGCAGCCGACGGGTGAAGACCTCGAACACGCTGCGCCGCTCGGCCGTGCCCGCCTTCAGGGCGGCCTGCAACATCGTGAGCTCGTACTGGTCCGTGAAGAGCGCCGTCGAGGGCACGCCCACCCGTCGCCCGCCACCGCCCTTCTGAGGAAGCGCTTCGCGCCCTTCTTCTTCTGGCAGCCCAAGGTCCGCTGTGTTCATGGCAACAGATGCTACCCCCATTTGCGTCAGTGTGACGATTTGTGGGGTGCGTGGCAGCATGGCCATGTGACGTCACCCGCTCCCGTAGAGATCGAACGAACCGAGTCGGCGGAAGAGGTCTTCGCCGTCCCCGAGCCGGACGTCCCCTGGGTCACCATCGTCCACAACGACCCCGTCAACCTCATGAGCTACGTGACGTACGTCTTCCAGTCGTACTTCGGCTATTCCAAGGACAAGGCCACCAAGCTCATGCTCGACGTCCATCACAAGGGCCGGGCGGTCGTGTCCAGCGGCAGTCGCGAGGAGATGGAACGCGATGTGCAGGCGATGCACGGCTACGGCCTGTGGGCCACTCTCCAACAGGACCGGAAGTAGCGATATCCCCTGATGCCAGGACAATTCGAACCGCTCCCCGGCGGCGGCGCGGCCGTCGCCCTCGACGACGTCGAGATCTCCATCATCCGGTCGCTGGCCGTCCAGCTCCTTGAGCTCATCGGCCCCGGCCCCGCCGAGGACGCCCCCGACGACCCGCTCGCCGAGCTCTTCGCCGACGGCCCGAGCGAGCCGCCCGCCGACCCGGTCCTGCTGCGCCTCTTCCCGGACGCCTACAGCGACCCCGAGGGCACCCCGGGGCCCAAGGAGGCCGAGGAGCAGCGGGCGTATTCCTCCGAGTTCCGCCGCTACACCGAGAACGACCTGCGGGCCGGCAAGCGCGAGAACGCCCTCGCGGTGATCCGCGCCCTGGACGAGCTCAGCGCCGCGGACGACGGCGGGGCGGTCCTCAAGCTGTCGCCGGAGCAGTCCCGGCAGTGGCTCGGCGCCCTCAACGACCTGCGCCTGGCGATCGGCTCCCGGCTGGACGTCAAGGACGAGGAGGACACCGACCTCCTCTACCGACTGCCGGACGAGGACCCGCGCAAGCCCATGGTGATGGCGTATCTGTGGCTCGGAGGGCTCCAGGAGACCCTCGTTTCGACACTCATGCCCTGACTTGTGACGATTCCGTGTTCGCTCAGAGGACGCTCAAATCCGGATAACGATCACGTCACCGTGACGGACACCTATGCCCCTCCCGGGTGGCTTTTGTCCAAATCTCCCTGTGTGCTGCGTCACATGACGCTCAGGTGATCAGTATTGCGGCCGTGATAAATCTTCACGACCGCCCGGCGAACACCACCCGTATGTTCGCCGGGTGCGCCACCGAGCCGGCGGATCGCCGGCCAGGCACGGGCGGGCTCGCAAGGCCCGCCCAGCTCCATCAGTCCGGGGGGATCGGAACCCGATCCGAGGCCGACGAGAGGCCCGGTTCGGCATGGAGGAAGGCGCACCACACATGACCTCAGCGAAGGTCGACACGGAGAAGACCCCCGAGGGAGAGGGGTACGAACGCGGGCTCGGCAGCCGCCAGGTCCAGATGATCGCGATCGGCGGCGCCATCGGCGTCGGCCTCTTCCTGGGAGCCGGGGCGAACATCGCCAAGGCCGGCCCCAGCCTCATCTTCATGTACGCCCTCGCGGGCGTGATCATCTTCTTCATCATGCGGGCGCTCGGCGAGCTCCTGCTCTACCGCCCGGTCTCGGGCTCCTTCGCGGAGTACTCCCGCGAGTTCCTCGGCCCGTTCTTCGGCTACTTCACCGGCTGGACGTACTGGCTGATGTGGGTGGTCACGGGCATGGCCGAGCTGACGGCCGCCGCGATCTACGTCAACTACTGGTTCCCGGACATCCCCCAATGGGTGACGGCGCTGGTCTTCCTGGTGATCCTCTTCGGGGTCAACCTGATCTCCGTGAAGCTCTTCGGTGAGCTGGAGTTCTGGTTCTCGATGGTCAAGGTCACCGCCCTCATCGGCATGATCGTGATCGGCCTCGGCGTCCTCACCTTCGGCTTCAGCTCCGCCGGTGACACCGCCGCCGTCTCCAACCTCTGGGCCTTCGACGGCTTCTTCCCCAAGGGTGTCGGCTCGTCCCTGATGACCCTGCAGGGCGTCATGTTCGCCTACCTCGCCGTCGAGCTGGTCGGCGTCACGGCCGGCGAGTCCGAGGACCCGGAGAAGACCCTCCCCAAGGCGATCAACACCCTGCCCTGGCGCATCGCGCTGTTCTACGTCGGTGCCCTCACCATCATCCTGTGCGTGGTGAAGTGGACCGAGTTCGGGGAGGGCGTCAGCCCCTTCGTCGCGGCCTTCGCCAAGATCGGCATCCCGGCCGGCGCCGGCATCGTCAACTTCGTCGTGCTGACCGCCGCACTGTCCTCCTGCAACTCCGGGATGTACTCCACGGGCCGCATGCTGCGGAACCTGGCCGACAGTGGCGAGGCCCCCAAGGCGTTCAGCAAGCTGTCGTCGACCAAGACGCCCGCCTTCGGCATCTTCGTCTCCGTGCTCTTCATGGGCATCGGCGTGGTCCTCAACTACGTCGTCCCGGAGAAGGCCTTCGGCTACGTCACCTCGGTGGCCACCGCGGCCGGCATCTGGACCTGGCTGATGATCCTGGTCAGCCACGTCCTGTACCGCCGCGCGGTCGAGGCCGGCCGGCTGCCCGCCTCGTCCTTCCCGGCGCCGGGCGGCTCGAAGTGCTCGTATGTCGCGATCGTCTTCCTGCTCTTCGTCACGGGCCTGATCGCGTACGACGCCGACTCCCGCATCTGCCTGTACGTGATGGCCGTCTGGGCCGCCGCACTGGGCATCGGCTGGGCGATCCTCAAGAGCCGCAACCCGCAGATCACGTCGCGCGACGAGCAGGAGTTCCAGAAGGTCGGCTGACCGTCCCCGCGGACGCCCGGCCGCCGGGAGCACTCGTGGCGCCCTCGGCGGCAGCCGCTCAGGACGTCCGGCATACGGGCCGTCCCGTACCACCCCTCGGTACGGGACGGCCCTTCTGCTTATCCTGACGAACATGCTGACCATCACCCAGGCCCTCTTCGACCAGATCGTCGCGCACGCGCGCAAGGACCACCCCGACGAGGCGTGTGGCGTCGTCGCGGGCCCGGCGGGTTCGGACCGTCCCGAGCGCTTCATCCCGATGCTCAACGCGGCCATGTCGCCCACGTTCTACGAGTTCGACTCCGGCGACCTGCTCAAGCTCTACCGCGAGATGGACGACCGCGACGAGGAACCGGTGGTCATCTACCACTCCCACACGGCGACCGAGGCCTACCCGTCCCGCACCGACATCTCCTACGCCAACGAGCCCGGCGCGCACTACGTCCTGGTCTCGACGGCGGACACGGACGACGCGGGCCCCTTCCAGTTCCGCTCGTTCCGGATCGTCGAGGGCGAGGTCACGGAGGAGGAGATCAAGGTCGTCGAGGCATACTGATCGGGTACCCACCCGAGCAACTCGCCGTATCGGAGATGGCGTTGACGCAGCGGCCCAACTTACGGCGCCCCACCCTGGAAGACGTCGCCCGCAAATCCGGCGTCTCGAAGTCCACGGTGTCACGGGTGATCAACGACGAGCCCAAGGTGCGCGCCGAGGTCGTCGACCGCGTCCGGGAAGCGATCACCGAGCTCGGTTACGTACCGAACCAGGCCGCCCGCCAACTGGTCACCCACCGCACCAACGCGATCGCGGTCGTGGCGACCGAGCCCGACAACCGCCTCTTCCTCGACCCGTTCTTCGACTGCCTCCTGCGCGGCATCCGCAGGGAGCTCGCCGAGCACGGCGCCCAGGCGGTCCTGCTGTTCCTGGACGAACCGGACGACTACGCGCGCGTGGCCGACTACCTCGGCGGCGGCCACGTGGACGGCGCGGTCCTGTTCTCGCTGCGCCCCGGCGACCGGCTGCCCGAGATGATCGACCGGATCGGCCTGCCCGCCGTCTTCGGCGGCCGCCCGCTGCTGCGCGACGGCGACACCATGCACCGCCACGCGTACGTCGACGGCGACAACCGCGGGGGAGCCCGGCAGGCCGTCCAGCACCTGGTCTCGCTCGGCAGGGAACGCATCGCGACCGTCACCGGCCCCTACGACCAGGAGACCTCCGCCGCCGACCGGCTCGCCGGCTACCGGGACGTCCTCCTCGACGCCTCGCCCGACCTGACCGAGCGCGCCGACTACACCCGGCAGGGCGGCGCCGACGCCATGTCCGCCCTCCTCGACCGGTGCCCCGACCTGGACGCCGTGTTCGTCGCCTCCGACCTCATGGCCTCCGGCGCCCTGCAGACGCTGCGGGCACGCGGGCGCCGGGTGCCCGAGGACGTGGCCGTCGTCGGCTTCGACGACCTGGCCGACATCGCCGAGTCGACCGACCCGCCCCTGACCACGGTCCACCAGGACGTCGAGGGCATGGGCCGTCTGATGGCCCGGCTCCTCTTCGGCCGCACCGAGCGGATCGAGGCGCCGCCCTCCGTCGTCGTACCGACCCGGTTGGTCCTGCGCGGGTCCGCCTGAGCGGTCCTTCACGGGCCCGCCTGAGCAGTACGGTCTCACTCCCCGGCCGGAATCCGTCCGGAATGTGGGATCACACTCCGGGACCCCGACCGGGAATCGATACGATGAGCCCATGGTTTCCCACGACGTGAGCGAAAAGACGCCGGGCATGCTGCTCGTGGCGCGGCTGCACGTCGACCTGTGCAGGCTCGCCAGCGCCATCTGTTGACGCTGCCCCCTGCCGCCGTACGGCCCGTGAGCCGCGGCGCCTGATCCGCACCAGCCCCGCTGTACAGCGCTGCCGCGCGCCCACCGACCCGAACACCTTCCGACAGGAGCCCTGAGCCATGGCCATCGAGGTCCGCATCCCGACCATCCTCCGCACGTACACCGACGGCCAGAAGGCCGTGGAGGGCACCGGGGACACCCTCGCCGAGCTCTTCGCCGACCTCGAGACCCGGCATGCGGGCATCCAGGCCCGCATCGTGGACGGCGGCGAGCTGCGCCGCTTCGTCAACGTCTACCTGAACGACGAGGACGTCCGCTTCCTCGACGGCATCACCACCAAGCTCGCCGACGGCGACAACGTCACGATCCTGCCGGCCGTGGCCGGCGGCATGGTCTAAGGCCCGCTGACCCCCCATGCGTTACGACTCCCCGCTGGCCGCGGTGGGCAACACCCCTCTGGTGTGCCTGCCGCGGCTCTCGCCGTCC
This sequence comes from Streptomyces sp. MMG1533, assembly GCF_001279775.1. Classification (GTDB taxonomy): domain Bacteria; phylum Actinomycetota; class Actinomycetes; order Streptomycetales; family Streptomycetaceae; genus Streptomyces. Next base: position 17,964 of record NZ_LGDG01000085.1, on the reverse strand, counting down.
GCCGACGTCCGTATCTGGGCGAAGCTGGAGGACCGCAACCCGACCGGCTCGGTCAAGGACCGTCCCGCCCTGCACATGATCGAGCAGGCGGAGAAGGACGGCCGCCTGACTCCCGGTTGCACGATCCTCGAGCCCACGTCGGGCAACACCGGCATCTCCCTCGCCATGGCCGCCAAGCTCAAGGGCTACCGCATGGTGTGCGTGATGCCCGAGAACACCTCGCAGGAACGCCGTGAACTGCTCGGCATGTGGGGCGCCGAGATCATCCCGTCGCCCGCCGCGGGCGGCTCCAACACCGCCGTACGGGTCGCCAAGGAGCTCTCCGCCGAGCATCCCGACTGGGTGATGCTCTACCAGTACGGCAACCCGGACAACGCCGGCGCCCACTACGCCACCACCGGCCCGGAGATCCTCACCGACCTCCCGTCCGTCACCCACTTCGTCGCGGGCCTCGGCACCACCGGCACCCTGATGGGCGTCGGCCGCTACCTCCGCGAACACAAGCCGGACGTCAAGATCGTCGCCGCCGAGCCGCGCTACGACGACCTGGTGTACGGGCTCAGGAACCTCGACGAGGGTTTCGTACCCGAGCTGTACGACGCCTCCGTCCTCACCACCCGCTTCTCGGTCGGTTCGGCGGACGCCGTGACCCGCACCCGCGAGCTCCTCCAGCAGGAGGGCATCTTCGCGGGCGTCTCCACCGGCGCCGCCCTGCACGCGGCGATCGGCGTCGGCAACAAGGCCGTCAAGGCCGGCGAGAGCGCGGACATCGTGTTCGTCGTCGCCGACGGCGGCTGGAAGTACCTCTCGACCGGCGTCTACACGGCCGCCACGACGGAGGAGGCCATCGAGACGCTCCAGGGCCAGCTCTGGGCGTAAGGCCTGATCACGTGGCGAGGTGACGGACCTGGTCCCACAGGACCGGGTCCACCACCCCCACCCTCCGCCGGAACTCCCACACCGGCACCTCGCGCAGCTCGTCCGTTTCCAGGAAGCTCGCGCGCCCGTGGGCATCGCCCACCGCACCCGGCGGCAACGGGATCACCCCGGCCCGCTCGTCGTGGTACTTGCTGGTGATCTTCGCGACGGTCGCCCGGTCCCCGTGCACCACCAGCACCAGACAGGGCCGGTCCTTGCCCCCGGGCCCGTCCTCGTAGGGCACATTCGCCCACCAGATCTCCGCAGGCCGCGGACGTGTCCTGCCCCGCCCGCCCGGCCGCGTCGGACGCCCCGGCGGCCGGGTCCGCCGCCCCGCGGGACGCCGCCCGCGCCCCCACCCGTCGACGAGCGTGGCGACGATCGCGAGCAACACGAGGGCCGCGAGCGCGAGCCACCAGGACGTATCCATGGGCACGACGGTACCGGCGCGCATTCACCCCCGCCCGCCTTCTTGCGCGCCCCGCACGCCCCTGGTCCAGCCGAACCGGTGACACCACAGGTGAGTTCGCACACAACAGCCCCTGGTGGAGGAGCGACCGCGAGTTTTGCGCCTTACGCTCGACGGACCGCACGACCCCCGTCTCCTTCCCAGAAAAGTTCCCGCCAGCGGAGGTTTCTGCTTTATGAAGCTCACCGTCGTCGGCTGCTCGGGGTCGTTCCCGTCCGCGGAATCGGCCTGCTCGAGCTACCTCGTCGAGGCCGACGGCTTCCGGCTGCTTCTCGACATGGGCAATGGTGCCCTTGGCGAGCTGCAGCGCCACTGCGGTCTCTACGACCTCGACGCGATCTTCCTCAGCCATCTGCACGCCGACCACTGCATCGACATGTGCGCGTACTTCGTCGCGCGCTACTACCGCCACGACGGCGGCCGCTGCGACCCGATCCCGGTCTACGGCCCCGAGGGCACCGAGCACCGCCTCACCACGGCCTACGCGGACACCCCCACCGCCTCCTCCATGAGCGAGGTCTTCGACTTCCACACGGTCAAGCCCTCCACCTTCGACATCGGCCCGTTCACGGTCCACACCGAACGCGTGGCCCATCCCGTGGAGGCGTACGGCATCCGCGTCGAGCACGCCGGCAAGTCCCTGACGTACTCGGGCGACACCGGCATCAGCCCCGCCCTGGAGGAACTGGCCCGCGACACCGATCTGTTCCTGTGCGAGGCCGCCTTCACGCACGGCAAGGAGAACATCCCCGACCTGCACCTCAACGGCCGCGAGGCGGGCGAGACGGCGAGCAGGGCAACAGCCCGCCGCCTGGTCCTCACCCACATCCCCCCGTGGACCGACCCCCAGGTCAACCTGGCCGACGCGCGCGCGACGTACGACGGTCCGGTGGAACTGGCGGCGCCGGGGAAGTCGTACGAGATCTAGAGCTTTGTACGTGCACGAAGGCCCCGGAACCTTCCCGGTTCCGGGGCCTTCGTCGTGCCGTACGGCTTGGTGGAGCGGGGGTCTCACGCCTTGGTGAGGTCCTCGACCTCCTCCTCGGGCTCGCGGCCCGGGGTGGGGAGGTTGAACTTGACGATGGCGAAGCGGAAGACGACGTAGTAGATCGCGCCGAAGACCAGGCCGACGGGGATCAGCAGCCAGGGCTTGGTGGAGATGCCCCAGTTGATGAAGACGTCGGTCAGACCGGCCGAGAAGCTGAAGCCCATGTGCATGCCCAGCGCCCAGGTCACGGCCATCGAGAGCGCGGTGAGGACGGCATGGATCGCGTACAGCAACGGGGCGATGAACATGAACGAGAACTCGATCGGCTCGGTGACACCGGTGACGAACGAGGTCAGCGCCAGCGACATCATCATGCCCATCACGGCCTTGCGGCGCTCGGGGCGGGCCGTGTGCGCGATGGCCAGGGCGGCGGCGGGCAGACCGAACATCATGATCGGGAAGAAGCCGGTCATGAACAGACCGGCGTCCGGGTCACCGGCGAAGAAGCGCGGCAGGTCGCCGTGGAAGACGGTGCCCGCGGAGTTGGTGAAGTCGCCGATCTGGAACCAGGCCACGGAGTTCACGAACTGGTGCATGCCGATCGGGATCAGCGCGCGGTTGATCAGACCGAAGAGGGCCGCGCCGAAGGAGCCGAGACCGGTCATCCACTCGCCGAAGTTGGTGATGACGTCACCGACGGGCTGCCAGCCCAGGACGACCAGGACACCCAGGACGGTGCCGACGGCGGCCGTGATGATCGGGACGAGCCGGCGGCCGTTGAAGAAGCCGAGCCAGTCGACGAGCTGCTTGCGGTGGTAGCGCTGCCACAGCACGGCCGTCAGCAGGCCGAGGATGATGCCGCCGAGCACGCCCGGGTTCTGGAAGGACGCGGCCTGCGCGGCCTCGTTGCCCTTCTGCCAGAAGCCGCCACCGAGTCCGGTGGCCGTGTACGTGGCGCCCTCGTGGCCGTCCTTGATCGGGAACTGGTGGATCACCGCGTAATAGGTGAGGAAGCCGACCACGGCGGCCAGCGCCGTCGAGCCGTCCGCCTTCTTCGCGAAGCCGATGGCCACGCCTATACAGAACAGCAGGGGCAGCCCGAACGAGCTGTCCAGGATGGCGCCGCCGGCTCCGGCGAACACCTTCGCGACATCGGCGGGCAGGTGCAGCTTCTCCTGCACGTCCGCCTGCCCCAGGCGCAGCAGCAGGCCCGCCGCCGGAAGCACGGCGATCGGGAGCTGTAGGCTGCGGCCGACCTTCTGCAGGCCCTGGAACAGGCCGGATCCCCGCTTCTTCGCGGGAGTCGCCGTTGCGGTGGCGGAGCTCATACTTCCTCCATCGGGTGGTGGTCTACACCACTCAGTGGTGTAGACCTGTTGTAGCACGATGAAGGACGCATAAGGAACCCACGATTCCCGTGACGGGAAAGCTACTGTGGGCTACCTGTTTGTACGGCTGACTGCCGGGCTACACCTTGGTGACGTCCTCGACCTCCTCCTCCGGCTCCCTACCCGGTGTCTTCAGATCGAACTTCGTGATCGCGAAACGGAAGATCACGTAATAGACGACAGCGAAGCACAAGCCGATCGGGATGATCCCCCACGGTCTCGTCGCCAGATTCCAGTTGATGACGTAGTCGATCAGACCCGCCGAGAAGCTGAAGCCGTCGTGCACCCCGAACCCCCACGTCACCGCCATCGACACACCCGTCAGCAGCGCGTGCACCACGTACAACAGCGGCGCGACGAACAGGAACGAGTACTCGATCGGCTCGGTGATCCCGGTGACGAACGACGTCAGCGCCACCGACAGCATCAGACCGCCGACCTCCTTGCGCCGGCTCGCCCTCGCACAGTGCGTGATCGCCAGCGCCGCCGCCGGCAAGGCGAACATCATGATCGGGAAGAAGCCCGAGGTGAACTGACCCGCATCCGGGTCGCCCGCCAGGAACATGTTGATGTCACCGTGCACCACCGTGCCGTCCGGCTTGGTGTAACTGCCGAACTGGAACCAGATGGGCACGTTCAGGAACTGGTGCAACCCGATCACCAGCAGGGCGCGGTTCGCCACGCCGAAGATGCCCGCCCCCCACGCCTCCAGGCCGTCCAGCCAGTCGCTGAAGTTCTCCAGGCCGTCACCGATCGGCGGCCAGATCCACAGGCACACCGCCGCGAACGCGATCGCCACGAACGCCATGATGATCGGCACCAGCCGCCGCCCGTTGAAGAAGCCGAGCCAGTCCACCAGCTTCGTACGGTGGTACCGCTGCCAGAAGTAGGCGGACATCAGACCCATGATGATCCCGCCGAACACCCCCGGGTTCTCGAACGTGAACGCCGTCACCGTGCCCTCGACCGTCGCCAGACAGCCGATGTTGGGAACGGCCTTCGCCCCGTCAGGACAGTCCTCCGGGAACTGGCGCAACACGGTGTAGTAGACGAGAAAGCCCGTCACCGCCGCGAGCGCCGTCGAACCGTCCGCCTTCTTCGCCATGCCGATCGCCACACCGACACAGAACAGAAGCGGCAGCCCCAGCGAACCGTCGAGCAGCGCACCACCCGCGCCCGCCATCACCTTCGAGATGTTCGTCCAGCCGAGCCCGTCGTCCCCGAACACGTCCGGCTGCCCCAGCCGGTTGAGGATGCCCGCGGCCGGGAGTACCGCGATGGGGAGCTGAAGACTGCGCCCCATCTTCTGCAGCCCCTGGAACACGTTGTTCCAACGAGTGCGCGAGGGGCTCACCGCCGACTCGGCACTCCCGGAGTTCTCGGCACTCATGGTTTGGCGACCGCCTGTCAGGTGGTGTAGACCAGCTACGGACGATTTCGGTGCTGTGACGTCATCCTTCGGGACGTGCGGCGCGATCGCTCGCAAAGATGGGCCAACTGTGGGTTACTGCGAAAAAGCGGTTCGGATCAGGGAGAAACAACATGGCCAGCAAGGCTGAGAAGATCGTTGCCGGGCTCGGCGGCATCGACAACATCGAAGAGGTCGAAGGCTGCATCACCCGCCTCCGGACCGAGGTCATCGACGCCGCCAAGGTCGACGAGGCCGCCCTGAAGGCCGCCGGCGCCCACGGCGTCGTCAAGATGGGCACCGCCATCCAGGTCGTCATCGGCACCGACGCCGACCCCATCGCCGCGGAAATCGAAGACATGATGTGAACCCGCGCGCCCCGCAAGGGCTGTGCACTCACTCGACAGGGGCCCTTTCCCACCGCGGGAGGGGCCCCTTCCGCAGGTACGGCTAGGCTCAACGCCATGTCTCGAATCGACGGCCGCACCCCCGAACAACTCCGCCCGGTCACCATCGAACGCGGCTGGAGCAAGCACGCCGAGGGCTCCGTCCTCGTCTCCTTCGGCGACACGAAGGTCTTCTGCACCGCCTCCGTCACCGAAGGCGTCCCGCGCTGGCGCAAAGGCAGCGGCGAGGGCTGGGTCACCGCCGAATACTCGATGCTGCCCCGCGCCACCAACACCCGCGGCGACCGCGAATCCGTCCGCGGCAAGATCGGCGGCCGCACCCACGAGATCAGCCGCCTCATCGGCCGCTCCCTGCGCGCGGTCATCGACTACAAGGCACTCGGCGAGAACACCATCGTCCTCGACTGCGACGTGCTCCAGGCCGACGGCGGCACCCGCACCGCGGCCATCACCGGCGCATACGTCGCACTCGCCGACGCCATCTCCTGGGCCCAGGGCAAGAAGCTGATCAAGGCCGGCCGCCAGCCGCTGACGGGAACGGTGAGCGCGGTGTCGGTCGGAATCGTGGGAGGGGTGCCCTTGCTGGACCTCTGCTACGAGGAGGACGTCCGCGCCGAGACCGACATGAACGTCGTCTGCACCGGCGACGGACGCTTCGTCGAGGTCCAGGGCACGGCCGAGGCCGAACCCTTCGCCCGCGACGAACTCAACGCCCTCCTCGACCTCGCCGTCGCCGGCTGCACAGACCTGGCCGCCTTGCAGCGCAAGGCACTTGATACGGTCCTCGAAAAGTAAAGGGCGCACCAAGGAGGACGGCCGCCAGGCGCAACCCGGCCGACCGTCCTCGCGTCATTACCGGTACGGGCGTACGGCTGACCGCTGTGCGCCCGGCCAGCATGAGGGGCCGACAAGGGTCCTGCTGTCAACGGGAGGGAACAGATCCATGGCCGCGAGCCGACGCCGCCGAAGTCGCCGAATCGCCATCGTTGCCGCGGTGGCCGCCGTCGGACTGACGGCCGGCCTCACCACCGGCTGCGACGCCGTCAGCAAGGCACTGGACTGCGTCCAGACCGCCGACGCCATCGCCGACAGCGTCACCGACCTCCAGCAGGCCGTGGAGAACGCGTCGAACGACCCGACGCAGCTCGAGGAGTCCCTCGACTCCATCGACAAGAACCTCGACGAGATAGGCGACAAGACCGACAACGCCGACGTCAACAAGGCGGTCGACAACCTCAGCGAGGCCGTCACCAACGTCCGCACCTCCGTCGAGAACGGGGACAACACCCCCGACCTCAGCCCGATCACGGACGCGGCGGGCGAACTGACGAAGGTCTGCACGCCGTAGGTCTGCACGCCGTAGGTCAACCGGGAAACCGGGGAGAGGCGAGGGCCATGGGGCCGGAATACTGGACCCCATGACCCGCCTGATCCTCGCCACCCGCAACGCCGGAAAGATCACCGAACTCCGCGCGATCCTCGCCGCCGCAGACCTCCCCCACGACCTCGTCGGCGCCGACGCCTACCCCGACGTCCCCGACGTCAAGGAAACCGGCGTCACCTTCGCCGAGAACGCCCTGCTGAAGGCCCACGCCCTCGCCCAGGCAACAGGCCTGCCCGCAGTGGCCGACGACTCCGGCCTCTGCGTGGACGTCCTGAACGGCGCCCCCGGCATCTTCTCCGCCCGCTGGGCGGGGCAGCACGGGGACGACCGCGCGAACCTGGACCTGCTGCTGGCTCAGCTCTCCGACATCGCCGACGAGCATCGGGGCGCCCACTTCGCCTGCGCGGCGGCGCTGGCCCTGCCGGACGGCACGGAGAGGGTGGTCGAGGGCCGGCTCCGCGGCGTCCTCCGCCACACGCCGACCGGCACGAACGGCTTCGGCTACGACCCGATCCTCCAGCCGGAGGGCGAAACGCGGACGTGCGCCGAGCTGAGCGCGCAGGAGAAGAACGCGATCAGCCACCGGGGGCAGGCGTTCCGGGCGTTGGTGCCGGTGGTGCGGGAGCTGTTGGGCTGAGCTTACAGAAAGGCCCCGCACCTTTGAATCGAAGATGCGGGGCCTTGTTTTCCTGTGGGCCCGGTGGGACTCGAACCCACGACACACCGGACCTAAACCGGCGCCCTCTTGCCAGCTGGGGTACGGGCCCGCAGCGTTGCTTACTCTACTGGGCGCAACTCAGTGCGTCGTCGGCCTCCTCGGCACCACGTGCTGGTGATGGCGTGGCAGTTGGGGCACAACAATCGCAGGTTCTCGCGTCTGTCGTCGCCGACAGTCGTCCCGCCAGTCCCCGTTGATGTGATCGATCTCCAGGGTCATGGGCCTGCCGAGCCATTCCGGGCCAGTGCCGCACCTGGCGCACTCTTCGGCTATGCCGACCTCGATGAGCGCTCGGCGTAGGCGCTTTGTCGGCGTCCGCTGTTTGCCCTGGTGCTGTACCAGAACATCCTCAGGCCGTTTGGCGTTCGGGGCCGGCCTTCCCCGCTGGTGTGCCTGCCCCAGGAAGTGTGCCGTCGTCAGGTGATCATCGGCGATCCACTTGTGCAGCTTCTTCCGCTGCGCACCGTTGTTCGTGCAGCCTAGGCGGCGTAGCACCTCCGCCATGGAGGAGGACTCGGTGACGGCCGCCCGTAACGCGTCGCGTGTGGGCCGGGCGGACCGGCTGCAGGGGGCGAAGTGTGAGATGTCGATGGCGAAGTGGGCAAATCGCATGGTGAGGTACTTGCGGAGGTAGCCGTATGGCCGGGTGCCGAAAAAGGCAATGACCTCGACGAGGTCGGAACACCGAGCTGCTGCCTCGACCAGGCGCTCGTGCGTGTACTGCACGCCGCTGGTCACGAGGCACGCCCCTTGCCGCGTCCTCGGTAACTGTCCGTCGTCGAGTGGCAGTTGGGGCAAAGAAGCCTCAGGTTCTCGATGCGGTTGTTCCGCCAGTTGCCGTCGATGTGGTCGACCTCAAGAGGGAGCGGCTCTCCGAGCCACTCCCCTTCGATCCCACACAGGGCACAGTGCTCCTCCATGCCCAGCTGGCCCATCGCCCGCTTCAGACGGTTGCTCGGGACCCGCATGGCGTGGGTCGACGTGTCCTCGGTGAGGATCTCCTCGGCAGACCGACGGCGCTGGTTGTGCCGCTGCCGCTCCGTGGGGATCACTGGCGTGAAGTGGGAGGTGTTGATGCCGTAAGCCTTGATACGACGCGAGATGTTCGTGTGGTGACCGCCGACTACATCGAGCCCGAGTCGCCGTAGGACCTCGTTGACGCTCGACGATGCAGCGACCACCGGCTCAAGGATCTCCCTCGTCCACTTGGCCCCTCGCGCTCGAAGTGCGAGACATCCACCCCAGTTTCTTCATTCGTTGGGAGATGTACCGCCGCTTCCAGCTCTTCGGATCCACCCCCAATCTCCCGCACGCTTCCGACAACGTACGAGCCCCCCGAGCCGCCTCCTCCAGCCGCTCTTTCGGATACGCGGTGACCCCCATGGTTCCCCTCCCTCTCGGCCGCACGTTCGTGGCCTCGTACGGAGTAACGGACCGCTTATCGGACAGTCACGCTCGAAACGTAAAGGCAGTTGATATGCTTACCGGCGAGGCCTTCCGGGTGCGGACTCTTGTCCGGTCGGGAGGCTTTTTTCATGACCTCAGCAGAGTTGAACATCCGACCGGCCACTCCGGCCGACCGCCCCGCCGTCGAACGCCTCTGGCTTCTGTTCCGGCATGACCTGTCCGAGTTCGGGGGGCAACTGCCCAACCCGGACGGGACGTTCCGCAGTGAGCGGTTGGAGGCTGCCTTCTCCGGTGACGTCGGCTGGGCGCCGTATCTCTTCGGCCTCGGCGAGCGGCCCGTCGGGTTCGCGTTCGTGCGGGGGCTCGGTGGGCCCACCCGCGTGCTCAACAGCTTCTTCGTCGTGCGGGGAGTGCGGAGGGGCGGGGTGGGGCTGCGGGCCGTGCGGGAGGTGGTCGCCCGGCACCCGGGGGAGTGGGAGGTCGCGTTTCAGGACGCCAATGCCGGTGCTGTCCGCTTCTGGCGACGGGTGGCCGTCGAGCTTGCCGGGGACGGCTGGAAAGAGGAGCGCAGGCCGGTTCCGGATCGGCCCGACCTGGCTCCCGATGTCTGGGTGTCGTTCAGATACCCAAGTCCTTGATGATCTTCGCCACGTGGCCGGTCGCGCGGACGTTGTAGAGGGCGCGCTCGACCTTGCCCTCCTCGTCCACGACGATCGTGGAGCGGATGACGCCCATGTAGGTCTTGCCGTAGTTCTTCTTCTCGCCGTAGGCGGCGTAGGCCTCGGTGACCGTCTTGTCGGGGTCGGCGAGGAGGGTGATCTTCAGGGATTCCTTGTCGCGGAACTTCGCCAGCTTCTCCGGCTTGTCGGGGGAGATGCCGATGACGTCGTAGCCCGCGCCGGCCAGCAGTTCGAGGTTGTCCGTGAAGTCGCACGCCTGCTTGGTACAGCCGGGGGTCAGGGCCGCCGGGTAGAAGTAGACGATGACCTTGCGGCCCTTGTGGTCGGACAGGGACACGTCGGTGCCGTCGGCGTCGGGGAGGGTGAAGGCGGGGGCCACGTCCCCGGGCTGGAGTCGCTCGCTCATCGGTCTAGCGTAACGGGGGGTCTGGACAGTGCGTTCCGGTGCTGAGCTGACAGACTGTCCGGAACAAGCATCAGCTGACTTCGGAGGCCGTACGGTGGCGGACACGTCGGACACGAGAACCCCGGCGCAGATCGAGGCGGACATCAAGCGTCGCCGCGAATTGCTGGCCGACACGCTGGACGAGATCGGGGTGCGGGTGCATCCGAAGACGATCGTGGGCGATGCGAAGGCCAGGGTCGTCTCCAATGTCGATCACACGCTCGGGCGGGCCTATGTCGGGGTCAACCGGGTCGTGACGGACGTCAAGGCCCAGTTCGTCGACGAGGACGGCGCGCCTCGGCTGGAGCGGGTCGTGCCCGTCGCGCTCGTTGTCGTCGGGGTCGTGGGGCTGCTCGCCCTGGGGACCCGGCGGCGCAGGGGCTGAGCGAGGGCCGACCCGGCGGCATCCGAGGGCGGCAAAGGCAGGTAGGTTCGTGGCGTGAGCGCCAAGAGAAACGAGCACAGCACCCAGCACGACAAGCTGCCCATCCGGATGCTGCACGACCGTGTACTCGTGCGGCAGGACACCAGCGAGGGCGAGCGGCGTTCCGGTGGCGGGATCCTGATTCCGGCCACCGCGGCCGTCGGTCGTCGGCTGGCGTGGGCGGAGGTCGTCGCGGTGGGGCAGAACGTGCGGACCGTGGAGCCGGGTGACCGGGTGCTGTTCGACCCGGAGGACCGGGCCGAGGTGGAAGTGCGGGGCATCGCCTACGTGCTCATGCGTGAGCGTGATCTGCACGCGGTGGCCGCGGACCGGTTCGAGGGGTCCGAGGACTCGACCGGCCTGTATCTGTAGAACGGCATCCCTGGATCTGCAGAACGGCATCGAAGAGGGGCTGGTGACCATCGTCACCAGCCCCTTTTCGGTCCGGGCGGCAGCCCGAACGGTTACTGCCTTCTCGTCGTTGTGAGCTGCGGGCCGACCCCGGTCGTCGTGCCGCCCGTCGTGCCTCCGGTGTCGCCGCCGGTCGTGTCGCCCGTGGTGCCGCCCGTGGCCGTGTCGCCGCCGGTGGTGTCCCCGGTGGTGCCGTCCGTCGTGCCGCCGTCCGTGGTCGTGTCGCCGCCGGTGGTCGTGTCCCCGGTGGTGGTGCCGGTCGTCGTGTCGCCCGTGGTGCCGTCCGTCGTGCCGCCGTCGGTGGTCGTGTCGCCGCCGGTCTGGCCCTCCGTCTGGCCCTCGGTGTCCTGGCCGCCGGTGGTGTCGCCCGTGGTGCCGCCGGTGTTCTCGTCGCCCGTGCCGGGGTCGGCCGGGACGTCGGTGACGGGGGGCTGGATCACGTCGGCGCCCGGCTGGAGTTCGAGGTCGAAGTCGGTGACGGGCTCGCCCTCGAGGGCGTCCTTGGTGAACTGTGCCCAGATCTCGGTGGGCGCCCCGCCGCCGTTGATCCGCTCCAGGCCCATCGCGCCGTACAGCGACTTGTGCGCGGCCGTCACCGGGTCCTGGCCCATGACGGAGACGACGGTGGCGAGGTCGGGGGTGTAGCCGGCGAACCAGGCCGCGGTGTCCTCCTCGGCGGTGCCGGTCTTGCCCGCGGCGGGGCGGCCGGCGGCCTGGGCGGCGGTGGCGGTGCCGTTCTCGACGACGCTCTGCAGGACGGAGGTGGTGGTGTCGGCGGCCTCGCGGCTGACGGCCTGGCTGGTCTTCTTCTGCGGCAGCTCGATGTCGTTCGTGCCGTCCTTGGTGATCTTCTCGATCATCGTGTACGTGCCGTGCCGGCCGTGGTTGGCGAGCGTGGCGTAGGCCTGTGCCATGTCGAGGACGCTCGCGTTGGCCGGGCCGAGCGCGATGGACGGGGACGCGGTCAGATCGGGGGTGTTCGAGGGGATACCGAGGTCGATCGCCGTCTGCTTGACCTTGTCGGAGCCGACGTCCACGGCCATCTGTGCGTAGACCGAGTTGACGGACTTGTCGGTGGCCTCGCGGACGGTGATGTCGCCGTACGAGGCCTGGTCCTCGTTCTCGGGGGCGTAGGTGCCGCCGTCCCAGCCCACGATGGGCCGCTTGTTGGTGCCGTCGTAGATGGTGTTGGGGGTGATGACGCGGCCGTCCTGCGTCTGGGAGTCGTTCTGGACGGCGGAGGTGAACACGAACGGCTTGAAGGTGGAGCCGACCTGGAAGTCACCTCGGGTGGCGTTGTTCGTGTACTGCTTCACGTAGTCGATGCCGCCGTACATCGCGACGACCTTGCCGGTCTTCGGGTCGATGGCGGCGCCGCCCGCGCGGACGTACGTGTCGACCTTGCGGTTCTTCTTGTCGAGCTTGTCCATCAGCTGGTCGTTGACCGCGTCGACGAAGGCGTTCTGCCTGGACTTCTGCAGGGTGGTGGTGATGCGGTAGCCGCCGGCGCTGAGCTGGTCCTTGTCGAGGATCTTGTTCTCGGTGAGGTAGTCCTTGATCGCGTCGACGATGTAGCCGCGCTGCCCGGACATGCCGGTGGAGACGGTGGCTTCCTTCGGCATGGGGAACTTCATGCCGGCCCGGTCGGAGGCGCTGAGCCAGCCCTTGGTGACCATGCCGTCGAGGACGTAGTTCCAGCGGGCCTGGGCGGCCGCCTTGTTCTCGGGGTGGGCGACGACGTCGTACTCGCTGGGTGCGTTGAGCAGTGCGGCGAGGTAGGCGCCCTTGGCCGCGTCCAGTTCGGTGGCGTCGATGCCGTAGTAGGCCTGGGCGGCGGCCTGGATGCCGTAGGCGTTGCGGCCGAAGTAGCTGGTGTTGAGGTAGCCCTCGAGGATCTGGTCCTTGCTCTCGGTGCGGTCCAGCTTGATCGAGATGAAGAACTCCTTCACCTTGCGCGTCACGGTCTGTTCCTGCGCGAGGTAGTAGTTCTTGACGTACTGCTGGGTGATCGTGGAGCCGGACTGCTTGCCCTTGCCGGTCGCGGTGTTCCACCCGGCGCGGAGCATCGCCTTGGGGTCGATCGCGGACTCGGTGTAGAAGTCGCGGTCCTCGGCGGCCAGTACGGAGTGCTGGGCGGCCTTGGAGATCTTCGCGAGGCTGACGTTCTCGCGGTTGACCTCGCCGTCGCGGGCGAGCTGGCTGCCGTCGGCGTAGAGGTAGACGTTGCTCTGCTTGGTGGCGAAGGCGTTGGCGGCCGGGATCTTGACCAGGGAGTAGCCGAGGAAGAACAGGCCGATCAGGAGCAGGACGCCGACGACGAAGCCACCGAGCACCATGCGCCAGGTCGGGATGATCCGCCGCCAGCCGGTCCGCTTGGGGCGCTTGGGCTTGCCCTCCGGTTCGGCGGCCGCTTCCGGCTCTCTCGGGGCCCAGCCCTGGGTCGGCTGCTGCGGCTGCGGCTCGTCGCTCATGTCGTGCACGGACTCCTGTTTCGCGTCTTACGTTCCCGTACGCCTCGTACGCCTTCTGCGCCCCCAGTTGAAGACTCTCGCACCACGCGTTCCGTTCCCGACAATCGGCACGCGCTTGCCCGGAAAATGCGTGGCGTGGCCCACAGCCCGCGGACTAGGCTCCTGCGCTTCGGTGTCGAACAGGGCTGGTCGGGCGAGGAGGGCGGTGCCGTGGATGCGGCGCGGTTGTACGCGGCGGTCGCGGCGGGGGGTTTTCGACGGTACGCGACGTATCGGGCGGCCACGGCCGCGGGGGTGTTCACCAATACCGTCTTCGGTCTGATCCTGGTCTACACGTATCTCGCGCTGTGGGAGGAGCGGCCGCATCTGGGCGGGTACGACCAGGCGCAGGCCGTCACCTTCGTGTGGCTGGGGCAGGCGCTGTACGCGACGCTGGCGATCCAGGGCGGCGGTTTCGAGACCGAACTCATGGAGCGCATCCGCACCGGGGATGTGGCCATTGACCTGTACCGGCCGGCCGACCTCCAACTGTGGTGGCTGGCGAACGACTTGGGGCGGGCGCTGTTCCAGCTCCTGGGGCGCGGTGTGATCCCCTTCGCGTTCGGGGTGCTCTTCTTCCCCACCGCGCTCCCGGACGATCCGATGACGTGGCTGGCCTTCCTGGTCGCTCTCGCGCTCGCGATGATCGTCAGCTTCGCGATCCGGTTCCTGGTGGCGCTGAGCGGGTTCTGGCTGCTGGACGGCACGGGCGCGCTGCAGGCGATGATGGTCACCGGCATCTTCTGCTCGGGTATGGCGCTGCCGCTGAACGCCTTCCCGGGGCCGCTGGGCGAGGTCGTACGGGCGCTGCCGTGGGCGGCTCAGCTCCAGATGCCCGCCGACGTGCTGATGGGGCAGACGGATGCGCTGCCCGCGTTCGCCTTCCAGGCGGTGTGGGCGGTGGCGCTGATGGCGGCCGGACGGCTGCTGCAGGGTGCGGCGACCCGGCGGGTGGTGGTCCAGGGTGGGTGAGGGCGATCGTGTGCTGGAGCGCAACCGTGTGCTGGAGGGGCTGCGCGCCTACCGGCTGATCTCCGCGATGTGGATCCGCTCCACGCTGGCCTACCGGGTGTCCTTCGCGATGACCGCGTTCGGCGGTGTGCTGGTGACCGGGCTGGACTTCGTCGCGATCTTGCTGATGTTCTCGCAGGTCGACGTGCTCGGCGGCTACACGCTGCCCGAGGTCGCCTTCCTGTACGGCCTGTCGGCGACGTCCTTCGGGATCGCGGACCTGGCGATCGGATCGGCGGGGCGGCTGGGCACGCGGGTTCGTGACGGCACGCTCGACACGCTGTTGGTGCGTCCCGCGCCGGTACTGGCCCAGGTCGCCGCGGACCGTTTCGCGCTGCGCCGGGTCGGCCGGATCACGCAGGGTGCGCTGGTGCTGGGCTACGCGCTGGTCGCGCTGGACATCGGCTGGACGCCGGTCAAGGTGCTGATGGTGCCGGTGATGCTGGTCTGCGGCGGGGTGATCTTCTCCGCGGTGTTCGTGGCGGGTGCGGCCTTCCAGTTCGTGGCGCAGGACGCCTCCGAGGTGCAGAGCGCGTTCACCTACGGCGGGCAGACGCTGTTGCAGTACCCGCCGACCGTGTTCGGCAAGGAGCTGGTGCGCGGGGTGACCTTCATGTTCCCGCTGGCCTTCGTCAACTGGGTGCCCGCGGCCTATGTGTTGGGGCGGCCGTATCCGCTGGGCCTGCCGGAGTGGGCGGCGTTCGCACCGCCGCTGGTGGCGGCGGCGAGCTGTGCGCTGGCCGGTGTCGCATGGCGGGCGGGGCTGAGGTCGTATCGGAGTACAGGGAGCTAGCAGTGGACAGCGCGTTCATCGAACTGGACCGCGTCGAGAAGGTCTTCGACGTGCGCAAGAAGACCGGCTTCCTGAAGCGGGAGCGGCGTGAGGTGCGGGCGGTCGACTCGATCTCGTTCACCGTGCCGCGCGGCGAGATGGTCGGCTACATCGGCCCGAACGGCGCGGGGAAGTCGACGACGATCAAGATGCTCACCGGCATCCTGACTCCGAGCGGCGGCCGGCTGCGGGTCGCGGGCATCGACCCGTCCCGGGAGCGGTCGCGCCTGGCGCACCGGATCGGGGTGGTGTTCGGGCAGCGTACGACGCTGTGGTGGGACCTGCCGCTGATCGACTCGTACCGGCTGATGCACCGCATGTACCGCATCCCCGACGGCCGTTACCGCGAGAACCTCGACCGGCTCGTCGAACTCCTCGAACTCGGCGAGTTGTTGGACGTGCCGGTACGGCAGCTCTCGCTCGGGCAGCGGATGCGCGGAGACATCGCGGCGGCTCTGTTGCACGACCCGGAGGTGCTGTACCTCGACGAGCCGACGATCGGCCTGGATGTGGTGTCGAAGGCCAAGGTGCGGGAGTTCCTGCGGGAGTTGAACACCGACAACGGCACGACGGTGCTGCTGACCACGCACGACCTCCAGGACATCGAGCAGTTGTGCTCGCGGGTCATGGTCATCGACCACGGGCGGATGATGTACGACGGTGCGCTCACCGGTCTGCACGAGGCGGGGGAGAGCGAGCGGATCCTGGTGGTCGACCTGGAGCGCGAACTGCCGCCGATCGAGGCGCCGCCGCCCGCGCGGGTGGTGAAGGTGGACGGTCCGCGCCAGTGGCTGGCGTTTCCGGCCGCGGCGTCGGCGGCGCCGCTGGTGGCCCGGATCGCGGCGGAGTATCCGCTGGTGGACCTGTCGGTGCGGGAGCCGGACATCGAAGCGGTGATCGCCAAAATGTATGCCGAGAGGGCGACCGCGTAGTGCCCGCCGCCCGGAACTCGTAGGCTGCTGTGTATGACCGAGGATGCTCCGGAGCTGCGCGCCTCCGACGCCGATCGTGAACGAGTCGCCGAGGTCCTGCGGGACGCCCTCGCGGAGGGGCGCCTCGACATGGAGGAGTTCGAGGAACGGCTGGACGCGACGTACAAGGCGCGGACCTACGGCGAACTCGCGCCGATCACCCGGGACCTGCCGTCGGCGACGGCGCCGGCTCCCCGGATCTCGATGACCAAGGAGCCGGTGCAGAGCGGGAGTTGGGCGGGGCGGATCGTCGGCGGCGAGGGGTCTTCGACGTGGGCCGTGGCGATCATGTCGGGCTTCCAGCGCAGGGGCCGCTGGACGGTGCCGAAGCGGTTCAACTGCTTCGCCTTCTGGGGCGGCGGCGAGATCGATCTGCGTGAGGCGAACTTCGCGGACGGCGAGGTCGAGATCAACTGCATCGCGATCATGGGCGGGATGCAGGTGATCGTGCCGCCCGGCGTCGAGGTCGTCGTGCGCGGCATCGGCATCATGGGCGGCTTCGACCAGCGCGAGGAGGGCGTGCCGGGTGACCCGGGCGCCCCGCGCGTGATCGTGACGGGCTTCGCCTTCTGGGGCGGCGTCGGCGTTGAGCGCAAGCTCACGCGGGCCGAGCGGCAGCGCCTGAAGGAGGAGCGCCGCCAGGAGAAGCTCGACCGCAAGGCGGCGTCGCGGGAGCTCGGGGAGTCCCTCAGGGACGACGTCCACGACGCCCACCAAAGGATGCTCGAAGGCCACCACGACCTGCTGCGGGACCGGCAGCGTGAGCGCCGCGAGCAGCGCCGGGAGGACCGGGACCGGCGGCGGCACGGGGAGCACTGACCCCAGGGCCCCCCGGGGCCTCCGGGCCACCAGGGCCTCCCCGGGGCCTCCAGGCCCCAGGACCGTCCGGGGCCTCCGGGCTCCCGGACCCTCGGACCGCCCGGCCCTTTGGGCCCCGGATCCCCGGAACCCCCAGGCCTCCGGATCCCCGGATCCTCCAGGCCTCCGGATCCCCGGATCCTCCAGACCTACGGACCGCCGGGCCCCCGGACCGCCGGACCGCCGGACCGCCGGGCCCCCGGACCGCCGGACCTCCAGGCCTCCGGATCCCCCAGACCTACGGACCGCCGGACCGCCGGACCACCGGGCCCCCGGGCCCCCGGGCCCCCGGACCCCTCCGGACCACCGGACCCTCAGACCGCCCGGCCCTTTGGGCCCCCGCACCCCGGACACCCGGACCGCCCGAACCCCCCGACCGCCTGGCCCCCTTTGGGCCCTGGGCCCCCGGAACCCCCAGACCTCCGGACCACCAGGCCCTCGACCCCCTCCGGGCCCCCGAGCCCCCGGACCTCCGGACCGTCCGGCCCCCTCCGGGCCCTCGGACCGCCGGGCCTCCGGGACCCGCCGGGCCTCCGGGACCCGCCGGGCCTCCGGGACCCGCCGGGCCTCCGGGACCCTCCGGGCCTCCGGGCCTCCGGGACCCGCCGGGCCTCCGGGACCCTCCGGGCCTCCGGGCCTCCGGGACCCTCCGGGCCTCCGGGACCCTCCGGGACCCTCCGGGACCCTCCGGGACCCTCCGGGCCTCCGGGACCCTCCGGGACCCTCCGGGACCCT
>NZ_LGDG01000084.1 GCF_001279775.1 Streptomyces sp. MMG1533 | reverse complement strand
GGTGCGGTTCCCATCACCGGCGGAGTGCCGTTGTCGTCCACCCCCGGATCGTCTTCCCCGACACGCAGACGCAGTTCGTCGTTGAGCGCGCGGTCCAGTACCTTGACACGGAGAGGCCTCTCGGGCATGTAGACGACGCCCGGCTCCACCGCCTGGTCGAAGGCGCACACCGCGGTCCACCTCTCCTGCATCTCGTCGTAGGGAGGGATGTGCTGTGTCAGGCAGTTGGAGGGAACCTCGTCGAAGTCGAGTCCCCGGGTGACGGCGTAGGTGACCCATACCTTCTCGGCGGCTCCGGTGCCCTCGTTCGCCACGGTGACCGGCAGATCGAAGGTGCTCCCCGGCTTCACCCCGTCGATCGGCTTGATGCCTCCGATGACCAATTCGGGTGCGGTTTCCGGGGAAGCGACTCGCTGGTGGCCGTGTACGCGGGAGAGGCCGAGTGCCTGTCCGCTCCCCACTGCCGCACCGCGTTGTTCTACTCCGGCCTCGATGAATGGGGGTTGTACGGAGGCGTCAAGGACGGGCGGAAAGGGCTGTGAGCGAGGCTTGACATGGATCAAGCCGTCGTTCCTGTGGATGATGTACCGCTGCGGGTGGGGCACCAAGGAAGGCCAGGAGACCGTCCTCGCCGTCGAGATCTCCCGTGAAGGCTTCGAGTGGGCTCTGAAACACGCCTGCCTGTGCCACTACGAGCCTGGGCTCCACGCCGACCGCGCCACGTGGAAGCGCCAATTGAAGCGGGCTCCGGCCCGGGTGCAATGGGACCCCGAACGCAACCTGTACCTTCAGCCGCTCGCCCACCGGTCCCTCCAGCTCGGCCTCGCAGGCGAAGCCGCACGTCTCTACGCCGATGAGTGGACCGTCTCCATCACCGACATCACATCGCTCGCCCACACTATCCATGCGCATGTACAGGACGGAGACCTTGACGCCGCACAGCAACTCCTGCTTCGTGAACGTACCTACCCCGTGAACGAAGGGGTTCTGGCTCACCTACGCAATGAGCCGATCTGCCAATTGAGATGATGTCTTAGACCGTGTCCTACGTGGTGAGGCGGTCGTTGGTTGCGGTATGGGGCGGGGTACGTGGAGTTGGATTGTTCCGGACGGGCTGTGGGAGATCGCGCAGCCGCTGATCCCGCCGTCGAGGGTGCGTCCGCAGGGCGGTGGAACGCGGGACACCCCTGATGAGACGCTGTTCGCGGCGATCGTCTACGTCCTGGTAAGCGGCTGCGCCTGGCGCCAACTGCCGCCCTGTTTCGGCATATCGAAGTCGACGGCTCACCGCAGGTTTCTGATCTGGTCGAGAGCCGGTGTCTGGGGCCGCCTCCACGAGGCCGTGCTGCACCAGCTCGACGACGCCGGCCTCATCGACGTCACCCGCGTCGTCCTCGACACCGCCCACGTCAGGGCTAAAAAGGGGGCGAACACACAGGTCCGAGCCCCGTGGACCGGGGCAAGCCGGGTTCCAAAATGCACATCCTGTCGGACGCGAACGGACTGCCCCTCCTCGTCGGCATCTCGGCCGGCAACACCCACGACAGCGAAGGGCTCAAGCCCATGATCGAGGGTCACCAAACGAGACACGACCCTCACAACGGCCGTCATTTCAAGCCCCAGCGCCTCCACGCCGACAAAGCCTACGACCGAGCCGACCTGTGCAGATGGCTCAGATGGAAGCGCATCGGGCGGAAACCACGCGCGGCCGGATGCGCGTCAACCACCCGCTGGTCGGGGAACTGAACCTGGACTGGGCTGCGCCAGCCGCGTACAGGCCGCCGTCCTCGCATGGACTGTCGCCGCACCATGGATGGCCGGTCGGCTGCGGCCAGGACGGCCACGGTCGTCCCCAGTGACCTCGCCAAGAACGTTCGCCTGTGCATCATCTCGAACACCCTTCGCTGACGATTTCGTCGGTGATCGGAGTCAACAGGGCAGGGCCGTCTGCGGCTTCCGTGTCCGCGCTGGCCCGCCCTGTGAAAGCTGAACGCGCAAAGGCCCTCCCGCCCAACGCTTCCGTTCTAGTGGTCGTTGCAACACACCAGCTCAGGGGACGCGATGGACTTCAAGATCCGGGAGGTCCGGACAGCTCAGGGACCCAGAGCCCTGCTG
>NZ_LGDG01000083.1 GCF_001279775.1 Streptomyces sp. MMG1533 | reverse complement strand
GGCGGGTGGGATGTGGGGCTGCTGTTGGAGTCCGAAGGTGGTGAAGGCGGTGCGGGCGGGGAGGGGGTAGGGGTCTTTCTCCGTCAGCGTGTTGAGGATGGTGGCGCTGCGCCAGGCGGCGAGGCCGAGGTCGGGGGTGCCGACGCCGTGGGTGTGGCGTGCGGTGTTCTGGACGTATGCGGTGCCGGTGACGGAGGGGTCGAGGACCAGGCGGAAGTGCGTGTCGACGCGGGGGCGTTCGTGGCTGTCGCGGCGCAGGTGGGGGTCGAGGCCGGCGAGGATGCGGTCGAGGGGGCGTTCGCGGTGGCCGGTGGCGAGGACGACGGCGTCGGTGGTGAGGCGGGAGCGGGTGTTTTGCTGGATGTGTTCGAGGTGGAGTTCGATCTTGGCGGTGGCGATGCGGCCTGCGGTGCGGACGCGGATGCCGGGGGTGAGGACGGCGTCGGGCCAGCCGCCGTGCAGGGTGCGGCGGTAGAGCTCGTCGTGGATGGCGGCGATGGTGTCGGCGTCGATGGCCTTGTGGAGTTGCCATTGGGTGGTGACGAGGCGGTCGCGGACGTCTTCGGTGAGGGCATGGAAGTAGCGGGTGTAGTCGGGGGTGAAGTGTTCGAGGCCGAGCTTGGAGTACTCCATGGGTGCGAAGGCCTCGGTGCGGCCGAGCCAGTGGAGTTTCTCGCGGCCTGCGGGGCGGTTGCGGAGCAGGTCGAGGAAGATTTCGGCGCCGGACTGTCCTGAGCCGATGACGGTGACGTGGTCGGCGGCGAGGAATGTGTCGCGGTGGGCGAGGTAGTCGGCGGCGTGCACGACGGGTACCGCGGGGGCTTCGGCGAGGGGTTTCAGGGGCTCCGGTACATACGGTTCGGAGCCGATGCCGAGGACGATGTTCCTCGTGTACGTCCGCCCGAGGGCTTCTGCCTCTCCCTCGGCGTCGAGTTGGGTGAAGTCGACTTCGAAGAGGTCGCGTTCGGGGTTCCAGCGGACGGCGTCGACCTGGTGGCCGAAGTGGAGTCCGGGGAGGTTTTCCGAGACCCAGCGGCAGTAGGCGTCGTATTCGGCGCGCTGGATGTGGAAGCGCTCGGCGAAGTAGAAGGGGAAGAGTCTCTCGCGGGCCTTGAGGTAGTTGAGGAAGGTCCAGGGGCTGGCGGGGTCGGCGAGGGTCACGAGGTCGGCGAGGAAGGGGACTTGGATGGTGGCGCCCTCGATGAGGAGTCCGGGGTGCCAGTCGAAGGCGGGGCGTTGTTCGTAGAAGACGGTGTCGAGGGCGGTGAGGGGGTGGGCGAGGGCGGCGAGGGAGAGGTTGAAGGGGCCGATGCCGATGCCGACGAGGTCGCGGGGCGCGTCGGGCTCGTGGTGTGGGGGGTGCGTCATCGGGGGGTGGTTCCTTCCACGAGTTTCAGGAGGCCGGCCAGGTCGTCGGGCCGGGTGTGGGGGTTGAGGAGGGTGGCCTTGAGCCAGAGGCGGCCGTCGAGGCGGGCGCGGCCGAGGACGGCTCGGCCGTGGGTGAGGAGTGTGCGGCGTACGGCGGCGACGGCGTCGTCGGTGGTGCCCGCGGGCCGGAACAGGACGGTGCTGATGGTGGGCCGGTCGTGGAGTTCGAAGGCGGGGTGGTCGTCGATGAGGGTGGCGAGGGTGTGGGCGTGTTCGCAGACCTGGTCGACGAGGGCGCCGAGGCCGGTGCGGCCGAGGGTTTTGAGGGTGACGGCGATTTTGAGGGCGTCGGGGCGTCGGGTGGTGCGCAGGGACCGGCCGAGCAGGTCGGGGAGGCCGGCCTCGGTGTCGTCGTCGGCGTTGAGGTAGTCGGCGCGTTGGTCGAGGGCGGCGAGGTCGCGGGGGTGTTTGACGGCGAGGAGGCCGGCGGCGATGGGCTGCCAGCCGAGTTTGTGCAGGTCGAGGGTGATGGTGTGGGCGGCGTCGAGGCCGGTGAGTTTGGTGCGGTGCCGGTCGCTGAAGAGGAGGCCTCCGCCGTAGGCGGCGTCGATGTGCAGGCGGGTGTGGTGGGCGCGGCACAGGGCGGCGATCTCGGGGAGGGGGTCGATGAGGCCGGCGTCGGTGGTTCCGGCGGTGGCGGCTACGACGCGGGGGCCGGGGAGGGTGGTGAGGGCTTCGTCCAGGGCGACGGGGTCGAGGGTGCCGGCGGGGGGGGGGGCGGAGGCGGGGGCGGGGGGGGCGGGGGGGC
>NZ_LGDG01000082.1 GCF_001279775.1 Streptomyces sp. MMG1533 | reverse complement strand
CCATCTCGCCGACCCACTCACCCATCGCCACACAACGAGTCTGGCCCTGCCGCTCACGCGGCAGGGCCAGAACCCCAAGATCTTCATCAGCCTTCTAGCGGCCGGCGCCTCCGTCGGCGTTGGGGCCGGAGTAGTCCTCGCCGTAGGCGCCCTTGGCGGGGCGGCGGCGGCGCATGGGCGGCTCGACGCCGTCGGCGAGACGGCGGGCGGTGAGCAGGAAGCCGGTGTGGCCGATCATCCGGTGGTCCGGGCGGACGGCCAGGCCCTCGACGTGCCAGTTGCGGATCATCGTCTCCCAGGAGGTCGGCTCGTTGAAGCAGCCGATCTCCCGGATGGACTCGACGGTCCGGGCGAGCTGGGTGGTGGTCGCCACGTAGCAGCACAGGATGCCGCCGGGGACGAGCGCCTTGGAGACGGCCTCCAGGCACTCCCAGGGGGCGAGCATGTCGAGGATGACGCGGTCGACGTCGGTGTCGCTCAGGTTGTCCTGGAGGTCGCCGACGGTGAGCTGCCAGGCCGGGTGCGGGCCGCCGAAGTAGCGCTCCACGTTCTGCTGGGCGATCTCGGCGAAGTCCTCGCGGCGCTCGTAGGAGTGCAGCATGCCCTGGTCGCCGATGGCGCGCAGCAGGAAGCTGCTGAGCGAGCCGGAGCCGACGCCGGCCTCGACGACGCGTGCGCCGGGGAAGATGTCGGCGAAGGCGAGGATCTGCCCCGCGTCCTTCGGGTAGACGACGGCTGCCCCACGGGGCATGGACAGGACGTAGTCGGGGAGCAGGGGGCGCAGCGCGAGGTAGGCGACGTTCCCGGTGGTGCGGACAACGCTGCCCTCGGGAGCACCGATCAGTTCGTCGTGCGGGAAGGAACCCTTGTGGGTGTGGAAGTTCTTCCCGGCCTCGAGCGTGAACGTGTAGTGGCGGCCCTTGGGGTCGGTCAGCTGAACCTGGTCCCCGACCTTGAAGGGCCCGCGCCTGCGGGCGGCACCGGTCGGTTCGGACATGTGAACAGCCTACCGGCGTTTGCGGGAGGCGCCGACCACTTGGGGGTCAGCTCGGGCGGGCCATCGCCTTGACGAAGGCGCGCTCCACGTCGGCCGCCGAAAGGACGCCGAAGATCTCGCCGGTCTCCTCGACGACCAGGTACTCGGTGGCCGGGGTGGCGCGCAGGGTGTCCAGGAGGTCCTCGCCGGCCAGCTCCGCGGAGACGCGCATGCCGTCGGTGAGGTCCTGGGCGAGGCCGCTGACGGACACCCAGGGGCGGCGGTGTTCCGGTACGCCCACGATGGCGGCCTCCCGGACGAGGGAGAGGGGATGGCCGTCGGCGTCGACGACGACCAGGGCGCGGGCTCCGGCGGCGTTGGCGCGGCGCAGGGCCTCGGAGAGCGGGGTGTCCGTCTCGACCGGGACCGCGCGGCGGGTGAGGTTGCGGGCGCGCAGCTCGGGCAGGTGCTCGCGCAGGCGGGCCATCCGCAGGCTGTTGCCGGCGCCGGTCCAGATGATGGCGGCGAGGATCGCGGCGAGCAGGGCGTCCATGACGGTGTCCATGCCGACGTTGTCCTCGGCGTTGGACCCGAGCGCCCCGGACTGGGTGAGCAGCGGCAGGCCGATCAGGACACAGACGGCGAGTGCGCGGCCGACCCAGGCGGCGGCGATGGTGCCGCTCATCGGCTTGCCGGTGATCTTCCAGACGACCGCGCGGAGCATACGGCCGCCGTCGAGGGGCAGGCCGGGCAGGAGGTTGAAGGCGGCGACGATCAGGTTGGAGATCATCAGGCCGGCCAGCAGGACGCCGGGGACCGTGCCGGGCTCGACGGGCAGGAGGGCGAGGTAGAAGAGGCCGGAGAGGACGAGGGAGAGGAGCGGGCCGACGAAGGCCAGCCAGAACTCCCGTCCCGGGGTCTCGGCCTCCTTCTCGATCTCGGAGACCCCGCCGAAGAACTGGAGCTGGATACGGCGGACGGGCAGCTTGAAGCGCAGTGCCGCAACCGTGTGCGCCAGTTCGTGGACGAGGACTGAGGCGTAGAAGGCGACCGCGAAGAAGAGCGAGACCAGGTAGCGGGCGGCGCCGAGTTCCGGCAGCACGCGGTCGAGCTGGCCGCCGAACACCCACGTGATCAGGGCGGCGACGAGGAACCAGCTGGGTGCGACATACACCGGCACCCCGAACGGCCGCCCCATCAGCAGCCCACCGCCGGGCCCCCGCTCGCGCCGGGGCGGACGGCCCTTGGCGAGACCTGAGTGCGCGAGCGTGCGGTCCTCGGAGGACGTGTCGGGGTGGGGGCGGTCCTCGGGGCCGGGTGCGGGGGCGGGC
>NZ_LGDG01000081.1 GCF_001279775.1 Streptomyces sp. MMG1533 | reverse complement strand
CCCCAGCCCTCGCCCCGCCCCCGGCCGCATCCGGTGACCTTCAGTGTGGGGACCGGGCAGGCGGACTGACTCCGTCTCAGCAGCCCGCACCCCGACGGCGAGGCAGGTGGCGCAGGGGGGAAGGGTGCGTTGCCCATGCCGCGCCTGACGGCACACAGGGCCCATCGGCCCCGGTCGGGGAAGGGTGCGTTGCCCATGCCGCGCGTGACGGCACACAGGGCCCATCGGCCCCGGTCGAGGACCTGCGGCCCCTGCACCACTGATCCCCGCACCGCCACGCTGGAATCACATTCCCGTTCAGGAGGCAGAAGCCATGGTTGGCAGTGTGGTCGTAGGTCTCGATGGCTCGGTCGAGAGCCGTGCCGCGGTGGAGTGGGCTGCCCGCGAGGCGAAGCGGCGTTCCCTTCCGCTCAAGCTGGTCCATGTCCGGGAGGCGGTCTCCGAGCCCATGGCCCTGGCGTCGCTCCTCGGGGCACCCCCGGCCGAAGGCTGGGAGAGCCTCCCGCGCCAGGCGGCCGAAGAACTTCGGCTGCGCCACCCCGGGCTGGACGTGACCGTGGAGCAGGTCTTCGGTCAGCCCGCCGAGGTGCTGACGGAGGCGGCGAAGGACGCCGAACTGCTGGTCCTCGGCTCCCGAGGGATGAGCGGCCTCGGAGGATTCCTCGTCGGCTCCGTGGGCCAGGCCGTCCTGGCGCACGCCGAGCAGCCGGTGGTCCTGGTGCGGGCGGGGGAGCGTGCCGCGGACGGGCCCGCGAAGGTTCCGTCCGCAATCCCGTCAGCAATCCCGTCCGCCGCGGCCACGTCCGGGCCGGTCGTCCTCGGGCTCGACACCGACAGCCCCGACGACACGCTGCTCGCCTTCGCCTTCGAGGCGGCCGCCCGCCGTGTCACACCCCTGCGGGTCGTGCACGCCTGGAACCTGCCGCCTTACTTCGCCTACGGCCTGCCCGCCGACCCCGAGCTCAACGCCTTGCTGGGCAAGGAGGACGCTGTCGCACTGGGCGAGTTGCTGCACCGATGGAAGGAGAAGTACCCGGCCGTCGAGGTTCTTGAGGAGTCCCGTTCCGGCAGTCCCGCCATCCAGCTGGTCGACGCCTCCCGGGGGGCGTCCCTGGTCGTCGTGGGCCGGCGGATCCGCCGTGGCACGCTCGGCCCGCACATCGGCCCCGTCACGCACGCCGTCCTGCATCACGCCACCGCCCCCGTCGCCGTCGTCGCGCACGACTGACGCAATGCCCTGAAGGAGCAGTGATCATGAAGGCAGCGATCGTTCAAGCCTTCGGCGAGCCCCTGGTGGTGGGGGTCGACGGGTCCGGGCCGAGTCTGCGGGCCGTGGACTGGGCGGCCGACGAGGCCGCGCTGCGCGGGGTGCCGCTGCGGGTGGTGTACGCCTCGCTGTGGGAGCGCTATGAGGGCGCCGCGCTCGACAAAGACCTCGGCAGGTCGTCCGAGCAGGTGCCCGCCGAGGACATCGCCGAGGGTGCGGCCCGCCGAGCGCGGGCCCGCCACCCCGAGCTGAAGGTGTCCGCGGAGGTGCTGCCGGAGGAGCCGGAGTACGCGCTGGTCAAGGAAGGCCTGCACGCCGGCGCCCTGGTCCTGGGCACCCGCGGCCGCAGCGGCATCACCGAACTGCTGCTCGGCTCGGTGAGCCTGACGGTGGCCGCCCACGCCCGCTGCCCGGTGATCGTGCTGCGCGGCAGCCACGACAACCAGGTGACGCCCGCGGTCCGCGGACGCGTCGTCGTGGGCGTCGGCGAGCACTCGGAGCCGTCGGCGGCCGTGTGCTTCGCCTTCGAGGAGGCGCGGCGGCGTGGGGTGCCCCTGGAGGCCGTACGGGCCTGGCGGCGCCCCGCACGCGAGACCACCGACCAGACCCTGCTGGTCGGTGAGCTGGCCCGTCTGCACGAGGAAGAGGCCGCCGAGACGCTGGAAGCGGCGCTGCGCGACGCCCCCGAGGAGGTGGACCTGCGTCGACGCACCGTCGAGGGCCACGCCCGCAAGGCGCTCCTGGACGCCTCGCACGAGGCCGACCTGCTCGTCGTCGGCGCCCGGCGCCGCGAGGGCCACCTCGGGCTCCAGCTCGGCCGGGTCGCGCACACGGCCCTGCACCACTCCGCCTGCCCGGTCGCCGTAGTGCCGGAACAGGTGTGAGGGAGGTACCGGCTGCTCAGAGGCTTGCCGCGTGATCGGGGACGTAGGTCTGCAGATCGCGGGGCGGGCGCTGGTAGCCGGTCGAGGGCGGCCGCGGGGGCAACTCCAGCACCGGCGGCGGCACCTCCTGGTACGGGACGGAGCCCAGCAGGTGGGCGATC
>NZ_LGDG01000080.1 GCF_001279775.1 Streptomyces sp. MMG1533 | reverse complement strand
GCAGTCCGGCGTGGCGGGGTGCCGCCCTTGTGTGGGGCGGGAGCCATCCCCGGGCGGCACGATTACCCGCGGATTGACGGGCTGGGCCCGCGGTTGACGGCCTGGGCTGCCCTCTGCCTCCTGGCCGCGGGTGAGGCCTTGCGCTCAGCGTCGCAGGAGTACCCGGCGCGTGGCTCGGGCCAGCCTCACCGTCGGACGTTGCGAGCGCGGTACCGGCCCCGACCGCTCCAGCCACCACTCCCGCAGCGCCCGCCGCGCCGCCGCGTCCTCCAGGCGCCCCGCGAGCAGCACGTGCTCGGCGAAGTCCAGGGCGTCGCGGCGGTAGCCGGAGGTCATCGGGTGGCCGGGGGCGTAGGCGAGAAAGGCGGGGCGGTAGGCCGTGCCGAGGATCTCCGGGAGCTCGGGGGCGACCTTGGCCACGACGTCCGCCCGCTTTCCGGCGAGGGCCCGTGCCTGCACCCCCAGCCGTACCCGGTCGAAGCCTTCCGGTACGGGCGTCCCCGCGACCAGCGCGGACAGCAGCGCCGTCTGCGCGAGGGCGAGGCGCTGGCGGGTGGGCTCGTCGGCGGACGGAGCGGGCGCCGGCGAGGTCTGGGCGGTCGGCGTCCCGGCGGGTGCGGCCTTCGCGCCGCCCTTCTCCAGCGCCTCCCGTATCGCCCCCAACTCCCCTTCCAGCTCGGCCGGTTCGGGGAAGTTCTCGTCCCGTTCCAGCAGGACGCCCGGCGGGGACACCCGGGACGCGAGGTCGGTCAGGATGTCGAGGACCGGGCGGGGGACCGGGTGGGCGTGGCTGTCGTGCCAGACGCCGTCGCGTTCGAAGCCGCCCGCGACATGGACGTACGCGATGGCCTCCAGGGGCAGTTCGGCGAGCGCCTCGGCCGGGTCCTCGCCGCGGTTGACATGGTTGGTGTGCAGGTTCGCCACGTCGATCAGCAGGCGTACGCCGGTGCGGTCCGCCAGTTCGTACAGGAACTGTCCCTCGGTCATCTCCTCGCCGGGCCACGAGATGAGCGCGGCGATGTTCTCGACGGCGAGCGGCACCGGCAACGCGTCCTGTGCGACACGGACGTTCTCGCACAGGACGTCGAGGGCGTCCCGGGTGCGCGGCACGGGCAGCAGATGGCCCGCCTCCAGGCGCGGGGACGCCGTCAGCGGCCCGCCCGCCCGGACGAACGCGATGTGCTCGGTGACCAGCGGCGAGCCCAGCGCCTGGGCGCGCTCGGCGAGGTCCGCGAGCCGCGTCTCGTCGGGGCGGTCCGCGCCGCCGAGGCCCAGCGAGACGCCGTGCGGGACGACCGTGACCCCGCGCTCGCGCAGCCGCAGCAGCGAGTCGGGGAGGTGCCCCGGGCACACGTTCTCGGCCACGACCTCGACCCAGTCGATGCCGGGCATGCGCTCCACGGCGTCCGCGATCTCGGGCCGCCAACCGATGCCCGTTCCCAGTCGCTTCATGGTCCCCTCCTCGGCTTCCTCCGGATCCGCGGTGCCGCCTCCTCGGCGTGACGGGGGTATGGCCCCGCCGCGCGGGGCCGAACCCCTCCGCCCGCTCCTTCAGAGCAACATTTGAGGTTCGGGCCCGGCCTCGGCCAGTGTTCGGAGGTACGCAGGAGGCGGCCGGGATGTTCAAGAAGCGGGCGCGCTCGCTAGGAGAATGCGAAGAACAACAGGATGACCAGGCTGCAGAACAGCATGGCGACGGCGACGAAGACCCGGCTTTCCACCGACCATCCCGGCCGGCCCCCGGTGCCGGCCGGGTCGCCCTGCGGCTGGGCCGGTGACCCGGAGCGGAACAGGCGGTGGCCATGTCGCCGCGCACGGTGATCCTGTGCCCGGGACACCTCGCCCGCGCTCCGGGCATCGGGGACCAGCGTCTCCAGCAGCTTCTGCCAGATCCGTGGTGGGAATTCCGCCGGTACGCCGTCGTAAGGGGCGACCGAGATGCGCAGCAGGAGCGCCCGGTCGGCACCGGTCGGCAGCGCTGCGACCGTCCGCAGCAGGTCGCTCAGGCCGGTCTGTTGCTCCGCGTCTCTGACGTGGGGCCGAACCGCCCAGGCGAAGAGCCACGCGGCGGTGTGGACCGCGGACTCGTCCATATGCTGCTCCTTCCGGTCGTCTCCGTACCGGTCGAAGGGCTCCGCCTCCGGGTAGAGGTACAGACGCTCGTTCAGCAGCGCCGTGCACAGGCGCCGGGCGTCGCGCGGCCTGCGGTGGCGCGTGCGATCGGCCAGTGCCTGGAGCAGCAGGTTCCGCGCGGCCTGATGCAGTTCCCTGTGTCCCAGCAACTCCAGCAGGTGTGTGTCAGGCAGGCAGCGGAGTTCCTTCAGGAGCGTCAGCCAGGTCGGATCCTCCTTAGTGGCGGTCGGGGACAGCCCGAGGAGGTCGTTCCCGTAGAGAGCGAAAAGTGGCTGGCCCCAGTCGCGGCGGGCGGTGCGGCGGTGCCGCCACCACTCGCGCAGGAAGGTCCATACGCTGAACCGGTCCGGCATG
>NZ_LGDG01000079.1 GCF_001279775.1 Streptomyces sp. MMG1533 | reverse complement strand
GGTGGTCTGGCCGGACGAGGTGGTCATCGACGTGCGGTTGCCGCGTTCGTCGTACGTCTGGCGGACGACCGTGCCGTCCGTCCTCACCACCTTCACCGGGAGGCCGAGTTCGTTGTACTCGGCCTTCGCCTCGCGTCCGTCGGGGCGGGTCAGGGTGAGGAGGTTGCCTGTGTCGTCGTAGCGGAACGTCGTGACGTGGCCGAGCGGGTCGGTTCTGGACAGCAGGCGGTTGTATCGGTCGCGCTGGAAACGGGTCACCGCGCCCAGCGCGTCGAACTCGGCAACTACCTGGCAGGAGTCGTTGACGACGTAGCGGCGGGTGTGTCCTACGGCCGTGGTCACGGTGGTGACGCGCAGGCCGGTGTCCGGGTCCCTCTCTTCGTAGGAGAGGCGCAGGGCCATGTGCCCGTGTGTGCCGCCCTCGGCGATGCAGCGGTCCTGGTCGTCGTACTCGTAGGTGTAGCCACGGTCGTTCGTGTCGGTCCAGGAGGTGACGCGGCCGGACTCGTCGTACGTGAAACGCAGAGGCAAGCCCGAAGAGTTGACGACCTCCGTCAGGTTGCCTTCCGTGTAGCCGTAGCACATCAACACCTGGTCGGCCGCCGAGAGGCGGAGGGCCGTGACCCTGTCCTCCTCCGTGGAGACGCGTACGTCGTAGCCGGCGCTGGAGACGATCCCGAGGGGGGTGCCCTCGGCGTCGTACTCGAAGGTGATCCAGTTGCCGTTGCGGTCGTCGATTCGTTCCAGGATCGCAAGGCCGTCGCCGCGGTCGGCGAAGTGCCAGGCACGGCGCGTCCGCGGGTCGGTGACGGTGTAGCCGCCGTCCTCGCGATCCAGCGGCCATCGTGGGCCGTGGCTGGGGAGGGTGGGGAGGCCGGGCGCCGGATGCGGGTAGGCGAGGAGCAGGCCGTCCTCGGTGACGAAGACGACGCCCTCGGAGTCGATTTCGAGGCGCTGGTCGAGCGTCGAGGACCAGGAAGGGCCGAACCAGCGGCCGTAGTGGTACCCCGATTCGACGCGGCGTTTGAAGACGAGAGGAAGGGCACCCGGCAGAGTTGCGTCCGTCTGCGGCAGGTACATCTTGCCGGTGCTGAGATCCACCGGGTCCGTGGGGTCTTTCTCGACCTGCTCGCTGGGATTGGCGGTGTCGTTCTCTTGGGGGCGGGTTCTGGCGGTGTCCGCTGCGGAGTGGTCGGCAACGCCCTTCGCGTCATTGCGCGCTGCCCGCTGCGCCGCCTCTTCCATTCTCGCCTTGACCGTGGTCTGCAGTCCGCCCCGCCCCAGCCCTGTCCCCTTGGTACCGACTGCTTCGGGCACCAGTCGGCCGCCGAACTCCAACGGGTCCTTCTTGAAGTCCTCCCACGCAGTCTTTGCCGCGCGCTCGGGATGCGCGGCCGTGGAGACCAGGCCCGACAGCGTCATGCTGACGTTCTGGAGGTGTTCGGCCGGGTGGGCGAGGTTGTACGGGTCCAGCGGGTTCATCCCGCGAGCGGAGTTGATCAGGCCCGCGGCGCCTTTGAACACGCCGCCGGTGAAGTGGGTGAGTTCGGTGTTGACGGCGGCCAGGCCGTCGTCCCAGTCGGACTTGAGCCGCTTGAGGGGTGGCGGTTCGGCGGGTGCGTGGGCCAGAGCCGCGCGGACCGATGCCGCGGCGGTGCCGGCGGCGTCGTCGCGCTGGCGGCGGGCCTCGCCGAGGATCTCCTTGGCGCGTGCGACGGCGGCCTTGTCGTCGGCTTCCTTGCCCGCCTGGTAGAGGTTGATGGCGTCCCGGGCCTGCCCCTGCGCCCACTCGACGGTGTCCGCATACGCCGTCAGGGCCCTGGCCGCCCTGTCGCAGGCGTCCGCCGCGTGCAGCCACTTGACCGGGTGCATGGCGAACTTCTCGCGGAAGGTCTCGGCGGCCTCGCCCTTCCATGCCGAGGAGTCCAGCTTCCGCATGCCCTGACCCACCGTGTCGAACGCGGTGTGGAAGTCCTGCAGATGGTCGGCTGTTCTCCTGATGTCAGCCGGATCACCGTGGACCAGCTGGGTGGGCAGATCCGTCCGGCCGAGCTGCTGCTCGTCCGGGGTGGCGCCGAGGTCGGAGGCGATGCTGTCAACGGCGGCATCGACCTTGTCGGCCCAGTCGTGCGCGCCCATGTCGTCCAGGCGGTCGCTGACGGCGTTCGCGCCCTGGTCGACGCCCTCGCCCACGAGCTTCTTGCCCGCGTCGATGCCGTCCTCCAGCTTGCCGAGGCCGGAGTCGACGAAGTCCCCGATCCCCATCAGCCGGCGTCCCCGCCCCGCCGTTCCTGCTCCGCTGCCCTGCCCTGCTCCTCGGGGTTCACCGGACTCAGCCCCATCGGCGCGATCGTCGGCGAGGTCATGACGTCCCGACCGGTGTCCTTCCAGCCCTCCTTGCTGTTCTCCCACGCCTGGTCGAAGGACTCCCCGCTGTAGTCGGGGTTCGCGAGCGCGGTGTTCTGGTTCAGCTCCTGCCAGCTCATCCGCGTGACGTCGTCCTCGGAGGCGTACGGGTTGCCCGTCACGG
>NZ_LGDG01000078.1 GCF_001279775.1 Streptomyces sp. MMG1533 | reverse complement strand
GGTGGTCTGGCCGGACGAGGTGGTCATCGACGTGCGGTTGCCGCGTTCGTCGTACGTCTGGCGGACGACCGTGCCGTCCGTCCTCACCACCTTCACCGGAAGGCCGAGTTCGTTGTACTCGGCTCTAGCCTCGCGTCCGTCAGGGCGGGTCACGCTGAGGAGGTTGCCTGTGACGTCGTAGCCGAACGTCGTGACGTGGCCGAGGGGATCCGTCCGGGACAACAGGCGGTTGTAGCGGTCGCGCTGGTATCGAGTGACTGCGCCCAGGGGGTCGACGTCGGCGACAACCTGGTAGACCTCGTTGATGAGGAAGCGGCGGGTGTGGCCCTCAGCGGTGGTCGTGGTGGTGACCCGCAGGCCGGTTTCAGGGTCCACTTCGTCGTACGTGACGCGCAGGCTCATGTGTCCCGCCGCACCGGCCTCGGCTGCACAGCGGTCCTGATCGTCGTAGTCATAGGTGTAGCCGCGGTCGTTGGTGTCAGTCCAGGAGGTGACGCGGCCCGCTTCGTCATACGTGAAACACAGAGGCAGGCCCGAGGAGTTGACGACCTCGGTCAGGTTGCCGTCCGTATAGCTGTAGCTCTTCAGCTCCTCGCCCGTGGCCGCCAGGTGGAAGGCCGTGATCCGGCCCGCCTCAGTGCTGACCTGAACGTTCCGTCCCGCGCTGGAGACCACGGCGAGCGGGGTGCCCTCGGCGTCGTACTCGAAGGTGATCCAGTTGCCGTTGCGGTCGTCGACCTGTTCCAGGACCGCGAGGTCGTCACCGCGGTCGGCGAAGTGCAGAACGCGGCGCGTCTGCGGGTCGGTGACCGTGTAGCCGCCGTCCTCTCGGTCCAGCGGCCATCGCGGGCCGTGGCTGGGGAGGGTGGGAAGGCCGGGTGCCGGGTGGGGGTAGGCGAGGAGCAGGCCGTCCTCGGTGACGAAGACGACGCCCTCGGAGTCGATTTCCAGGCGCTGGTCAAGCGTCGATGACCACGACGGGCCGAACCAGCGGCCGTGGTGGTAGCCGGACTCCACTCGTCGCTTGAGTACGAGGGGCAGGGCGCCGGGGAGCGTGACGTCCGTCTGCGGCAGGTACATCTTGCCGGTGGCGAAGTCGATCGGGTCCGAGCCGACGCTCTCGACGGCCTTCTGCTCACGAGAGGGCTGCGCGGGGCCGTCGGAGACCGTGTCTCTGGGTGAACCGTGCGGCGCCCGACGGGCCCCCGCCTCCGCGGCCTCCTCCATCCCCTCCTTCACCGCGGCCTTCAATCCAGCCCGCCCCAGCCCCGCCCCTTTGGTGCCGACAGCCTCTGGCAGCAGCCGGCCGCCGAACTCCGACGGGTCCTTCTTGAACTCCTCCCACGACGACTTCACCGCACGTTCCGGATGAGCGGCCGTGGAGACCAGGCCCGACAACGTCATACTGACGTTCTGGGCGAAAGCGGCCGGGTGAGTGAGGTTGTACGGGTCTATCGGGTTCAGGCCGCGGCTGAAGTTGACCAGGCCCGCGGTGCCCTAGGCCACGCCGCCCACGAAATGGTTGAGCTCGGTCTGGGCGGCGCCGAGGCCGTCGTCCCAGTCGGACTTGAGCCGCTTGAGGGGTGGCGGTTCGGCGGGTGCGTGGGCGAGAGCGGCGCGGACCGATGCCGCGGCGGTGCCGGCGGCGTCGTCGCGCTGGCGGCGGGCCTCGCCGAGGATCTCCTTGGCGCGTGCGACGGCGGTCTTGTCGTCGGCTTCCTTTCGACGGTGTCCGCATACGCCGTCAGGGACCTGGCCGCCCTGTCGCAGGCGTCCGCCGCGTGCAGCCACTTGACCGGGTGCATGGCGAACTTCTCGCGGAAGGTCTCGGCGGCCTCGCCCTTCCAGGCCGAGGAGTCCAGCTTCCGCATGCCCTGACCCACCGTGTCGAACGCGGTGTGGAAGTCCTGCAGATGGCCGGCCGTTCTCCTGATGTCAGCCGGATCACCGTGGACCAGCTGGGTGGGCAGATCCGTCCGGCCCAACTGCTGCTCGTCCGGGGTGGCGCCGAGGTCGGAGGCGATGCTGTCACCGGCGGCATCGACCTTGTCGGCCCAATCGTGGGCACCCATGTCGTCCAGGCGGTCGCTGACGGCGTTCGCGCCCTGGTCGACGCCCTCGCCCACGAGCTTCTTGCCCGCGTCGATGCCGTCCTCCAGCTTGCCCACAGCGGAGTTGGCGAAGTCCCCGATCCCCATCAGCCGGTGTCCCCGCCCTGCCCGCCCTGCTCGGCCTCGTTGGACCGCTCCTCAGCAGACGGCCCGAAGGTGTCGTCGAGCATCTGCTCGTACTCGTCGCCGCTCACCCCGGCCGCGATGCGCACGTTCTCCGGGGCCAACCCCGGTACCGGAGCCATCGTGTGCGAGGTCAGCACGTCCCGACCGGCGTCCTTCAATCCCTGCTCACTGTTCTCCCACGCCTGGTCGAAGGACTCCGCGCTGTAGTCGGGGTTCGCGAGCGCGGTGTTCTGGTTCAGCTCCTGCCAGCTCATCCGCGTGACGTCGTCCTCGGAGGCGTACGGGTTGCCCGTCACGG
>NZ_LGDG01000077.1 GCF_001279775.1 Streptomyces sp. MMG1533 | reverse complement strand
GTCCGTGAGTACGGTCTGTCGTTGATCGGTGGTTGTTGCGGGACGACGCCGGAGCATTTGCGGCAGGTGGTGGAGCGGGTGCGTGGTGTGGCGCCGGGGGTGCGTGATCCGCGTCCGGAGCCGGGTGCGGCGTCGTTGTATCAGTCGGTGGCGTTCCGTCAGGACACGGCGTATATGGCGATCGGGGAGCGGACGAACGCGAACGGGTCGAAGAAGTTCCGGGAGGCGATGCTTCAGGGCCGCTGGGACGACTGTGTGGAGATGGCCCGTGAGCAGATCCGTGAGGGTGCTCACATGCTGGATCTGTGTGTGGATTATGTGGGCCGGGACGGTGTCGCGGACATGGCGGAGCTGGCGGGCCGGTTCGCGACCGCTTCGACGTTGCCGATCGTTTTGGATTCCACCGAGGTGGAGGTCATCGAGGCGGGGCTGGAGAAGCTGGGCGGCCGTGCGGTGATCAACTCGGTGAACTACGAGGACGGTGACGGTCCCGAGTCGCGGTTCGTGAAGGTGACCAGGCTGGCGCGGGAGCATGGTGCGGCTTTGATCGCGCTGACCATCGACGAGGAGGGCCAGGCCCGCACGGTCGAGACGAAGGTGGCGATCGCCGAGCGGCTGATCGACGATCTGACCGGCACCTGGGGCATCCACGAGTCGGACATCCTCATCGACTGCCTCACGTTCACGATCTGTACGGGGCAGGAGGAGTCCCGGGGTGATGGTGTGGCGACGATCGGGGCGATCCGTGAGCTCAAGCGCCGTCACCCCGAGGTGCAGACCACGCTGGGGCTGTCGAACATTTCCTTCGGTCTGAACCCGGCCGCGCGGGTGCTGTTGAACTCGGTGTTCTTGGACGAGTGTGTGAAGGCGGGGCTGGACTCGGCGATCGTGCACGCGTCGAAGATCCTGCCGATCGCCCGTTTCACCGAGGAGGAGGTCAGCACCGCCCTGGATCTGATCTACGACCGGCGTGCTGAGGGCTATGACCCGCTGCAGAAGCTGATGGCGCTGTTCGAGGGCGCCACCACCACCTCGCGCAGGGCGGGGCGGGCGGAGGAACTGGCCGCGCTGCCGCTGGAGGAGCGTCTGAAGCGGCGCATCATCGACGGGGAGAAGAACGGCCTGGAGGCCGATCTCGCCGACGCCCTCACGGAGCGGCCCGCGCTGGACATCGTCAACGAGACGCTGCTGGACGGCATGAAGGTGGTCGGGGAGCTGTTCGGGTCCGGCCAGATGCAGCTGCCGTTCGTCCTGCAGTCCGCGGAGGTGATGAAGACTGCGGTCGCCTACCTCGAACCGCACATGGAGAAGGTGGAGGGCGAGGAGGGCAAGGGCACCATCGTGCTGGCCACGGTCCGCGGGGACGTCCACGACATCGGCAAGAACCTCGTCGACATCATCCTGTCGAACAACGGCTACACCGTGGTCAACCTCGGTATCAAGCAGCCGGTCTCGGCGATCCTGGAGGCCGCCGAGGAACACCGGGCGGATGTGATCGGCATGTCCGGGCTGCTGGTCAAGTCCACGGTGATCATGAAGGAGAACCTGGAGGAGCTCAACCAGCGCGGCCTGGCCGCCGACTTCCCGGTCATCCTCGGCGGCGCCGCGCTCACCCGCGCCTATGTCGAGCAGGACCTGCACGAGATCTACCAGGGCGAAGTCCGCTACGCCCGCGACGCGTTCGAGGGCCTGCGCCTGATGGACGCCCTGATCGGCGTCAAACGCGGGGTGCCCGGCGCACAGCTGCCCGAGCTCAAGCAGCGCCGGGTCCGCGCGGCCGCCACGCAGGAACGCCCCGAGGAACGCCCCGATCAGGGGGCGGCCCGCTCGGACGTGGCCCTCGACAACCCCATCCCCACCCCGCCGTTCTGGGGCAGCCGTGTCATCAAGGGCATCCAGCTCAAGGAGTACGCCACCTGGCTGGACGAGGGCGCCCTGTTCAAGGGCCAGTGGGGCCTGCGGCAGGCCCGCAGCGGCGAGGGACCCTCCTACGAGGAACTCGTCGAGTCGGAGGGCCGGCCCCGGCTGCGGGGCCTGCTCGACCAGCTGCAGAGCGAGAACCTGCTCGAAGCCGCCGTCGTCTACGGCTACTTCCGCTGCGTGTCCAAGGACGACGACCTCATCCTGCTGGACGAGCAGGGCAACGAGATGACCCGCTTCACCTTCCCCCGCCAGCGCCGCGGCCGCCGCCTGTGCCTGGCCGACTTCTTCCGCCCCGGCGAATCCGGCGAGACGGACGTGGTCGGCCTCCAGATCGTCACCGTCGGCTCCCGCATCGGCGAACAGACCGCGAAACTCTTCGAGGCCAACGCCTACCGCGACTACCTCGAACTGCACGGCCTGTCCGTCCAGCTCGCCGAGGCCCTCGCCGAGTACTGGCACGCCCGCGTGCGTTGTGAACTCGGCTTCGCCGGCGAGGACCCCGCCGCCATGGACGACATGTTCGCCCTCAAATACCGCGGCGCCCGCTTCTCCCTGGGCTACGGCGCCTGCCCCGACCTCGAAGACCGCGCCAAGATCGCCGACCTCCTCCAGCCCGAACGCATCGGCGTCCACCTCTCCGAGGAATTCCAGCTCCACCCCGAACAGTCCACCGACGCCATCGTCATCCACCACCCCGAAGCCAAATACTTCAACGCACGCTGAG
>NZ_LGDG01000076.1 GCF_001279775.1 Streptomyces sp. MMG1533 | reverse complement strand
GCGGGGGTGTGCCCGGGGGCGTCCGTGAGGCGGGCACGGTCGTGGTGGGGGTCTCCGTGGAGGTGCGGCCACCGGTCGCGGCGGCCGTGCGGCCAGGAGGCGTCGGCTGCTCGACGGCCGCACGGCCACGGGACGGCGGCTGCTCGGGTGCCGTACGCCCCCAGGGCGGCGGCTGCTCCGCGAATCCCGGCCGGTTCGGTCCGGGTGGGAAGGTCGCGGGCCCCGGGGGCGAGTCGGGCGGCGGCTCCCAAGGGGCGCGCTGTCCCCCGGAGTCCGGGCGCCCGGACTCCGGTCGCCCGGGGACCTCCACCGCCCCGACGCCATCGGCGCGCGGCGCGGAAGCCTCTCCGTCCGGGACGTCGACGTCACCGGACCGCGGCGCGGAGACCCCGCCCGCCGCGACACCGGCCGGGGCGGGACGCGGCGCCGGGACCCCGCCCTCCGTGTCCGCCCGGGACGCGCCCCCTCCCTCCACCGTCCCCGCCGCCGAAGCGAACCGGTCGTCCAGTGAGTCGGGTGTGGCCGTGGGGCCCGTGTCCTCGGTGGTGTCGTCGTACAGCTGCCCCCACCAGTCGTCCTCGTGACCGCTGGGCTTTCCCCCCTGCTGGCTCATGCCCCCAATTGTCCACCGCGCGGGCGCTATGAAAACGGGGCATCCGGAAAATCCGGCGCCGCACCACCCGTCGAACGGCGTGTCGAGCGAGTGGACGCTGTGATCGACGACCGCCTGCCACGCCCCGCCGATCCGGACGGTCGGCGCCTTGGTCCAGGTCGGTCCTTCGTCGCACGAGCAGGTACTGCCCCTGGGCGCGAAGGCGCAGGCCACGGAGGCCCAAGGCGGGCATTACGGGCGGGGGTTGATGCTGCGGTGGCGACACCTTGTCAGAGGGGCGGGTGGTACGGCCATGATGTGCCGAGGCGGGTTTGCGCCGTGGCCGTTTTCCGCCACGCACGCGCAACACGGTTTCTGGGAGGGGCGACGCCCGATGCTGGCAGCGATAGGGCTCGACGACACGCACGAGTCGGCGTACCGGGCGCTGGTGTCGGTCGGCGCCGCGGACCTGACCGATCTCGCGCGGCGGCCGACGCTCGGCGAGCAGGCCACCGAGCGGGCCCTGCGCCGGCTGGAGCTGCACGGACTCGCGGCCCGGTCGTCGGCCCGGCCGGGGCGCTGGGTCGCCGCACCGCCGGAGGTGGCGCCGGGCGCGCTGCTCACCGAGGAGTACCGGGCGGCGGCCGCCGAGCCCGGCGTGCACGATCTGGTCGAGGCGGTGATCGGTGCGGCCGCGGTCTCCCGGCGCTTCCTCCAGCTCCAGCTGGGGGCGAGCAAGGAGGTGTGCGCGCTGGTCACCGGCCGTCCGGTCGTCGTCACCGGGGTGGGGAACGAGGCGGAGGAGCAGGCGGCGGAGCGGGCGGCGGACCGCGGGGTCCGCCACCGGGTGGTGGTCGAGCGGTCGGTGCTGGACCTGGCCGGCGGAATCAGCGAGCTGTCCGCCGCGCCGGGCCGCGACGAGCGGGTGCGGGTGGTGGACCGGGTGCCGACCAAGCTGGTGGTCGCCGACCGGTCTCTCGCTCTGGTGCCCCTGACCACGCACACCGCGGAACCGGCCGCGCTCGTCGTGCACGCGAGCGGGCTGCTGGAACTGTTGCAGGGCCTCTTCGAGTCCGTGTGGCAGGGCGCGCTGCCGCTCAGGATCGGCGCGTCGGGCGTCACCGAGGAGCGGCCGGACGGGCCCGACGACACCGACCTGGAGGTACTGTCCCTGCTGCTCGCCGGACTGACCGACGCCAGCGTCGCCAAACAGCTCGACCTGGGCCTGAGGACCGTACAGCGCCGGGTGAAGCGGCTGATGGAGCTGGCCGGTGTGACGACCCGGCTGCAGCTGGGGTGGCATGCGTACGAGCGGGGGTGGGTGGCACGGGAGCGGGCCTGGTGAGGGGCCTGCGATCCTTGCTGACCTGCGCCTTCGCCGGGCCTCCGGCACCCTGGACAGATGGGAGTGGTGGACCTCCTGCTGGTCGGCCTGGTCATTCTGCTCGGTGTGGGCGGAGTGCTGGTACCCGGTGTGCCGGGGTCCTGGCTGGTGTGGGCCGCGGTCATGTGGTGGGCGCTGAAGGATCCGCAGCCGCTCGCCTGGGCCGTCCTCGTGAGCGCCACCGTCGCCCTGTTCCTGTCCCAGGTGGTGCGCTGGGCGCTGCCGCCCCGACGGCTGCGAACGAGCGGCGCCACTCCGCGGATGGGCGTGTACGCCGGCGTGGGAGCGTTCGTCGGCTTCTTCCTGATCCCCGTGCTCGGCGCGATCCCCGGCTTCATGGGCGGCATCTACCTGTGCGAACGGCTCCGGCTCGGCCGCCACGGCGAGGCGATGGCGGCCCTGCGTACGGCGATGCGCTCGGGCGGCTCCAGCGTGCTGACGGAGCTGTTCACCTGCCTGCTGATCATGGGGGCGTGGCTGGGGGCGGTGCTGTGGGGATGAGCCCGGCGGCCCGTCGGGTCGCCCCGTCCGGTCGCCCCGTCGGATTCCGTCGTAGGTCCCGAGAACCAGGGCGGGAATCCGATGCGCCGGGCGGGCAGGAGTGTTTGGCTGGCTGTCATGACCGAATTCAGCGAGGCCGAGCGCGCATACCTCAGGTCCCAGCGCCTGGGACGACTGGCCACCGCCGACCCGCACGGACAGCCCCAGGCGAACCCGGTCGGCTTCCACCCCCGGCCCGACGGGACCATCCTGGTCGCCGGTTATGCAATGGGCCGCACCAAGAAGTGGCGCAACCTCCGGAAGAACCCGAAGGTCGCCCTGGTCGTCGACGACATCGTCAGCGTGAAGCCGTGGAAGGTGCGCGGGATCGACATCCGGGGCGAGGCCGAACTCCTCACCGGCCCGCACGACTTGGGCCCGCACTTCAGCGAGGACGTGATCCGCATCCATCCGCGGCGGATCCACAGCTGGGGGCTGGAGGACGGCGCCTAGAAGGCTGATGAAGATCTTGGGGTTCTGGCCCTGCCGCGTGAGCGGCAGGGCCAGACTCGTTGTGTGGCGATGGGTGAGTGGGTCGGCGAGATG
>NZ_LGDG01000075.1 GCF_001279775.1 Streptomyces sp. MMG1533 | reverse complement strand
CCGGTCGTCGCGCCGGAGAGCGTCTGGTCGTTGACGGTCTTGCCGTTGACGGTGAGGTCGGCCTGGCCGGTGTTGCGGAAGCGGGATGTCAGGTCCGCGTATCCGTCCCGCGCGGAGTAGACCCAGAACGTCGCGGACTTGCCGGAGGTCAGGTTCACCGCACCGGCCCCGGACTGGCCCTGGGAGGTGTAGGTGGCGGTGCCGCTGTCGGAGAGGACGGCCTGCTCGGCCTCGTGGAGCGTGGTGCCCTGGACGTCGGCGTCCAGGTACTGCAGGTCGATCTTGTCGACGATCGCGTCGCCGACGGTCGCCGCGCCGTTGTCACCGGTGGTGGCCAGGGTGATGGTGTGGCTGCCCGCGGTGAGGTGCACGGTGATGTCGTCGTGCCCCCATACCACCCACTGGAAGCCCACCGGTATGTCGATCCTGTGTGAGGCGCCGCCGTCGACCCGTGCGTACACGTTCGTCGGGCCCTTGACGTCGGCGTCCTTGGCGTAGCTGTTGCCGAACACCGACAGGTTGTAGTCGCCCGTGGTGGGAACGGAGACGGGGAAGGAGATCACCGTGGTGGAGCCGGTGCGCAGACCGCCGACGTCCTTGGTGCCGGAGGTGGCGAACTTGGCGATGCTGCCGGTGGTGCCCTCGGTGTTGATGTTGTAGCCGCTGCCGCTGAGCGTGGCGTTCTCGGCCTCGTACGAGGCCGACCAGGTGCTGTCGGAGGCGGTGGCGCTGCCGGTGCCGCCCGGGGAGACGATCACCTCGTACGCGGACATCGCGTCGAGGGTGATGGGAAGGGTGATCGAGCCGTCGGAGCCCACGGCGACGTCGGCGTCGGAGAGCCGGGTCGGGGTGGCCGCCGCGCCGAGGTAACCGCTCCAGCGGTCCTGGAGCACACTGACGTGGACGGTGCTGCCGAAGACCGAGGAGGGGATGTTCTTGATGACCGTGTCGGAGGCACCGCTGGTACCGCCGCCGGCGAGGATGACGCGGGCCTGCTTCTTGGCCGTGTCCAGGCTGGCCACGCCCTGGAGGGTGTAGGCGTCGTTGCTGGCGGCGCCGGTGACCTTGACGGTGTTGCCGCTCATGGAGCTGTACCAGTTGTACAGCCACCACTGGGCGTTGGGGGTGTTCTGGTCGGCGGCGGAGTCACCGAGGTTGCCGTTGATGTTCCAGTACGGCAGGTTCCCGTCGACCTTCTTGTCCTCGAGGGCCGCGATCCACTGGACCATCTGGCCGGGGTCGGTCAGGTGGTAGCGGTGGGCGTACTCGTTGAGGTTGACGGTGATCGGGGAGGTGATCCCCGCGGCGGTCTCCACCGCGCGGTAGGAGTCGACCGTGCTGCGGACCTCCGCCGGGCTGCCCAGGGTGTGCCAGGTCACGACGTCGGGCAGGCAGTTGTTGGCCTTGCAGTAGGTGAGGAAGCCGCTGAGTGAGGAGGAGGTGTAGCCGGCGGTGTTGGGCCCTGCCAGACGCGCCGCGGGCCAGATGCCCTTGATGAAGTTGTAGGTCTGGCGCCACTCGGCGTTGAAGTTGGCCAGCGCTGTCGAGTTGGTGCGCATGCCGCTGAACCAGTTCAGGTCGGGCTCGTTGTAGGGGACGAAGACGATCTGGTCCTTGTACGGGCTGGCCATCGCCTGCTCGACCTGGGTCTTCATGGTCGCCTGGTAGGCCGAGTAGCTGGTGCGTTCGTAGTTGGCGCGGTACACGTCCGTCATATAGATGAGGATGTCCCCGCCGCCGCTGTCCGCGAAGGGCTTCGCGATCTCCAGCGCGTCCGAGCCGGGGTGCTGCTGTCCGTCCTGGTACTTGGTGTTGGTGGTCTTCAACCCCATCCCCTCGATGAGGTTGTTCGTCGGTACGTCCGGCCCGTACAGGCCGTACAGCGCCCCGGAGGCGCCGCCCCGGAAGGCTCCGGTGGTGGTGCCCAGGTCGACGGTGAGGGTGGGGGTGGCCGCGGAGGCCGGCGCTGCCGTCACGGTGGTGACGCCGGCTACGACGGTCAGCGGGAGCATGACCTTGGTGATGCCGTGGAGAAGGCGTCTTGTGGTCGAGCGCCTTTGCCCGATTCTTGGCATGTGCTTGAGTCCCTTCAGGGATACGGCTGGTTGTTGATGCGCCGGCCCCGCGCCGGACGTGTGGGTGGGCTGTCGCTCGCGGTTCGGGCGACGGTGGCGTCGGTTCCGGCGTCCGTGCGGCGCCGACGCGAAGGGCAGCGGCCCGCCGGACTGTGCCGGCGGGCCGATGCCCGATCATGTGCCGTTCACGGTGTGTGGCTCAGGTCAGTCCTTGCCGGTGAGCCTCCAGATCTGGTTCTTCTTGGTGGTCAGGGTGCTTGCCGCGTCGCATGTCCACTGGTGGACAAGGGCGCCGACTGCCGTGGAGATGTTGCTGACGTCGACGCACTTGCCGCTGTTCACGGCGACGAGCTGGTAGTCGTGGCTGTTGCCGAGCGCGGTCACCGCGTTCAGCTTGAACCGCTGGTTGGTGCCGCCGTGGCACGTCCACTGCTGGACGGCGGCCCCGCTGGCGGTGGAGTAGGCGGAGATGTCGAGGCACTTGCCGCTGGAGTGGTTGACGACGGTGTAGGTGTCGGTGGCGCCGCTGACGGGGTGGAAGTCGAAGATCTGCTCCTGGCCGGTACCGCAGGTGTTCTGCTGGTACTGGGTACCGTCGGCGGTGGACTTGGCGGGGTCTTCGAGGCAGAGCGAGCTGTGCTGGGCGACGGCCGTGGAGGAGAAGCCGGCCGAGGCACCGATGTGCAGGTTCTGCGGGGCGAAGGAGACTTCGTCGAGGTGGGGCGCGGAGCTGGAGCGCATGGGCTTTCCGACGTCGGTTCCGCCGCCGGAGTGGACCAGGCCGATGGTGGTGCCGTCGTAGTTGTAGAGCTGCGAGGCGGTGAACTTGACCGTGTTGGCACCCTTGGCGAGCGTCACGGGGACGGTGTGGGTGGCGAACTGGTTCCAGTGCAGGGTGTTGGCGAAGTTGACGCGCTTGGCGGAGCCGCCGTTCACGCTGACGTCGGCGTGCTCGACCATGATGTCGGGGTTGCCGTAGTAGGGGGTCAGCATCTCGTTGTTGGCGTAGCGCATGGTCATGGCGTAGGTGCCGGCCGTGGGCGCGTTGACGTTGAGGGTGAGGGAGTTGGCGGTTCCGTTGCCGATGCCGGTGACGAC
>NZ_LGDG01000074.1 GCF_001279775.1 Streptomyces sp. MMG1533 | reverse complement strand
GTGTCCGTCCTCGGAACGGCGCGGAATCGGTCTTCTGCAGGGGCGAACGTGTTGACGCGCCAACCGCTGCGGGCGGACACCCCCCGACACGTCCCCTTGCCGCCGTACGCGAGTGCGGGTGCGTGCGTCCACCCTCTCGACCCGTGCCCGCCGGTGCCGTCGAGCGGCCTCTCTTCGCAGGGCTGAGCCGGCTCGCGAAGATCGGTGAGCAGACGGGCGTCGACCTGTCGTCACCGCGGGGGCGGCCCTCGCGGTCGTCGTCCTGCTGGTGCGTGATTCCGAGGACCGACAGCCGGAGTCTCAGCCCAGAGGACAGCCGTATGCCCGCAACGTGCGCAGCGCATCGAGCGTCACCAGGGGACGCGCCTCCAGGGTCGGGCCCGGCGCCCATTGGCGCCGGCGGATCGGCCAGCCGCCGTCCTCCTGCTGTTCGTCGGCGAGGAAGTCCAGGGAACGGGAGATTTCGTCGTCCGTGAACCACCCGCGCGCGAGGGAGGTCGGCGTCTTCGCATAGTCGTGCGGGAAGTGGTGTTCTCCGGGGCCGTAGCCCGGCGCGACCGGGTATGCGTCGAGTCGATCGGGGTCGAGCGCCGCGAGCCGGTGCTCACGCACCAGGCGGCCGAGACGGTCGGCGACCGCCTCCGCGCGCGGGCGGTCGGGAGCGGCGTCCAGGAAGGCCACGGCGGCCTGGATCTCGTAGGGGTGGGACTGCTCCAGGGACTCGACGGCGTGCCAGCAGAAGTCCGTGGCCCGGAACAGCCAGGCGTGCCACACCTCGTTGCGGTGCAGGAGGCCCACCACCGGTCCGGTGGCGAGGAGTTCGCTCGGCGGGGCGTCCAGGATCGGGATGAAGGGGGCCGCCGGGTAGCCGCGCAGGCTGGGGTGGATCGCCGACAGTGCGCCGTCCCGCGTTGTGACGGAGGTCAGATACCGGCACACGCGCTCCACGCGCTGTCCGCCGCAGCGCCCGATCGCGTCCAGGACCCGCAAGGCGTGACCGGTGTGCA
This sequence comes from Streptomyces sp. MMG1533, assembly GCF_001279775.1. GTDB lineage: Bacteria > Actinomycetota > Actinomycetes > Streptomycetales > Streptomycetaceae > Streptomyces. Next base: position 124,159 of record NZ_LGDG01000074.1, on the reverse strand, counting down.
GCGGCTGGCTGACCGGGCCCCGCAGATCGGGCTCCAGTGCGTGGCCGTACCCGCCGTCCTCGTTGCGGTAGGCGTCCAGCGCCGTCTCCACCGGGTCGGCGCTTCCTTTCAGGAAGTGGTACGCGAAGAGGCGCTGCTCCAGTACGCGTGCGGTGAGCCAGACGAAGTGCTCGGCGCGCGCGAGCGGGGAGCGCGCCGGGGGCGTCGGGGGGAGTGGGGAAGCTCCTGATTCGGCCATGCGTCAGACCGTAGGACGGAAAGCGGTCTCGGCAAGCGGTCCCGGCTCAGGCCCACCCTCAGGGGCGGGATACTGGAGTCATGCGGTTGACGGTCTTCTGGGAGCGGATGACGGATCACTTCGGTCCGGGCTACGCCGACACCTTCGCACGCGACCACGTGATGGCGGAGCTCGGCGGGCGCACGGTGCACGAGGCGCTGGACGCCGGCTGGGACGCCAAGGACGTCTGGCGGGTGGTCTGCACCGTCATGAACGTTCCGTGGGAGAGGCACTGACCGGTCATGAACCTTCGGGGGAGAAACACCGCTCGGTCATGAACGTGCAGCGAGGGAAGCACTGATCGGTCACGAAGATCGCACGACGGCGGCCGATTGTCAGTCGCGTGGGTGAGACTTGCACCGTGGCACCCACTGACGAGACCGGCCAGGTCACCCAGCACGCATCCCCGTTCGGCACCACGCCGCCAAACCGGCCCCCGGCCGCCGGCGGCGCCGGGCCGAACGCCCGCATGCCGCGCTGGCTGCCGCGCGCCATGGTGCTCGCGCTCGCCCTCTTCGCCGTGTTCCAGCTGGGCAGTTGGGCCTTCCACCAGCTCACCGGCCTGCTGATCAACATCCTCATCGCGTTCTTCCTGGCCCTGGCCATCGAGCCCGCGGTGAGCTGGATGGCCTCGCGCGGCATGCGCCGGGGGCTGGCGACCGGCCTTGTCTTCCTGGGCGTGATGATCGCCGCGGCGGGGTTCGTCACGCTGCTCGGCTCCATGCTGGCGGGCCAGATCATCAAGATCGTCGAGGATTTTCCGGAGTACCTCGACTCCGTCATCAACTGGATCAACACGCATTTCAACACCGAGCTGAAGCGGGTGGACGTCCAGGAGGGGCTGCTCCGCTCCGACTGGCTGCGCAACTACGTGCAGAACAGCGCCACCGGCGTCCTGGACGTGTCCGCCCAGGTGCTCGGCGGGCTCTTCCAGCTGCTGACGATCACGCTGTTCTCGTTCTACTTCGCCGCCGACGGCCCCCGGCTGCGGCGTGCGCTCTGCTCCGTCCTGCCGCCCGCCAAGCAGACCGAGGTGCTGCGTGCTTGGGAGATCGCCGTGAACAAGACCGGCGGCTACATCTACTCGCGCGGCCTGATGGCTCTCATCTCCGGAGTCGCGCACTACATCCTGCTGCAGGCGCTGAGCGTGCCGTACGCGCCCGTGCTCGCGGTGTGGGTGGGGCTGGTCTCGCAGTTCATCCCCACGATCGGTACGTATCTCGCGGGTGCCCTGCCCATGCTGATCGCCTTCACCGTCGATCCCTGGTACGCGCTGTGGGTGCTGCTCTTCGTCGTGGTCTACCAGCAGTTCGAGAACTACGTGCTGCAGCCCAAGCTGACCTCGAAGACCGTCGACATCCACCCGGCGGTCGCGTTCGGCTCCGTGATCGCCGGCACCGCCCTCCTCGGAGCTGTCGGCGCGCTGATCGCCATCCCGGCGATCGCCACGCTGCAGGCCTTCCTCGGGGCGTACGTGAAGCGGTACGACGTCACGGACGACCCTCGGGTCCACGGGCACCGGAGAGGGGGAACGGGGAGCGGCCCGCTCGGGCGTGTGCGTGCGCTGTGGGCTCGGCGGCCGGGGGCGGAGGACCACGCCGACGGTTCCTCGTGACGCGGGACCTGGACGGCGTGCGGGTCGAGGACGTGTGAGTCCGGGGTTCAGCGCAGGGCGATGAGCCCGATCGTGAGCGCCGCAGACGGCGAGACGAGAACGCTGGCCGCGGTTGTGAACTGCTGCCGGTTGCGCCTTCGGCTGCTTCCCGAGGGGCGGCTGGAGGGGCGGGGCACTTCACGGTCATCCGGCAGTGGGCCGCTGAGACGTAGTCTCGGAGGTGCCGCGTGGGCGCGCTTGACACGAAAATCGAACATCCATTCTTATGGGGGCTCCGGCGGAGCACTCGGCGGGCGTTTCGACACGGTTTTGATGGAGAAGTGCCCGAGTTATCCACAGGCCGGACGGGCGTCGGGGCGCATTGTCAGTGGCAGGCGTTAGCGTCTTTGACGTGAAGCGATCGACTCAAGCAAATCGGGTGGAACCCATGGCAGGAACCGACCGCGAGAAGGCGCTCGACGCCGCACTCGCACAGATTGAACGGCAATTCGGCAAGGGCGCGGTCATGCGCCTGGGCGAGCGGCCGAACGAGCCCATCGAGGTCATCCCCACCGGGTCGACCGCCCTCGACGTCGCCCTCGGCGTCGGCGGCCTGCCGCGCGGCCGTGTCGTGGAGGTGTACGGGCCGGAGTCCTCCGGTAAGACGACCCTGACCCTGCACGCCGTGGCCAACGCCCAGAAGGCCGGCGGCCAGGTCGCGTTCGTGGACGCGGAGCACGCCCTCGACCCCGAGTACGCGAAGAAACTCGGCGTCGACATCGACAACCTGATCCTGTCCCAGCCGGACAACGGTGAGCAGGCTCTGGAGATCGTGGACATGCTGGTCCGCTCCGGCGCCCTCGACCTCATCGTCATCGACTCCGTCGCCGCACTCGTCCCGCGCGCGGAGATCGAGGGCGAGATGGGTGACAGTCACGTCGGTCTGCAGGCCCGTCTGATGAGCCAGGCCCTGCGGAAGATCACCAGCGCGCTCAACCAGTCCAAGACCACCGCGATCTTCATCAACCAGCTCCGCGAGAAGATCGGCGTGATGTTCGGCTCCCCGGAGACCACGACCGGTGGCCGGGCGCTGAAGTTCTACGCCTCGGTGCGGCTCGACATCCGACGTATCGAGACACTGAAGGACGGCACCGACGCGGTCGGCAACCGCACTCGCGTCAAGGTCGTCAAGAACAAGGTCGCGCCGCCCTTCAAGCAGGCCGAGTTCGACATCCTCTACGGGCAGGGCATCAGCCGCGAGGGCGGCCTGATCGACATGGGCGTGGAGAACGGCTTCGTCCGCAAGGCCGGCGCCTGGTACACGTACGAGGGCGACCAGCTCGGCCAGGGCAAGGAGAACGCGCGCAACTTCCTGAAGGACAACCCCGACCTCGCCAACGAGATCGAGAAGAAGATCAAGGAGAAGCTGGGCGTCGGAGTCCGGCCCGAGGAACCGGCCGCCGAGCCGGGTGCGGACGCCGCGGTCTCCGCCGCCACCGACGACGCCGCGAAGACAGTGCCCGCTCCGGCGGCTGCCAAGGCAGCCAAGACCAAGGCCGCGGCGGCCAAGAGCTGATCCGTGACACGGCGAACCGAATGGGCCGAGTACGCCGCCCACCCGGACCCTCCGCGTGAGCGGAGCGGGAGAGGCGACGGGGGACTCGCCGGGATGAGCGGCGGTGACGCGGTCCACGACGTGGACGGGGACTATGCCCGCACGGCGTCGTACGGCACGAGGGGGTCGTACGACGACGAGCCGGGCGGTGGACAGTGGCCGGACGGGCCGGACAGGCCGGACGGAGGCGGCTCCACGGCGTTCGGCGCCGGTTCCCCCGCCGAGCGCTCGCGCCGGAGCGGCGGGGCACAGGGCGCGGGCGGCCCACGCGGACGCCGTCGGCGCGGCCGCGCAGAGCCGTCCGATGAGGGCGGCGGCTCCTCCTTCTCGTCGAGGGCCGAAAAGGAGGAGCCCCCGGCGGACCCGGTCGAGCAGGCACGGGCTATCTGTCTGCGCCTGCTCACCGGGACCCCGCGCACGCGCAAACAGCTCGCGGACGCCCTGCGCAAGCGAGAGATTCCGGACGACGCCGCCGAGGAGGTGCTGTCGCGGTTCGAGGAGGTCGGGCTGATCAACGACAGCGCGTTCGCGGACGCCTGGGTGGAATCCCGGCACCGCGGGCGGGGACTGGCCCGGCGTGCGCTCGCGCAGGAACTGCGGACCAAGGGCGTCGACTCCACGCTGATCGACGAAGCCGTCGCACAACTCGACTCCGAGCAGGAGGAGGCGACCGCGCGCGAACTCGTCGCCCGCAAGCTGCGGTCCACCCGCGGCCTCGACCGCGACAAACGACTGCGCCGCCTCGCCGGCATGCTCGCCCGCAAGGGCTACCCGGAGGGCATGGCCCTGCGGGTGGTCCGTCAGGCGCTGGAGGAAGAGGGCGAGGACACGGAGTTCCTTGGGGACGAGGGGGTCTGAGGACGGGTGCCCGAGGAGCGAGGGGTTCTGAAGAACGGGTGCCCGAGGGGCGGGGGCCTCAAGAAACAGGGCTGAGGAGCGAGCGCTTCCGAAGTGATGCCTCGCTGGTCCTCCAGGCCGGAGCCGCCCTCCCGCGTTCGCCGCTCGCAAGGCGTTCGACGAGGGCGGCGGCCAGGACGTCAAAATCGTGACGGTCAATGGCACGGACGAGGGCCTGGCGGCTCTCAAGGACGGCCGTTTCGCGGCCACGGTGTCCAACTCGGCAGCGGACACTGGTGAATTGGCCGTGACCAACACCATCGCCCTGCTGCGTGACGAGAAGGTCGGCAAGATCGCCAACACGCCGGTGCGCCTGGTCACCAGGGGCAACGCGGACACGGCCCCGCTGTACTGCCCTCCGGACGTCTACTGACGCCTGCCGGAGCCGCCTCCGCCTCCACACAGAAGGCAGACGGCTACGACGTCACGGGAAGCCCTGCCGCCCTCCAGGCCTGGAAGCCCCCGACCAGGTCGGTGGCCCGGCGCAGCCCCAACTGGTGCAGGGACGCGGCCGCCAGGCTGGAGGCGTACCCCTCGTCGCAGATGACCACGACGCGCAGATCGTGGCCGGTGGCCTTGGCGGCACGGTGGCTGCCCTGCGGGTCGAGCCGCCACTCCAGTTCGTTGCGCTCGACGACAAGGGCGCCGGGGATCAGCCCGTCCCGCTCGCGCAGGGCCGCGTAGCGGATGTCCACCAGCAGTGCGTCCCCGGCCAGGTCGGCGTCGTACGCCTCCCGCGGTTCGAGCCGCTCGAAACCACTGCGCACCCGCTCCAGCAACTCGTCCACACCGGCCGGCCGTTCATCCGCGCCGCCCCCGCGGCCCGCGCCGAATACTTCCGGCGTTCGCGCCCCGCTCACTGCCAGTCCTCCGGACGCTCCACCTGCTCCAGGCGCAGGATCGGCCCGCTGCGGCTGTAGCGGCGGATCTGCGGCAGGGGCGGGTAGTAGGCGTGGACGGAGATCGCGTGGTGCTCGGTGGACTCGTTGAGAACCTCGTGGACGTGGTGGCGGCCGAACGTGCGGCCCTTTCCGGCCGGCAGTCGGCGCTCCCGGTCCACGTCCTCGGACAGTTCCAGCGTCTTCCAGCCGTCGGTGGGCAGCCGGGCGGCGAGCGAGTTCTCCTTGAGCTCACCGGCCGCGGTCAGGAAGGCGCCGATCGATTCGGCGTGGTCGTGCCAGCCGGTGCCGCTGCCGGGCGGCCATCCGATCAGCCAGGCCTCGCTGCCGCCCGGCCCTTCCAGCCGCACCCAGGTGCGGCCCTCCGGGTCGAGCGGGAGCGAGTTGATCAGCTCGGCGTCGGCGGCCGTACGCCGTACGAATTCGAGGAGGTCCGCCTGCGTGGGAGTGGGCACGGAAACAGCGGAAACGGAGGAGACAGCAGGGGAGACAGACACGGGCACCGTCCTGAAGAGCGTTCGCGTGAAGCGCGCGTCAACGCAGAAGCGGCGCGCGCCAAGAGTGATGAGGAATGCGAATTCAGCAGGAGGGGCGACACATGCAGCCCGCGTAGCGGACGAGGTCCACATGGACCTTCCGCCACAGGTGCACGCAGGTGTCAGTCACGATCCGGAGTACACCACGACGGTGCAGACCGGTCAACTCACTGTCACTATGTGGACGCACAGTGACAGTGAACACAAGCAGATCAACGAGAGCCGGCGCCCGCCCCGGCTTCCGCCCCCGTTCGCGCGGGCCCGCCCAGCGCCGCCTCGGCCGCCGCGTACAGGTCGGCCGGCCGGACCCCGGTCAGTGCCGTGACGAGGTGACCGTCGGGCCGTACGAGCAGGACGGTGTGCGGGGCCGCGCCCGGGTACTCCTCGGCGACCAGCAGCTCGGCGGGGTGCGGCAGCGCGGTCACCGCCGCCGCCAGCCGGGGCATGATTCCGGCGGTCACCCAGTGCTTGCGCTCCCACACGCCGGTTCCGGGCGCGATCAGGACGACGAGCAGCGCGCCGCGACCGAGGCGGTCCCGCAGCCGTACGAAGGAGCCGTCCTCCGCCGTCACCCGCACATCGGTGACCGGCGCGCCGGGCGCCGTGTCGACGGGGGCTTCTCCTTCGAGATGCCGGGGCGCGAGCGGCGAGTCGCCGTACGCCCCCGGCGCACCGAGCGCGCCGCGCCCCAAATGACCGTCCGTGAGCAGCGCGTCGTGGCCGCGGGTCGAGCCGGGGACGTACGCGCGCAGGCCTCCGCCCCCGCGCAGCAGCGGCAGTGCCTGGTCTGCGGCCCGCAGTCGGGCGGCGACAACCGCGCGCCGCTCCGCCTGGTAGCTGTCGAGCAGTGCCTCGTGCGGCCCGTGGTGCCAGGCCAGCGCCAGCTTCCAGGCGAGGTTGTCGGCGTCCTTGAGTCCCTCGTCGAGGCCCTGTGTGCCGAGCGCACCGAGCAGGTGCGCGGCGTCCCCGGCGAGGAAGACCCGGCCGGCGCGCCAGCGGCGGGCCAGCCGGTGGTGGACCGTGTGGACGCCGGTGTCCAGGAGTTCGTACGCCGGTGTCGAGCCGCCCGTCCAGCCGGCCAGGGTCTCCCTGACGCGGGCCACCAGCAGTTCCGGCGTGACCAGGTCCTTGCCCGGCGGCAGCAGCCAGTCGAGGCGCCAGACCCCGTCCGGCAGGGGGCGGCCGGTGATCTCGCCGGCCGAGGGGCCGGTCGTACGCCAGGGCGGCATCCTGTGGAGCAACGCCTGACCGGGCCAGGGAAGTTCCGTGCGCAGCGCTGCCACGGCGTGCCGTTCCACCGCCGTACGGCCGGGGAAGCGGATGTCCTGGAGTTTGCGCACCGTCGAGCGCGGGCCGTCGCAGCCGACCAGGTAACTGCCGCGCCACCAGGTGCCCTTGGGGCCACGGGTGTGGACGGTGACGCCGGAGGGTTCCTGTTCGACGCCGTCGAGGCGGCTGTCCACGGCGATCTTGACGAGGCGCTCGCCGGCGAGGGCGGCGCGCAGGGCGCCGGTCAGCATGTGCTGGGCGATGTGCAGGGGTGCGGGACCGGGATCGTCCTCGGGGTCGGTGTCGTCCCCGAACGTGACCTCGCGCATCACCTGCTTGCGCCGCATTGACCGCCATCCGGCCCAGTGCACGCCGGTCTCGGTGAGCGGCACGCCGGTCAGCCGCTCCATGAGGGCGGCGGTGCCCTCGCGCAGTACGACGGTGCGCGCGAGGCGGGGTTCGTCCTTGCCCGGCCCCTCGTCGAGCACGACGCACGGCACTTCCTGACGGGCCAGAGCCAGTGCGAGCGTGAGCCCGACGGGCCCCGCGCCGACGATGATCACCGGGTCCACGGCGCGGCGCCCCCTGCCAGCAGCGGTGTCCTCAGGGACGTACGTGAACAGGAGGTTGGAGCAGGGTGCACGATCACAGAACGTATGCAACCCATTGCCGGTGCTTGCGTCAAGTGACGGAGGGCAGTGGCGATCATGCCACTGCCCTCCGTGTCGTTCAGGTCATCTGACTGGTGGTCAGAGGCCTCCGACGCCACCGGTGTTTTCCCCGGTCCCGAAGGCACCGCGCACAGCAGCGGGGTTGACCTCCACCGTGTCCTCGCCGAGGACTGCGCCCGTGCTCTTCTTGCTGCGCCGCAGCCTGCCCTCGAGCCAGCTCGCGAAGCTGGTGAGGATGAAGTTCACCACGATGTAGATGACGGCCACCACGATGAAGCTGGGGACCACGTTGGCGTAGACGGCGGCCAGCGTCTGGCGTGAGTTGAGCAGCTCGGTGAACCCCAGCATCACACCGCCCAGCGCGGTGTCCTTCACGATGACGACGAGCTGGCTGACGATGGCCGGCAGCATCGCGGTGACGGCCTGCGGCAGCAGGACGTTGGTCATCGTCTGCCCCTTGCGCAGGCCGACCGCCATGGCGGCCTCCGTCTGCCCCTTGGGAAGGGAGAGGATGCCCGCCCGCACGATCTCGGCGAGGACGGACGCGTTGTAGAGCACCAAGCCGGTGACGACCGCGTACAGAGGCCGCTGCTCGCTGCTGATGTCCGTGGAGCGGACGTAGAGCTCGTTGGCGAACAGCATCAGCAGCAGGACGGGGATCGCCCGGAAGAACTCGACCACCGTGCCGGCCGTTCCCCGCACCCACCGGTGGTCCGAGAGACGCGCGATGCCGAAGAACGCACCCAGCGGCAGGGCGATCACCATGGCGAGCGCCGCGGCCTTCAAGGTGTCGGCGAGGCCCGGCAGCAGATACGTCGTCCAGGCCTCCGACTGGGTGAACGGCTTCCACAGGGCCCACTTCAGCTGGCCCTTTTCGTCCATCGTCTGCCAGACCCACCACAGGAGCAGGGCCAGCAGGACGAAGAAGATCACGGAGAAGAGGACGTTGCGCCGTTTGGCGCGAGGGCCGGGAACGTCGTAGAGAACGGAGCTCATCGCTTCACCGCCAGTCGCTTGCTCAGCCAGCCGAGGATGAGGCCGGTGGGCAGGGTCAGTACCACGAACCCGAGGGCGAACACCGCGCCGATGGCCAGCGTCTGTGCCTCGTTCTCGATCATTTCCTTCATCAGGAGGGCGGCTTCCGCCACGCCGATCGCGGCCGCCACGGTCGTGTTCTTGGTGAGCGCGATCAGCACGTTGGCCAGCGGCCCGATGACCGAGCGGAAGGCCTGGGGCAGGACGATGAGCCTCAGGATCTGGCTGAAGGTCAGGCCGATGGCGCGTGCCGCCTCGGCCTGTCCGACGGGCACGGTGTTGATACCGGAGCGGATCGCCTCGCAGACGAACGCGGCGGTGTAGACGACGAAGCCGAGGATGGCCAGCCGGAAGCTCTGGGCGTCGAAGTCGTCGGAGGCGCCCATCGTCATGCCGAAGATGTCGGAGAGGCCGAGCGAGGTGAAGACGATGATGACGGTCAGAGGGATGTTCCGGACGATGTTCACATAGGCGGTGCCGAACCCACGCATGAGCGGGACCGGGCTGACCCGCATCGCGGCCAGCAGCGTGCCCCAGACCAGGGAGCCGAGGGCGGAGATGGCGGTGAGTTTCACCGTCATCCAGAACGCCCCTAGGACGTCGTAACCTTCAAGAAAGTCGAACACGATCTCCCGCGCTTCCGGGTGTGTGGCGTACGTGGACGGCGCGGCGCGCCGCCGCCGTGATCGCATGGGCGGCAGCGCGCCGGTGGAATCCCTGTGGCACTACTGGACGATGTTGCCGATCTTCGGCGCGGGCTCGTTCTTGTAGTCGGCCGGACCGAAGTTCTCCTTGACGGCTGTGTCCCAGGCGCCGTCGCTGACCATCTTCTCCAGGGCGGTGTTGATCTTGTCCAAGGTCGCGGAGTCGCCCTTCTTGACACCGATGCCGTAGTTCTCGTTGCTCAGCTTGAGACCGGCGAGCTTGAACTGACCCTTGTACTGATCCTGCGCGGCGAAGCCCGCGAGGATCGAGTCGTCCGTGGTCACTGCGTCCACAGCGCCGCTCTGCAGGCCGGCGATGCACTCCGAGTAGCCGCCGTACTGCTTCAGCTGGGCCTTCGGGGCGATGTCGTTCTTGACGTTCTGCGCCGAGGTCGAGCCGGTCACGGAGCACAGCTTCTTGCCGTTGAGGTCAGTGGCCTTGGTGATGTCGGAGTCCGACTTGACCAGCAGGTCCTGGTGGGCCAGCAGGTAAGGGCCGGCGAAGTCGACCTTCTGCTTGCGCTCGTCGTTGATCGAGTAGGTGGCCGTGATGAACTTCACGTCGCCGCGGGCGAGTGCGTTCTCGCGGTCGGCGCTCTTGGTCTCGACGAACTCGATCTGGTCGGGCTCGTAGCCGAGCTCCTTGGCCACGTACGTGGCCACGTCCACGTCGAAGCCGGAGAAGGACCCGTCGGGCTCCTTCAGGCCGAGACCGGGCTGGTCGTACTTGATGCCGACCTTGATCTTGCCGCCGCCACCGGAGCCCGAGCCGCTGTCGCTGTCGTCGTCGCCGCCACACGCGGTGGCGGTCAGGGCGAGGACGAGTGCGGTGGCCGCCGCGGCGGAGACCTTGCGGAGCTTCATGGTGAACATCCTTTGTGTGGTGAGGAGAATGCCGTCGTTGCGGGTGGCGCGGGCCGTCGGTGCTGCGGATTCGTCTGGGGCGCGGATTCGTCAGTGGTGAAGGATCTTCGACAGGAAGTCCTTGGCACGGTCGCTGCGCGGGTTGCTGAAGAACTGGTCCGGCACAGCTTCTTCGACGATCCGACCGTCCGCCATGAACACCACCCGGTTGGCCGCCGAACGGGCGAAGCCCATCTCGTGGGTGACGACGATCATGGTCATGCCGTCGCGGGCGAGCTGCTGCATGACCTCCAGCACCTCGTTGATCATTTCCGGGTCGAGCGCCGAAGTGGGCTCGTCGAACAGCATGACCTTGGGACCCATGGCCAGGGCACGCGCGATGGCGACACGCTGCTGCTGGCCGCCGGACAGTTGTGCTGGGTACTTGTCCGCCTGATTGGCGACACCCACCCGGTCGAGCAGCGAGCGGGCCTTCTCCTCGGCCACCTTCTTGTCGGTCCCGCGGACCTTGATCTGGCCCAGCATGACGTTCTCGAGCACGGTCTTGTGCGCGAACAGGTTGAAGGACTGGAAGACCATTCCCACGTCGGCACGCAGCCGGGCCAGCGCCTTGCCCTCCTGGGGCAGCGGCTTGCCGTCGATGGCGATCGTGCCGGAGTCGATCGTCTCCAGGCGGTTGATGGCGCGGCACAGGGTGGACTTCCCGGACCCGGAGGGGCCGATGACCACGACGACCTCGCCGCGGGCGATCGTCAGGTCGATGTCCTGGAGCACGTGCAACGCGCCGAAGTGCTTGTTGACGCTCTTCAGGACGACCAGTTCTCCGGTCGCGGCCACATCTTCCTTGGCCACCGATACTTCGGTCATCGCTCTAAGGCTCCGTCCTCCTCGGTTTCGGAGGACAGTAGTAACCACTCGCGACCAGCGTCATTACATCTGAGGGGAATCTGAGCATCACGATCCGATAGCAATCGGACACGTGTCGTAGCACTTGCGAGCTGGGCGCGTATCGGGCGGGTAACGGTAGCGGCGCGCAACCGGAACCCTCTTGACGCCGTCCTCATCCATCAGCGTGACTGCCGTGTGCACGCGCGCGTGCACACGTTTTCTGTACACATCCTGATCGTACGTCCGATGAACCGAAGGGGCCCGGATGAGACTGCTCCTCGTCGAGGACGACAACCATGTGGCAGCCGCCCTGTCCGCGGTCCTCGCGCGGCACGGTTTCGATGTCACACACGCCCGCAGCGGCGAGGAGGCCCTGCAGGCCCTCGTCCCGGAAGGCGAGGGTTTCGGAGTCGTCCTCCTCGACCTGGGGCTGCCAGACCAGGACGGCTACGAGGTCTGCGGCAAGATCCGCAAGCGCACCAGCACCCCGGTGATCATGGTCACCGCGCGCTCCGACGTCCGCTCCCGCATCCACGGCCTCAACCTCGGCGCCGACGACTACGTCGTGAAGCCGTACGACACGGGCGAGCTGCTCGCCCGTATCCACGCCGTCAGCAGGCGTACCGCCCACGACGACGCCCCGGGGGCGAGCGAGACCGCGCTGCGTCTCGGCCCGGTGCACATCGAGCTGCCCACCCGCCAGGTCAGCGTGGACGGATCGGTCGTCCAGCTGACCCGCAAGGAGTTCGACCTCCTCGCCCTGCTGGCCCAGCGCCCCGGCGTGGTCTTCCGCCGGGAACAGATCATCAGCGAGGTGTGGCGCACCAGTTGGGAGGGGACCGGGCGCACCCTCGAGGTGCATGTGGCGTCCCTGCGCGCCAAGCTGCGGATGCCGGCGCTGATCGAGACCGTACGCGGCGTGGGCTACCGGCTCGTCGCCCCGAGCGCGTAGCGGGGCCGGGTGCGCACACGTCTGCTCCCGCTGCTCATCGTCCTGATGGCGGCCGTGCTGCTCGCCCTCGGCGTCCCGCTCGCCGTCAGCGTGGCCGCGGCCCAGCAGCAGAAGGTGGTCGTCGACCGGATCGACGACACCGCACGCTTCGCCGCCCTCGCCCAGTACGTCACCGACCCGCCCGGCGAGACCAACGAGCGCAAGGACACGCTGGCCATCGAACTCGGTAGCTACTACGAGGTCTACGGCATTCGGGCGGGCGTCTTCTACCGCAACGCCACCCCCATGGCCAAGGCGCCGTCGGCCTTCGTCCTCCCCAAGGAGGGCGAGGTCCGCGAGGCCTTCGACGAGGCGCTGCTCAGCCGGCGCAGCCACGATCCGAAGCAGGTGTGGCCCTGGCAGCGCAACCGCCTGGTCGTCGCCTCGCCGGTCATCCGGGACGGCGACGTCGTCGCGGTCGTCGTCACCGACTCGCCCACCGGGCAGATGCGTTCGCGGATCCTGCACGGCTGGCTTGTCGTCGGCGCAGGCGAGATCGCCGCGATGCTGCTGGCCGTAGGCGCTGCGCTACGGCTCACGGGCTGGGTCCTCAAACCCGTACGTGTCCTCGACGCCACCACCCACGCGATCACGAGCGGGGCTCTGAAGTCCCGGGTCGCGGCCGCCGGCGGACCGCCGGAACTCCGGCGCCTGGCCCGGTCGTTCAACGAGATGGCGGACAACGTCGAGGATGTCCTCGAGCAGCAGCGCGCCTTCGTCGCCGACGCCTCGCACCAGCTGCGCAACCCCCTCGCGGCGCTGCTGCTGCGCATCGAACTGCTCGCCTTCGAACTCCCGGAGGGCAACCAGGAGATCGCCTCCGTCCAGGCCGAGGGCAAGCGTCTGGCGCAGGTCCTGGACGACCTGCTCGACCTGGCCCTGGCCGAGCACACGGAGGCGGACCTCGGCGTCACCGACATCGGCGCCCTGACCGCCGAGCGCATCGCCGCCTGGACACCCACCGCCGAGGCCAAGGGCGTCCGGCTGGTGGGCACCTGTCCGGCCACCACCGCCTGGGCCGACCCGGTCACTCTCTCCAGCGCTCTGGACGCGGTGATCGACAACGCCGTGAAGTTCACGCCGAAAGGCAAGACGGTCGAGGTCACGGTCGCCTCCGACGGCGACACCTCCACCGTCGTGGTCAACGACGACGGCCCGGGCCTGACCGACGAGGAACTCACCCGCGTCGGCGACCGCTTCTGGCGCAGCGGCCGCCACCAGAACATCAAGGGCTCCGGCCTCGGCCTGTCCATCTCCCGCGCCTTGCTTGCCGCGGGCGGCGGCTCGATCACCTACGACCACCACGAGCCGCACGGGCTGACGGTGACGGTACGGGTGCCGCGGTCGGGGTCGGCTGCGTGAGGTTCGGTACGGCCGGTACGGCGGGTGGCTGAGGCTCGCTGCGTCCTTGCGGGAGGTCCGTACCGGGGTCCGCGGTGGAGGCTTCCCGCGCCGGCCGACGAGACGTTCGTACGGAGTGTGCGCGACGTTCGGTACGCCGTGCGCGCGGGGTCGGCTACGGCTTGACCGAGCGGTAATAGCGCCGGGCGCCGTTGTGCAGGGCCAGCGGGTCCGTGTAGATCGCCGTGCGTACGTCGACCAGCTGGGCGGAGTGGACGTGGGCACCGATGCCGTCCCTGCTCTTGAGCACGGTCCGGGTCAGCCACTCGGTGAGCCTCGGGTCCATGTCCTTGCGTGTCATCAGCAGGTTGGACACCGCGATCGTCGCCACCGTGGACCCCTTCTGGATGGGGGGATAGGCCGACTCCGGCATGTTCGTGGCGCGGTAGTAGCGGGACGGGCCGCCCTGTTCGTGCAGCTTGGCGACGAGGTCGGTGCCGATCGGCACGAACCGGAAGGCGTAGGTGGCGGACAGCTTCTCCAGTCCGGCGGTCGGCAGCCCGCCCGACCAGAAGAACGCGTCGATCTCGCCCCGCTTGAGCCGGTCCGGTCCGGTGTCGATCCCGTCGGACATCGGCGTGATGTCCTTCTTTGCGTCGATGCCGGCCACCTTGAGTACCCGGTTGGCGATCAGCCGCACGCCCGAGTGGGGCAGTCCTATGGCCACGCGCTTGCCCTTCAGGTCCGCGACGGACTCGACGTCCGAGCCGCGCGGGACGACGAGCTGTACGTAGTCGTCGTACAGGCGGGCGACACCGCGCAGCCGGTCGGCACCCGTGCCCGTGTACGTCTCCACGGCATCGGCCGCCGCGATGGTGAAGTCGGCCTGGCCGGTGGCCACCCGCGCGACGTTCTCCTGAGAGCCGTCACTGGTCAGCAGCCGCACCTTCAGGTTCGGCATGTCCTTGTCGAGCTCGGTGCGCAGCAGCCTCCCGTACTCCTGGTAGACGCCGGCCTTCGTCCCCGTACTGAACGTGATCGTCCCGCTCGGCGGCGCCTCACCCAGCGGCAGCAGCCACCACAGCAGCAGCCCGAACGCGACGAACCCGGTGGCCGCGCCCTGCAGGGCCCGGCGCCTGCCGATACGGGGGAACACTCTGGACATGCGGCGATCCTGCCAGCCGGGGCGCCGTGCTGACCAGGGGCGGCGGCACAGGGCGCGGCGCCCGAGGGGTGACCGCCGGGGCCGCCGGGTTCACCGACGGCGTTGGCGGAGGCGATCGCTGGAGTCGGCGTATGAGCTCCTCGCCCGTCGACCTGGTCCGCGAATTCCACCTCGCCGTCGGGCTCGCCGCCCGCAGTATGCCCACCGAGGTCTAGCCCGAACTGGCTGCCCATCGCGGTGAACTGCTCGCCTCGGAGGCCGAAGAGGCCGCGGAGGCCGCCGAGGTGTCCGTCACCGGTCCGCTCGACAGGCTCGCACACGAACTCGCCGACGTCGTCTACGTTGCGTACGGCACGGCCCTCGTCCACGGCATCGACCTCGACGCGGTGATCGCCGAGACCCATCGCTCCAACATGACCAAGCGCGTCCCCGACGGCCGCGTCGCCCGCCGCGCCGGCGGCAAGGTCCTCAAGTACTCGCCGGTCGGCGACCGGGCCGCCGCCCATCCGAACATCGGGGTGCAGGCGCGCGCGTCTGCGGGTGTTCAGCCGTCGCCTGCCCGGCGGCTCCGCTGCCGGTGTCCCACCGGGGCGGGCCCGCTTCGCGGCCGGTGATTCGGTTGCCGCCCACGAAGGCGCCTCGGGTTCGCTCCCGCTGCTTCCACGGGGCACGGCGTGGTGTGCTTGACCACCGCTGGCGCCTGGTCACTCGTGCCCGCGCCCAGGGCACCCGTGCGCGTGCAGCCGACGAGTCACTCCCCGCCCACCGAAGCCCCCGCCTCCGCCTCGGCTGCCGCCCGGGACGAGGTTTCCCTGGTCTCCCGGCGGTCCTCGGCGCGGCGGGTCCACCAGGACGCCACCGGCTCCGTGTAGCGCGCGGTGAGGGGGCCGAGGACGACCAGGATGAGGACGTACGCCGTGGCCAGCGGGCCGAGGGACGGTTCGATGCCGGCGCTCACGGCCAGCCCCGCGATGACGATCGAGAACTCGCCGCGTGCCACCAGCGCGCCGCCGGTGCGCCAGCGGCCCTTGACGGAGATTCCGGCTCGTCGGGCTGCCCAGTACCCGGTGGCGATCTTCGTCGTGGCGGTGAGGACCGCAAGCGCGAGGGCGGGCAGCAGTACGGGCGGGATGCTGGCCGGGTCGGTGTGGAGGCCGAAGAAGACGAAGAAGACGGCGGCGAAGAGGTCCCGCAAGGGGCTCAGCAGGGTGTGCGCGCCCTCCGCGACCTCCCCCGACAGGGCGATGCCGACCAGGAACGCGCCCACCGCGGCGGACACCTGGAGCTGCTGGGCGATGCCCGCCACCAGGATCGTCAGGCCCAGCACGACCAGCAGCAGCTTCTCCGGGTCGTCGCTGGAGACGAACCGGGAGATCAACCGGCCGTAGCGCACCGCCACGAACAGGACGAGCCCCGCAGCCCCCAGCGCGATCGCCAGGGTCACGCTCCCGGCCAGCAGCCCGGCGCCGGCCACCAGCGCGGTGACGATGGGCAGGTACACGGCCATCGCCAGGTCCTCGAGGACGAGGACGCTGAGGATCACCGGCGTCTCCCGGTTGCCCACCCGGCCCAGGTCGCCGAGCACCTTCGCGATCACGCCGGACGACGAGATCCAGGTGACGCCGGCCAGCACGACCGCGGCCACCGGCCCCCAGCCCAGCAGCAGCGCCGCCGCCGCGCCCGGCAGGGCGTTGAGCGCGAAGTCGACGAGTCCGGACGGGTAGTGGGACTTGAGGTTGGTGATCAGATCGCCGGCCGTGTACTCCAGGCCGAGCATCAACAGCAGCAGGATGACGCCGATCTCGGCGCCGGTCGCGACGAACTCCTCACTCGCCCCGAGCGGCAGCAGCCCGCCCTCACCGAAGGCCAGTCCGGCGAGCAGATACAGCGGGATGGGAGAGAGCCGGAAGCGGGCGGCGAACCGGCCGAGCAGTCCGAGGGCGAGGATGATGGAACCGAACTCGATCAGAAGGACCGCGGAGTGCACCGGTTCACTCCCGCCCGAGTATCGCGGCGGCGGCGTCGACGCCCTCACGGGTGCCGATCACGATCAGGGTGTCGCCGCCGATGAGCCGGAAGTCCGGCGCCGGTGACGGAATCGCCTCCGTCCGCCGCAACACCGCCACGACGGAGGCGCCCGTCTCGGTCCGCATCCGGGTCTCGCCCAGTACCCGCCCGTTCCAGCGCGAGCCCGCGGCGACCTCGATGCGTTCGGCGACCAGCCCAAGGTCCGTCGTGTAGAGCAGGCTCGCACTGTGGTGGGACGGCTTCAACGTGTCGATCAGCGCGCCCGCCTCGGCACCGGTCAGCCGCAGCGACTGTGCACAGGAGTCGGGATCGTCGGCCTGGTACACGCTCACCGTGCGGCCGCCGTCGCGGTGCGCCACCACGGACAGATGGCGGTCTTCCCGGGTGACGAGGTCGTACTGGACCCCGATGCCCGGCAGCGGCGTCGCCCTCAGGCGTGGAGCAGACACGTTTCTTCCCCTCTAGTACTGGTCTGGTACTGGCCTTCACTTTGGCTTCGCGGCCCGAGCGCCGTCAGACCCGCGCAACCGCCATGCTGTCAGCCGCCCGTACGGTGGCGACATGGGTGTCGTCACGGATATACGAGGCCGAAGGTGCGCGGCGAAGGTGACTGGGACGGTGCCGCACGCAAGGACGGGAGGGGGCGCGAACAGGACCGTGTCGCTGTTCTGGCGGATCTTCTCGCTCAACGCCGTCGGGCTGATCGCGGCCGCCGCACTGCTGCTGGGCCCGGTCACCGTGTCCACCCCCGTCCTGCCGGGCGAGGCGGTCGCGGTCGTGGCGGGCCTCGCCGCACTGCTCGCTGCCAACGCGCTCGTGCTGCGCATCGGTCTCGCTCCACTCCAGCGGCTGGGCCGGGCCATGGCAACGGCCGACCTGCTGCGCCCCGGAGCCCGAGCCCCTGTCGCCGGCCCCGCGGAGACGGCCGCGCTCATCACGACGTACAACACGATGCTCGACCGGCTGGAGGCCGAACGCGCCACCGGCGCCGCCCGAGCGCTCTCCGCCCAGGAACGCGAACGCCACCGCATCGCCCGCGAACTCCACGACGAGGTCGGCCAGACCCTGACCGCAGTCCTCCTCCAGCTCAAGCGCGTCGCCGACCAGGTGCCCGACGAGTTGCGCGAGGACGTGAGCCAGGCGCAGGAAGCCACCCGCGCGGGCCTCGACGAGATCCGCCGCATCGCCCGCCGACTGCGCCCCGGCGTCCTGGACGAGCTCGGGCTGCCGAGCGCCCTGCGCTCCCTCGCGGCCGAGTTCACCACGCACGGTCTGACCGTGCGGCACCACGTCCCCGGCGATCTGCCCCGGCTGACCGAGGAGTCGGAACTCGTGGTCTACCGCGTCGCACAGGAAGGCCTCACCAACACCGTGCGGCACGCCGCCGCCGACCGTGCGGAGGTCCGGCTGCGGCCGGTCACGGACGGCGTCGAACTGCTCGTACGCGACAACGGCAAAGGCCGGGGCGGGGCACCGGAGGGCTCAGGCATCAGCGGTATGCGCGAACGTGCCCTCCTCATAGGCGCCGCGCTCTCCCTGGAACCCGCCCCGGGGCGCGGCACGGACATACGGCTGCGCATTCCGGCCGCGATCGGGGAGAGCCGCTGATGGCACCCCGCCCGCCGCTCCGGACCCCGATCCGCGTCCTGCTCGCCGACGACCACACGCTCGTACGGAGAGGAGTGCGGCTCATCCTCGAGAATGAGCCGGACCTCACTGTCGTGGCCGAGGCCGGCGACGGGGCGGAGGCGGTCGAACTGGCACGCGCGCGTGACGTCGATCTGGCGGTCCTGGACGTCGCCATGCCCCGCATGACCGGCCTCCAGGCGGCTCGCGAACTCTCCCGCCGCCTGCCGGACCTGCGCATCCTCATCCTCACGATGTACGACAACGAGCAGTACTTCTTCGAGGCCCTCAAGGCAGGCGCCGGAGGCTACGTCCTGAAGTCCGTCGCCGACCGCGACCTCGTCGAGGCGTGCCGGGCGGCGGTACGGGACGAGCCGTTCATCTACCCGGGCGCGGAGCGAGCCCTCGTCCGCTCGTACCTCGACCGCCTCCACCGGGGCGACGGTCTGCCCGAGCGGGCCATCACCGAGCGCGAGGAGGAGATCCTCAAGCTCGTGGCCGAGGGCCATACCTCGAAAGAGATCGGCGAACTCCTCTTCATCAGCGCCAAGACGGTCGAACGCCACCGCGCGAACCTCCTGCAGAAACTCGGCATGCGCGACCGCCTGGAACTGACCCGCTACGCAATCCGGGCCGGCCTCATCGATCCATGAGCCGATCGGCGAACCACGCCCTGGGTGGGCGAGCGCTTGCCCGGCGCCGCAACGCGGATTCAGGGAACCGGCGGGATCGGCGAACCACGGCCGAAGCGCTCGCGGACGCGATCGGTCAGTTTCTTCGCGACCCGGCAGCATCGCGGCGCCGAAGCGCCACATGCGCAGCCGTGAGGGCAAGCGCGCCAAGGGCAAGGCCCATGCCCAGCGCCTGCTCGAAGTCGGCGGGTCCCGCGCTGCCGCCGACGCCCCCCTGGACACCGCGGGTGGGGAGAGGCGTGGCAGCTGTCACGCCGGTCGAGCCTCTGCGGGGCAGGACCTCGCAGGCGATGCCGTCATCCGGTCCCTGGTCCTCGTCCAACCGGTTCGGGTCGAGCGGGTTGCGGTTGAACTCCGCTTGCGCGTCTTCCTGAAAGGCGAAGTCACTGCAGTTCAGGTCGGCCCGAGCGTGTGCGGCGCCCGCCAGCGGTCCGGTGGCGAGGACGACCGTCACTGCGGCGACGAACGGGGTGCGTATCCCCATGGGAGTTTCCTTTCCGGCGGGTCGGCCTGTGCGGCCTCACAGCGACCATAGGGATGCAGCTCTTGTCCGGCTTTCGCTGCTGGGCCGAACGGGCGAGGGCGCGGTATTTTCCGGGACTGTCGGCGGCGTGCCCCTTGCCGGGAGTGCGAGGGCGGGGCGCACTCCGAGCACCGCCTACCCTTGTCACATGAGCAGCAGCGACCGGAGCCTGGCAGTGGGCGTGAAGACATACGAGGTGCGCACCTACGGGTGCCAGATGAACGTCCACGATTCCGAGCGATTGTCCGGGCTGCTCGAGGACGCCGGGTACGTGCGCGCGCCCGAGGGTTCGGACGGGGACGCGGACGTCGTCGTCTTCAACACCTGCGCGGTGCGCGAGAACGCCGACAACCGGCTGTACGGCAACCTCGGTCGCCTCGCGCCGAGGAAGGCGAGCCGCCCCGGGATGCAGATCGCGGTCGGCGGGTGTCTCGCGCAGAAGGACCGCGACACCATCGTGAAGAAGGCGCCCTGGGTGGACGTCGTCTTCGGCACGCACAACATCGGCAAGCTGCCGGTCCTCCTGGAGCGCGCCCGTGTCCAGGAGGAGGCGCAGGTCGAGATCGCCGAGTCGCTCGAAGCCTTCCCCTCGACCCTGCCGACGCGGCGCGAGAGCGCGTACGCGGCCTGGGTCTCCATCTCCGTCGGCTGCAACAACACGTGCACCTTCTGCATCGTCCCGGCCCTGCGCGGCAAGGAGAAGGACCGCAGGACCGGCGACATCCTGGCCGAGATCGAGGCCCTGGTCGCCGAGGGCGTCTCCGAGATCACGCTGCTCGGCCAGAACGTGAACGCGTACGGCTCCGACATCGGCGACCGCGAGGCCTTCAGCAAGCTGCTGCGCGCCTGCGGCACCATCGACGGCCTGGAGCGCGTCCGCTTCACCTCCCCGCACCCGCGCGACTTCACAGACGACGTGATCTCGGCCATGGCCGAGACACCGAACGTGATGCCGCAGCTGCACATGCCCCTGCAGTCCGGTTCGGACACGGTCCTGAAGGCGATGCGCCGCTCCTACCGTCAGGAGCGCTATCTCGGGATCATCGAGAAGGTCCGCGCCGCCATTCCGCATGCGGCGATCACCACCGACATCATCGTGGGCTTCCCCGGCGAGACCGAGGAGGACTTCGAGCAGACCCTGCACGCCGTCCGCGAGGCCCGGTTCGCGCAGGCGTTTACGTTCCAGTACTCGAAGCGGCCCGGCACCCCGGCCGCGACCATGGAGAACCAGATCCCGAAGGAGGTCGTCCAGGCGCGCTACGAGCGTCTCGTCGCCCTTCAGGAGGAGATCTCCTGGGAAGAGAACAAGAAGCAGGTCGGCCGCACGCTCGACCTCATGGTCGCCGAGGGTGAGGGCCGCAAGGACGGCGCCACCCACCGCCTCTCCGGCCGCGCCCCCGACAACCGGCTGGTCCACTTCACCAAGCCGGAGCAGGAGGTGCGTCCCGGCGACGTGGTCACCGTCGAGATCACGTATGCCGCCCCGCACCACCTCCTTGCCGAGGGCCCCACCCTCGCCGTACGCCCCACGCGCGCGGGCGACGCCTGGGAGAAGCGCAACGCCGAGAAGGCCGCCAAGCCGGCCGGCGTCATGCTCGGCCTCCCGAAGATCGGCGCCCCCGAGCCGCTCCCGGCCGCGACGGGCAGCGGCTGCGGCTGCGACTGACGCCGGTCGGCGCTGCGGGGCTGCGGGGCTGCGGCCGAGGCAGCCCGTGGTGAGCCTTCGGCTTGTGACGGGCTTCGGCTTGTGGGCTTGTGGGCTTGTGGGCTTGTGGGCTTGTGGTGTGGCGTTCGGCGAGAGGTCTGGCAGGTCCCTCGTCCTGCTGCCTGACGGGGTTCGGCTCGGGGGCCGGACGGCTCTCGGCTTGTGGTCGGCGCGGGTTGCGGGTTGCGGTCTGCGGTGTGGACGGCCGACCGCCGCCGCGCGTGGCGCGCGACGAAAGGCGTACGGGCCCGATCCGTTGCTCATCGGCTGCCGTCCCGCGGCCCCTCGGGGTTACCCTGCCGATCATGCTTGTCGCCGCCGCAGTCTGCCCCTGCCCGCCCCTGCTCGTGCCCGAGATCGCCGCGGGAGCCGCACTCGAGCTGGACGCCGCGCGTGCCGCGTGCACGGACGCGCTGGGTGTCCTCGCCGCCGCCCGGCCCGACCAGCTCGTGGTCGTCGGTCCGGCCGAGCAGAGCGGGCGCGGGACGCACCCGGAGGGCACCCGGGGCTCGTTCCACGGGTTCGGCGTGGACATCGACGTACGCCTGGGCGCGGACCGGGGCACGGCTGCCCGGCACCTGCTCCCGCCCTCGCTCGCGGTGGCCGCGTGGCTCCTGGAGCGGGCCGGGTGGGCGGATGCCCCGATCGAGGGACTCGGCGTGGGGGAACCTCTCGCGGCCGAGCGGTGTATCGAAGTCGGAGGGGAAATCGCCGCCCGGGCCGCGCGGGTGGCGATGCTGGTGATGGGCGACGCCAGCGCGTGCCGCACTCTCAAGGCGCCGGGCTATCTCGACAGGCGGGCGGCACCGTTCGACGCGGAGGTCACGCGTGCGCTGGGGTCGGCGGACGTGGCGGCCCTCAAGACGCTGGACGCGAACCTGGCGTACGAACTCAAGGCATCCGGCCGGGCCCCCTGGCAGGTGCTGGCCGGCGCGGCCGAGGGCACGGACCTCGGCGGCACGCTCCTGTACGAGGACGCGCCGTACGGAGTGGGGTACGTGGTCGCGACCTGGTCATAGCGACCTGGTCATAGCGACCAGGTCATAGCGACCAGGTCATAGCGACCAGGTCATACGGCCTGGGCATGACGACCTCGTCGTACGCGGAGGCGACGCAAACGGCGGACGGCCGGGAGCGTCGTGCTCCGCGGCCGTCCGCCGGTGTGCCGTGCCGTTCAGGAAGTCGGCGGGGGACCGGCCGGTGGCGGGGAGGCCGGTGGAGTGCCGATGTGGCCTCCCGCGTCCGGGCTGTCCTTGTGCGCGAGTCGGTCCATGGCGCCCTTGGCCTTGCCCGTCCCCGACTGGATCCTGTCGCTGTACTTGCCCTTGGTCTTCTTGTCGACGACCTTCGCGGCCTTGTCGAGGCCATGCTGGACCTTGTCCCCGTGATGCTGCGCGAGGTCGGCGACCTTGTCCTTGGCCGGGTTTAGTTTGGTCTTCAAATTGTCCAGGAGACCCATGGTCCACCTTCCCTCGCGGGCAGTTACGTGCGGGCGCCTTCGCCGGCCTCGCTGTCGGCAGCCTCTTCGGCGGACTGCTGCTTGGGGATCTCGACGCCCTCGCCGGAGCCGGAGGTGTCCTCGACGGCCTCTACCGCCGTCTCCTCCACCGCGTCCTCGGCCTTGGCCTCAGCCTTCGTCTTGGACTTCGCCCCGGCCTCGGTCTCGACCGACCCCTTCGCCTCCGCCGCCTCCTGAGTCGCGGGCTCGGCCGTCGGTGTGCCGGCCTGCGCCTCGGCGGTTGACGCCTCCTCCGTGGTCTTCGACCTCCGGAGAAGTCGTGCGAAAACGCCCATATCCACTCCATACGTTACTCGTGCGGGCGAAATCCCGCGTCGTCCGGTGCGTCCGTTTGCGCCGCCCGGGTCGCCGCCTCTGCGATCGGGCGGCGGAACACCTCGCAACTGGCAACGACCCCGCGCGCGTGCCGTCACGTAACTCGTTCGAGGCGCAGGCGGGAGGTTTGCGAGACTGGGGCAGTGAGTAGCGCACCCCCCGCACCCCGAGTCATCGCCGTCGTCGGACCGACCGCGGCCGGAAAGTCCGATCTGGGAGTCTTTCTGGCTCAGCGTCTCGGCGGCGAGGTCGTCAACGCCGACTCCATGCAGCTGTACCGAGGGATGAACATCGGCACCGCCAAGCTGACGCCCGAGGAGCGTGCAGGCGTCCCGCACCACCTCCTGGACATCTGGGACGTCACGGTCACCGCCTCCGTCGCCGAGTACCAGAAACTGGCCCGCGCCAGGATCGACGCGCTGCTCGCCGAAGGGCGCTGGCCGATTCTGGTCGGCGGTTCAGGGCTCTATGTCCGCGGGGCCGTCGACAACCTGGAGTTCCCCGGCACCGACCCCGAGGTCAGGGCCCGGCTGGAGGAGGAGCTCACCCTGCGCGGCTCGGGGGCGCTGCACGCGCGCCTGGCCGCCGCCGACCCCGAGGCCGGACAGGCGATCCTGCCCAGCAACGGCCGCCGTATCGTCCGGGCCCTCGAGGTGATCGAGATCACCGGCCGGCCCTTCACCGCCAACCTCCCCGGCCACGACTCCGTCTACGACACCCTCCAGATCGGCGTCGACGTGGCGCGGCCCGAGCTCGACGAGCGCATCGCTCGCCGGGTCGACCGAATGTGGGACGCCGGGCTGGTGGACGAAGTGCGCTCTCTTGCGGCGCAGGGGTTGCGCGAGGGGCGTACGGCCTCGCGCGCGCTCGGCTACCAGCAGGTGCTCGCGGCGCTTGCCGGTGAGTGCACCGACGAAGAGGCGCGGGCCGAGACCGTACGAGCCACCAAACGCTTCGCGCGCCGTCAGGATTCGTGGTTCAGGCGCGATCCCCGGGTGCACTGGTTGAGTGGGGCTGCGGCGGATCTCACAGAACTTCCGCAGCTCGCACTGGCGTTGGTCGAACGACCGGTTACAGCCTGATCACGTCATGGCATCGGGACGCTCCGGCCGTCATCGTGGCCTTCGGCGCCGTGCCATCATCGAGCTTCGATCGACCAAGTGGAGTCCGAGTTGGGAGGGCGCGTGGCGATGGAGGCCGGCCCTCGCGACACCGCACAAGGCATTGAGCCCCTCACCGCGGAAAGCGGTGAAACGGAGCAGGACGGTGACCGTCTGAGCCCCGACGGGCCCGACGAGACGCAGGGCGGTGTGACCGCCGACGGTCCGGAGCCCGAGGAGATGTTCTCGGGCGGCCCGGAGGTCGAGGTCGAGCTGCGCCCGCAGCGCCGGATGCGCATCTGGCAGCTCGCTCCGATCGTGAGCCTGGCTGCGGTCGGCTCCCTGATGTTCGCCTTCCCGCTGGCCTTCGACTTCGGCGACAGCGGGGCCGTGATCGCGATGCTGGGGCTGCTGATCTGCTCCTGTGCGGCCGGCTGGGGCATGATGGCCGCCCGCCGCGTTGGTTACACGTGGCCCGGGCTGCCGCAGCGGGGCTCCGGGCGCCGTCCGGACTGGCGGATCGTGATCGCGTACGCAGTGATGGTCGCCGCGGTGGTCGTGCTGGCCGTGTGGCGCGTGGCCCGGCTGCGCTGATCCTGGGGGCGGTCGCTGCGCCGACCTCGCGCGCGTGGGGTTGTCGTACCCACCCCGTACGATCGAGGAATGAGCACGCGGATCGCCTTCCTCAAGGGTCACGGCACCGAGAACGACTTCGTGATCGTCCCGGACCCGGAGAACGCCATCGACCTGCCCCCGGCCGCCGTCGCCGCCCTGTGCGACCGCCGAGCCGGAATCGGCGGTGACGGCCTGCTGCACGTGGTGCGGTCCGCCGCCCACCCCGAGGCCGAGGGCATGGCGGCCGAGGCGGAGTGGTTCATGGACTACCGCAACGGCGACGGCTCGATCGCGGAGATGTGCGGCAACGGCGTGCGCGTGTTCGCGCGCTACCTCCAGCGCGCCGGGTACGCCGGCGAGGGCGACCTCGCGATCGCCACGCGCGGGGGCGTGAAGACCGTGCACATCGCCAAGGAGGGCGACATCACGGTCGGCATGGGCAAGGCGCTCCTCCCCGAGGGAGAAGTCACGGTGAGCGTCGGCGAGCGCAGCTGGCCCGCGCGGAACGTGAACATGGGCAACCCGCACGCCGTCGCCTTCGTGGACGACCTCGCGCACGCGGGCAACCTGCACTCCCCGCCGCCCTTCAGCCCGGCCGCCGCTTACCCGGACGGCGTGAACGTCGAGTTCGTGATCGACCGCGGCCCCCGGCATGTCGCCCTGCGTGTGCACGAGCGCGGCTCCGGCGAGACCCGCTCGTGCGGCACGGGCGCGTGCGCCGTCGCCGTGGCCACCGCCCGCCGGGACGGCGCCGACCCGACCCTCACCGGAATCCCGGCGACGTACACCGTCGACGTGCCCGGCGGCACCCTGGTGATCACCGAGCGGCCCGACGGCGAGATCGAGATGACCGGCCCCGCGGTGATCGTCGCCGAGGGCGAGATCGACGCGGAGTGGCTGGAAAGCTTCGTTCGATGACCCGGTCGCAGTCACGGGGCGCGAAACCGTAAACCTAAAAGCCTTCGCTCGAATGGGTGATCCTTTTCACGCTCGGCGAGAG
Organism: Streptomyces sp. MMG1533; assembly: GCF_001279775.1. GTDB lineage: Bacteria > Actinomycetota > Actinomycetes > Streptomycetales > Streptomycetaceae > Streptomyces. Next base: position 98,290 of record NZ_LGDG01000074.1, on the reverse strand, counting down.
GCGGTCAGGTGCACGTGATGGGCTCGGTAGCATCAAGCACCGGCCCGGACGGGGGACCGAAGCCATCCCCCGAGCCGTGCCCGCCCTGGGGCACCCCGTCCGCCGGTCCACGCAGCCGGAGGTGCCCATGAGTGCGGAGGCCACGAATCCTGCGAGCCCAGGCCCGGTGACAACAGGTCCTGTGCTGCCGACAGTGCCCCGCAGGAAGGCCCGCCCCCGGCTCGACCTGCGCCGACTCGGCCGGGCCGCGCTGCTCGGCCCCACCGCCCGCGGCCGGCTGCCCGACGCCATCGGCCATGTGGTCGAGGCCCACCGCGCGCACTACCCCGACGCCGACCTCGAACCGCTGCGCCGCGCCTATGTCTTGGCCGAGTCCTCGCACCGCGGTCAGATGCGCAAGAGCGGTGAGCCGTACATCACACACCCGCTCGCGGTGACCCTGATCCTGGCCGAACTGGGCGCCGAGACAACAACCCTGACGGCGTCTCTGCTCCACGACACCGTCGAGGACACGGACGTGACGCTCGATCAGGTCCGTGAGCAGTTCGGCGAGGAGGTGCGCTTTCTCGTCGACGGCGTCACGAAACTGGAGAAGGTCGACTACGGCGCCGCCGCCGAGCCCGAGACCTTCCGCAAGATGCTCGTCGCCACCGGCAACGACGTCCGCGTGATGTCGATCAAACTCGCCGACCGGCTGCACAACATGCGCACCCTCGGCGTGATGCGCCCCGAGAAGCAGGCCCGCATCGCCAAGGTCACCCGGGACGTCCTCATTCCGCTCGCCGAACGGCTCGGCGTCCAGGCGCTCAAGACCGAACTGGAGGACCTGGTCTTCGCGATCCTCCTCCCCGAGGAGTACGAGCACACACGGCAGTTGATCGTCGACAACGCTTCCCGCGCGGACGATCCGCTCGCCGAGATGGCCGAGGAGATGCGCACGGTCCTGCGGGACGCCGACATCCCGGCCGAAGTCCTCATCCGGCCCCGGCACTTCGTCTCCGTGCACCGCGTGGCCCGCAAGCGCGGCCGGCTGCGCGGCGCCGACTTCGGCCGTCTGCTGGTGCTGGTGAACGAGGACGCCGACTGTTACGGCGTACTCGGCGAACTGCACACCTGTATGACGCCCGTCGTCTCGGAGTTCAAGGACTTCATCGCCGTCCCCAAGTTCAACCTGTACCAGTCGCTGCACACCGCGGTGGCCCGCGAGGACGGCCAGGTCACCGAAGTCCTCATCCGCACCCACCAGATGCACAAGGTCGCCGAGGCCGGGGTCGTCGCGCTCGGCAATCCCTACGCTCCTCCTTCGGAGGAGCAGGCCGTCTCCAGTGACGGCGAGCGGGCCGACCCCACCAGGCCCGGATGGCTCTCCCGCCTCCTCGAATGGCAGGAGGGCGCGTCCGACCCGGACACCTTCTGGTCCACCCTGCGCGAGGACCTCGCCCAGGACCGCGAGATCACCGTCTTCCGGCCCGACGGAGGCACTCTGGGTCTGCCGGAGGGCGCGACCTGTGTGGACGCCGCGTACGCGCAGTACGGGGAGGACGCACACGCGTGCATCGGCGCCCGGGTCAACGGCCGCCTGGCGACGCTGAGCACGGTCCTGCGGGACGGTGACACCGTCCAGCTCCTCATGGGCCAGGATCCCGCCTCGGAGCCCTCCAGAGAGTGGTTGGAGCACGCCCACACGGCCGCCGCCCGGATCGCCATCCAGCGGTGGCTGGCGACGCATCCTGCGTCCGCCGAAGCGCAGAGGGAGGGGCCGGTTCCGACCCTTCGGTCCACCGAGCCATCTCCCCGGCCGGTCGCCGCCGGGAACTCCGTGACGGCTTCCGAAGGCCCCGCCGCCCCGACTGCCGACCGGACCGCCGCCACGAGCGCTGAGGCGGACCGCCCCACCGCGAACGCCGTAGTCGACCAGCCCGGCGCGAGCGTACGGCTCGCGGGCTGCTGCACGCCCGTACCGCCCGACGAGGTGATCGGTTTCCCTGTCCGCGGGGGAGCGGTGACCGTCCACCGCGTGGAGTGCGCGGCGGTGGCGCGCATGAAGAGTGCGGGGCGCGCGGAGGTCGACGTGCGCTGGGGAGACACCACCCGGTGCCGGGTCACCCTTTTCGCTGAATCGTTCGGCCGCCCGCATCTGCTCGCCGACCTCACGGAAGCGATGGCCTCGGAGGGCGCCGAGATCGTCTCCGCGACCGTCGAGCCCCCGAGCCAGCAACGCGTACGCCACACCTACACGGTCCAACTCCCCGACGCGGCACACCTGCCCGCCCTGATGCGGGCGATGCGGAATGTGCCGGGGGTGTACGACGTGAGCAGGGCGCAGACGCCGGGGATCTGAGGCTGACTGCGGACGATGCCCGCGCGCGTGGGGCGCAGTTGCGTGCGGCGAACCTCTCGTCCCGCTGATCTACCCGTTCGAGTGGGCCGATCGCGCGCCGCCGCCGCACCGCACGCGCCCCCTGATAGCCGTGGTGCATGCCGCTCACCCCCCGCACCCCGGCTCCCCGAGCCCGCATCACGGCCCCTCGGCGCCGAAAGGCAGCCGCACTCCTCGCCTCCGCCGTCTCCGTCTGCCTTCTCGCCGCGAGCGCCCCGGAGGCCCCGCTGGGCGTCGGCGACCGCCTCTTCCCGCAGCTGGGCAACCCGGGCTACGACGTGGCGTCGTACGACCTCGCCTTCACCTATTCGGGCACCAACAACAAGCCCCTCCAGGCGGTCACCACGATCGACGCCTGGACGACGACCTCGCTGGACCGCCTGAACCTCGACTTCGCGCACGGCAAGGTCGACTCGGTCGAGGTCGACGGCGAGCCCGCGGCCTTCACGAGCGCCGGCGAGGACCTGGTGGTCACGCCCGAGGACCCGCTGCCCGAGGGCAGCTGGATGCGGGTCACCGTCCGGCACACCAGCGACCCCGTGTCCGCCGAGGACCGGGACGGCGGCTGGGTCAGGACCGCGGACGGCCTCGCCATGGCCAACCAGGCCGATGCCGCCCACCTGGTGTTCCCGTGCAACGACCACCCCTCCGACAAGGCGATGTTCACCATCAGGGTCACCGCGCCCGAGGGCTACACGGCCGTCGCCAACGGTCTGCCGACCGGCGTGGACCGGGCGGGCAAGGCGACGACCTGGACGTACCGGACCCAGCACCCCATGGCCACCGAACTTGCCCAGGTGTCCATCGGCCGCTCCACCGTGCTGCGCCGCAACGGCCCGCACGGGCTGCCGGTGCGGGACGTCGTGCCCACCAAGGACCGTGAGCGGTTGGAGCCGTGGCTGAAGAAGACCCCCGACCAGATCGTCTGGATGGAGGGCAAGGTCGGGCCGTACCCCTTCGAGACGTACGGCCTGCTCATGGCCGAGGCCGACACCGGCTTCGAGCTGGAGACGCAGACCCTCTCCTTCTTCGAGAGAGACCTGTTCACGGAGCCCGCCCGCCCGAAGTGGTACGTCGAGTCGATCATGGTGCACGAGCTGGCCCACCAGTGGTTCGGCGACAGCGTCAGCCCGCGCACCTGGTCGGACCTGTGGCTGAACGAGGGACACGCCACCTGGTACGAGGCCCTGTACGCGGAGGAGGAGGCGGACCGGCCCGTGGAGGCGCGGATGAAGGCGGCGTACGGCGCCTCCGACCGCTGGCGCGCGTCCGGCGGACCGCCCGCCGCGCCCAAGGCGCCCGACCCCGGTCAGAAGATCAGCATCTTCCGGCCGAACGTCTACGACGGCGCCGCGCTGGCCCTGTACGCCCTGCGACAGGAGATCGGCCGCCCCGCCTTCGAACGCCTGGAGAGGGTCTGGGTGAGCCGCCACCAGGACGGCGTCGCCGGCACCGCGGACTTCATCGAGCTCGCCGAGAACATCTCCGGGCGCGAGCTGGGCGGCTTCTTCGAGGGCTGGCTCTACGGTGAGAAGACCCCGCCGATGCCCGGCCACCCGGACTGGAAGTCGGCCGCACCCCAGCGGGGCGCCGCGAAATAACACGGTGACGAGACGGGCCGTGCCGTGCGACCATCTTTCAGGTCGGCGCGGCACGGGACACGGGAATCTCCCGGGGTACTCGTGCGTTGTGAGCAGTGACGGACCGGCTCAGGAGTTCCGTTTCGGCTCTGTGTCGTCTTTCGGAATCCCCATCGACGTAAGGACCCAATGACCTCCTCTTCATCTTCTTCCCAGGACACTGAGCGCCCCGCGCATGCCTACCCCGAAGGTCTTCGGGCCGATGCCCTGATGGAAGAGGACGTCGCCTGGAGCCACGAGATCGACGGAGACCGGGACGGCGACCAGTTCGACCGCTCGGAGCGCGCGGCCCTGCGCCGCGTCGCCGGCCTCTCCACCGAGCTCGAGGACGTCACCGAGGTCGAGTACCGCCAGCTCCGCCTGGAGCGGGTCGTGCTCGTCGGCGTCTGGACCACGGGGACCGCGCGGGACGCGGACAACTCCCTCGCGGAGCTCGCCGCCCTCGCGGAGACGGCGGGCGCGCTCGTGCTCGACGGCGTGATCCAGCGCCGCGACAAGCCCGACGCGGCCACCTACATCGGTTCCGGCAAGGCCGACGAGCTGCGCGACATCGTGCTCGAAACGGGCGCGGACACCGTCATCTGCGACGGTGAGCTCAGCCCGGGCCAGCTCATCCACCTCGAAGACGTCGTCAAGGTCAAGGTCATCGACCGTACGGCCCTGATCCTCGACATCTTCGCCCAGCATGCCAAGTCCCGAGAGGGCAAGGCGCAGGTCGCGCTCGCGCAGATGCAGTACATGCTGCCGAGGCTGCGAGGCTGGGGTCAGTCGCTGTCCCGTCAGATGGGCGGCGGCAAGGGCGGCGGCCTCGCCACCCGTGGTCCCGGTGAGACCAAGATCGAGACGGACCGGCGTCGGATCCGCGAGAAGATGGCGAAGATGCGCCGGGAGATCGCGGACATGAAGACCGGCCGCGAGATCAAGCGCCAGGAGCGCAAGCGCAACAAAGTGCCCTCGGTCGCCATCGCCGGCTACACCAACGCCGGCAAGTCCTCACTGCTGAACCGGTTGACGGGCGCGGGAGTGCTGGTCGAGAACGCCCTGTTCGCGACCCTCGACCCGACCGTGCGCCGGGCGGAGACGCCCAGCGGCCGTCTGTACACGCTGGCGGACACCGTCGGCTTCGTCCGGCACCTGCCGCACCACCTGGTCGAGGCGTTCCGCTCCACCATGGAGGAGGTCGGCGAGTCCGACCTGATCCTGCACGTGGTGGACGGCTCGCACCCGGACCCGGAGGAACAGCTGGCCGCCGTACGCGAGGTGATCAGGGACGTCGGCGCCACCGGCGTACCCGAGATCGTCGTGATCAACAAGGCGGACGCGGCCGACCCGCTGACGCTTCAGCGGCTCATGCGGATCGAGAAGCGTTCGATCGCGGTCTCGGCGCGCACCGGCCGGGGCATCGAGGAACTGCTCGCGCTGATCGACAACGAGCTGCCGCGGCCGTCGGTCGAGGTCGAGGCGCTCGTGCCGTACACGCACGGCAAGCTGGTCGCCCGTGCTCACGACGAGGGCGAGGTGCTCTCCGCGGAGCACACCCCGGAGGGCACCCTGCTCAAGGTGAGGGTGCACGAGGAACTGGCGGCGGATCTCGCGCCGTACGTTCCGGCGGCGCTCGCGTGACGTCGTGACCTCGTAGTGCGCGGAAAACCCGAAGGCCCGCTCCCTGTTCGTCGCAGGGGCGGGCCTTCGGTGTGCGCGCTACTGACCGCCGTACGTCTTGCTCATGTTGTCGTAGAGCGTCTCGGCGTCCTGGCCGAGCTGCGGGCCCGCGAGCCAGGTGTTGTCGGTCGGGCCGATCGAGGTGTTCGAGACCAGCCTGGTCTCGCCGTCCACCACACGGAACCAGCCGCCGCCGGACGAGCCGCCCGTCATGGTGCAGCCGATGCGGTACATCGCCGGCAGACTGGCGCTCAGCGAGAACCGGCCCGGCTGGTCGAGGCACTTGAACATCTGCAGACCGTTGTACGGCGGCGCGGCCGGGTAGCCCCAGGCGCCCATCGTGGCGACCTCGCTCGCGGACGGGGCGGAGAAGTCGACGTCCAGCGCGCCCGTGGTCTCCTCCAGGGACTTGGAGCCCGACTCCGGCTTCACATGCAGCACCGCGTAGTCGTACGCGGCACCGGCGCCACCCGTCTCGGAACCGCCCTGGATCCATCCGTTCGACGTCGAGGCCCAATCGGCCCACCAGTTGCCGTAGGGCGCGATCTCCGAGGCGGTGGCGTTGCCGAGCTGCGCCTCGGACTTGCCGAGGTCGTTGTACGCCGGGACGAAGACGATGTTGCGGTACCAGCCGCCGCTGCCGCCGGCGTGCACGCAGTGGCCGGCCGTCCACACCAGGTTGGACTTGCCCGGATGGTTCACGTCCTTGATGACCGTGCCGGAGCAGACCATCGGACCCTCGGGGGAGTCGAAGAAGATCTTGCCGACCGGGGCCGCGTTCTGGTGGTACGGCGTCTTCTCGGCCGTGGCCTCGACGGGCGCCGGCTCCGGGTCGCTGACGCCCTGGTCGGCGGCGGCGTCCTTCGTCGAGACGGTCTTGTCGGCCTCCTTCGCGGACTGCATCCGCTCGGGCTTCCAGAGGCCCTCGATCACCGGGTTGACGAAGTCCTTGGCTGCACTGAGCCACTTGGCCTTGTCCCAGTCCTTCCAGCCGCCGGCCTCCCAGTCGTCGACATCGATGCCGTGCTCCTTGAGCTTGTCGGCGATGCCGGCGGGGATCTCGACCTTGCCTTCGGCGGCCTGGGAAGTGGTGGCGCCGGGCTTGTCGGCGGCGGTGTCCTCGCCCGAGCCGCCGCAGGCGGTCGCGGTCAGAGCGAGCGCCGCGACGAGCCCGGTGGCGGCGAGGAGGGTGTGGGTGCGTCGCCCGTGCCGTGGTGCTGCGGGCGTACGTGTGGAACGCATGGTGCGGTGACCCCCGTGAGAACGTGCGAATGTCGTGTGCTTGCCATGCGAAGGGTGGATCCCTGTGGATCTCCCCCTGCGGACGACACCCCACTATGCCCGGGGAGTTGAGGGTGAACGGCGGCGAGGTGGTGAAGGTTTCCCCGACACATCCCACCGCCGTCCGTGCTCAGCGGGCGATCACTGGCCCGCGAACTTCTCGCTCACCGAGTCGTACACACCCTCGGCCACCTCGCCCAGCCGCGGACCGGCCAGCCAGCCCGCGGTCACCGGGCCGATCGAGGTGTTGGAGACCAGCGCCGGCTTGCCGTCCGAGCCTGCCGCGACCCAGCCGCCGCCCGACGAACCGCCCGTCATCGTGCAGCCGATGCGGTACATCGTCGGGTCCGGGGCACTGATCGACAGCCGTCCCGGCTTGTCCTTGCACTGGTACATGGTCTGGCCGTCGAACGGTGCCGCGGCCGGGTAGCCGGTCGCCGTGATGCTCGAGACCTTCGTCACGGCCGGAGCCTTGAAGTCCACCGGCAGAGCCGAACCCACCGTCTCCTCCAGCGACTTGCCGCCGCTGCCCTCCTCCGGCGTCACATGGATGACGGCGAAGTCGTACGAGGCGCCGTCACCGCCCGTCGCCCCGCCCTGCTCGATCCACTGGTCCGAGGTCTGAGCCCAGTCGCCCCACCACACGCCGTACGGAGCGACCTCCTCCCTGGCGGCGCTCTCCAGCTGCCCGGTCGTCATGCCCTCGTTGTTGTACGACGGCACGAACGCGATGTTGCGGTACCAGCCGCCGTCCTTGCCGGCGTGCACACAGTGGCCCGCTGTCCACACCAGGTTGGACTTGCCCGGGTGGGCCGGGTCCTGAACGACCGTCGCCGAGCAGACCATCGTGCCCTCGGGGGAGTCGAAGAACACCTTGCCCGCTTCGGGAGCGTTGGCGTGGTACGTAGGTGCGACGGCCTTCGCGTCCACGGGCGCGGGCTCCGGGTCGGTCACACCCTGGTCATCGGAGAGGTCGCTGTCGTCCACGGCGTTGTCCGGATCCTCGGCGTCCCGCATCCGGTCCGGGTCCCAGAGCCCCTCGATGATCGGGTTGATGTACTCGTCGGCCTCGCGCAGCCAGTCCTCCTTGCTCCAGTCCTTCCATGCGCCGTTCTTCCACTTGTCGAGGTCGATCCCGTGCTCTTTGAGCTTGTCCTTGATGTTGTCCGGGATCGTGATCTTGCCGTCGCCCGCGGACGTGGCGGAGGCCGAGGCCTCACCGCCGGCCTCGGCTTCGCCCGAGTCGCAGGCCGTGGCGGTGAGCACGAGCGCCGAGGCGAGGGCAACGGCGGTCAGCGCGGGGGAGGTTCTGCGGCGCGCGTTCCTTCCTCGACGAGCGGTGAAGGACGGCCGTATGAGTCGCATGGGTTGACTCCCCCTGAGGTGTACGAACTGGGTGCTTGCCGCGAACTCCCGCGCGGTCGGGTCGACTCGGACGTGATGCGGACCGGTCCGGATCGATCCGGGCTGATCCGAGGGCGAATCGGTGTGCTCTCGCGCTTGGCTCACGGTGTGTTGGAACGGCATCACACACTATGCGCTCGCTATGGGGGACTTCCCACGGAACGGCAACGGTTCCGTCACGGCAAGGATCTTGAGGCAACCCGTAACCCGCTGAGCGGTCCGGGGTTGGTAGCGACAGGGGCTTGCTGCCGGTGGTGGGTCCAGTCGGCCGGCCCGGCCCCTCGTGCCCAATTCCCGCGAGCTTTCGAGAGTCTTCGAGTGAACGCTTGCGGGGTTTCGTATGTCGGGTCGGGTGAGGACGTCAGGAACGGCTTGCCCTTGGACTGCGGGAGAACAGGGAGCCGTGGCGGTGAAGAGGCGTGCGGTTGAGGTGGCGGCGGAGCCTGCATGTGAAGGGGGTGCCGCTGTGGTCGGAGTTGGAGGGCTCACTGCGCCCGGGCTGGGAGAGGCGGCTGGGGTGGGTACTGGGAGGCCGTGGTGACCGGGCTCGGCGAGGCTGGCGTGGGTGCGCTCGAGGGGGCTGCCGAGGGGCGTGCCGCCATGCCGGCGTCCGATGGGTCGCACTTTGTGCACGAGGGGATTCTGCGGCGTCAGTCGGTGCGCGAGTCGGCGGCGCGTACCTACGCTCGCGCCCTGCCGATCGTGCCGGTGCGGGCACGTGGATTGACCATCGAGGGCGCGGACGGCCGTCGTTACCTGGACTGCCTCTCGGGCGCGGGGACCCTGGTCCTCGGCCACAACCACCCCGTCGTCCGGGAGGCGATCCGCAGGGTCCTCGACTCGGGTGCGCCGCTGCAGGCCCTCGACCTCGCGACGCCCGTCAAGGACGCCTTCGTCACCGAACTCTTCCGCACCCTGCCGCCCGGCCTCGCCGACCGCGCGCGGGTGAGGTTCTGTGGGCCGGCCGATACGGACGCGGTGGAGGCCGCCTTCCACCTCGTCCGGTCGGCGACCGGACGCGACGGCATGCTTGCCTTCACGGGCGCGCAGAAGGGGACGACCACCGGGGTGTTCGAAGCACCCGGAGACGCGGTCGAATCGCGGATCGCGTACCTGCCCTACCCGCAGGACTACCGCTGTCCCTTCGGCGTCGGCGGCGCGCGCGGTGCCGAACTCGCCGCCCGGTGGACCGAGTCCGTCCTCGACGGTCCTAAATCGGGGCCGCCGCTGCCCGCCGGGATGATCCTCGAACCCGTCCAGAGCGAGGGAGGTGTGGTCCCGGCGCCCGACGAGTGGATGCTGCGCATGCGGCAGATCACGGCCGCCCGGTCCGTCCCGCTGATCGCCGACGAGGTCCGGACGGGAGTCGGGCGCACGGGCGCCTTCTGGGCGGTGGACCACAGCGGTATCACCCCCGACGTGATGATCCTCTCCAACGCCATCGGCGGCAGCCTGCCTCTGGCCGCCCTGGTGTACCGGGACGACTTGGACGCCGGGGAGCCCGGTACCTCGGCGGACACTTTCCCGGGCAACCAGCTGGCCATGGCCGCAGGCACGGCGACCCTGTCCTACGTCCGCGAAAACGGCCTTGCGGAGCGGGCCGGGACCCTCGGCTCCCGCATGCTTGGCCAACTCCGGCAGCTGGCAGGTGAGTTCCCCATCGTTGGTGATGTCCGGGGTCGGGGTCTGATGGTCGGGATCGAACTGGTCGAGGCCGAGGGGGATTTCGAGGCTGCTCGGGCCGTGGCGGGGGCGAGGGCTGGGACTTCGGCCGAGGCTGGGACCTGGGCTGGGACTCGGGTCGGCCTGGGTGGTTCCGATGACCGTGGCGTGGACGCCTTGTCGGGTGCGGGTGCGGGTGCGGGTGCGGGTGCGGGTGCGGGTGCGGGGCGTGGTGGTGAGTGGGCGCGTTCGATCGGCTTTGGAAGAGCCGATGCCGCAGTCGGTGGCCCCGCTGGAGGCCCTCACCCCGCCGCCCCCGGGCTCGCTGCCGCCGTCCAACGGGAGTGCCTGCGCCGCGGCCTGATCGTCGAACTGGCCGGCCGTCACGCGAACGTCGTACGGCTGCTCCCACCCCTGACGATCACCGACGAACAAGCGGCCGCGGTACTGGACCGACTGGCGGACGCGGTAGAGGCAGTGGCCCGGAATCACGCCCGTGGAGAGCAGGCGCACCCGCAGCACCCAGAGCACCCAGAGCACCCACGGCACCCACAGACCTTCCGGCCCGGCGACCGCGCCGAGCGGGCGGGGTAGCCCAGTGGCCGTGCCGCCGCGAGTCCTTACGCGCATACGCACACCCTCCCCCCCCGCCTGTGACCGCCGAGCTTCGCTTTGAACTCCCTGACCTCCAGCCCGACCACACGCCCTCCTGAACGCCCGGTGCAGACGCACGTCTTACCGCACCACGAAACCGATTCACCCCGGCCGCACCAGCCAGAACCACCCGAGGAAAGCAGCTTTGAACACCACTTCCGCATCCGGCGGCCGTGCCCACCCCCACACCGACGGCTCCTCCGCCGACCAGATCTCCCCGCATCCGCGACCGGCGCCGACCACTACATGGACACCGCACCAGCTGGAGGCCCCGGCGGAGGCGGGAGGGGAAACCGCGGTTCCGGGGGAGATGGTTCCGGCGCAGGGAAGGCGCCCCGAGGCCGAGTGGTCGGGTGGCGCCACCACCGACCTCCTGGAGCATGCCGACCCGCACACGGCGGCCGAGGCCGCCGCCGTGGAGAACCTGCTGCGCTGCTGGGTACGCGAGACCAACCTTCCCGCACCCGACAACGACACCCTCCGCATCCCCCTCCCCGCCAGCGGCACAGCCCTCCTTGCCCCCGTCCACTACTGGTCACCGACAGGCTGGCACCGCTTCGGCCTCCCGCGCCTCGCAGGCGCCCCCGACCACGCTCCACCGGCCGACGCGATCACAGTCGCCGCCCTGCTCACGCGCGAGACACCCAGCGCACGGAACCCCACCGACAGGCGCACCCGGGCCGCCGTTCAGCAGGCACCGCACACCCTGCCGTCGACAGGGTGCACCGTCCAGCCGGCATCGCCCACCATCACGTCGACGCACCCGGGCCCCACCACGGCCTCGCCCACAGTTGGCCGAGCCATCCCTGGGGCCCACGCCGCCGCCTCCGTAACCTCCACAGCCGCGCCCGCCTCCGGGGCAACCGTCCCTGAAGCCGACGCTCGCGTCCCCGCGACCGGCGCAGCCGCCCCCGAGGCTGACGCTCACGTCCCCTCAACCCCGGCTCCGCCCCTGGCACCTCCTGCCCTCGCTCCGGCCGACGCCGGTGCAGATCTCGTCGCACGTGTGGCCGACTCCGTTCGCAGAACCGCCGCATTCGTCACCGAGCGCCGGAAACACCCTGTCGGCGAACCCGACCTCTTCCTCTCCGCCGAACAGGCACTGATGCTCGGACATCCGCTGCACCCGACCCCGAAGAGCCGCGAGGGTCTCTCCGAAGCCGAAGCGCGGCTGTACTCACCCGAGTTGCGCGGCTCCTTCCCTCTGCACTGGATGGCTGTAGCTCCCACTGCCCTGGCCACCGACTCGGCCTGGACCGAACGCGGCCGCCCGATCTCCGCGACCCAGCTCACCGCACGGCTCGCCGGAGCCGGGCTCCCGCTGCCCGACGGCCACACGGCCCTGCCCCTGCATCCCTGGCAACTGCGCGAGATCCTGCACCGCCCCGAGACCACGGCCCTCCTCGACGCGGGACTGGTCCAGAACCTCGGCACACACGGTTCCCCATGGCACCCCACCTCCTCCGTACGAACCGTCCACCGATCCGGCGCCCCCGCCATGCTCAAGCTGTCGCTGGCGCTGCGCATCACCAACTCCCGTCGCGAGAACCTCCGCAAGGAACTGCACCGTGGCGTTGAGGTCCAGCGGCTGCTCCGCAGGGGCCTGTCCAAGCACTGGCAGGCGGCTCACCCGGGGTTCGACATCGTCCGCGATCCTGCCTGGATCGCAGTCGACGGGCCGGACGGTGCCCCCGTACCCGGGCTCGACGTGGTGATCCGGCACAACCCGTTCAGCCCAGAGGACGACGTCTCCTGCATCGCCGGACTCGTCGCGCTCCGACCTCATGTCCCACCGGGCGCCGCCGACGGCCATCAGCACGCCGACCCACCGGTCCTGCGGTCCCGGCTGGCCGAGATCGTGACACGCCTCGCAGACCGGACCGGCCGACCCCGTGGAGCCGTTGCCGCCGAGTGGTTCCTGCGCTACCTCGAACAGGTGGTACGCCCGGTGTTGTGGCTGGACGCGGAAGCGGGAATCGCCCTGGAAGCGCACCAGCAGAACACGTTGCTCCTGCTGGATGGCGAAGGCTGGCCCGCCGGCGGCCGCTACCGCGACAACCAGGGCTACTACTTCCGCGAGTCCCGGCGTCCGGAACTCGATGCCAGGCTGCCCGGCATCGGTGAGCACAGCGACACCTTTGTCTCCGACGAGGTCACCGACGAACGATTCGCGTACTACCTCGCGATCAACAACGTCCTCGGCCTCATCGGAGCGTTCGGCTCCCAGCGCCTCGCCGACGAAAGGCTCCTGCTCGCCGCATTCCGCGGCTTTCTCACCGATGTGGCCTCAGGGCCCGCCCGACTGTGCACCACGCTGCCCACCCGCCTGCTCGACTCACCGGTCCTGCGCTGCAAGGCCAACCTGCTGACTCGCCTCCACGGTCTCGACGAACTCGTCGGCCCAGTGGACACCCAGTCCGTCTACGTCACCATCGCCAACCCCCTTCATTGCTGACCGCCGCCTGTGACCATCTCCAGCCCTTCTCATCCCTGGCCGACACACGCGACCGCTGCCACCCCCCTTCACCCCCGAGGAACATGACGCCGTGAGCCTGGACAGCGAGGACACGCTGGAGCTGCGACTGCCCGACGAACCCATCGCACTCCTCGAGACGGAAGAGAAGAAGCCCGTCGCAGGCCCGGGCCGAGACCGGGCTGAGGGCACGGCACCGCCCGCCACCGACCCACCAGCAGGCGACGATCTGCTCGACCAGGTCGCGGACTGGGGGCCGACCACCACCTCAGCCGGCGCGTTCCACCTCGTTCCCGTACGCATCGACCGGGACCTGTCGCTTGTCAGCCGTTGGATGAACGACCCCGCCGTCGCTGATTTCTGGGAGTTGGCCGGACCCCAGTCCGTCACGGAGGACCACCTGCTCGCCCAACTCGTCGGCGACGGACGCAGCGTTCCGTGCCTCGGCGTGCTGGAGGGCACACCGATGAGCTACTGGGAGATCTACCGGGCAGACCTCGATCCGCTGGCTCGCCACTACCCGGCTAGACCTCACGACACCGGGATCCACCTCTTCATTGGTGGTATCGCCGACCGTGGTCGAGGGCTCGGCGGCACTCTCTTGCGGGCCGTCGCCGATCTGGTGCTCGACAAGCGGTCCGCCTGTACCCGCGTGGTCGCGGAACCCGACCTTCGCAACATCCCCTCCATCGCCGCCTTTCTGAGCGCAGGCTTCGGCTTCGTCGCCGAGGTCGACCTGCCCACCAAGCAGGCCGCCCTCATGGTCCGAGACCGACACCTGCGTCATCGGTTGTAACGCCACGTCGCAGTGTCATCACTTTTGGTACACCGCCCGCGCCGATCCGGTTCCCACTCGCGCCACACGGATTTCCAGCCGCGCCGACACCCGCCGTATCCGTGTCCGACGTGCGCCATGGCCAAGCCCGATTTCCGCCGGCGCCGAGGGCAATCCCAAACGTCACCGCCCCGCCATCGAACGGAACCGAAGCGATTCGGGCCCGCAAGCGAGCCACCCCGAACCCGAACATGCTTGTCCAGGCCCCGACCGAACCGATCCGATCCGCACCCGAGGAGCAGCCGGTCTTGATCCCGCCCCTCGTCACCGCCTTGATCGCCCGTTTGTCAGTGCCGGGCCGTAGGGTGGTCGCGCTATGACGAAGCCCTCACTCCCCGAACTCCTGCATGCTGCCGTCACTGCTGTCGGCGGCACGGAGCGCCCAGGCCAGGTGACCATGGCCGAAGCCGTCGCGGACGCAATCGACGACAGCTCCCATCTGCTGGTGCAGGCCGGCACCGGCACCGGAAAGTCGCTGGGCTATCTGGTGCCCGCACTCGCGCACGGGGAGCGTGTCGTCGTAGCGACCGCCACTCTCGCCCTGCAGCGCCAGCTCGTGGAGCGGGACCTGCCGCGTACGGTCGATGCGCTGCACCCGCTGCTGCGCCGCCGCCCGGAGTTCGCGATGCTCAAGGGCAGGTCGAACTACCTGTGTCTGCACCGCCTTCGTGAGGGCGCCCCGCAGGATGAGGAAGAGGGCCTCTTCGACCAGTTCGAGGCGGCCGCGCCCACCAGCAAACTGGGCCAGGACCTGCTGCGCATGCGCGACTGGGCGGACGAGACCGAGACCGGTGACCGCGACGACCTCACGCCCGGAGTCTCCGACCGCGCCTGGTCCCAGGCATCGGTCTCGTCGCGGGAGTGCCTGGGCGCCTCGAAGTGCGCTTACGGTGCCGAGTGCTTCGCCGAGATGGCCCGGGAGCGCGCCAAGCTCTCCGAGGTCGTCGTCACCAACCACGCGCTGCTCGCCATCGATGCCATCGAGGGCGCCCCGGTCCTCCCGCAGCACGAGGTGCTGATCGTCGACGAGGCGCACGAACTGGTCTCCCGGGTCACCGGAGTCGCCACCGGCGAACTCACGCCCGGCCAGGTCAACCGTGCGGTGCGCCGAGCGGCCAAGCTCGTCAACGAGAAGGCCGCCGACCAGCTCCAGACGGCCGCTGAGGGCTTCGAGCGGTTGATGGAACTCGCCCTCCCCGGCCGCCTGGAGGAGGTTCCGGAGGATCTCGGCTACGCGCTGATGGCCTTGCGCGACGCCTGCCGCACCGTGATCTCCGGGATCGGCGCCACCCGCGACAAGTCCGTCCAGGACGAGGACGCGGTCCGCAAGCAGGCGCTGGCCTCGGTGGAGAGCGTGCACGACGTGGCGGAGCGGATCACGAACGGCTCCGAGTGGGACGTCGTCTGGTACGAACGCCACGACCGCTTCGGTGCTTCTCTGCGCGTGGCTCCCATGTCGGTCTCGGGCCTGCTCAGGGAGAAGCTCTTCGCGGATCGTTCGGTGGTCCTGACGTCCGCGACTCTGAAGTTGGGGGGCGACTTCAACGGCGTCGGCGCGTCCCTGGGCCTCGCCCCCGAGGGCACGGAGGGCGAGGACGTCCCGCAGTGGAAGGGCGTCGATGTCGGCTCACCCTTCGACTACCCGAAGCAGGGCATCCTGTACGTCGCGAAGCACCTGGCACGCCCCGCGCGGGACGGCGACCGCGCGGACATGCTCGACGAACTCACCGAACTGATCCAGTCGGCCGGCGGCCGCACTCTGGGGCTGTTCTCCTCGATGAGAGCGGCCCAGCTGGCCGCGGAGGAGCTGCGCTCCCGCATCCCCGAGTTCCCCATCCTCCTCCAAGGCGAGGAGACCCTCGGCGAACTGATCAAGAACTTCGCGGCCGATCCCAGGACGTGCCTCTTCGGCACACTCTCGCTCTGGCAGGGTGTCGACGTGCCTGGCCCCAGCTGTCAGTTGGTCGTCATGGACAAGATCCCGTTCCCGAGGCCGGACGATCCGCTGATGAGCGCCCGCCAGAAGGCGGTGGAGGACGCGGGCGGCAACGGCTTCATGGCGGTCGCCGCCACACATGCAGCCCTGCTCATGGCCCAGGGCGCCGGTCGCCTCGTACGGGCTTCGGGGGACCGCGGTGTGGTCGCCGTACTGGACCAGCGCCTGGCGACGGCGCGGTACGGGAGTTATCTGAAAGCCTCGTTGCCCGACTTCTGGTACACGACGGACCGTAATCAGGTCCGGAAGTCGCTGGCCGCGATCGATGCGGCGGCGAAGAAGGCGGAAGCGGAAGCCACGGCTGAGTGATCGGGGGTTGGTCTCGCCCCGGCCCGGGGCGAGACCAACCCCCGATCCACAATCCCCTCGTCACCAGGGATCGCACAGCGCAGGGCCCCGGAACCGGCGCAGGGGTCCCGGGGCCCGGTCAGAGGGCCGACCGCGTTCTGGTCGGCCCGCCGCAGCCGTCACACGCGCCGCAGCACCGCCACCACCTTGCCGAGGATGGTCGCGTCGTCGCCCGGAATCGGCTCGTACGCGGCATTGTGCGGGAGGAGCCAGACATGGCCGTCCTCGCGCTTGAAGCGCTTGACCGTCGCCTCGCCGTCGAGCATCGCGGCGACGATGTCGCCGTTCTCGGCGACCGGCTGACGGCGGACCGTGACCCAGTCTCCGTCGCAGATCGCGGCCTCGATCATGGAGTCGCCGACGACCTTGAGGACGAACAGCTCACCGTCTCCCACCAGCTGGCGGGGGAGGGGGAAGACATCCTCGACGGACTCCTCCGCGAGGATGGGGCCACCTGCGGCGATGCGGCCGACCAGCGGGACATACGACGCGGCGGGCTTCCCTGCGGTGTCCGTGGGCTGCGCCGAGGAGGCCTGATCGGAGCCGCGCACCTCGTACGCGCGCGGCCGGTGTGGGTCGCGGCGCAGGAAGCCCTTTCGCTCCAGTGCCATCAGCTGATGGGCGACGGACGACGTGCTGGACAGGCCGACCGCCTGGCCGATCTCCCGCATCGACGGCGGGTAGCCGCGCCGCTGCACGGAGTCCCGGATGACCTCGATCACCCGTCGCTGCCGGTCGGTGAGCCCCGAGCTGTCCGCCCGGATGCCCGGAGGTCGGCCCGGCAGGGAGCGCTTGTGCCCCTCGGGATTCATGGCTTCGTTCATCGCATGCACCGGCTCGAGTCGGCCCTGGGAGCGGTCCTGGGCAGTGATGGTGGCACTGTCTGCGGTGGTGGTCACGTCGGCCCCTCTCGATGGTCTCCCTGCTGGACAACGGTAGTTGCTTTCGAAAGGTTGCGCCAAACACACGTTCGAGTGAAAAAGTGCGGATAGCCTGACTCGATCACGTGCCTGGGTGTATGGCTGACGCCGCGCTTGGCAGACAAAAGCGCCCATTGTTGTACTCTTCACCGCCGGGGTGGCGACCTCGTGGGTGCCGACCCAGTCTGCCATCCGCCTTCCCGTCGACCGGGAACCGGCCCCCATCTGCGCGGGAACCCCACGCGCCCTCCCTGCGGCGCCCACGGTATCTCCGCATGTGTCCAAGCGGTACGGCTGCGTCGCCCGTGTGTCGGTGCGACGGTACGGGCGTGCGGCACATGCCAGTACGCGCGCGACACGCGTGCACGGCGTGGATGTATGGGCCAATCCCCACATCTAGTGGTTGGATTGCAGCAGCAGCCCAGAAGTTGTGGTCCCCCGGGTCTTCGAGCCCTCGGTCATCGCCTATGCTTGGGGCTGCTTCAAGGGGCCCAAGAGGCCTCCTGAGGCTATTGAGTCTGCTGTGAGGAGGGTTGGAGTTCATGCACTGCCCCTTCTGCAGGCACCCCGACAGCCGCGTCGTCGACAGTCGTACGACCGACGACGGCACGTCGATCCGCCGACGCCGCCAATGCCCTGACTGCTCCCGTCGTTTCACGACCGTGGAGACGTGCTCGCTCATGGTGGTCAAGCGGTCCGGAGTCACCGAGCCTTTCAGCCGTACCAAGGTCATCAACGGTGTGCGCAAGGCATGCCAGGGACGGCCTGTCACCGAGGACGCGCTCGCCCAGCTCGGCCAACGGGTCGAGGAAGCGGTGCGCGCCACCGGAAGTGCCGAGCTGACCACCCACGACGTGGGGCTGGCCATACTCGGCCCGTTGCAGGAGCTCGACCTCGTCGCCTATCTGCGATTCGCCTCTGTCTACCGGGCGTTCGACTCGCTCGAGGACTTCGAGGCCGCCATCGCGGAACTCAGGGAACAGACGGGACCCCCCGCCGCGGACGACGACGACCGCGAGGGTGATGTCGCGGGGAGCCAGGAAGACGACCGCGGGTCCGGAGGGGCTGCTCAGGCCCCCGAACCCGCCCACGCCGCCGACTGACCGGCGGGCCGGAACCGGGAGGAGATCTCGGGGCCGGCCGGGCAGTGGCGGACGAAGACTTGTTGCGGGCGAGAAGCGAATGGGTGCCCGCAACACCAGACACAACACCGTGCCACGGGAACATCGTGGCATTTCAGGGCGTTTTTGCCTGTACAGGGAGGCGGCATGACAGAGACGGCGAGCGGTCCGGCACGAGGTTCCCGAGCCAAGGGCACCAAGGCGACCAAGGG
This sequence comes from Streptomyces sp. MMG1533, assembly GCF_001279775.1. GTDB lineage: Bacteria > Actinomycetota > Actinomycetes > Streptomycetales > Streptomycetaceae > Streptomyces. Next base: position 79,702 of record NZ_LGDG01000074.1, on the reverse strand, counting down.
ACTGCGTATCGAGCGCATCCACACCACCCCCGGCGTGCACCCGTACGACGAGGTGGCCTGGGAGCGTCGTGACGTCGTCATGACCAACTGGCGCGACGGCTCGGTCAATTTCGAGCAGCGTGGCGTCGAGTTCCCCGACTTCTGGTCGGTGAACGCGGTCAACATCGTCACCAGCAAGTACTTCCGCGGTGCCGTCGGCACCCCGCAGCGCGAGGTGAGCCTCAAGCAGCTCATCGACCGCATCGTGAAGACGTACCGGAAGGCCGGCGAGGACTACAAGTACTTCTCCTCGCCCGCCGACGCGGAGATCTTCGAGCACGAGCTGGCGTACGCCCTCCTGCACCAGATCTTCAGCTTCAACAGCCCCGTCTGGTTCAACGTCGGCACGCCCCAGCCCCAGCAGGTCTCCGCCTGCTTCATCCTGTCCGTCGACGACTCCATGGAGTCGATCCTCGACTGGTACAAGGAAGAGGGCATGATCTTCAAGGGCGGCTCCGGCGCCGGCCTGAACCTCTCCCGCATCCGCTCCTCCAAGGAGCTGCTCTCCTCCGGTGGCAACGCCTCCGGGCCGGTCTCCTTCATGCGCGGCGCCGACGCCTCCGCAGGAACGATCAAGTCCGGTGGCGCCACCCGCCGCGCCGCCAAGATGGTCATCCTCGACGTCGACCACCCCGACATCGAGGGCTTCATCGAGACCAAGGTGAAGGAGGAGGAGAAGATCCGCGCCCTCCGTGACGCGGGCTTCGACATGGACCTGGGCGGGGACGACATCACGTCCGTCCAGTACCAGAACGCCAACAACTCGGTCCGTGTGAACGACGAGTTCATGAAGGCGGTCGAGGAGGGCGGCAAGTTCGGCCTGCGCGCCCGCATGACCGGCGAGGTCATCGAAGAGGTCGACGCCAAGTCGCTCTTCCGGAAGATGGCCGAGGCGGCCTGGGCCTGCGCCGACCCCGGCATCCAGTACGACGACACCATCAACGCCTGGCACACGTGCCCGGAGTCCGGCCGCATCAATGGCTCGAACCCGTGCAGTGAGTACATGCACCTGGACAACACGTCCTGCAACCTCGCCTCGCTGAACCTGATGAAGTTCCTCAAGGACGACGGCCTGGGCCACCAGTCCTTCGAGGTCGAGCGCTTCTCGAAGGTCGTCGAGCTGGTCATCACCGCGATGGACATCTCCATCTGCTTCGCGGACTTCCCGACCCAGAAGATCGGCGAGAACACGCGCGCGTTCCGCCAGCTCGGCATCGGCTACGCCAACCTCGGCGCCCTCCTGATGGCGACCGGCCACGCCTACGACTCCGACGGCGGCCGCGCCCTCGCCGGCGCCATCACCTCCCTGATGACCGGCACGTCGTACAAGCGTTCCGCCGAACTTGCCGCGGTCGTGGGCGCGTACGACGGCTATGCCCGCAACGCCCAGCCGCACCTGCGGGTCATGAAGCAGCACTCCGACGAGAACACCAAGGCCGTCCGCGTGGACGACCTGGACACTCCGATCTGGGCCGCTGCCACGGAGGCCTGGCAGGACGTACTGCGCTTCGGCGAGAAGAACGGTTTCCGTAACTCCCAGGCGTCCGTCATCGCCCCGACCGGGACCATCGGTCTCGCGATGTCCTGTGACACCACCGGTCTTGAGCCCGACCTCGCGCTGGTCAAGTTCAAGAAGCTGGTCGGCGGCGGTTCGATGCAGATCGTCAACGGCACCGTCCCGCAGGCCCTGCGTCGGCTGGGCTACCAGGAGGAGCAGATCGAGGCGATCGTCGCCCACATCGCCGACCACGGCAATGTGATCGACGCCCCGGGCCTCAAGCACGAGCACTACGAGGTCTTCGACTGCGCCATGGGCGAGCGCTCCATCTCCGCGATGGGCCACGTCCGCATGATGGCCGCGATCCAGCCGTGGATCTCCGGTGCTCTCTCCAAGACGGTCAACCTGCCGGAGTCGGCGACCGTCGAGGACGTGGAAGAGGTCTACTTCGAGGCCTGGAAGATGGGCGTGAAGGCGCTCGCCATCTACCGCGACAACTGCAAGGTCGGCCAGCCCCTCTCCGCCAAGACCAAGGAGAAGGAGAAGGTCGAGGTCACGGAGAAGGCCGAGGCGACCATTCGCGAGACGGTCGAGAAGATCGTCGAGTACCGCCCGGTCCGCAAGCGCCTCCCCAAGGGGCGTCCCGGCATCACGACGTCCTTCACGGTCGGCGGCGCCGAGGGCTACATGACGGCCAACTCCTACCCGGACGACGGCCTGGGCGAGGTCTTCCTGAAGATGTCGAAGCAGGGCTCGACCCTCGCGGGCATGATGGACGCCTTCTCGATCGCGGTCTCCGTGGGCCTTCAGTACGGCGTGCCGCTGGAGACGTACGTCTCGAAGTTCACGAACATGCGCTTCGAGCCGGCCGGCATGACGGACGACCCGGACGTGCGGATGGCCCAGTCGATCGTCGACTACATCTTCCGTCGCCTGGCGCTCGACTTCCTGCCTTTCGAGACGCGCTCCGCGCTCGGCATCCACTCCGCCGAGGAGCGCCAGCGTCACCTGGAGACCGGTTCGTACGAGCCGACGGAGGACGAGGTCGACGTCGAGGGGCTGGCCCAGTCGGCGCCGCGCGCCCAGGAACTGAAGGCCGTCGCCACGCCGAAGGCCGAGGTCGAGGTGGCCAAGCCCGCCCTGCAGCAGGCCCACACCAGCGCCGAGCTGGTGGAGATGCAGCTGGGCATCCAGGCCGACGCGCCGCTGTGCTTCTCCTGCGGTACGAAGATGCAGCGGGCCGGCTCCTGCTACATCTGCGAGGGCTGCGGTTCGACCAGCGGCTGCAGCTGATTCTCTGCACCCTCCGGGTGTGAACCCACGTTCAGGGCGGTGGTGCCGGTTTCTCGGCGCCACCGCCCTCGGCGTCGGTGAAGTCGGCTGAACTTCGTTGGGCGACAGTTGCCGGGTGCTGACACGGAAGGCACCCACGTCGTCCGGCGACCGGGTCTCAAGGCGCGTTGGTACGACAAGGAGGGGCGCCGACCACGCGTCGGCGCCCCTCCCTGTCGTACAGCCGTCGCCCGTACGCGGTACGCGGATCAGGGGCGGCGTGCCCGGCCCATGATCGCAGTGAACGTCGCCGGGTCGTCCTCGAAGCCGTGGATGCCGGGTTGGAAGTCCCAGGTACCGGACCCCTCGCGCACGAACTCCGCGACCGTCGCCGCCGTCGACCCGAGCACGTCGCCGAAGTTGTCCTCGGCCAGAGCGGCGTAGCCCTCACGGATACGGAGCGCCGGATTGATCACACTGACGAAGGTCCGCTGCTCGGAGCGCTGCTGGATGACGACGCCGACCACCACGCGCGCGTAGCGGGCGTCCAGTCGGTCGAGCTCGACCGTCATGACTTCGTCCCAGCCGAAGCCCTGGCCGTCCTTGCTGTCACGGTTGAGGTAGATGGTGCCATCGGGGGAGCGGCTGTCGAAGTGCACTACATAGGCGGGGTCTCCGTACGGATCGCTTGCCAGGTAGGTGGCGGCGACGACGTCCAGATCGCTGGGCGGCTGTCCCGCCGGACTCGGGTCCCACTTGAGGGCGATCTCGACCTTGCGGATGCCCTTCTTGAGGCCGTTCACCAGACTTCCCCTTCCCCCTGTGGAGCCGCCCGAACTGCCGGACGGGCAAAGCAGATTGTCCATCCTGCCACGCGCGCGCGTGTGCTTGGGGGCGAGCACTCCGTCCGAGAGTGACCGCCGCCACGCTCCGTGGCCTTACGATGGCGCGGTGCTGGTCAAGTGGATTCGCTGCACCGTGGTGGACCGCCGCGGTTTCGAGCGGGGGCAGCGAAAGTGGGCGGGGCTTCTGGGGGAGCCGGGGTTTCGGGGGCAGGGTGGTGGCTGGAGCCGGGGGCGGCCGGGTGTGGCGCACATCTTCGCTTTCTGGGAGAGCCGTGCCTTCTACGACTCCTTCATGGCCCGGTCCCATGACCGGCTGGCGGCGGCTCAGTCGGGCACCTTCAAGGACAGCCAGGCGAAACTGTTCGACTACCGCTTCGATGTGAAGACCGGCTTCGAACCGCGGTTCTCGGACGCCGACCTGGTGCGGGTGGCCCACTGCCGCGTCCATGAGGAGCGCGCCGAGCACTTCACGCTGATGCAGGAGAAGGTCTGGAACCCCGCGATGGCCGGTTCCCCCGGCATGATCCGCGGACTCTTCGGGGAGGCGCCGGGAAACGAGTTCCTGGTGCTGTCGATGTGGCTTTCGGCCGCCGAACACGGCAAATACCGCACCGAGCGCGTGGAGCGCCTCGCCCTGCGGGCCCAGACCGAGGCGGACGTCGCCTCCCTGACGGGCGACATCGTGGAGCTCGAACCGACCTGGACGGTTTGACGTCCGTGCCCGTTACTCGTGCGTCTTGCTCTGGCTCTTGGTGCGGAAAGTGTGTGACCTACGCTGTATGCAGGCCGTACGAGTGCTCGATCGGCCCCCAACCGATCTAGGGTTTTGGCATGGCACGACCACGGCGCATCGTCCTTGTCCGGCACGGCGAGTCAAGGGGCAATGTTGATGACTCCGTGTACGAGCGTGAACCCGACCACGCCCTGGCCCTGACCGACCAGGGCTGGCAGCAGGCCGAGGAGACGGGAAAGCGGCTGCGCGAGGTGTTCGGCCGCGAGCGCGTGAGCGTGTACGTCTCCCCGTACCGCCGTACGCACGAGACCCTGCGCGCCTTCCATCTGGACCCGGATCTCATACGGGTCCGGGAGGAGCCCCGGCTGCGCGAGCAGGACTGGGGAAACTGGCAGGACCGCGACGACGTCCGGCTCCAGAAGGCATACCGGGACGCGTACGGACACTTCTTCTACCGCTTCGCACAGGGCGAGTCCGGCGCCGACGTGTACGACCGGGTCGGCAACTTCCTGGAGAGCCTGTACCGCAGCTTCGAGGCCCCCGATCACCCGCCGAACGTGCTGCTGGTCACCCACGGCCTTGCCATGCGGCTGTTCTGCATGCGCTGGTTCCACTGGACGGTCGCGGAGTTCGAGTCGCTGGCGAATCCGGGGAACGCGGAGATGCGGATGCTCGTTCTCGGAGACGACGGCAAGTATGTGCTCGACCGGCCCTTCGAACGGTGGCGGGATCCGGAGCCGTACGGGATCACCGGATAGAGTGGCAGGGCGATGACGGCTGACTCCTCTCCCGACGGGCGCCTGGACCGCGCCCTGGCCAGCCTGCGCGGACTGGCCGTGGGGGACGCGCTGGGCTCGCAGTTCTTCGTGCCGGTGAACTACCCGCTGCTGAAGCACCGCGAGCTGCCCCCCGGCCCTTGGCAGTGGACGGACGACACGGAGATGACCTGCTCCGTGGTCGCGGTCCTGGCCGCCCACCACCGCATCGACCAAGATGCCCTCGCGCACTCCTTCGCCGACCACCACGACTTCGACCGTGGCTACGGTCCCGCGGTCAACCGCCTGCTGCGACTGGTCCGGGAAGGCGGCGACTGGCGAGAGCTCGCCGCCGAGCTCTTCAACGGCCAGGGGTCCTGGGGCAACGGTGCGGCGATGCGGATCGCACCCCTGGGTGCCTGGTACGCGGACGACCCGGAGCAGGCGACCCACCAGGCCGAGATCTCCTCGTACCCCACCCACCAGCACCGTGAGGCCGTGGTCGGCGCCATGGCCGTCGCCGCGGCCGCCGCGCTGGCTGCCGCTCCCGGTGGGCCGCCCAGCCCCGAAGCGCTTCTCGACGGCGTCGTCGCACTCGTTCCGAAGAGTGCTGTCGGCGCGGGCCTGCGGCGAGCCCGGGACATGCTCGACTATGCCGATGCCGGCACCGTCGCGGCCGTGCTGGGTTGCGGGCGGCGTACGACGGCCCACGACACCGTGCCCTTTGCACTCTGGTCGGCCGCCAGAGCCTTGGGTGACTATGAGCAGGCCTTCTGGACGACCGCGCAGGTCGGCGGCGACGTGGATACGACCTGCGCCATCGTGGGTGGGGTGATCGCCGCCGGCAAGGCGGGGACGCCACCGGCGGTGTGGGTGGCGCAGACGGAGGCCTTGCCCGACTGGGTACCCAACTCCATCTGACGGGACGTTCTGTGGCGGTTCTTCCGCACGATTGTCCGTCGAAGGGTTGCGAGCCAGGGATTCCATGAAAACTCTCTGTATGCATCGGGAACTCTGTGTGACCGATGGGGCGTTCTTGTGATGTCCGCTGTGTGATGAATGGATCACACAGGCAGGTGACACGAGACAGTCGCAGGGGGGTCATGCATTTCGTGCCGAGTTTGCTGACACTGCTGGCTGTGCTGGTCCAAGCATGCGGCGTGCGAATGGCCGGACCGTGGTCCTCACCGTCGGTCTCCCGGACCGGGGCCGGCCATTCGCGGCTCTTTACGGGACCGGCCGGCTCAGCCGATGCCCGGGCCCGCCGTACCGGCGAGGGCATCCAGGTCGCTCTTGCGGACCCTGATCACCAACCAGGCGGTGACCAGGGCGAGTACGGCCATTGCCGCGGCCGCGATGAAGCCCGTCGAGATGCCCTGAGCGAGCACCTCGTGTCCCCATGGGGCGGGCAACTGGTGGGTCTGACCGAACTCCGCCTTCTGCTCCGCCGAACCTTCGGCGAGGAACTTCGGAAGCTGCTTCTCCGCCTCGTCCTTGCTGGCCGAGCCGAACACCGTGGTCAGGATGGACAGGCCGAGCGAACCACCCACCTGCTGCATGACGTTGAGAAGTCCGGACGCCGCGCCCGCCTCGTGCTGGGCGACACCCGAGACCGCGGTGAGCGTCAATGTCACGAAGTTAAGACCCATGCCGAAACCGAAGATCAGCATCGGCCCGAGCACGCCGCCGACGTAGGAGCTGTCGGAGCTGATGAGAGCCTGCCAGCCGAGTCCGATCGCCGCGAGCGCCGAGCCCACGATCATGAACGGCTTGGGCCCGAGCACTGGCAGGAAGCGCTGGGACAAACCTGCCCCCAGTGCGATCACGACCGTCACAGGCAGGAAGGCGAGACCGGCCTTGATCGGGCTGTACCCGAGCACGTTCTGCACGAAGAGGACGATGTAGAAGAACATGCCGAACATTGCCGCGGCGAGGCTGAGCATGATCACGTATGTGCCCGAGCGATTACGGTCGGCGAACATCCTGAGCGGCGTGATCGGTTCCTTGGCGCGGGATTCGATGAAGGCGAAGGCCAGGAGCAGAACCACGGCGGCGCCGAAGGAACCGACAGTCAGGCTGTCGCGCCACCCCTCGTCCGCCGCACGGATGAAGCCGTACACGAGCAGGGCCATGCCTGCCGTCGAGGTCAGTGCGCCCGCGATGTCGAAGCGCCCGGTGTGCCGCTCGGAATCGCTGATGTACAGCGGCGTGAGGATGGCGATCAGCACGCCGATCGGGACGTTGACGAAGAGCACCCACCGCCAGTCGAGCCGCTCCGTGAGCATGCCGCCCGCGAGCAGGCCGATGGCACCGCCGCCCGCCGAGACCGCGGCGAAGACGCCGAACGCCCGGTTGCGTTCCGGCCCTTCGGGGAACGTCGTGGTGATGAGCGCCAGCGAGGTCGGAGACGCGATCGCGCCTCCCACCCCTTGCAGGACGCGTGCGGCCAGCAACTGCCAAGGCTCCTGGGCAAGGCCGCCGAGCAGCGAGGCGAAGGTGAACAGCAGGATCCCGGTCATGAAGACCCGGCGGCGGCCGAGGATGTCGCCGGCCCGGCCGCCGAGGAGCAGCAGGCCACCGAAGGTCAGGGTGTAGGAACTGACGACCCAGGTGAGGTCGGTCGTACTGAACTTGAGCGCGTCTTGAATGTGCGGGAGCGCGATGTTCACAATCGTCGCGTCGAGTACCACCATGAGTTGGCAGGCCGCGATGACGGTGAGCGCGATGCCGGGATGCCCCTCCCGGCGGGCCGCACCTGGTTTCTGGTCCTGAATCAACTGAGAGGTTGTCACTATGGGTCCCCCACAAGTGCCCTAGTGAACGATCGCGTTCACTGTTGCGTCAACGGTAGTGAGTCCCAAGTAGTGAACGCAAGCGTTCACTTGGCTTGTCGTCGCGTGGCACGTCCCCCGTTGTTGCCGCGCGATAGTCCCCCTGCTCCCGGAATCCCCGCTTCCCCTGTCTGCTGGAGACGCTCAAATGGTTACCTCGGGCTGGACGGCCGCCCCCGCTCAGACGGCATCCCTTCGTCGGCGCGGAGCCGTACTCGAACGCGCGATCCTTGATGCCGCCCTGGATCAGCTCAGTACGGTCGGCTGGAAGGGCCTCACGATGGAGGGTGTCGCCGCCGGCGCCCAGACCGGTAAGGCTGCGGTCTATCGCCGCTGGCCGTCCAAGGAGGACCTGGTCGCGGACGCGCTCCAGGCCGCGCTGCCGTGTTTTGAGGGGGCGCCCGATCTGGGCAGCGTGCGCGAGGACCTGCTCACGTTGTGTCGGCGGGCGCGTGATGCGATGTTCTCGCGTCCTGGCTTTGCACTCCGTGCGGTGATTCACGAATGTGACCCTGTGCAGGCAGAGCGCTTCCATGGTGTGATCTTCGGGGCGGTTGTGGAGCCGACTCTCAGGCTGCTGCGCGAGATCGTCGCCCGTGGAATAGAGCGGAAGGAAGTGCGGGCCGATGCGGCGAACGGCTACGTTTTCGATGTCATCCCGGCGATGATGATGTACCGATCCAAGATGTGCGCAAGTGAATGGAGTGATCGGGATCTTGAGGAGATGATCGACCAGTTGATGCTCCCGCTGTTGCGGCCGACCAGTGAGTGAGCGACGTTCGCGGTGCCTGTGAAGCCCTTCGGGGAAACCGGGGTGTCGGAGGGTGATCCGGGCGGCGTAGGCTAAGGGCGCCATGCCGTACGAACCGCCTACTCACACCGTCGAGCGCTCACTCCGCGCCACGACCGGAGCGAAGGTCATTGCCGGTGTCGACGAGGTGGGGCGCGGCGCTTGGGCCGGCCCCGTCACCGTCTGCGCGGCGATCACCGGACTGCGTCGGCCACCCGAAGGTCTCACCGACTCCAAGCTGCTCAGCGTCAAGCGGCGCACGGAGCTCGCCCAGGAGTTGGTGAAGTGGGTGACGTCGTACGCCCTGGGGCACGCCTCTCCGGAGGAGATCGACCAGATGGGTATGACGGCAGCTCTGCGGCTCGCGGCGGTGCGCGCCTTGGACGCCCTGCCCGTCCGTCCCGACGCGGTGATCCTCGACGGGAAGCACGACTATCTCGGCACACCCTGGAAGGTTCGCACGGTGATCAAGGGCGACAGGTCGTGCGTGGCCGTCGCGGCGGCCTCTGTGATCGCCAAGGTTCAGCGCGACAAAATGATGGCCGAACTGGGTGTCGACCATGCAGACTTCGCTTTTGCGGCCAACGCCGGGTATCCGTCGCCCGTGCACAAGGCCGCACTGGAGGAGCGGGGCCCCACCCCGTACCACCGGTTGTCGTGGGCGTATCTTGATGCGCTGCCTCAGTGGCGGCACCTCAAGAAGGTCCGCAGCTGGGCGGATGGAAGCGTTCCGGAGATCGAGGGCCAGCTCGGCTTCGATTTCTGACGGTTCCGCTCGCACTCATGTGCCACCCGCCGACGCGAGCCGTACCAACGTTTGATAAATATCAGCTCATGCCTCTCATTCCCGAGGAGCCTCAGATTCACGAGAGTGCCCAGGGTCCCCGCGCCACTCCGGCCAGCGGCCGTACCGCGCCGACCCCTCGTCCTGTACCCGGCCCCCGCCCCGCGGCTCATCCGCGCCCCGCTCGCCCCGGCCCGCTGCGGCCCGCGGCGCCGGTGCAACATGCGCCGCGCGACGTGGCCGTGGCCGTGGCCAAGCCCGGATCGTCGGGCCCTGTCACCCCCGTCGCCGCCGCTCCGGCCGCGGTGACCCCGCAGATCCAGCTGATCCCGGCTTCCGCCGAGGGTGCGCTCGATGCTGCCGAAGAAGCCGTCGACCTGCTGCTGGACTCGGGGCGCGCTCCCGGTGACGTGCTGGTGATCACCACCGGCGAACAGCACCCGTGGGCCGTCCATGAGCTGTCCTTCGGTGAAGCGTCGTACTGGGCGCAGCATGACGCTGCCGACGACGTCTTCTACACCGACGCCGCCGTGGCTTCCCGCGCCGCATCCCGTCCCGTGGTCGTGGTCGCCGTCAATGGCGGCCCCGATGCGGTGGCCGATGCACTGCCGCTCGCCCATGCCCGGGCCGGTGCCCTGCTGATCGTCTGCGGCGACCCGCAGCAGATCAACTCGGTACTAGGCACTGGCGCCTGAGCTGCGTCCGGTACGTCCGGGGGACGCCGGGGGTGACGAAAGGTGCCGCCCAGGCGGCACCTGCACGGTGACTTTTTCGTCGTGCCTGCGTCCACTCGGTGGCGCGCAGTGCGAGGCTCGGTCGCGCCGTTGCTGTCCGTCGTACGGTCGGGCTGTTCGCCGTACCAGTGCTCCGAGTTGATGTACGGACTCGGCTGCGTGCGGCGAATGCCCATGACGCCTTGTGGATACGGCACGATGCCCGCGTGCAAAGGCTCGGCCCGTGTCAGCGGGCCGCCGCGCGGCGCAGGACCTCCGAGACGGCGCCGCCCGTGCGCGGCAGCGGGAGCGGCGCCTCGGACGTGGCGAAGGGCTCCGGTGTCGAGTCCACGTTCGGGCGGCGTCCGCCTCGACCCTCGCCGAGGACCTGCCAGCCGTCCCGGGTCAGCGTGATGTACGCCCCGCAGCGCAGCCCGTGCAGGGTGCAGGCGTCACGCAGTCCCCACATCCACGCGCCGTCCTCCTCCGTCCAACGCGCGTCGCCCTCGCGGCAGTAGAGCAGCACGGCGGTGCGCACCGGTGTGCGGCGCCGCAGGTCGTGCGGGATCACCCGGCGCAGTTGGGCAAGCAGCACATTGCGGGACATCCAGCCGTCCGCCGATGCCGGGCGGCGGGTGAACGAGGCGCTCGCCCGCAGTCGCTCGTCCGGGTCGAGGACCGCCACGATCGCGGTCGCCGGCTTGGGTCGGTGCCGGGTGTGCAGCCCGCTGACGACCTCGCGGGGATTGCGCAGCAGGGGGATTCCGGCGGCGGCCCACTCCGCGGGTTCGAGCATGCGGGCCAGAGGGTTGGCGGATGCGGCGGACAGGTCGGCAGGCGACGACGTCGACGCCGCGGAGGACGGAGTGAATCCGAAGGTCACGGTCCTCCCTTCGGCTACGCGCCCACACTGCGGGCGGGGTCGGATTCGGGGGAGCGCGCACCGCAGCAGAGCCCTACCTGATCACGGACGAGCCGTGCGGGGAGCGGACTTCAATTCTTCCTGTCGAACTTGGTTGCGGCAACGAGCAATTGGGCCTACCGAACCTTTTCAGGCGGTTAGCGTCGTATATCCCTACCCGGTGTTCCGCGAGACGACGCAGGGGACGTTCGAGCACGACACGCTCGTGCGGCGTCGCAGGTCTGTCGGGCCTCTCACACGTACTCAGCCGCGTACCGCCAGGACCAGTGGCAACACCCCCTGTGCACCGGACCGCAGGAGCAGGCGGGCGGCGACCGCGAGGGTCCAGCCGGTCTCGGTCACGTCGTCCACGAGCAACACGGGCCCCTGCGCGGCATGGAGTGCCTCCTGCAGCTGAGGGGGGATGACGAGTGCTCCCTCGAGGGCACGCAGGCGTTGGGCGCTGTTGGAGCGGGGCAGGGAGAGATCGGCCGCGTGGTCGGTGTACTCCAGGGAGCCCAGCAGGGGGAGGCGACCGACCGCGGAGATTCGACTGCCGAGCGACTGGATCAACTGCGGCCTCGTGCGCGAGGGCATGGTGACCACGCCGATGGGACGGGGCGGCGCGTCCTTCGTGTCGGACGCCCAGCCGTCCGGTGCCTTTGCCCAGTCGGCCAGTACGGTCACGACGGCGTTCATCACGTCGTCGGGGGCGGGGGCGTCCGGAGTGTGGGGCGCGAGCAGGGGGCGGAGCCGGTTGCCCCAGCCGATGTCGGAGAGTCGGCCCAGCGCCCGGCCCGGGGTGGCTTGTTCCCCGGGCGGGATACGGCCCTTGAGGTTGACGCCGATGGCCGGGAGTCCGGTCGGCCACATCTTGCGGGGGTCCACCACGACACCCGCGCGCGTGAGCGAGCCGCCTGCGGTGTCCAGGGCGGCCGGAGACACGGCGGCCGTGAATCGAGGACCGGCGCAGTTGTCGCAGCGGCCGCAGGAGGCCGCCTCCTCGTCGTCCAGCTGTTGCCTCAGGAACTCCATGCGGCAGCCGCTCGTGGTGGCGTAGTCGCGCATGGCCTGCTGCTCGGCGGCTCGCTGCTTGGCAACCCAGGCGTACCGCTCGGTGTCGTACGACCAAGGGGTGCCGGTGGCGACCCAGCCGCCCTTGACGCGATGGACGGCGCCATCCACGTCGAGGACCTTGAGCATGGTTTCCAGCCGGGTGCGGTTCAGCTCCACGAGGGGTTCGAGCGCGGGCAGCGACAAGGGCCGGTCCGCTTGTGCGAGGACGTCGAGCGTGCGACGGACGGCTTCCTCGGGCGGGAACGCGACGGAAGCGAAATAGGCCCAGATCGCTTCATCCTCACGGCCCGGCAGAAGGAGGACTTCGGCGTGTTCGACGCCGCGGCCGGCACGGCCCACCTGCTGGTAGTACGCGATGGGGGAGGAGGGCGAACCGAGGTGGACGACGAACCCGAGATCGGGCTTGTCGAATCCCATGCCGAGTGCGGACGTGGCCACGAGCGCCTTGACCTGGTTCGCGAGGAGGGCTTCCTCGGCCTGCTGCCGTTCGGCGTTCTCCGTCTTTCCCGTATAGGAGGCGACGGTGTGACCGCACTGCCGTAGAAATGCGGTGACCTCCTCGGCCGCGGCGACCGTGAGGGTGTAGATGATCCCGGAACCCGGCAGGTCACCCAGGTGATCGGCGAGCCAAGCAAGCCTGTGGGCCGCGTCGGGCAGCTGGAGAACCCCCAGGCTGAGGCTCTCGCGGTCCAGCGGCCCGCGCAGCACCAACGCGTCCGAGCCCGAACCCGTGCCCAGCTGTTCGGCCACGTCGGCGGTGACCCGTGCGTTGGCGGTGGCGGTGGTCGCGAGCACCGGAACGCCGGGCGGGAGGTCGGCGAGCATGGTGCGCAGCCGCCGGTAATCGGGGCGGAAGTCATGGCCCCAGTCGGAGATGCAGTGGGCTTCGTCGACGACGAGGAGCCCGGTGGCGGCGGCCAGCTCGGGCAGGACGTTGTCGCGGAAGTCCGGGTTGTTGAGCCGCTCCGGGCTCACCAGCAGCACGTCGACCGAGCCTGCGGCGACCTCGGCCTGGACGGTCTCCCACTCCTCGGTGTTGGAGGAGTTGATGGTCCGGGCGTGGATGCCGGCGCGTGCGGCCGCGCTTACCTGGTTGCGCATGAGCGCGAGCAGCGGAGAGACGATGACGGTCGGTCCCGCGCCGCGCTCGCGCAGCAGGGCGGTCGCCACGAAGTACACCGCAGACTTGCCCCAGCCCGTGCGCTGCACGACGAGGGCCCGGCGCTTGTCCGCCACCAGTGCCTCGATCGCCCGCCACTGGTCCTCGCGCAGTCGGGCCGGTCCGGTGCCGTCCCCGACAAGTCGGGTGAGGACCGCATCGGCCGCCGCGCGCAATTCCGCGTTGCTCGTGTGCGTCATGCGTCCCATACAACAGGACCCCACTGACAGCCGGGCCGCGCGCCGGACCGGGCGGCTGGAGTTCCGTAGCGTCACCAGGCATGCGAGTCCGGGTTGGCGTGTCCCTGATCGGACTTATCCACAGGGCAAAGCGGAATCTGGTGATCCGCGAGATCGTCTGCGCATGACGAATCACAGCGAAACGACTGGATCCTCCGAGAACGGCAACATTGATGGCTCAGACGGATATGAGCGGCATGAAGCCCCTGGCGTGGACGGCGGGCGGCTCGCTGACGCAGCCGGTGAGCACGTCGAGTGCGTGACGTACGACGCTCACGGAGGCGACCATCAGGTCACCCTGCGTACGCCGGCGGAACTGGCCGACGCGCTGCCGTACCTGCTCGGGTACCGCCCCGAGGACAGCATCGTCCTGGTCGCCCTGCACGACCGAGGCGGTCGCGGCCGGTTCGGTGGACGTGCCCGGCTCGGCATTCCGGCGAGCGGTGACGACTGGGAGTCCGCGGCCCGGCAGTTGGCCCACGGCCTGATCACGGGCAGCGAGCGCAGGGGTGCCAAGCCCGAGCAGATGGTGGCCTACCTCTGCCAGGAACCGGGCAAGGGCGAGACGGGGCAGCAGGTCATGGGACGGCTGGCCCGGCTCGCCGGGTTGCTGCGCACTGAGTGCGGCCGACTCGACGTGCCCGTCATCGAGGCGCTGTGTATCTCAGACGGCCGTTTCTGGTCGTACTGCTGCCCGAGCGAGGGATGCTGTCCCCCCGGAGGGCTGCCGATGGGGCTGCCCGGCACCTCCGTGCTGGCCGCCGCAGCGACCTACGCGGGGCTTCAAGTGCGCGGCACGCTGGGCGAGTTGCGGGGCAGGCTGCTGCCCTGGGAGACCGCTGCCGCACTGGAGCAGGAGGTCGCCCTGGACACCACGAGCATGGCGCAGATCCCCAGGATGCTCGACGAGGCGAACCGGGCAGACGTGGCCGAGGAGACGATGGCGCTCGCCGAGCGGGTCGTGGCACGGTTCGCCGAAGCGCCGCCCGTCTCCGGCAGGCTCCAGGCGGACCTGCGTGACGACGAACTGCTCGGACACGAGGAAGCGGCCCTCCTGATCCTCGGCCTGCAGGACCGCGCGACCCGCGATCGTGCGGCCGAATGGATGGAGGGCCACGAGGCCGGCCCGGCGCTGCGTCTCTGGCGAGCCTTGGCCCGCCGTTGTGTCGGGCCGTACGGCGAGCATGCGGCTGCCCCGCTCACCCTCGTCGGGTGGGTCGCCTGGTCGGCCGGTGACGACATCGAGGCCCGGGAAGCCATGGCCATGGCCCTGGGTGCTGATCCCGATTACCTCTTCGCCCGCCTCCTGCACCAGGCCTGCAACGAGGGCCTGGACCCTGAGTCCATCCGCCGCTGTCTGCGCGCGGAACGCGAGGCGCGCATGGCGCGTGCGGCGGCGGGAGCCGGGGGAGCCGGGGGAGTCGGAGGAGGGGCCAGCGAGAGGGGAGCCGAATCCTCGACGCGGCGGGAAATGGTGGCGCCGACGCCGGGGGACATCACCGGTATTGGTGGAACTTCGACGCTGCAGCACGTGACCGGTGCCGGGGAACCTCCGGCGTCGCAGAACGGGTCGGGGGCCGGCGGAGCGGGTGCGGAGGCCTCCCATCGCCGTCGGCGGACGCGGCCCGGCGGCCCTCACCCCGCGGGCGCCGGAGGGCGCCCCTCGGGGACGGATGGATCCCACGCCCGCAAGCGGACGAAGAGTGCTACGCGTCCTGGTGCTCCGCGGACAGGCAGTACACGTCCACGGCCGTCGGGGAGGCAGAATCCGCACCCGCGCCCCACGGGCCAGGAGGGCACGCATCGGCGCGGCGCCCGCCCCGGAGGCGATGAAGCCGAGGGGGAGGCGTGAGTGACCGCCGGAGAGGGGACGGCGGTCGACTCCATGGCCTCGCCGTTCGGCTGTGCGAGGGCGGCACGCGGGTGTGGCACGCCCTCCGCCGCCGGGTGGCGAGCGAGCCGGCTCGGGGAGGGCTCGGGCACGGCGGAACGGGGCGAGGCCGCATGGGAGACGGGGGAGTAACTGGGCTGATGTTCTGCCGTCGCGGGGTCTGCTCTCTTCGCCCCCGCCGCCATTTGGTCGGCTTCCGTGGCGGTGGGCGTGACCCTGAAGAGGTCCGTCACGTTCACCTGAGTGGCGGAACGCCAGGACGGGTGCCGTCGTACCGCCCTTGTCCCTCAGGAGCCCCGTACCCGGCGCCGACACGACCCAGGCGCACAGAGCGCAGAGGAAGCCCCGCCTTGCATCAGCCGACTCCGCCCTCCGCCGCCGGCGACAGCTCTGTCCTCGGCAGTTCCGCCCCGCCCCGGGGCGGCGTCGGCCCAGCGGCGCAGGTGGCGCCCTTGAACACGTACGAGCCGACGGTCCCGAGCGACGCCGAGCGCGTCGCATGGGTGATGGGGGACGACCCGCGTCTGGATTCGGGGCGTCCCTCTCCGCCGGCGGGGCAGGCCAACCGGGGGCCGTCTCCAGGAGCGGTTCCGGAGCGGCGCTCATCCGCACCCGCGGAGCAGAACCCGCCCCGGCCTACGGCCCAGCCGCAACGCCCCGCTCCGCCACCAGCCCAGCACTGGTCCCCACCCCCGACCGTCACCCACCCGCATCGCTCGACTTCGCCCACTCCACGGCACCACCTGCCGCACCCGAGCCCGCTGCCGCCCCCTCGCCGCTCTGCCGACCTGCCGCCGGCCCACACCGCTCTCATCTGCGTCGCGCTCCCGGGTCTCGCCATCTCCTCGGATCAGGGACAGCTGACCGGTCACGGGCTGGAGGGTTTCTATCGCGCAGGCCGGCGCGTGCTCTCCCGCTGCCAGGTTCGTGTCGCCGGTCGCGAACCGGTCGCGGTACAGGCCCGGACGAAGGCAGCGGACCACGTACGCTTCGTGGGGACCCTGCGAGCCTCCCCCGGCACCGGTCCGGACCCGGACGTCGTGGTCGAACGCACGCGTCACGCGGACGGCACGGAGCGCATCACGCTCCACAGCGCGGCCCCCCGCCCGCTCCGTCTGCCCATGGAGGTGGCCCTCGGCACCGACCTGGCCGACCTGGGCGCGATCGCGTCCGGACGGGCGGGGCCCGAACTGCCCGCCAGCGTCCACGACTCCGGCCTGCGCTGGTCCTGCGAGGACGGGAGCGTATCGGTCACGGCCGACCCACCACCCACCGATGCCCTGGCCTCAGCAGGATTGCTGCGCTGGGAGTTCCAACTGCCCCCGGGCGGCACGGCGAGCGTGGAACTGCGGGTACGGCCGGACGGTGCGGGACCCGTCAGGTCCGTGGGGCGCGCGGCGACGAGCCCGCTGGCTTCCGCACGGGCGACAGGCGACCACTCCGGAGTCAGGGCTCTGCTGCACACCGGTATCGAGGACCTCCAGGCCCTGCTGCTGCGCGACCCGGCGCACCCCACGGACACGCACCTGGCGGCAGGAGCGCCTTGGCGCTGCGGGATGGCACCGGCCGAGGCGCTCGCCGCGGCCCGGATGACACTGCCACTCGGTACCGGGCTCGCGGCGGGCACCCTGCGTACCCTCGCGCGTTCCCAACTCTCGGGTGCCGGGGCGCAGTCCGGCATGATCCCAGGGCCGAGACGGGACGCGGGGGTGCATCTGCCGCCCGGTTGCACGGGCACGGAAGCGACTCTGCTCTTCCCGGTCCTCCTCGCGGAAGCCAGGAGGTGGGGGCTTCCCCGACATGAGACGGAGGAGCTACTGCCGACGGCCGAGCGGTGTCTGGCCTGGCTGCGGAGAACCGTGGGGGACGGTACATATCTGTGCGACCCGCAGCCAGACGGGCCCGTCCGCTGCGAGACACAGGCCCATGCCCACCGCGCGGCCCTGCTCGGTGCCGAGCTTCTCGAAGCGTGCGGCAGGCCGGGCGCCACCGAGCTGCGGCAGTGGTCCCGGGAGCAGCGTGCGGCGTTTCGTGCGGACTTCTGGATCGAGGACCGCGGTGGTGGCCGGCCGGCGACCGCCCGTGGCCCGGACGGTCGCATCGTTCCGCAGCTCGCTGCCACAGCCGTCCACCTGCTCGACACCGGGCTGCTGAGCGGGGGCGAGCAGGCACCTGGGTTGCTCGATCGGGTACAGACCGAACAACTCGCCAGACTGTTCGGGAGCCCGGCCATGGACTCCGGCTGGGGCCTTCGGGGGCTGGGCGCGAAAGAGGCCGGATACAACCCCTTCGGCCATCGCGCCGGTGCTGTACGGGTCCACGAGACGGCGGTCGCCGTCGCGGGCCTGGCCACGGCCGGCTACGAGAAGGAGGCCGGTTCGCTGCTGCGGGGCGTACTGGCGGCGGCCGAGACCTTCGGTCACCGGCTCCCCGAGATGTACGCGGGGGAGCAGCGTACCGACGGGAGCGCGCCGCTTCCCCATCCGGCGGCCTGCCGCCCCTCGGCGACGGCTGCGGCCGCCGGGGTCCTGCTGCTGACCACCCTCGCGGGGATCCGCCCAGATGCCCCAGCCGGGACAGTCACGCTGCGCCCGATGCGCAGCGCACCCCTCGGGGAGATCAGTCTGACCGGGCTGCGCGTCGCTGGTGCTCCGTTCTCCGTGCGCGTCAGTCGGCTCGGCCTCGCCATGGTCGAAGAGGCGGCTGACGGACTCCAACTGGGAGTGTGACCTCGTACGACATGCCGGCGGACGAGAGGTGGGAGCACCTCCTGAATGCCGGCCGGACCGAAGCGGACCAGCCGCCGATGCGGCCGACGAAGGGAGTGTTTATCGTCAAGCAGACGACTATGATCGCCGCATGCCCTACGACCCGTCAGCCTTTCCGCCCTTCGCCGTCACCGTGGACCTGGTCGTGCTGACCGTGCGTCGCCATGCCCTGTGTGCGTTGGCGGTACGCAGGGGTGAGCCGCCGTTTCAGGGGCGCTGGGCGCTTCCCGGCGGCTTCGTACGGGCCGACGAGGATCTGGCCCAGGCCGCGGCTCGAGAGCTGGCCGAGGAGACCGGGCTGCGCGCGCACGACCCGGCCGTCCCCGTGCAGGACAACGGCGCACATCTGGAACAGCTCGCGACCTACGGCGACCCCAAGCGCGATCCCCGGATGCGCGTGGTCAGCGTTGCCCACCTCGCCCTCGCCCCCGATCTGCCGGCTCCCCGTGCGGGTGGCGACGCCAGCAATGCACGCTGGGCGCCTGTGGAGGAACTGCTGCAGCAGGGTGGTTACGGTCGTGACGGCGAACCGGTTGCGCCGCTTGCCTTCGACCATGCCCAGATCTTGGCGGACGGCGTGGAGCGCGCCCGCTCCAAGATCGAGTACTCGTCGCTGGCCACCGCCTTCTGCCCGCCCGAGTTCACCGTCGGCGAGCTGCGCCGCGTCTACGAGGCGGTGTGGGGCGTCGCGCTCGACCCCCGCAATTTCCACCGCAAGGTGACGGGCACCCCCGGCTTCCTCGTCCCCACCGGCGGGACGACGACCCGCCAGGGCGGCCGTCCCGCCCAGCTCTTCCGCGCAGGCGGCGCCACCCTGCTCAACCCTCCGATGCTGCGCCCCGAGGTGTGACACCGAGGAGCGGAGCGACGGCCGGCGGGCCGTGACTGAACCGCGAACCGGCCTCTGTTCCGAACAGCGAACAGGGATCCGAAAAGGGGCCGTCGGCGGACCACCGGCCGACTGTGGAGCGGGCCTTGCGGTGCCTGAAAAACCGGACATAGCGCGCTATCTTGCTACGGGTGATCCAGGCCCTCGGACTGACCAGCAACTCCCACAAGGATCTTCCGCCCGTAGTCGACGACGTCTCCTTCGAAGCGCGCGCGGGCTGTGTCACCGCGCTCCTCGGAGCGGCGGGCGCGGGCAAGACGACGTCGCTCAGGCTGATGCTCGAACTCCAACAGGGCCGCGGCATCACCTACTTCAGAGGCCGCCCCCTGCACCGCATCGCGCACCCCTCGCGCGAAGTCGGCGTGCTCCTGGGGGACGTGCCGGGCCATCCCGCCCGCACCGTGCGCGGTCACCTGCGCATGCTGTGCGCCGCGGCGGGCGTCCCGGTCCGGCGTGCCGACGAAGTCCTCGAGGTGGTCGGCCTCGTCAGCCTACGGGACGAACGGCTCGGCACCCTCTCGCGTGGCATGGACCGCCGTCTCGGACTGGCCTGCGCCCTGCTGTCCGACCCACACACCCTCCTGCTCGACGACCCCGCCGACGGCCTCTCCGCCCGCGAGAGCCAGTGGCTGTACGGCACGCTACGGGCGCACGCCGCTCAGGGGGGCACGGTCCTGTTCACCACGGCCGACCCCAAGGAGGCGGCGCGCGCCGCCGACCGGGTGGTCACGCTCGACGCGGGCAGACTCGTCGCCGACCAGGAGGCCGCCGAGTTCGCTCGCACCCGGCTGCGCCCCCGGGTCGCCGTGCGCAGCCCTCACGCCGCCCGCCTCGCGGCCTTGCTCGCCAAGGAGGCCCGCACCGCCCAACGCTCCGTCGAAGTCGTGCGGGAGGGCGGGAATCGTCTGTCCGTGTACGGCAGTACATGTGCCGACGTCGGCGAGACAGCCTTCCGGCACGGCGTCCTCGTCCATCAACTCGCCGACGAGATCGGGGACATGGGTCCGGGCGCAGTGTCGGCTCCCTCGGACGAGTCCCACGTGTCCGGCGGGACCGAGCCGGACGGTGTGGAGCGGGAATCAGGCCTGCCGCAGGTGTCGGGTCCAGCGGGAGCGCACACCAGTGGGGGCGACGGAGAAGAGCGCCCTCAAACCACTGCTCGCTCCGCCGAAGCTCTCAAAGCCATCGATCCACTGTCCCCCCTCCCGCCCCCCATCTCGGTCCGTCCCGCGCCCAGCCCTTTGCGGCCGCTGCGCTACGAACTGCGTCGCGCCGCCGGGGTCGGGACCGGGTTCCTCACCGGCGCCACGGTCCTTGTCACCTCCGCACTCACCGCCGTAGTCCTGGCACGTGTCGGACACACCCCGCAGCCACGTCTGCTGGCCGCATGGCCGCGGGAACTCCCGCTGCCGCCCGCGGCGCTCGGCGCAGGGCTGCTCGGGGCGCTCGCCTTCGGTGACGAGTTCCGCCACCCCGCCCTGGCGGCGGACCGCGGCACGGTCCCCCGTCGGCTGGGGCTGCTCGCCGCGAAACTCCTGGTCGCCGCGGCCACCGCTTTGCTGCTGGCCTTCCTCACGGTGGGCTGCGACGCCGAAGTGCTCTACCTCGTCTACGGACGGGAGCTCACGGAAGTTCCGGCCGACTGGTTGTCGATGGGCGCCAGTTGGATCGGGCTCGTGGTCGGGTGTGCGTGGGCCGGTGTGCTGGCCGCGGGAATCTTCCGGTCCACCACGGCCGGACTTGCTGCGGTGGTCGCCGTCCCGGTTCTCGTCGTACCTCTCGTACACAAGGCCTTGGAGGGGGCGTCCGTACGGGCGGCGGCCGGATTCCCCGCGCGGCTGCGTGAGGTGTTCCTGCTGCAATGGCCCTTCGGCGGAGAGCGCTATCTGTTGGCGGTCGTACGTGTCCTCGTCCAACCTGTCGGCGGAGCGCTCACGTTGTCGCTGACCGCGCTGCTCTGCGCATATCTGCTCACGACCCTGCGTAGCAGGGTCCGATGACGACCGTCCGGGCCCTTACCGTTCCGCCCTGCGCACAACTCCCCGGGGAAAGCCCATTTCTTTCCGATAAGGCGTCAATTGCGACGGGGTGAGCGATCACCCTTTCGTGTGCTTTTCACCAAAGACCTCAAGGGAGTTGGAGACGGCGCCGACAAAGGATCCGTGAGTACCCTTGCGCACACCATGATGACCGCCGCCCGCTCCGCAGACTCCGGTCTCGCCGGCCCGGGCGAACTCGACCGCTACCCCTACGCCGAGCCGCCGGCCGCCGACCGCGTCGGCGCCCCCTCCTGGGACGGCGCGGACCAGGAGCTGGGCCGCGTGGGCCGACGCGCCGCAGGCAACCGCGGGCGCGGGCTGCACGGCCAACTCGTTCAGCAGCTTGGCCAGATGATCGTCTCCGGCGACCTGGGCGCCGACCGCCCGCTGGTGCCCGAGGAGATCGGCCAGCGATTCGAGGTCTCCCGCACCGTCGTCCGTGAGTCCCTCCGTGTACTGGAGGCCAAGGGCCTGGTCAGTGCCCGCCCGAACGTGGGCACGCGCGTGCGCCCCGTCAGCGACTGGAACCTCCTCGATCCGGACATCATCGAGTGGAGGGCCTTCGGCCCGCAGCGCGACGACCAGCGCCGCGAGCTGAGCGAACTGCGCTGGACGATCGAGCCGCTCGCCGCCCGCCTCGCCGCCGGGCACGGGCGCGAGGGCGTCCAGCAGCGGCTCGCCGACATGGTCGATATCATGGGCCATGCCATGGGTCAGGGCGACGCGCTCACCTTCTCCCGCGCCGACGCCGAGTTCCACTCCCTGCTCATTCAGCTCGCGGGCAACCGCATGCTGGAGCACCTTTCCGGGATCGTGTCGGCCGCCCTTCAGGTCTCGGGCAGCCCGGTCACCGGCTGTGACCGCCCGAACGAGACCTCGCTGGCGCATCACGGCCGGATCGCCGACGCCCTCGCGACCGGCGACGGCACCGCGGCCGAGACGGCCATGCGCCAACTTCTCACCGTCCATCCCGAGGTGGAGCGCGTGGTGCCCGCCCCGCGGGAGCACTGACCGGGCACCGCGGGCGGCGCGGTCGGCGGTGCCTTCCCCCTCCTATGGCATCGCCCGGCCGGCGAACCGCCCCCCGTCGGACCCCGCAGGATCCTCAGGGGATTCTGCGGGGTCCGACGGCGCGACGTGGCCTTGAGCCCGCCGGAGTGCCCAGGTCGAGGCTGCGACTGACCTCCTCTGCCCGTGTCTGACCGTTTTTGAGAGCTTACGGGGTGTGACTCGGGCCACGCAGATTGGGCGTAACACTCGTGGAGACAGCGCGATGACCTAAGAGGTGACAGCCGCGGAGGGAATACGGACGCCGTCAAAGGCGCTGTGCATCTTCCCGGCCCCCGCCCGCGCCGTCGGCCCATCTCCAAGGCCGGTGGTCGGCTCCTGTCCGCCGTGGACGGGGCCGGAAGCCGTTTTCCAACGTTCCGAGAGGTTGTTCGTGTCGGCCAGCACATCCCGTACGCTCCCGCCGGAGATCGCCGAGTCCGTCTCTGTCATGGCGCTCATTGAGCGGGGAAAGGCTGAGGGGCAGATCGCCGGCGATGACGTGCGTCGGGCCTTCGAAGCTGACCAGATTCCGGCCACTCAGTGGAAGAACGTACTGCGCAGCCTCAACCAGATCCTCGAGGAAGAGGGTGTGACGCTGATGGTCAGTGCCGCGGAGCCCAAGCGCACCCGAAAGAGCGTCGCAGCGAAGAGTCCGGCCAAGCGCACCGCCACCAAGACGGTCGCGGCGAAGACGGTGACCACCAAGAAGGCCACCGCCACCGCCACGCCGGCGGCACCCGCCGTCGAGCCCGTCGTCGAGGACGAGGCGCCCGCGAAGAAGGCCGCCGCCAAGAAGGCGACGACTGCCAAGAAGGCGGCCGCGAAGAAGACCGTCGCCACGAAGAAGACGGCGGCCAAGAAGACGACCGCCGGCAAGGACGACGCCGAGGCCGTCGAGGACGAGGTCCTCGAGGACGTCAAGCCCGGCGAAGAGGAAGAGGAGGGAGCCGAGAACAAGGGCTTCGTCCTCTCCGACGATGACGAGGACGACGCGCCCGCCCAGCAGGTCGCCGTCGCCGGTGCCACCGCCGACCCCGTCAAGGACTACCTCAAGCAGATCGGCAAGGTCCCGCTGCTCAATGCCGAGCAGGAGGTCGAACTCGCCAAGCGCATCGAGGCCGGTCTGTTCGCCGAGGACAAGCTGGCCAACGCCGACAAGCTCGCTCCGAAGCTCAAGCGCGAGCTGGAGATCATCGCCGAGGACGGCCGCCGGGCCAAGAACCACCTCCTGGAGGCCAACCTCCGTCTGGTGGTCTCCCTGGCCAAGCGCTACACCGGCCGCGGCATGCTCTTCCTGGACCTCATCCAGGAGGGCAACCTCGGTCTCATCCGCGCGGTGGAGAAGTTCGACTACACCAAGGGCTACAAGTTCTCCACGTACGCCACCTGGTGGATCCGTCAGGCGATCACCCGCGCGATGGCCGACCAGGCCCGCACCATCCGTATCCCGGTGCACATGGTCGAGGTCATCAACAAGCTCGCGCGCGTGCAGCGCCAGATGCTCCAGGACTTGGGCCGCGAGCCCACCCCGGAGGAGCTGGCCAAGGAACTCGACATGACCCCCGAGAAGGTCATCGAGGTCCAGAAGTACGGCCGTGAGCCCATCTCGCTGCACACCCCGCTGGGCGAGGACGGCGACAGCGAGTTCGGTGACCTCATCGAGGACTCCGAGGCCGTGGTCCCGGCCGACGCGGTCAGCTTCACGCTCCTGCAGGAGCAGCTGCACTCCGTCCTCGACACCCTGTCCGAGCGCGAGGCGGGCGTCGTCTCGATGCGCTTCGGTCTCACCGACGGTCAGCCGAAGACCCTCGACGAGATCGGCAAGGTGTACGGCGTCACGCGCGAGCGCATCCGCCAGATCGAGTCCAAGACCATGTCGAAACTGCGCCACCCGTCGCGTTCGCAGGTGCTGCGCGACTACCTCGACTAGGTCGCGGCTGTAAGACATCGAAGGCCCGGATCACCGAGAGGGATCCGGGCCTTCGTGCTGCGGGCCACGATGCTCTGCATGACTCTGGGTGTCCGATCAACACCCCGGAGTGAGGAGCAGGCATGCGGTGTCGCATTGCCCGGGCGCTGGCCCGGCCGCTGGTTCTGGCGGCCGCGGCGGCAGCCATACCACTGGTGTCCGCCGCCCCCGTGGCCGCCGACAGCATCGTCGTCGGCGGCTTCCCCGTCGACGTGTCCGAGAGTCCGTGGACGGTGGCGTTGGCCAGCCGTGACCGGTTCGGGGGTACGCGGGCAGGACAGTTCTGTGGCGGTGTGGCGGTCGGCCGGACCACCGTGCTCACCGCGGCCCATTGTCTGGGCGAGGACGTCCTGGGCGCCCCGCCGGACCGCATCGGTGACCTCAAGGTGATCGCGGGCCGAACGGACCTTCGCTCGGACCAGGGCCGCGAGATCCGCGTACGGGACACCTGGGTGAACCCGGACTACGACCAGGCGAGCAACGCGGGGGACTTTGCCGTGCTCAGTCTCGCCGAGCCGCTGTCACAGGACTCGGTCGTCAAGATGGCGGCTGCCGATGATCCGGCATACGGACCGGGGGCGAGTGCCATGGTGTACGGCTGGGGTGACGTCACGGGCGCCGGTGATTATGCGCACAGCCTGTGGGCGGCACGAGTACGTGTCCTCCCGGACGCTCTGTGCGAGGAGGCGTATCCGGGCAGTGCCGACGGTAGGTACGTCGCCGACGCCATGCTGTGCGCCGGGGAGGCGGAGGGCGGGCCCGACGCCTGCCAGGGAGACAGCGGCGGGCCGCTGGTCGCCCAGGGGGAGCTGATCGGGCTGGTGTCCTGGGGGAGCGGCTGCGGTCGTGCGGGCAGCCCCGGTGTCTACACGCGCGTCTCCGACGTCATGCGGGCGCTGGACTGGCGTGGCGGGGCCGGAGTGCCGCGTACGGGTGTCTGACGGCGGCTGAGGGCCGCGCTGGGCACGAGCAAGGGCGGCTGCCCCTGGGAGCAGGGGCAGCCGCCCTTGGCCGGCCTGTGCCGGTGCTGGCTCGTCGTGGACGCGAGTGTCAGCGCTCTTCTTCGGAGGCGGATGCAGGAGCGGCCGTGAGTCGCTCCGTCTCGTCCTGTATCTCAGCGGCGATCTTCTTGAGTTCCGGCTCGAACTTGCGACCATGGTGGGCGCAGAAGAGCAGTTCTCCGCCGCTGAGCAGAACGACGCGCACGTACGCCTGGGCGCCGCAGCGGTCGCAGCGGTCAGCGGCCGTCAGCGGGCTCGCGGGGGTCAGAACAGTAGTCACGTCGCCTCTTCTCTAGCTCGACGAGCTGTCGTACCAGGGTCAACATCCAACCAGCCCGAAAACGTTCCCGCTCGGGGCTTTTCCTCGAAAAATCTCTCCGAGGCGGCTGTCTGCTGCCGGTTGGCGGCGAATGTGCCGTATTGCGTGTCTTCGATGCGTACGGGTTCGCGCTGTCGGTCGGTGTCGGTCCTCCCGGCTGGGTTGCCGGTTGTTCATGAGGACGTGCCCGGAGCCTAAATGGTTCATGCCTGGAAGGGAACGTGATATGTACTTCACTCCATCGAGGGATCGAACATGCATGCGACCCTGGACTAGTGTGAGTTCATACGAGGGTGGCGTTACATCGGCTCTACCAGGCCTCGGTACCCTCTGAGCGGCAACCCAAGCCGCGCCCTTACCCAGAAGGGCCCCACCTGAAATTCAGCGAGGAGCGAACCGCGTGACCGCCGAGACGTCCGTGCCGTCCACAGCTCTGCTGGCAGGAGCAGACCGGGACGGTTCCAACTACACCGCGCGGCACCTGCTCGTCCTCGAGGGGCTCGAGGCCGTGCGCAAGCGCCCGGGAATGTATATCGGCTCGACCGACAGTCGGGGCCTGATGCACTGCCTGTGGGAGATCATCGACAACTCTGTCGACGAGGCCCTCGGGGGCTACTGTGATCACATCGAGGTGATCCTCCACGACGACGGCTCGGTGGAGGTCCGTGACAACGGCCGCGGCATCCCGGTCGATGTCGAGCCCAAGACCGGCCTCTCCGGTGTCGAGGTCGTCATGACCAAGTTGCACGCCGGCGGCAAGTTCGGCGGCGGCTCGTACGCCGCGTCCGGCGGTCTGCACGGCGTCGGTGCCTCCGTGGTGAACGCCCTGTCCGCGCGGCTGGACGTCGAGGTCGACCGTAGCGGCCACACCCACGCCATCAGCTTCCGGCGTGGTGTGCCCGGAGCCTTCGCCGCTACGGGTCCGGATGCCAAGTTCGAGGCGGGTGGCCTGCGCAAGGCCAAAAAGATCCCCAGGACCCGTACCGGCACGCGTGTGCGGTACTGGGCCGACCGCCAGATCTTTCTCAAGGACGCCAAGCTCTCCCTTGAGCACCTGCATCAGCGCGCCCGCCAGACCGCCTTCCTGGTCCCCGGCCTGACCATCGTCGTCCGCGACGAGTACGGTCTGGGCGAGGGAGGCAGCAAGGGCGAGGAGTCCTTCCGCTTCGACGGGGGTATCAGCGAGTTCTGCGAGTACCTGGCCACCGACAAGCCGGTCTGCGACGTCCTCCGCTTCTCCGGTCAGGGCAGCTTCAAGGAGACCGTCCCCGTCCTGGACGACCACGGTCAGATGACGCCCACCGAGGTCACCCGTGAGCTCGGCGTGGATGTCGCACTGCGCTGGGGGACCGGCTACGACACGACCCTGAAGTCGTTCGTCAACATCATCGCCACCCCCAAGGGCGGCACCCATGTCGCGGGCTTCGAGCAGGCCGTCGCCAAGACGATGAACGAGGTGCTCCGCACCAAGAAGCTGCTGCGCGTCGCTGAGGACGACATCGTCAAGGACGACGCCCTGGAGGGCCTCACCGCGGTCGTCACGGTCCGTCTCGCGGAGCCGCAGTTCGAGGGGCAGACCAAGGAGGTCCTCGGTACCTCGGCGGCCCGCCGCATCGTGAACACCGTGATCTCCCGTGAGCTCAAGGCGTTCCTCACCTCCACGAAGCGGGACGCGGCGGCCCAGGCCCGCGTCGTCATGGAGAAGGCCGTCGCCGCCGCCCGTACGCGGATCGCCGCACGTCAGCACAAGGACGCACAGCGCCGCAAGACGGCCCTGGAGTCCTCGTCGCTGCCCGCCAAGCTCGCCGACTGCCGCAGTGACGACGTGGAGCGCAGCGAGCTGTTCATCGTCGAGGGAGACTCCGCGCTCGGCACCGCCAAGCTCGCCCGGAACTCCGAGTTCCAGGCGCTGCTGCCGATCCGTGGCAAGATCCTCAACGTCCAGAAGTCATCCGTGACGGACATGCTCAAGAACGCCGAGTGCGGCGCGATCATCCAGGTCATAGGAGCCGGTTCGGGCCGGACGTTCGACATCGACGCGGCCCGTTACGGCAAGATCATCATGATGACCGACGCCGATGTGGACGGCTCCCACATCCGGACTCTCCTCCTGACGCTGTTCCACCGTTACATGCGACCCATGGTCGAGGCGGGTCGGGTGTTCGCCGCGGTGCCGCCGCTGCACCGCGTCGAGCTCATCCAGCCGAAGAAGGGCCAGGACAAATACGTCTACACGTACTCGGACCGTGAGCTGCGGGACAAGCTCCTGGAGTTCCAGAGCAAGGGGGTCCGGTACAAGGACTCCATCCAGCGGTACAAGGGCCTCGGCGAGATGGATGCCGACCAGCTGGCCGAGACCACCATGGACCCGCGCCACCGGACCCTGCGCCGGATCAACCTCTCCGACCTGGACTCCGCCGAGCAGGTCTTCGACCTGTTGATGGGCAACGACGTGGCGCCGCGCAAGGAGTTCATCTCCAACTCGGCGGCGACGTTGGACCGGTCGCGCATCGACGCGTAGCCGCTGCGCTGGGCTCGGGCCGGTGAGATGGGCCGGGCCCAGGGGCGGGTAGTCGGGGCAGGGCAGGGCGGGCGTGAGGTGCAAGGCCGGGGCTGTGTCCGGGTTGGGCGCGTCGAGGCGTGCGGCATGGGCGCCGGGTGTTTGCGGCTGCGGCGGGACGGCCTGCACGGCGGTGCCGGTCGCGGCGGGAGGGTGCGCACGGCGGTGCCGTTCGCGTCGGCTTGCAGCGGACGCGCGAGCCCGGCGTGTGTGCGAGTCCGGCGTGTGCGCGGGTGCGATGTGTGGTGCGAAACCGGCGCGGGCGCGGGGCCGATGTGTGGTGCGAAGTCGGCGTGTGCGCGGGTCCGATGTGTGTGCGAGTCCGGTGTCTGTGCGGGTCTGATGCGTGGTGCGAACTCGCTGTCTGGCGAGTCCAGCGGATGCACCGAGGGTGTCTCCACCCGTGGGTGGAGGCCCGCGGTGGTCGGGGATCCACCCATGATCCACCCCTGCTCCGATCTGCCGGCCTGCGCATTTGCGTAGCGTCGAAGGCGTCGGCGGTGCTCGCTGCCGTCTCGCCTTTCCTCGCTACGGAGGCTCTGATGCCTGGGCTCGTCGACGCGTTGATGATCGTGGCCGTGGTCGTCCTGGTGGTCGTCCGGCAGTTCCGCCCCGGCCGGATCGACACCAAAAGGCGCTGGTGGCTCCTGCCGGCGGTCCTGGCCGTTGTAGCGTTCCGCGAGCCGCGGATAGTGGACGCGCATCACCACACGGCATCGGTCGTCCTGCTCGTCGCCGAGTTGTTCACGGGCCTCGCCATCGGAGCCGGCTGGGCCTGGACCACCCGAATATGGGTGGAGCCGGGCGGCGCGGTGTGGAGCAAGAGCACCAAGGCGAGCGGAGCGGTCTGGGCCGTCGGTATCGGACTGCGGGTCGGCCTCTTCGCGCTCGGCGCGGCGCTCGGCATCCATCAGGACTCCTCCGCCCTGCTGCTCGCCCTGGCGGCCACGCTTCTGGTCCGCTCCGGGATCCTCGCCTGGCGGGCCCAGTCCCTGCGCCCGACTGTCGAGTTCGGCACGGCGTACGGTGACCGCATGTCCGCGCCGGCGTGGAAGGAACGTGTGTGACGGAGAACGCCTGGACACGCTGGCCCTCCCGAGAGGCACTCGGGCGTGGCGGGACCTCGGGCCCCCGGCGCCTGCTCGGGTGGGTGGTGCGTGCCCTGGTGCTGGGCATGCTCCTGTGGGGCGTCTTCACTGGCAGCCAGGTGCACGGCTGGCAGGCGCTCGGGGCCGCGGGGGCCGTCCTGTTGGCCGCGTTCGTGGCCTGGGCCCTCTACCGCACCACCCTGGCGCACCGGCTCTGGCCCTCCCTGGCTCTCACCACCGTGCTCCTGGGGATTGCGGTGGTCGCCCAGACCGCCGACTTCAGGGTTCCCGCCCTCGTCCTGTGGTGCGGGTGTGCCGTCACCGCACTGGAGCGGCTGCCCCTCATGGCCGCCCTGCCGGTGACCGCGGTCGCCCTCACTTCGTACGCCGCGGTCAATGACGACCCCTGGTTGACCACCGCGGCCACGACAGCGGGGCTCGCCCTCGCCGGATATGTCCTGCGGCTGGACGCCGAGGCCCGCGGCAACGCCCAGCGGCTGCTCGCCCAGGAGCGTGCCGCGCGGGCGGCGGAGGCGGAGTCGGCGGCCCTTGCGGAGCGGGCGCGCATTGCACGGGAGATCCATGACGTGCTGGCCCACAGTCTCTCGGCGCAGCTCGTGCACCTGGAGGCGGCCCGGCTGCTGATCGAGGGAGGGGCAGACCGGGAGCAGATCCTCGAGCGGGTGGTGGCGGCCCGGGGAATGGCCCGCGACGGACTCGCCGAGACCCGGCAGGCGCTGTCGGCGCTGCGTGGTGAGCTGACTCCGCTGGAGGACTTCCTGACCCAGCTCGTCGGTGAGGCCGCCGGTGCCGCAGCCACCATTTCGGGTGAGCGCAGGCCACTGCCGGCCGAGGCGTCGCAGGCTGTGCGCAGGGTCGCGCAGGAGGCCCTGACCAACGTACGCAAGCATGCGTCGGGGGCGAAGGTGCAGGTGAGGCTGGAGTACGGCGAGCAGCAAGTGACGCTGGTCGTGCGGGACTCGGGCGGTTCGCCGGGTGAACTCGGCGAGAGTGGTGCCGGGTACGGTCTTCTGGGAATGCGGGAGCGTGCCGAACTGCTGGGCGGTTCGCTGGACGCGGGGCCGGACAAGGAGGGGTTCGTGGTGACGTTGCAGGTGCCTGTATGACGGAGGGAGCGGGGGAGAAGGCGGCGCGGGTGGTGGTCGTGGACGACCAGACCGTGGTCCGTGAGGGCATCGTGATGTTGTTGGGGCTGCTGCCCGGAATCGACGTCGTCGGAGCCGCGGGGGACGGAGACGAGGCCGTGAAGCTCGTGGCCGAACTCGCCCCGGACGTGGTGCTGATGGATCTGCGCATGCCCCGCTGCGACGGGGTGGAGGCGACCCGCCGTATCCGGGCCGAGTATCCCGGGACACAGGTCGTGGTGCTCACGACCTACGCGGACGACGAGTCGCTGTTCCCGGCGCTGCGAGCGGGAGCGCGTGGCTATCTGACCAAGGACGCGGGGGGTGACGAGATCGTGCGGGCCGTGCAGAGTGTGCTGTCCGGGGACGCGGGGTTGTCGCCGAGCATCCAGCGACGGCTCCTGGAGAGGTTGTCGGAACCCGAGCCGGCATCGGCGGCGCCCGCCGGGGCGCCGGACGGGCTCACCGTGCGGGAGACCGAGGTGCTGGTCCTGATTGCCGAGGGCCTCGGCAATCAGGAGATCGCCCGTCGGTTGCACGTCTCCACGGCGACGGTGAAGACCCACATCAACAACCTCTTCGCCAAGACGGGACTCAAGGACCGTGCGCAGGCGGTGCGTTATGCGTACGGGAAAGGGCTTGTACGGCCGCCGAGGGGGTGAGTCACCTGATGGGGTGAAGAGCGCCGGGAAGAAGAGTCGGGGACCTTCCGGTTCTGTCCATCCTTGGGCATGCAGCCAAGCAACGGTCGCCCCCGCGGAGGCGGCGGTGGTGCCGAGAGTTCGGTCGACAACCACGACGGTCATGATCAGGCGCAGGCCGAGGGGCGCGGACAGGTGAGGTACGACGACCCCTGGTACGACGCGCTGGCCTCCGGCTGGGGCGAGTCGGGTGGTGTCGGCGCGCCCGTGCCGGCGGTGTCTGGGGTGCGGCAGGAGCACGAGGCCCCGGCTGTTGCCGCGGCCGAGGTGTACCTGGAGGTGCAGCGCAGCGCGGCCTTCCAGGAGGTGCGTAGCCGGTACCGGAGGTTCGTGGTGCCCGCGGTCGTCGTGTTCTTCGTCTGGTACGTCGCCTACGTCGTGACCGCGACGACGGCGCCCGGGCTGATGGCGCGCCCCGTGGCGGGCGCCGTGAACGTGGCGATGCTGGCTGGGCTGGGGCAGTTCCTTACGACCTTCCTGTTCACCTGGGCGTACGCGCGGCATGCGCGGCTGCGCCGGGACCGGGCCGCGCTCGAACTGCGGTGGGACACCCAGGAACTGACGCGCGGCATCCGGGGCGGTGTGTCGTGACGGGGGACCATCAGACACTGGCGTTGCTGCTGTTCAGTGTGTTCGTCGCCGTCACGCTGGGGATCACGACATGGGTGAGCCGTCACCGGCACGGTTCGGCGGAGGAGTTCTACGCGGGGGGCCGGCTCTTCTCTCCGATGGAGAATGGTTTTGCCATCGCGGGTGACTACATGTCGGCCGCCTCCTTCCTCGGTATCTCCGGACTCATCGCCCTTTACGGCTATGACGGACTGCTGTACTCGGTGGGATTCCTCGTGGCCTGGCTCGTGGTGCTGTTCCTCGTCGCCGAACTGGTGCGCAACTGCGGGAGGTTCACGCTCGCCGACGTGGTCGCGGCGCGGATGAGGGAGCGGCCCGTGCGGATCGCGGCGGGAACCTCCTCGGTCACGGTGTCCGTTCTGTATCTGGTGGCGCAGATGGTGGGAGCGGGCAGTCTGGTCGCGCTGCTGCTCGGGGGCACCAGCGAGGTGGCGCAGACCTGGACGGTCATCGGGGTCGGCGCGCTCATGGTGATCTATGTGTCGTTGGGAGGGATGCGAGCCACGACCTGGATCCAGATCGTGAAGGCGGTACTGCTGCTCGGGGGCACCGTCACGCTGACCGTGCTCGTCCTGCTCAGGTTCCACGGCGACTTCGACCAGCTGCTGCTCACGGCTGCGGAGCGCAGCGGTCACGGTGACTCGTTCCTGGCACCCGGTCTGAAGTACGGCGGGGACTGGACCGCCCGCTTCGACTTCATCAGCCTGGGACTCGCGCTGGTGCTGGGCACGGCCGGGCTGCCGCACATCCTGTCCCGCTTCTACACCGTGCCCACCGCGCGCGCTGCCCGGCGTTCGGTCGTGTGGTCGATCGGCCTCATCGGCGGCTTCTACCTGATGACGATCGTCCTCGGGTTCGGCGCGGCGGCGATCGTGGGGCCGGAGGCGGTTCGGGGATCGAACGCGGCCGGGAACACGGCTGTTCCACTGCTGGCACTCGACCTGGGCGGCGGCGCGGACTCCACGGGAGGAACGGTTCTCTTTGCGATCGTCGCCGCCGTCGCCTTCGCCACGATTCTCGCCGTGGTCGCCGGGATCACGCTCGCCTCCTCCGCGTCCGTCGCCCACGACCTGTACGCCTCACTGCGGCGCCCGCACGTCAAGCCGCGCAGCGAAGTGGCCGTCGCCCGCGCCGCTGCCGTCGGCATCGGGGTGATCGCGATCGCCCTCGGTCTGCTGGCGCGCGACCTGAACGTGGCGTTCCTCGTGGGACTCGCCTTCGCCGTCGCCGCATCAGCCAATCTGCCGGTGCTGCTCTACTCGCTGTTCTGGCGGGGCTTCACCACCCGCGGCGCCGTGTGCGCCGTCTACGGCGGGCTGATCCCGGCCGTCGTGCTCGTGGTGCTGTCGCCGGTGGTGTCGGGCAGCCCCGAATCACTGTTCCCCGGCGTCGATTTCCAGTACTTCCCGCTGCAGAACCCCGGTCTCGTCTCGATCCCGCTGGGCTTCGTCGCGGGCTGGCTCGGCACGGTCACCTCGGCGGAACTGCCCGACGAGGCCAAGCATGCGGAGACCGAGGTGCGGTCCCTGACCGGAGCGGGGGCCGTGTAAGGGGCGGAGGGGCGGCGTCTTCACCGTCGTACGCATCGGCCTCACCTGCGTACAGGGGCGGCCCCAGCGGTCGTGCCCTCAGGTGCGGGTCGCCCACACGTAACGGTGTTCCGGGCGGCCCGCGTCGCCGTACTTGAGGGTGAGTCTGGCCCGTCCCGTGCGCTCCAGGAGCTTCAGGTAGCGCTGGGCGGTCTGGCGGCTCACACCGGTGCGTTCGGCGATCTCCTGAGCCGACAGAGGGCCTTCGGCGTTCATCAGGGAGCGGCGGACGAGCTCCGCGGTAGTGGGGGAGTGGCCTTTGGGGAGTTCGGGCTCCGACGGTGTGGACAGGGCGCCGAAGATGCGGTCCACCTCGGCCTGCTCCGCCTCGCCGCCGCTGTCGAGGGTGCGGCGCAGCTGCGCGTACGCCTCCAGTTTGGCGCGCAGGCCCGCGAAGGCGAACGGCTTGACCAGGTACTGCAGCGCGCCCTGCCGCATCGCGGCCTGCACCGTGGAGACGTCCCGCGCCGCCGTCACCATGATCACGTCGGTCTGGTGGCCGAGTCGGCGCATCTCCTGGACGACCGTGAGGCCCGTCTCGTCGGGCAGGTAGTGGTCCAGGAGGACCAGGTCCACGTGGGGCAGCGCCTCCAGCTGGAGCAGCGCCTCCGCCGCGCTGTGTGCCTCGCCGGCCACATGGAAGCCCGGGACCTTCTCGACGTAGGCGGCGTTGACCCGTGCCACCCGGATGTCGTCGTCCACGACCAGGACCTCGATCATCGCGACTCCTCCTCGATGGCGGACGGCTGTGCCTGCGGCGCGGTGAGGGCCGGTTCCGGTTCGGCCAGGGCGTCGGGCAGGACGACCGTGAACTCCGCGCCCCCGCCGCCCGCCTCGCCGACCGTGGCGCTGCCACCTTGGCGCTCGGCGAGCCTGCGCACCAGGGAGAGCCCGATGCCGCGGTTGCGATGGGCCGGCGGCTTCTTCGTGGACCAGCCCTCGGTGAAGACCAGCTCGCGGTGCTCCACCGGGATTCCGGGGCCCGTGTCCCGCACCCTGAGAACCGCGGTGCGCCCCTCCGCACGCAGTTCGACCTCCACGCGCGCGTGCGCTGTGCCCGCGACGGCGTCCAGGGCGTTGTCCACCAGGTTGCCGAGGATCGTGACCAGCCCACCGGGGTCAACCAGCCGGTCCGGCAGCCGGGTCCGGTCCGAGACCCACAGGGCGACTCCGCGCTCGGCCGCGACGGTCGCCTTGCCGACCAGCAGGGCGGCAAGCAAGGGGTCCAGGATCTTCTCGGTGACCTGTTCGGCGGTGGCGCGGTGATCGCCGACGACCTCGCCGACGAACTCCACGGCGTCGTCGTACATCTCCAGTTCGAGCAGTCCGAGGAGCGTGTGCATGCGGTTGGCGTGCTCGTGGTCCTGGGCACGCAGGGCGTCGATCAGTCCCTGCGTGGAGTCGAGTTCCCGGCCCAGCTGCTCCAGTTCGGTGCGGTCGCGCAGAGTGGCGACCGCGCCGCCGTCGTCGGTGGGCATGCGGTTGGTGACCAGCACGCGCTGGCCGCGCACGGTGAGCAGGTCGGTGCCCGTCACCCGGCCCGCGAGGACGTCGGCGGTACGGCCTTGGCCGAGCGCCTCGTCGGGGGAGCGGCCGACGGCCTCGTCCCCGATGCCCAGCAGGCGCTGCGCCTCGTCGTTGAGCAGGCGGATGCGACCGGTGCGGTCCAGGGCCACGACGCCTTCCCGGATGCCGTGCAGCATGGCCTCGCGCTCCGCGAGCAGCCCCGAGATGTCCGAGAAGGCCAGGTCCCGGGTCTGGCGATGGACCCGGCGGGAGATCAGCCAGGCGGCCAGGGCACCGACGGCCAGGGCGCCGCCGGCGTACGCGAACAGCCCCGGGATCGCGTGGATCAGCCGCGCCCGCACACTGTCGTACGCGATGCCGACCGAGACCGCGCCGACGATGTCGCCGTCGCTGTCGCGCAGCGGTACCTTGCCGCGGGCGGAGCGGCCCAGGGTGCCGCTGTCGATCTCCATGACCTCCTTGCCGGCGAGGGCCTGGCCGGGGTCGGTCGACACGATCCTGCCGACCTGGTCGGGGGTGGGGTGCGACCAGCGCACGCCTCGCCAGTCCATGATCACGACGTACTCGGCCTTGGTGGACTCGCGGATCCGCTCCGCCGCCCTCTGGACGGGCCCGTCGGCCGTCGGAGGCGTGTTCTTGACCTCTTCGGCGATCCGCGGTTCGGCGGCTGTGGTCTGCGCGATCGCCAGCGCCCGGCGCATAGCCTGGTCGTCCAGCTGGTTGCTGAGGGGGGCGAGGAACAGTCCGGTCGCGAGCACCGCGACTCCCGCGGCGATCGCCAGCTGCATCAGCAGCACCTGCGAGAACACGCGCCGGGGCAGGCCGAGGCGCAGGCGGCGGGCGGGGGGAGTGCGGCTCATACCCATGACGGTACGTGGGTGTGCCTCGGCTGCTGCAGGGGGTGTGGCGTGGATTACTTGATCAATATGTGAGACGCATGGATGAGACGTGTTGCCGGAGGGCCTCGGTGAACCGGAGGGCCTCGGTGAACCGCTGGGTGCGCCTTCAGCTTGCGAGCGCCGTCGTCGCCGTCAGCTCGCGCACCGCGATCACGTCCATCCGCGCGGGCGAGCCGAGCACCGACGCCCCACAGCTCTCCGCGCGGGGCGGCAGGGACGCGCCCTGGGCCACGACGACCCGCCAGCTCCGTCCGTCGGAGTGGGCGACGGTCACCTCCCAGCGCGGTGCGACGCCCTCCGTGCGGACGACGGCGAGGGCGTCCGCCGCGTGCTCGCCCGTGGCCGTGCGCACGGCCAGCTCGGCCGCCTGGCCGGGTCGCTCCCAGGCCGAGTTCCCGCGGCACCCCTCCACGACGATCCGCCCCTCCTGGACGCTGTGCAGGACCTGCTTGACGGCATGGGCCTCGGCGCGGCCGTAGGCGTATCCGTAGGGCAGCACGAGCAGCGTCGGTGAGAAGCGATGACCACCCAGATGGGTGACTTCCCAGGTGCCCTCGACGCCGGACGCGGCGAGCTCGGCGGCGAGCGGGCGGCCGAGGAGTGCGCAGCAGCGGTCGCGCTTGCCGTTGGTGCAGACGAGGGCGAGCGGCTCGCCGGTGTGGGGCCGCCCGTCGAGCGCCGTGTCGAAGCTGCTGTGGTCGCCCCTGCCGAGCGCGGCGAAGTCGAGGTCGAGCAGCTGCCGCGGGTCGCAGGTGGTGGCGGAGTGCAGCCATGCGTTCCCGGGCAGGGTGTGGGCGGCGTACACGTGACGCGTGGTGGGCGTGCCGCTGTCGGCGTGCCGCCCGGGGCGGCGGATCAGTGCGACGCGTACGTCCGTCCCCTTGGCGGCTGCCTCCAGGGCACGGCCCAGCGCGGGGTCCAGGTGGCTCGAAGTGAGCGCCTTGGCACCCCAGGGACCGGGCTGCTCCAGCAGTAGCCAGGTCCTCGCCGTGGCCGCGGTCCCGGAAATGGGCTCGTCGAGCTCCTGGGAGACGGTTGAGCACGTACTCACAGAGGTGAGCCTAACCTGACTTGAGGCGAGGCGACTTCCGGCCGGGCGCGAGTCCTACTCCGGGAGGGGCTGCGGCGGCCTCGGACCGACGTAGTGGCCGCTCGGACGCATGCGCAGGGGGCGCTCCCCGTACTCCTCCAGGGCATGGGCGATCCAGCCCGCCGTACGGGCCACCGCGAAGATCGTCTCGCCCGCCGCGGCAGGCATGCCGGAGGAGGCGGTGAGGACGGCGAGGGCCAGGTCGACATTGGCGTGCAGGGGTGCGTGGCGGGCGGTGGTGGCCACGATGTCGTGGGCCGCGGCGAAGGCGGGCTCGGCCCTGGGGATCTGCTCCAGGAGACCGAACAGGGCACGCGCGCGTGGGTCCTCGCCGGGGTAGAGACGATGGCCGAGCCCCGGAATGCGCCGGCCTGCCCGCAGCTCGTCCGCGATCACGGGGGCCGCGCTGCCCTGGTCGAGCACGTCGAGCAACAGCCTGTGGGCGAGCCCGCTGGCCGCGCCGTGCAGAGGGCCCTCGATCACGCCGAGCCCGGCGGAGACGGCCGCGTAGGCGTGCGCACGGGCCGACGCGGCGACGCGCACGGCGAGGGTCGAGGCGGCGAGGTCGTGGTCGACGAGCAGGGCGAGCGCGGTGTCCAGAGCGCGCAGGGACGCCTCGTCGGCGGGTCGGCCGCTGAGCCGGGTCCACAGCCGGTGGGCGAGAGGACCGCCGTCGCCGTGGTCGTGCAGGACCGGTGGCAGGGCGGCGACCAGCGTGGGGATGAGGACGCGCGCGGTGCCCAGCACGGCTTCCTCGGAGAGGTCGAAGCGCAGCGGATCCGCGGCCGCGGCGGCGATCGCCGCGACCCGCAACCGGTCGGTGGGAGCGGCGTGTTCGGGCAGCGCGTCCACGGCACGGCGGGCGACGGCGGCGGCGGCCTCGGGCGCCGTGAAG
Organism: Streptomyces sp. MMG1533; assembly: GCF_001279775.1. Taxonomy (GTDB): domain Bacteria; phylum Actinomycetota; class Actinomycetes; order Streptomycetales; family Streptomycetaceae; genus Streptomyces. The sequence goes on along the minus strand of NZ_LGDG01000074.1, from coordinate 42,016 downwards.
GTGGCACCGGGGCGCATCTGCCCGGTCCACAGCCATTCGGCGACCTCTTCGTAGGAGTGCCGGGCGGCCAGTTCGGTCGCGTCGACGCCCCGGAAGTAGTACCGGTCCGCCTCGATCAGCGTGATGCGTGTCCGTACGGACAGCTCGCCTCCGGAGCCCGACCCCCCGCCGCTGTCACGCCTGTTGCGCCGGGCGAGCGCCTCCACCTCCTTGGCGTCGAAGGTGCTGCCCCGGCCGCCGGGTGCGCGCCGGCTGGTGAGCTGACCGCGGCTCACGTAGGCGTACACGGTCTCGGGCTTCACGCCCAGCAGCTCGGCGGCCTCCTTGGTGCTCAGCCGCGGTCCGGCGGGGCGGGAGAGAGGTTCTTGATCGCGCATAAGACGTCACCGTATCCGTAGCTCGGCTTGTTGATCGGCCGTTGATTGGCGTGTATTGATTCAATCAATATTGACAGGAAATCAGTCAATCATGGACAGTCGAATCAAGTCGAGGGAGGAATCATGTCCGTCAACAAGTCCGCAGCCGCTCTGGTCGACGTACCGCGGGGACTCGCGGGCGTCGTCGTCACCGACACCGAGATCGGTGACGTGCGGGGGCGCGAGGGTTTTTACCACTACCGCCAGTACTCTGCCGTCGAACTCGCGCAGACCCGCAGCTTCGAGGACGTCTGGCATCTCCTGGTCCACGGCGAGCTGCCGGGTGCCGACCGCGGCGCCGCTTTCGCCGCCGAGACCGCCGCACTGCGGCGGCTGCCCGGCGAGGTACGGGCCGCGCTGCCCGCCATCGCCGCGGCCGGCGCGGGCTCCGGCCCGCTCGCCGGGATGCGCACCGCGCTGTCGCTGCTCGGTGCGGCGAAGGGCTTCCGCCCGGTGTACGACCTCGACGTGGACAGTCGCCGCGAGGACGGCGTCGCCGCGGCGGCGGCCGTACCGACTCTGCTCACCGCGCTGCACCGGCTGGGTGCGGGGCTCGAGCCGGTGGAGCCGCGCGAGGACCTGCCGTACGCGGCGAACTACCTCTACATGCTGACGGGTTCGGAGCCGGAACCGGAGCGTGCCCGGGCGGTCGAGCAGTACTTGATCTCAACCATTGATCACGGCTTCAATGCATCAACCTTCACCGCCCGGGTCATCGCGTCGACCGGTGCCGATGTGGCGGCGTGTCTTGTGGGGGCGGTGGGGGCCTTGTCCGGACCGCTGCACGGGGGTGCGCCCAGTCGTGCACTGGACACCCTGGACGCGATCGGCACTCCCGACCGCATCGACTCCTGGATTCGTGAGCGGGTCCTGGCCGGTGACCGCATCATGGGCTTCGGTCATGCGATCTACCGCACGGAGGACCCCCGTTCCCGGATGCTCCGCGAGGTCGCCCAGCGGTTCGGCGGTCCGCGCGTCGACTTCGCAGTCGAGGTCGAGCGCCACGTCGAGCGGATCCTCGCCGAACTGAAGCCGGGCCGGGAACTCCACACGAATGTCGAGTTCTACGCGGGCGTGGTCATGGAACTGTGCGGCCTGCCACGCGAGATGTTCACACCGACGTTCGCGGCGGCGCGCGTGGTGGGCTGGAGCGCCAACATCCTGGAACAGGCGGCGGACTCGAAGATCATCAGGCCGGTGGCGCGGTATGTGGGGCCGGGGGCGCCGGTGGCGGTGCCGGGGGCCGCCTGACATGCGTGTGGCCTGGTGCCGTTCTGGCGCCAGGCCTCATCGGTGGTGATCGAGCAGGAACGGGGTGCCGAACTGCTCGCCGGGTCAATGCCCGGTTCGCTCAGCGGTTCTGTGCGGCCGGGGGGAATGCTTCACGGGACGGGTTCGGGGTGGATGCGCCTCGTGCGCTGACGTCAGGTGTCGGGGATGTCTGCCTTGGCGCGAATCAGGGTCTCCCTGCTGACGATGACGATGCGCTCGTAGTCGGCGCGGGCTGCATCGGCGGGGAGTTCACGCTCCAGCGCCTCGGTGGCCTCGGTGCCGATGACGGCGAAGTTGCCGTCGCTCAGCTCGAACACGTCCGGGCAGTTTGCTCCTGAGGCACTGCCACGGGCACTTGGAGGCACACCAATGCGGCGCACGATTTTCAAGGGTGGTGGTCCTTAACGATGGGTGGGGGCATAGTTTTGCGCAGCAGGTTAGCTGGGGTTGGTGGTGCGAAGTGGCCATATGGCGAAAGATCACCTGGCCGTGTCGCCACGGCAGGAGGTTGATCGGTCGGAGTGGTCACGCTGTCGGGTGACTGCCCAGCCGTCGCCGAGACTGCAGCGGCACTCATGATCCTCCGCGACGACGGCCCGACGTTGCTGGTCTCCTGAATATCCGCGCCTGCGGCCACGCCGAGATGACGAACGCCCCCGCCCTCCCGTCGGCCAGGCCCCGGACCGGAGGACGAGGCCCTTGTGGTGGACGTGAGCCCTGACTGATCGCTCAGCTGGGGCTCACGCGATTCGGACCCGCGGTTGGTGCTCGATCAGCCACGCGATCACGAGGAAGACCTCGCAGGACGCGCACACGCGCTCCGAGGAGACGTGCTGCCGGACGTGCTGCCGTACGTGGATCCACCGTCGATCCTTCCGCTCGCGCTTGCGTCTCAAGATCGGCTTCCCTCTGGCCCGAAGGCCTTGGCGCGGGCGGACCGGCTGCCGATTGCGGGATGACGTCCCGCGCCGCTGAGGTCACAGACGTGTCCTCACGTGAGGGACGCGGTTTGTGAACCCTGAAGGGATACCGGGAGCTTGAACGTTAACGACGGATGGACATGGGCAACACGGTACTGAGATCCCCGAGGAACGTGTGGCCAGGACGCAAAAAGCCACCCGGCCTTGTCGCGGGGGCAGGTGGGTTGACCGGTCGGAGTGTTGACCGGTCGGAGCGGGTGGTCATGCTGTCGGCGGCGTGCCCACGACCCACCACTCGTCCGTCTCGGCCTCGTCCAGGTCCTTGATGAGGCCGTCGACCATGCGCCCGATCCTGGCCTCGTCCGACGACTGCTTCAAAGTGGCGCGCTGCCCCTTCGAAGCCTCCCAGTACTCCCGCAGGAGGGGGCTCTGGAAGAGCTCACGCAGATGTCCGTACAACTCCTGCTGGTCCAGGATTCCTGAGCGGTAGAGGTGGTACAGGTTGACGTACCAGGCGTTGGCGTAGAAGTACTGGCGCCGCTTCGCAGCCGGGATGCTCTTGTCGTAGGTGTCGATCACCTCGGCGAGGGAAGGGTCGTCGATGGCCTTGGCCAGCAACTCCCAGTGCATGCGCTGTTGGTGCGCCAGCGCCTTGCGTCGGGCCGCCATTTCCTCGAGCTCCATACGCCTCACCTGCAGGCGGGCCTCTTCGAGCCGCCGTTGACGCGAAGCCATAGTCAACGTGGCGGTGGCGAGCATCAGGCCCGCCGCCGCGGCGGAGCCCAACCCCGGTACTCCAAAATTCCGTGTGGCCATGTCAACCCCCGAATCAGGCGGCCGTCCGCCGGTCGTCGGGGTGCGGGTCGACTGTAGGGGACCGGCGAGCGGTGGGCGGCGCTTGCCGTCTCCCAGGGTGCCGAGCGGCTCTGATCGGCGGGGGAGGCGGAGAGGAGGCGCACGGAGGGAAGCGAGGGTCGCACGAACCGGCGCCTTGCCCAACGTCTGCCCCGCAAGCGCTGCTAACAATCGTTCACTTCGCGGCGATTCTTCCGGCTCGTATCCTGGGTCGGCATTCAATCCTCGTACGTGCGCCGGGCCGCGAGCCGGTGCGCGCGTTGGTGTGAGAGAGGTCGCACGTTGAGTCAGTCGAGCCCGCAGACGAGCGCAGGCCCGTGTCCGAGTCCGGGCCCGACAGGGAGTCCGGGGCAGCGCCAGATCCCGGTCGTCGTGCTCGCCGGATTCCTCGGCTCCGGCAAGACCACGCTGCTCAACCACCTCCTCCACCGCAGCGGAGGCAGCCGTATCGGCGCCGTCGTCAACGACTTCGGTGCCATCGAGATCGACGCGATGGCCGTCGCCGGTGCGCTAAGCGACTCCACCGTCTCCCTCGGGAACGGGTGCCTGTGCTGCGCCGTCGACGTCGGCGAGCTGGATGAGTACCTGGAACGGCTGGCCCGGCCCTCCCTGGGGATCGACGTCATCGTGATCGAAGCCAGCGGGCTCGCCGAACCGCAGGAGCTCGTACGCATGGTGCTCGCCAGTGAGCATCCGGGGATCGTGTACGGCGGGCTGGTCGAGGTCGTCGACGCCGCCGAGTTCGACGACACCCGCGCCCGGCACCCCGAGATCGACCGGCATCTCGGCCTCGCCGACCTCGTCGTGGTCAACAAGCTGGACCGGGCCGTCGACGGCGAGCGGGTCCTCGGGCTGGTCCGGTCCCTCGTCGACCGGGCCGCCGTCGTGCCCGCCCGCTACGGCCGCATCGACCCCGAGTTCCTCTTCGACTGCCGGCCCGGCGAGGAGCGCATCGGGCAACTGACCTTCGACGACCTGCACGAGCACACGGCAGGGGACGGGCACGACCAGCACCTGCACAGCGGCTACGACAGTCTGTCCTTCGTCTCCGAAGTGCCTCTTGACCCGCGTTCGTTGATGCAGTTCCTCGACAGCAGGCCCCAGGGGCTGTACCGGATCAAGGGGTACGTCGACTTCGGACCGTACGACTCGAAGAACCGCTACGGCGTGCATGCCGTCGGACCGTTCCTGCGCTTCTACCCGGAACCCTGGACGCCCGCCGACGCCCGCCTCACCCAGCTGGTGCTCATCGGCTCCGGCATCGACGCGCCCGCCCTCGGCAAGGAACTGGAGGCGTGCAGGAGCGACGCCCCACACGCCGACGAGCACGGCATGTGGGGCGTTCTGCGCTACGTACAGGAGCCGGAGGACGAGACCCTGGAGGGGGTCTAGACCGGTCCCGCCACCACCGACACCGTCTTCGCCAGCGACACGCCCGAGCCGTCGCGGCGCGGGTCCATCTCCGGGAGGTCGGCCGGGGTGCCGTTCTTCTGGGCCGCCTTCGCCGGGACGGGGCCCGCCCAGGCCAGGGACAGGCAGTCCTCGCCCTTCAGGAAGCGCTGGCAGCGGACGCCGCCGGTGGCGCGGCCCTTGCGCGGGTACTGGTCGAACGGGGTCAGCTTGGCCGTCGTCTGGACGGAGTCGTCCAGCGTGCCGCGCGAGCCCGCGACCGTGAACACCACCGCGTCCGCGGCGGGGTCGACGGCCGTGAAGGAGATGACCTTCGCGCCCTCTGTCAGCTTGATGCCCGTCATGCCGCCGGCCGGGCGGCCCTGGGGGCGGACCTGGGAGGCCTGGTAGCGCAGTAGTTGCGCGTCGTCCGTGATGAAGACCAGGTCCTCCTCGCCGGTGCGCAGCTCCACCGCGCCGACGATCCGGTCGCCCTCCTTGAGGGTGATGACCTCAAGCTCGCCCTTGTTGGTCGGATAGTCGGGGACCACGCGTTTGACGACGCCCTGGGCGGTACCGATCGCCAGACCGGGGGAGGACTCGTCGAGTGTCGTCAGGCAGACCACCGTCTCGTCGCCCTCCAGGGAGACGAACTCCGACACCGGGGCGCCCCCGGAGAGGTTCGGTGCCGACGCGGTGTCCGGGAGCTGGGGCAGATCGACGACGTTCACCCGGAGCAGGCGTCCGGAGGACGTGACCACGCCCACCTCGCCGCGCGCCGTGGCCGGCACCGCCGAGACGATCACGTCGTGCTTGGTGCGCCGGGCGTCGGCGTCCTCCGGGAACGGCTCGCCGTTCGCCGTGCGGGCCAGCAGGGCAGTGGAGGACAGGAGCACGCGACACGGGTCGTCGGCCACCTGGAGCGGCACGGCGGCCGCCGGGGAGCCCGCCGACTCCAGCAGGACCGTACGCCGCTCGGTGCCGAACTTCTTCGCCACCGCGGCCAGTTCGGCGGAGACCAGTTTGCGCAGCTCGGCGTCCGAGTCGAGGATCCGGGTCAGCTCCGCGATCTCCGCGTTGAGCCGGTCCTTCTCCGACTCCAGCTCGATGCGGTCGAACTTGGTGAGGCGGCGGAGAGGGGTGTCGAGGATGTACTGGGTCTGGATCTCCGACAGAGAGAAGCGCTCCATCAGGCGCTGCTTGGCCTGCGCGGAGTTGTCGCTGGAGCGGATGAGGCGGATGACCTCGTCGATGTCCACCAGCGCGGTGAGCAGACCCTCGACCAGGTGCAGACGGTCACGCTTCTTGGTCCGGCGGAACTCGCTGCGGCGGCGCACGACCTCGAAGCGGTGGTCGAGGTAGACCTCCAGGAGCTCCTTGAGGCCGAGGGTGAGGGGCTGGCCGTCCACCAGCGCCACGTTGTTGACGCCGAAGGACTCCTCCATGGGCGTCAGCTTGTAGAGCTGCTCCAGGACCGCCTCCGGCACGAAGCCGTTCTTGATCTCGATGACGAGGCGCAGGCCGTGCGCCCGGTCGGTGAGGTCCTTGACGTCCGCGATGCCCTGCAGCTTCTTCGAGCCGACCAGGTCCTTGATCTTGGCGATGACCTTCTCGGGTCCGACCGTGAAGGGCAACTCCGTGACGATCAGGCCCTTGCGGCGCGCCGTCACGTTGTCCACGGCCACCGTGGCGCGGATCTTGAAGGTGCCGCGGCCCGTCTCGTACGCGTCCCGGATACCGGAGAGACCGACGATCCGGCCTCCGGTGGGCAGGTCGGGGCCCGGCACGTGCCGCATCAGGGCCTCGAGGTCCGCGTTCGGGTAGCGGATCAGGTGGCGGGCGGCCGCGATGACCTCGGCCAGGTTGTGCGGCGGCATGTTCGTGGCCATGCCGACCGCGATGCCCGACGCGCCGTTCACCAGGAGGTTCGGGAAGGCGGCCGGAAGGGCCACCGGCTCCTGCTCCTGGCCGTCGTAGTTGGGGTTGAAGTCGACCGTGTCCTCGTCGATCGACTCGGTCATCAGGCTCGTGGCCTCGGCCTGGCGGCATTCGGTGTACCGCATGGCGGCCGGCGGGTCGTCATTGCCCAGCGAGCCGAAGTTGCCGTGGCCGTCGACCAGCGGGACGCGCATCGAGAAGGGCTGGGCCATGCGCACGAGGGCGTCGTAGATCGACGCGTCGCCGTGCGGGTGCAGCTTGCCCATGACCTCGCCGACGACACGGGCGCACTTCACATAGCCGCGGTCGGGGCGCAGGCCCATCTCGTTCATCTGGTAGACGATGCGGCGGTGCACCGGCTTGAGGCCGTCGCGGGCGTCCGGCAGGGCGCGGGAGTAGATGACCGAGTACGCGTACTCGAGGAAGGAGCCCTGCATCTCGTCGACGACGTCGATGTCGAGGATCTTCTCCTCGTACGAGTCGTCGGGCGGCGGGGTCTTCGTGCTGCGGCGGGCCATCGCTGCCGGCTCCTCCTGTTTCTGGACGTTCGCCTACGGGGCGCTCAGGTCGGTGTCGAGAACCCGACCGTGCTCAGCCCTTCGGGCCTTAGCGCGCTCGACCTTTCGACACCGACGCGTCCCTTCGGCTCACTCTTGCTGAAGCGTGAACGCGATCTGACGCAAACCATTGTGGACCGCGGCACTGACAGCGCGGGCCAGGGCCCGCTGTCGGCCGCCCGGCCCGGTGTGGGCGGGCGCGCCTGACCGCGGCTGCCCGCAGGCTACGCGATCTCGCTGACGGCGTACGTCGTCCGGGAACTTCGCCGACGGTCCGCACGCTTGCATACAGTGGCAGGACAGGCAGGAAAACCGCGGTTTCAGCGACCGCGACCGCGATCGAAGGGACGTACATGCCCATGGGTCACACGGCCACAGCCCAGGCAGGCTCCGGCGGACTGACAGCGACCGAGCACCGCCTGGCCAACGGCCTGCGCGTGGTGCTCTCCGAGGACCATCTGACCCCCGTCGCGGCGGTGTGCCTCTGGTACGACGTGGGCTCGCGCCACGAAGTCAAGGGTCGTACCGGCCTTGCTCACCTCTTCGAGCACCTTATGTTCCAGGGCTCCGGCCAGGTCAAGGGCAACGGCCACTTCGAGCTGATCCAGGGTGCCGGCGGCTCGCTCAACGGCACCACCAGCTTCGAGCGCACCAACTACTTCGAGACCATGCCCACCCACCAGCTGGAGCTCGCGCTCTGGCTGGAGGCCGACCGCATGGGCTCGCTGCTGGCCGCCCTCGACGACGAGTCGATGGAGAACCAGCGGGACGTCGTCAAGAACGAGCGCCGGCAGCGCTACGACAACGTCCCCTACGGCACGGCGTTCGAGAAGCTGACCGCCCTCGCCTACCCGGAGGGCCACCCCTACCACCACACCCCGATCGGCTCGATGGCCGACCTGGACGCGGCCACCCTGGAGGACGCCCGCGCGTTCTTCCGGACGTACTACGCGCCGGGCAACGCCGTCCTGTCGGTCGTCGGCGACATCGACCCGGAGCAGACGCTCGCCTGGATCGAGAAGTACTTCGGGTCCATCGCGTCGCACGACGGCAAGCCGACGCCCCGCGACGGCTCGCTGCCCGACGTCATGGGCGGGCAGCTGCGCGAGATCGTCGAGGAGGAGGTCCCCGCGCGCGCGTTGATGGCCGCCTACCGGCTCCCGGAGGACGGCACGCGCGCGTGCGACGCGGTGGACCTGGCGCTCACCGTCCTCGGCGGCGGCGAGTCGTCCCGCATCTACAACCGGCTGGTACGGCGCGACCGTACGGCGGTGGCGGCCGGCTTCGGCCTGCTGCGGCTGGCCGGGGCACCCTCCCTGGGGTGGCTGGACGTGAAGACCTCCGGCGACGTCGAGGTGCCGGTCATCGAGGCCGCCATCGACGAGGAGCTCGCCCGGTTCGCCGAGGAGGGCCCCACGGCCGAGGAAATGGAACGCGCCCAGGCCCAGTTGGAGCGCGAGTGGCTGGACCGGCTCGGCACGGTCGCGGGCCGCGCCGACGAACTGTGCCGGTACGCCGTCCTGTTCGGCGACCCGCAGCTCGCCCTGACCGCCGTACAGCGCGTCCTCGACGTGACGGCCGAAGAGGTCCAGGAGGTCGCCAAGGCCCGCCTGCGCCCCGACAACCGCGCGGTGCTCGTCTACGAACCGATCGCCCCCGAAGCCCCCGCCGACCAGGACGAGAACGAGGAGGCGGCCCGGTGACCGAGCTCGCCACGATGGAATTCCACCCCCAGCCCCAGGCGGGCGAGGCCAGGCCCTGGGCCTTCCCGGCGCCCCGGCGAGGGACGCTCGACAACGGCCTGACGGTCCTGCGCTGCCACCGCCCCGGCCAGCTGGTCGTCGCCGTGGAGGTGCTCCTGGACGCGCCCCTGGAGGCCGAACCCGCCGGCCTGGACGGCGTCGCCACGATCATGGCCCGCGCCTTCTCCGAGGGCACCGACAAACACTCCGCCGAGGACTTCGCCGCCGAGCTGGAGCGCTGCGGCGCCACCCTCGACGCGCACGCCGACCACCCCGGCGTACGGCTCTCCCTCGAAGTCCCGGCCTCCCGCCTGGCCAAGGCGCTCGGCCTGCTCGCCGACGCCCTCAGGGCGCCCGCGTTCGCGGACAGCGAGGTCGAGCGACTGGTGCGCAACCGCCTGGACGAGATCCCGCACGAGCTGGCCAACCCGTCCCGGCGTGCCGCCAAGGAGCTCTCCAAGGAGCTGTTCCCGGTGACCTCGCGCATGTCGCGCCCGCGCCAGGGCACCGAGGAGACGGTCGAGAACATCGACTCCGTGGCCGTACGCGCCTTCTACGAGAAGCACGTCCGCCCCGCCACCGCCACCGCCGTGGTGGTCGGCGACCTCACCGGCATCGACCTCGACGCGCTGCTCGGCGACACGCTCGGCTCCTGGACCGGTTCCTCGGCCGAGCCGCGTCCCGTGCCGCCGGTGACCGCCGACGACACCGGCCGGGTCGTCATCGTGGACCGTCCCGGCGCGGTTCAGACGCAGCTGCTGATCGGCCGTATCGGCCCCGACCGGCACGACCGAGTGTGGCCGGCGCAGGTGCTCGGCACCTACTGCCTGGGCGGCACCCTCACCTCCCGCCTGGACCGAGTCCTGCGCGAGGAGAAGGGCTACACCTACGGTGTGCGGGCGTTCGGGCAGGTCATGCGCTCCGCGCCGGACGGCAGCGGTGCGGCGATGCTCGCCATCAGCGGCTCCGTCGACACCCCGAACACCGGTCCCGCCCTCGACGACCTGTGGACGGTGCTGCGCACCCTCGCCGCCGGGGGGCTCACCGACGCCGAGCGGGACGTCGCCGTGCAGAACCTCGTCGGGGTGGCGCCGCTGAAGTACGAGACCGCGGCGGCCGTGGCGAGCACGCTGGCCGACCAGGTCGAGCAGCACCTGCCGGACGACTTCCAGGCGACGCTCTACCAGCAGCTCGCCGCGACCGGCACCGTCGAGGCCACCGCGGCGGCCGTGAGCGCCTTCCCGGTGGACCGGCTGGTGACCGTCCTCGTCGGGGACGCGGCGCAGATCAAGGAGCCCGTGGAGGCCCTCGGCATCGGCGAAGTCACCGTCGTCTCGGCGGAGTAGGCGCACGCGCGCGTAGCGGAGCAGACGCCCGCGCGCCCAGGGGCCCTGGTGACTCAAGAGTCACCAGGGCCCCTCTATGTCCGAATTGAGGGAGAGGTTGCCTGTCTGCCCTGTGGCATGCGCTACAAAACCCGTGATCCGTTTGGGGATTGAAAGTTGCCCCGCTTAGGTTCATGCGGGCTGTCCGTCAGGCACCGCGCCGCATCCGCGGCACCGGACAGTCATCGCCGAGTCCCCACATGGCGCGAGCCAGGGGAGCCGGGGACCCACACCACAAGTCCCTGGGGTGAATCGGACGCCCGCGCGCACCGCGAGGGGGTCCGTAGGAGACCTTCCTGCTCCGAACCCGTCAGCTAACCCGGTAGGCGAGAGGGAAGGAAAGGACCAGCCACTACATGGCGTTCACTTGCGCCACCGGGAAGCATCGTCGTCCCAGTCGGATGAAGCGCACCACCGCCCGTGCCGCGGGTGCCGCCGCGCTCACCACCACCGGCGTCATCGGCACCCTGGCCGCCCCGGCGCTCGCCGCCGAACCGGCCGTCGAGCAGACCGGTCTCATCCCCGTCATCACCATGGGCGACTCGGTCGCCGACCAGATCGACGCCCAGGCCGCCGCCCAGAAGCAGGCGGCCGAGGAAGCCGAAGCGCGGCAGAAGGCCGAGGAGGCCGCGCGCAAGAAGGCGGCCGCCGAGGCCAAGGCAGCGGCCGCCGAGGCCAAGGAGGCGCGCGAGGCCAAGGAGCGCGCCGCCCGCGAGGCCGAGCGCAAGCGCCTCAACTCCTACGTCGCCCCGATCTCCGGCTCGTACATCTCGACCGGTTACAAGGCCGGCGGCGGCGTCTGGTCCTCCGGCAGCCACACCGGCGTCGACTTCCACGCCGCGAGCGGCACTTCCGTCCACGCGGTCGGCTCCGGCACGGTCGTCGAGGCCGGATGGGGCGGGTCGTACGGCAACAACGTCGTGATCAAGATGAACGACGGCACGTACACCCAGTACGGCCACCTGTCGTCCATCGGCGTCTCCGTCGGCCAGACGGTCACCCCGGGGCAGCAGATCGGCCTCTCCGGCGCGACCGGCAACGTGACCGGGCCGCACCTGCACTTCGAGGCCCGTACGACCGCGGAGTACGGCTCGGACATCGACCCCGTCGCCTACCTCCGCTCGCACGGCGTGAACGTCTGACGCTCGGCTCGCGCCCGCGAACGACCCCCGCGCGCGTCCCGCGAACGACCCCCGCGCGCGTCCCGTGGACGTCCGACGTACGACGTCCGGCGACAGACGGCTCCGCATCCCGAAGCCCCGGCTCTCCGAGCCGGGGCTTTCGGTGTTACAGACGGCCGTCTGTCCAAAAAATATCCATGGATTCCGGCCCGCCATCGGAAATTCCCGCTGATTGCAATAGAGTCACTGAACACACGTCAATCGTCGACGTTTCACGGGGATTAAAGCGGAGGTCGGTCATGCGTATTCCGGCGCACTCGGTATGCACGGCGATCCGGGACGACATCGTCGCGGGTGTCTACGAGCGCGGCAGCCGGCTCACCGAGGAACTGCTCGCGCGCCGCTACGGCGTCTCGCGCGTCCCCGTCCGGGAAGCCCTGCGCACGCTGGAGGCGGAGGGCTTCGTGGTGACCCGGCGGCACGCGGGCGCGTGCGTCGCGGAACCCACCGAGCAGGAGGGTGCCGACCTGCTGGAGATGCGCATGCTCCTGGAGCCGCTCGGCGCCTCCCGGGCCGCCCAGCGGCGTACCGAGGCCCATCTCAAGGTGCTGCGCGGCCTGGTCCGGCTGGGCCAGGAGCGAGCCAGGCGGGGCAACAGTGAGGACCTGCGCTCCCTGGGGGGCTGGTTCCACGAGACGCTCGCGCAGGCCTCCGGCAGTGCCGCGATGACCTCGATGCTGACCCAGCTGCGCCACAAGATCGCCTGGATGTACGCGGTGGAGGCGCCGGCCAACCCCGTGGAGTCGTGGGCGGAGCACGGCGCGATCGTGGATGCGGTGGCGCGCGGTGACAACGAACGTGCGCGGGCGCTCACGGCGCTTCACACGGAGCGCGCGACGGTGGCGCACCGGCTGCGATTCACCGGCGGCGGAGAGCGGCCGGACCGTGTGAGGAACTCGCAACATCCCGTAAACATGACGAGCCTGCGGCATTAACACGGGCACCGTATACAAAGAGGGGATAATTCGCGGGGGATTATTTCTGCTGCCCGCCAGCGGGAAATACGAAGGGCTCGCCCGATAATTCGGGCGAGCCCTTCGCTGCAACCGCTAATTGCGTGCTCAGACGGTTTCGGGGAGTTCCTCGAGCCCCTCGGAGACCAGCTTCGCCAGACGGTCGAGGGCCACGTCGGCACCCTCGGCGTCGGAGGCGAGGACGATCTCCTCGCCGCCCTGGGCGCCCAGACCGAGGACGGCCAGCATGGAGGCCGCGTTGACGGGGTTGCCGTCGGCCTTGGAGATCGTCACCGGGATACCTGCGGCCGTGGCGGCCCGGACGAAGATGGAAGCGGGGCGGGCGTGGAGACCCTCGGCCCAGCCGACGTTGACGCGGCGCTCAGCCATGTGATGCTGCCCTTCGGTGTATCAGGGTTGTCTAGACCAGTTTCCCATATCGTGAAGCATGCCCGGAGCGGTCCTTCGTCCCGCCCCGGCGTGGTGCCGGACCGCGGCCTCGGTCCGGCTTCCATCCTCCACAGACTGCCTCGCGCCGTTGTCCTACGCGAGCCGTACTCTGGGGCCCATGCAGACCTCGTCGGACCGGCACGAGTACCCCGCCCACTGGGAGGCCGACGTGGTGCTGCGCGACGGCGGCACCGCGCGCATCCGGCCCATCACCGTTGATGACGCCGATCGCCTCGTCAGCTTCTACGAGCAGGTGTCGGACGAGTCGAAGTACTACCGCTTCTTCGCGCCCTACCCTCGTCTGTCCGCCAAGGACGTCCACCGCTTCACGCACCACGACTTTGTGGACCGGGTGGGACTCGCGGCCACCATCGGCGGCGAGTTCATCGCCACCGTACGCTACGACCGCATCGGCGCCGACGGCATGCCCGCCTCCGCCCCGGCCGACGAGGCGGAAGTCGCCTTCCTCGTGCAGGACGCCCACCAGGGGCGCGGAGTCGCCTCCGCCCTGCTCGAACACATCGGGGCCGTCGCGCGCGAGCGCGGCATCCGGCGCTTCGCCGCCGAGGTGCTGCCCGCCAACAGCAAGATGATCAAGGTCTTCACGGACGCCGGGTACACCCAGAAGCGCAGCTTCGAGGACGGCGTCGTACGCCTGGAGTTCGACCTGGAGCCGACGAACCGCTCGCTCGCCGTGCAGTACGCGCGCGAGCAGCGTGCCGAAGGGCGGTCCGTGCAGCGGCTGCTCATGCCCGGGTCCGTCGTCGTGATCGGGGCCGGGCGCACACCGGGCGGGGTGGGCCGCAGCGTCCTCGACAACATCAAGGACGCCGCCTTCACCGGCCGTCTCTACGCCGTGAACAAGGCCCTCCCCGAGGAGCAGAAGGAACTCGCCGGGGTGCCCGCGTACCGGTCGGTGCGGGACATCGACGGGCCCGTCGACCTCGCGGTCGTCGCCGTGCCCGCGAAGCATGTCCCCGAAGTCGTCGAGGAGTGCGGCCTGCACGGCGTGCAGGGGCTGGTGGTGCTCTCCGCCGGGTACGCCGAGAGCGGGCCGGAGGGGCGCGAGCGCCAGCGCGAACTCGTCCGCCACGCGCGCGCGTACGGCATGCGGATCATCGGGCCGAACGCGTTCGGGGTCATCAACACCTCCCCGGACGTCCGGCTGAACGCCTCGCTCGCGCCGCAGGCGCCCCGGCCGGGCCGGATCGGGCTGTTCGCCCAGTCCGGCGCGATCGGCATCGCCCTGCTCTCCCGGCTGCACCGGCGTGGCGGCGGGGTCACGGGAGTCACCGGCGTGTCCACCTTCGTCTCCTCCGGCAACCGGGCCGACGTCTCCGGCAACGACGTCCTTCAGTACTGGTACGACGACCCCGACACCGATGTCGCCCTGATGTACCTGGAGTCCATCGGCAACCCGCGCAAGTTCACCCGGCTCGCACGGCGGACGGCGGCTGTGAAGCCGCTGGTCGTGGTGCAGGGGGCGCGGCACGGGGGCGCGGCGCCGCAGGGCCATGCCGTACGGGCGACGCGGTTGCCGCACGCCACGGTGTCCGCGCTGCTGCGGCAGGCCGGGGTGATCCGGGTCGACACGATCACCGAGCTGGTCGACGTGGGGCTGCTGCTCGCGCGCCAGCCGCTGCCGACGGGGCCGCGGGTGGCGATCCTCGGCAACTCCGAGTCGCTGGGGCTGCTGACGTACGACGCGTGTCTCTCCGAGGGGCTCAGGCCGTTGCCTCCGCTGGATCTGACGACGGGGGCGTCGCCGGAGGACTTCCACGGGGCGCTGTACCGGGCGTTGGCGGACGACGCGTGCGACGCCGTCGTGGTGACCGCGATACCGGCGGTGGGGGAGGGGTATCCCGGGGACGCGGCGTTGGCGGAGGCGTTGAGATCGGCGGCGGAGCGGGTGCCGGGCAAGCCGGTGCTGGTGGTGCACGTGGAGCTCGGAGGGCTGGCGGAGGCGTTGTCGGCCGCGGCGAGCACCGCACCCCAGGCGAGTTCGACGGCTCCCGGCGCAGTCGGCCGCGACCACCCCTTCCGTGCCCTCGACCGACTGGCCACGAAGCCGGCGGACGACACGCCCGCCCCCGAGAACTGCTCCCGCCTCATCCCCGCCTACCCCGCCGCCGAACGCGCCGTCCGCGCCCTCGGCGAAGCCGTCAAGTACGCCCAGTGGCGGCGGGACGCCGCGGAGCCCGGCAAGGTCCCCGAGTACGAGGACATCGACGAGAAGGCGGCCGCCGAACTGATCGGGGGGCTTCTCGCGCGGGGACAGGGGCTCACCCTCGGTACCGAGGAGACCTGCGAGCTGCTCGGGAAGTACGGCGTGCAGGTCCACCGGGCCCTGCCCGCGGCCACGCCCGAGGACGCCGTCGCCGCCGCCCGCACCCTCGGCTACCCGGTCGCCCTCAAGGCCACCGCCCCGCACCTGCGACACCGCGCCGACCTGGGCGGCGTACGCCTGGACCTCGCGGACGAAGAACAACTGCGCCGCTCGTACGCCGAGTTGACCGAGCTGTTCGGGAAGCCGGAGGAGCTGCGGCCGGTGGTGCAGGGGATGGCGCCCCGTGGCGTCGACACTGTCGTCAGGGCCGTGATCGACCCGGCGGCGGGGGCCGTACTGTCGTTCGGGCTGGCCGGGGCCGCCTCGCAGTTGCTCGGGGACATGGCACACCGGCTGGTTCCGGTCACCGACCGGGAGGCGACCTCCCTGGTCCGGTCGATCCGGACGGCCCCGCTCCTGTTCGGCTGGCGCGGCTCGACCCCCGTCGACACCCCCGCCCTGGAGGAACTGCTGCTGCGTGTGTCGCGGCTGGTCGACGACCACCCGGAGGTCGTCGCGGTCACCCTGGAGCCCGTCGTCGTCGCCCCGCACGGCCTGAGCGTCCTTGGCGCGTCCGTGCGGCTCGCGCCGCCGCCCGCCCGCGACGACCTCGGCCCGCGGACCCTCCCCGCCTACTGAGCGACGTTTCCCCGGCACGGAGCGGTGCCTCGCAGTCAGTGGGTCCCCGTAGGATGGACGTCATGGCCAAGACCAGTACGACGACCCAGGGGCTGCGAGCGGCGATCGAACGCAGCGGCTACTACCCGGCCCTCGTGGCCGAGGCGGTGGAGGCCGCCGTGGGCGGCGACACCATCCGGTCGTACCTGGTCCACCAGGAGACCACGTTCGACCAGAACGAGGTGCGGCGGCATGTGACCGTCCTCGTCCTCACCGGCAACCGCTTCATCGTCAGCCACACCGACGAGCAGGCTGCCGACACCACCTCTCCGACGCCGTACGCCACCACCTCCACCGAATCCGTGAAGCTCGGCCGGATCTCGTCGGTGGTGGTCAGCCGAGTGGTCGCCAACCCGGAGCAGTACGTGCCGGGCACGCCGCCCCGGGAGGTCGTGCTGACCATCGGGTGGGGCGCCGTCTCCCGCCTCGACCTGGAACCCGCCGCCTGCGGTGATCCCAACTGCGAGGCCGACCACGGCTACACCGGCAGCTCGACGGCGGACGACCTGAGCCTGCGCGTGAGCGAGGCCGGGGACGGCCCGGAGACGGTGCGCCAGGCGCTCGCCTTCGCCCAGGCCATCTCCGAGGCGACCGCGGACGTCACCCGCTGATGGCACAGCCCGTCTCGGCCTGGGACCACCACCCGCAGCCGCTCGCCCCCGCCTCCGCGCCCGCCCCCGAGTACGGCACCGGCTCCCTCGCCGACCTGCTGCCCACGCTGGCGGCGGGCATGGCCGTACCCGGCATGACCGCCGCCATCGCGGAGCTCACCGCCGCCGACCGGAACTGCGTGTTCCTGATCGACGGCCTCGGCTGGGAACAGCTGAGGGCGCACCCGGACGAGGCGCCCTTCCTGACCTCGCTCCTCGGCAGCTCGCGCGGCGGCACCGGCCGACCCCTGACCACCGGCTTCCCGGCCACCACCGCCACCTCCCTCGCCTCCGTCGGCACCGGCCGCCCGCCCGGCGCCCACGGCCTGCCCGGTTACACCGTGCGCAATCCGGACACCGGCGAGCTGATGAACCAGCTGCGCTGGCAGCCCTGGACCTCGCCGAAGATCTGGCAGCCGTACCCCACGGTCTTCCAGCTGGCCCACGAGGCGGGGGTGCACGCCGCCCAGGTGTCGTCCCCGACCTTCGAGAACACCCCGCTGACCAAGGTCGCGCTCAGTGGCGGAACGTTCCACGGGCGGCTGTCCGGCGAGGACCGCATGGATCTCGCGGCCGAGCAGCTGGCCGCCGCGGACCGTTCCCTGGTCTACACGTACTACGCCGAACTCGACGGCGCCGGCCACCGCTTCGGCGTCGACTCGGACAACTGGCGCGGCCAGCTCATGTACGTCGACCGGCTGGTCCAGCGGCTCGCCGAGCAGCTGCCGCCGAACTCCGCGCTCTATGTCACCGCCGACCACGGCATGATCGACGTCCCCTTCGACGAGCAGCACCGCATCGACTTCGACGAGGACTGGGAGCTGCGCGCCGGGGTCGCCCTGCTGGGCGGCGAGGGCCGCGCCCGCCATGTGTACGCGGTGCCGGGCGCCGAGAACGACGTCCTGACCTGCTGGCGCGAGGTTCTCGGCGAGCAGTTCTGGGTGGCCTCGCGGGACGAGGCGATCGCGGCGGGCTGGTTCGGCCGGCCCGACCAGGTCGACCAGCGGGTGTACGGCCGCCTCGGCGACGTGGTCGCCGCCGCCCGCGACGACGTGCTCATCATCGCCTCGGAGCGGGAGCCCAAGGAGTCGGCGATGGTCGGCAACCACGGTTCGATGACCCCTGCCGAGCAGTTGGTCCCGCTGCTCGAAGTACGCTCCTGACGCTTCACCCGCCCCTGTTTCCCCTGTGCTGAAAGGTGCTCGACTCGCCATGCCCGAGCTGGTGTTCTTCTCCGGAACGATGGACTGCGGGAAGTCCACGCTGGCTCTCCAGATCGAGCACAACCGCTCGGCCCGCGGCCTCCAGGGCGTGATCTTCACACGCGACGACCGCGCGGGCGAGGGGAAGCTGTCCTCGCGGCTCGGTCTGGTGACCGAGGCGGTCGAGGCCGGGCCGGACATGGACCTGTTCGGCTACGTCGTGGCCGAGATCGAGCAGGGCTGCAAGGTCGACTACCTGATCGTCGACGAGGCGCAGTTCCTCTCGTCCGAGCAGATCGACCAACTGGCGTGCGTGGTGGACGACCTGGGCCTGGACGTCTACGCCTTCGGCATCACCACCGACTTCCGCACCAAGCTGTTCCCCGGCTCGCAGCGTCTGATCGAGCTGGCGGACCGGATAGAGGCGCTCCAGGTGGAAGCCATGTGCTGGTGCGGTGCGCGCGCCACGCACAACGCCCGCACCGTGGGCGGCGAGATGGTGGTGGAGGGCGAGCAGGTCGTCGTGGGCGATGTGAACCGCCCGGCGGCGGAGGTCGGTTACGAGGTGCTGTGCCGACGCCACCACCGCCGCCGGATGACCAGTTCCTCGGCCGCCCTCGCCCGCTAGACGGCGGGCGAGGGCGAGGGGCTTCAGGGCCGGGTCACTCCCGAAAGAGGGGCTGGCGCGTTGCCAGCCCCGTGTCGCCAGAGCCGGGCATACGCCCCGTCGGCCGCCAACAGCTCATCGTGGGAGCCCTGTTCGACGACCCGGCCGTGGTCGAGGACGACGATGCGGTCGGCGCGGGCCGCCGTGGTCGTGCGGTGGGCGACGACGACGGTGGTACGGCGCCTCGCGGCAGGTGACGTCGCGCAGTTCGAGCTCCAGCGGGCCGTCGGGGAGGTCCCTGGCGTGGGGGTGATCGGTGATGTCGGGCTTGGCGTCGATGATTTCGTGAACGCGTTCGGAGGCTGCCCGGGCCTGTTGTGCGGTGACGGTGAAGTTGGAGAGCAGCCGCGCCGCGCCCGCGAGCAGCGTCAGTACCCCGCGAAGTGAGGAACGTACCGACGTCGATGCTGCCGTGCAGGGTCGGCCAGCCGCCCAGGGCGAGGGCGCCGACCTGACCGGCCGCGGGCAGCGCGGAGCCTCGGCGTCCTCCTGCCCGAAGCCCTTGACCACGCGCACGCCGGTGACGGTCTCCTCGACGTGCTCGGCGATCGTGGCCGCCTGGGCCTGCGTGGCCCGGTTCGCGGGCACCAGGCGGACCCGGCTGCGGGCCGCGGTGAAGGCGAGCGCGGGCACCACGGTCAGGGTGACCAGAGTGACTAGGGCGAGCGGCGGGGACAGCCACAGCATGGCCACCACGGAGACGGCGAACTGGGCGCTGACCCCGATCGGGATGGGGAGCATGCCGAGCACGATCTGGATCTGCTGCAGGTTGCTGTTGGCCCGGGAGACGACCTGACCGGTGCGCAACTCGTCCCGTCCCACCCCGTCGTAGCGCTGCATCGCGGCGAACACCTCGGTACGCAATCCGTGTTGGACGCGAGTGCGAGTTCGCCGCCGAAGAAGCGGCGGGCGAACTCGGCGCCGACGCGGGCCGGCACGTTTCGCCGGCCGACGGCTCGGTGCGACTGCTGGGAAACGGGCTCGCCTGACGCCGGACGGCGTCTTCCCGCGAGTTGGGCGGCCGTGCCGGCGTCCGGCGCGAGTCCCGGCACGTCCGCAGCCCCCGTCTCAGCGCACCCCCTGGATCAGCGAGAACCACGCGCCTTCCGGATCCGCCACCGTCGCCACCCGCCCGTGTGCGCTGTCGCGGGGCGACATGAGTACATGGCCGCCCAGGTCCAGCACAAGCGCGACCGCGTCGTCCGTGTCGGCGGCCTCGAAGTACGTCATCCAGTGCGGCCCGCGGTCCCGCGGCAGGGTGCTTCCCACGCCGTGGATGCCGGCGACGGGGCGGTCGGCGATGTGCAGGGTGACGTAGTCGAAGTCGGCGGAGACCACCGGCTCCTCCTCGTAACCGAACACCGTCTCGTAGAACTTGGCGACGCTCGCGGACTCGAAGGTCAGCAGCTCGTGCCAGGTCGGTGTGCCGGGGACGCCGGCGATGGACGTGCCGAGGTGTGCCGCCGCCTGCCAGACGCCGAAGACCGCGCCCGCCGGGTCGGAAGCGATCACCAGCCGTCCGGCGTCTCCGGCGTCCAGCGGCCCCACCCCGACCGTGCCACCGCACAGCCGTACCGTCTCGGCCGTCAGATCCACGTCGTCCGAGGCGAGATAGGGCGTCCAGGCGATGGGAAGGTGGCGGTCGGGCGGCAACTGACCGATGCCGGCCACCTCGTGTCCGTCGAGCAGGGCCCGGACGTAGGGGCCCAGCTGCTGCGGGCCCGGCTGGAACTCCCAGCCGAACAGTGCACCGTAGAACTCCTGGGTCGCCGCCATCCCGTGCACCATCAGACTCACCCAGCAGGGCGTGCCGGGCACATGACGAGCGTGTGTCTCGCCGTTCGGGCCGGTCGACCCCCTTGCCTCGGTCATCGTCACTCTCTCCTCGGCCCCTCGCGGTGCCGTGTCGCTTCCGCTCTGACGGACCCCCGTGCCGATGCTCGCACCCGCCGTGGTGCCACGCGCTCCGGGCGCGCCGCCGTGCGCCGGCCCGTGACCGGAGAATGCCCGCCTCGCGGTCGCGCGTCCGCTTCCGCGGGATGACCGACGGGTGGCGATCGGCTGTACAGCATGTGCCCGATCCCGTACGCCTCGTGATCGGGCCTGTCCGGCCGAGCAGAGTAGCCGGACACGAACGATGCGGCCACCCCGTGCGCAAGGATGGTGGCCATGAACGCCATCATCTCCGCATCCGAACTCGCGAGCGACCTGGCGGCGGGCCACCCGCCGGTGCTGCTCGACGTCCGCTGGCAGCTGAGCGTGGCCAAGGCGGCCGGGGAACCCCTGTTCGACGGCCGTGCCGAGTACGCGGCCGGGCACATTCCGGGCGCCGTCTACGTCGACCTGGACCGGGAGCTCGCCTCCGCGCCCGGCGAGCGCGGGCGGCACCCGCTGCCCGACCTCGCGGAGTTCGGCGCCGCCATGCGGCGGGCGGGCGTCTCGCCGGGGACGCCGGTGGTCGTGTACGACGGGGGACAGGGCTGGGCGGCCGCCCGCGCCTGGTGGCTCCTGCGCTGGACGGGTCACCCGGACGTGCGTGTCCTCGACGGCGGGTTGCCGGCCTGGCAGGGCGCGCTGTCGGCGGACACGCCCGAGCCGGCCGCCGGGGACTTCCGGCCGGCGCCGGCTCCGACCGGCCTGCTCGACGCGGACGAGGCGGCGTCACTGGCGCGCTCCGGCGTACTGCTGGACGCACGGGCGGGGGAGCGCTACCGGGGTGACGCGGAGCCGATCGACCGGGTCGGCGGGCACATTCCGGGCGCCGTTTCCGCGCCCACGACGGACAACGTGACGGCGGACGGACGTTTCCTGCCCGCCGAGGAGTTGGCCGAACGCTTCAAGACCCTGGGCGCCACCGACGGCTCGGAGGTCGGCGTCTACTGCGGCTCCGGCGTCTCCGGCGCGCACCAGGTGCTGGCACTGGCGGTGGCGGGCATCCCGGCCGCGCTGTACGTCGGCTCCTGGTCGGAGTGGTCGTCGGACCCGTCGCGCCCCGTCGCCGTGGGCCCCGACCCCCGGTAGGCGTACGACGGGAGGGGCCCGCACCGACTGGCGCGGGCCCCTCCCGATGTCGTACGTCGACTACTCCTGCTTCTTCCGCCGCGTCCCGAACACGATCTCGTCCCAGCTCGGGACCGCCGCCCGGCGTCCGGGGCGGACGCCGTCCGCCTCGGCCTGGCGGTCGGTGGAGCCGATGAGACGGTCGCGGTGGCTGCCGACGGACCGGGGCATGAGGACGTCCGCGTAGGCGGAACCGGCCGAGGCCGCGGGAGCCGGGGGCTCCTCGGTCTCGGGCTCCGGGGCGGGTTCCTCCTCCGCCTCGGGGGTCTCCGACGGCCGCTCCGGGACCACCAGGTCGCCCCGGAAGCTCGGCACCGCCTCCAACAGGCTGGTCAGCGAGTCCCGCTCGCTCGCACTCGCAGTCGCGCTCGTGCCTTCCTCGGCGGGCTCGGGCGGCGGCGCCGGCAGGCTCGGCCGCTCCCGGTCGAGGGCACGGTCCAGCGGACGGTCGCGCGGCAGCCGTGCGATGCGCGGTACGAAGGGAAAGCTGGGCTCCGGCGAGGCGGCGAGGTCTTCGGACTCGCCGATCAGCGAGCGCGCCTCCTCGTCGACCGCCTGGACGAGCCGTCGGGGCGGGTCGTACGTCCAGCTCGCCGAGTGCGGTTCGCTCGCGACCCGGTAGACCAGCAGGACTTCCCAGGTGCCGTCGTCGCGGCGCCACGAGTCCCACTGGACGGTGTCCTTCTCGGCGCCGCGCAGGGTCAGCCGCTCCTGGACGGCCTCGCCCAACTGTGGGCCCGCGTTCTCGCCGGGGCGGCGGACCGGAGTCTTCCGGGCCCGCTCGGCCATGAACGCGCGCTCCGCCAGCACGGGACCCTCGAAGCGCCGCACGCGGTCGACGGGGATACCGGCCATCTGTGCGACCTCTTCCGCGGTCGCACCGGCGCGTATACGTGCCTGGATGTCGCGGGGGCGGAGATGGCTCTCCACCTCGATCTCGATCTGGCCAAGGCGGGGACGGTCGCCGCGGACGGCGGCGCGCAGACGCTCGTCAATCGGAAGCGTGTACTCCGTGCTGTCCGCAGCCTTCAGCACCAGCCGTGTGCCGTCATTCGAGACGGCCACGACACGCAGTTCGGGCATGGGGACCTCCCGGGTGGTGCCTGCCGACGTCACGTGCGTCGCTGCTTCCGCTAGTCGAGTGTGGCCTGCCCGGGTGCAGCCTGCCACAACCTTGCCGAGTTGCCCGGCGTGTCGGGCGCGGGCCCTGGACCGCCGTTATGGCACGGTTACCTATTCGCAACGCTAAGTGACCAACTCCGTCACCCTGTGCAACTAGCCCCCTCCAGGCGGTCCTTGAAGGCCACGGACGCCCAGGAGGGAGACCTGACCCAGGGCTCGCAACAGTACTCCATTCGGGCCACGTGCGTGGATTGGCGCGCCGCCCAACTTCTGGCAAGGGGTGGAACTCGGCTGCGGTGGCGCGGATTTCCGGATCTTGAGCGTGGCCTGCTTCACGCAATCACCAGAAACGGAACTATTGGTTTCGTTCGTATGTCCCTTTCTCGTGCAGTTGGTTGACCGGTTCGGGAAAGGTCGGCAAGGTCCCGGTGTGCGTGAAAGGTCCGGCACGGACGCGGAGTCGGAGGGGACGGGAAAAAGCTGAACTTGAGCCAACTTCTTCAAGCGCCGTCCGTTCCCGGCGAGTTCGCCGAGGGCGCGGTCTACCGCGCGCGGGTCGGGAGCCGGAAACGGCCGAGGGGCTGGCGGGCCTCGTCCTTCGCCCCCAGCCCCTCGACTACGCCCCCAACACCCTCCGCAAGTAGTCGTTCTGGAACCGACGCTCAGGATCAAGCCGGTCCCGCAGCGCGGTGAACTCTCCGAAGCGGGGATAGACCCCCGCGAAGTACTCGGCGTCGCGCGTGTGCACCTTGCCCCAGTGCGGGCGGCCCTCGTGCGCGGTCAGGATCCGTTCCGCGGCGGTGAAGTACGCCTGGTACGGCGTCCCCTTGACCATGTGGACGGCGATGTACGCAGTGTCGCGGCCCGATGCCGTGGAGAGCGTGATGTCGTCGGCCGGCGCGGTGCGCACCTCGACCGGGAAGCTGACCCGCAGGCCCGAGCGGTCCACCATCGTCTTCAGCTCGCGCAGCGCCTCGGTCGCGGCCGCGCGCGGGACGGCGTACTCCATCTCCACGAAACGCACCCGGCGCGGCGAGGTGAAGACCTTGTAGGGAATGTCGGTGTAGGTCCGCGCGGACAGGGCCTTGCTGGAGATCTGCGCGATCGACGGGATCGTGGCGGGCACCGCGCGGCCGACCCACTGGGCGGCCTGGAAGACGCCGTTGGAGAGGAACTCGTCCTCGAACCAGCCGGCGAGCTGCCCCACCGGTTTCTCCGGGCCCGCGCTGCGGTTGTTGCGCTTGGTGTTGGTGCTGCCGGTGTGCGGGAACCAGTAGAACTCGAAGTGCTCGTTCTCGGCCCACAGTTGGTCGAACTCGGCGACGACCCGGTCGAAGGGCATCGGCTCCTCGCGGGCCGTGAGCAGGAAGATCGGCTCCACGGCGAAGGTGATCGCGGTGACGATGCCGAGGGCGCCCAGCCCTATTCGGGCGGCCGCGAAGACCTCGGGGTCCTCCTTCTCGGAACAGGCGAGCACCGACCCGTCCGCGGTGACCAGCTCCAGGGCCCTGATCTGCGCGGCGATCGAGGCCGACTCGCGGCCGGTGCCGTGGGTGCCGGTGCTGGTGGCCCCGGAGACCGTCTGCTCCATGATGTCGCCCATGTTGGTGAGCGACAGGCCCTCGCGGGCCAGGGCCATGTTGAGCCTCTTGAGCGGGGTGCCGGCCTCGACCGTGACCGTCATGGCGTCCCGGTCAATGGTGCGGATGCCGGTCAACAGTTGAGGGCGGATCAACACACCGTCGGTGGCGGCGATCGCCGTGAAGGAGTGCCCGGTGCCGACGGCCTTCACCTTCAGCCCGTCCTCGGCAGCCTTCCGTACGGCATCCGCCAGCTCGTCGACCGAGGCGGGAGTGACCTCCCGCGCGGGACGGGCGGCGACGTTGCCGCCCCAGTTACGCCACGTGCCGTTCTTCCCGCTCGCTGTGCTGCTCAACGGTGCCTCCCCGATGCGGAACCGGCCTGCTGAGCCGGCGGAACCCGAGGAAACCGACCGCGACCGCGACGGCCCCGGACACCGCCGGAACCCCGTACCCGGTCCGCGCACCGGCGGCGTCGATCACCCAGCCGGCCACCGAGGAGCCGAGCGCGACCCCGACCGCGAGCCCGGTGCTCACCCAGGTCATGCCCTCGGTCAGTTGCGCGCGTGGTACGTGCTGTTCGATCAGGGACATCGTCGTGATCATCGTGGGAGCGATGGACAGGCCCGCAACGAACAGCGCCACGGCCAGAAACGGCAAGTTTCCGACCAGTAGGAGGGGGATCATACTCACGGCCATCGCGCATATGCCCAGCAACCAGCGAGGTTCGGCGGCCCCCTTGAAGCGCATCAGCCCGAACACGAGCCCCGCGACGCAGGAGCCCGCCGCGTACAGCGCGAGGATGAGGCTCGCCGCACCCTTGTGGCCCTGCTCCTCGGCGAAGGCCACGGTGACGACGTCGACCGCCCCGAAGATCGCGCCGGTCGCCACGAAGGTGGCCACCAGGACCTGGAGGCCGGGGGCGTGCATGGCCGTGCCGCCGCCTTGGTGCGCGCGCGGGTGCGGTGCGGGTTCGGTGGCGCGCTGTGCGGTCAGCCAGAAGACGCCGACCGCCAGGAAGCAGGCGGCGAGCAGCGGCCCCGCCTCCGGGAACCAGATCGTGGACAGACCGATGGAGATGATCGGCCCGAAGATGAAGCAGACCTCGTCGATCACCGACTCGAAGGAGTACGCGGTGTGCAGCTGCGGGGTGTCCCGGTACAGAGCCGCCCAGCGCGCGCGGATCATCGCGCCGATGCTCGGCACACAGCCGATGCCGGCGCTGAACACGTACAGAGTCCAGTCCGGCCACTCGTAGTGCGCCGCGAACAGCAGCCCCGCCGCCGCGACGAGCGAGATCAGCGTCGCCGGACGCAGCACCCGCCGCTGCCCGTACTGGTCCACCAGCCGCGACACCTGTGGACCCGCCACCGCGGCGGCGAGCGCGATGGTGGCCGACAGCGCGCCGGCCAGCCCGTACCGTCCGGTCAGCTGCGAGACCATCGTGACCACGCCGATGCCCATCATCGACAGCGGCATGCGGCCGAGGAAGCCCGCGGCGGAGAAGCCCTTGGAGCCGGGGGCGGCGAACAGGGCGCGGTAGGGGCTGGGCACGGGGTCTCCGGTCGGACAGAGGACGGGACGGCTCAGTAAGGCGCGAATGCCGCAGATACAGCTTACGAGTTAGGTGACCCTAACGCACCTGGGGCGGCCGGACGGAAAACCCTGCACGTCACCCGCCGTTTCCCGGCTGTCAGAGACGGGTGGCAGGATCTACTCATGCCAGACGCGCTCGATGCCACCCCCTACGACGCCCTGCTCCTGCTCTCGTTCGGCGGCCCCGAGGGACCCGATGACGTGGTCCCGTTCCTGGAGAACGTGACGCGGGGACGCGGTATCCCCAAGGAACGCCTCAAGGAAGTCGGTCAGCACTACTTCCTGTTCGGCGGGGTCAGCCCGATCAACGGCCAGAACCGCGCCCTCCTGGACGCCCTCCGCAAGGACTTCGCGGACCACGGCCTGGACCTGCCGGTCTACTGGGGCAACCGCAACTGGGCGCCCTACCTGACCGACACCCTGCGCGAGATGGTCGCCGACGGCCGCCGCCGCATCCTGGTCCTAGCCACCAGCGCCTACGCCTCCTACTCGGGCTGCCGCCAGTACCGCGAGAACCTCGCCGACGCGCTGGCCGCCCTGGAGGCCGAGGGCCTGGAGCTGCCGAAGATCGACAAGCTGCGGCACTACTTCAACCACCCGGGCTTCCTGGAGCCCATGATCGACGGCGTGCTCCAGTCCCTCGCCGACCTCCCCGAGGACGTCCGGGACGGCGCCCACATCGCCTTCTCGACCCACTCGATCCCGATCGCCTCCGCCGACACCTCCGGCCCGGTCGAGGAGCACGGCGACGGCGGCGCCTACGTCAGGCAGCACCTGGACGTCGCGCAGCTGATCGCCGACGCCGTCCGCGAGCGCACCGGCGTCGACCACCCCTGGCAGCTCGTCTACCAGTCCCGCTCCGGCGCCCCGCACATCCCGTGGCTGGAGCCCGACATCTGCGACCACCTGGAGGAGCGGCACGCGGCCGGGGCCCCGGCGGTCGTCATGGCGCCCATCGGCTTCGTCTCCGACCACATGGAGGTCCTGTACGACCTCGACACGGAGGCGAAGGCCAAGGGCGAGGAGCTGGGCCTGCCGGTCCGCCGCTCGGCCACCGTCGGCGCCGACCCGCGGTTCGCCGCCGCGATCCGCGACCTCGTCCTGGAGCGGGCCGCCGTCGAGCATGGGCAGAAGGTCACGCCGTGCGCCCTGGGCGCCCAGGGCGCCGATCACAACCTCTGCCCGGTGGGCTGCTGCCCGGCCCGTGCCCCCCGCCCCGCCGCCGCGGGCGCCGACAGCCCCTACGCGTGAGGAGCGCTGTGACCGACCCCCTGCACGCGGAACTGCTGAGGCTGGCCCAGGAGGCCGCCGGCCGCGCCGGTGTGCTGCTGCGGGACGGCCGTCCGGCCGACCTGGCGGTCGCCGCCACCAAGTCCAGCCCCATCGACGTGGTCACCGAGATGGACATCGCGGCGGAGAAGCTGATCACGGACCTGATCTCCGAGCACCGCCCGGACGACGGCTTCCTCGGCGAGGAAGGCGCCTCCACCGAGGGCACCAGCGGCGTCCGCTGGGTGATCGACCCGCTCGACGGCACGGTCAACTATCTGTACGGACTGCCCACTTGGGCCGTCTCCATCGCCGCCGAGCAGGACGGCGAGACCGTCGTCGGGGTCGTCGCGGCGCCGATGCGCGGCGAGACGTACCACTCGGTACGCGGCGGCGGATCCTGGGCGACCGGCGCCTGGGACGGCGAACGCAGGCTCGCCTGCCGCCCCGCGCCGCCCCTGGAGCAGGCCCTGGTCTCGACGGGCTTCAACTACGTCACCGACGTCCGCGTCCACCAGGCCGAGGTCGCCCGCAAACTCATCCCGCTGTTGCGTGACATCCGCCGCGGCGGCTCGGCCGCAGTCGACCTGTGCGACCTGGCCGCCGGCCGCCTCGACGGCTACTACGAACGCGGCCTCCACCCCTGGGACCTCGCCGCAGGCGACCTGATCGCCCGGGAAGCGGGCGTCCTGACCGGTGGACGCCCCGGAGAGCGCCCCGCACACGCCCTGACGGTCGCGGCCACCCCGGGCGTCTTCGAGCCCCTCCAGCGCCTCCTGGAGGACTTCGGCGCCTGGCACGACTGAAGGGCTCGTTCGCCGACGGGGCGCCTCGGCCGGTGTCGGGCCAGTGGGTCTTGGCGGGCCCTGGCTGCCGGGCGAACCGGCAAACAGCGGGACCCCCGGCGCTGGATTCGCCAGGGGTCCCGTTGTCATGCGTTATGAGCTGATCAGACGCGCGACGCGCCGACCTCCACACCGTGTTCGGCGGCGAGGCGGCGCAGGTCGTCGAGTTCGGCCTGTTCCACCTCGACGAGGAAGTCGTCGCCCTCGTCGCGAGCCCGCGTCAGGTCGGACTCGGTCGCCCTTATGCGCTGCCGAAGTCCTGTGGTGAATGCGTCCATGCTGCGCCCCCTCGTCCTGGGTCGTGGGTCGATGGCACGGGGGTGTGCCGTTCGGAAGGGGCGATCACGTCTCCAGTAGGTGCCCAGCGCTGCCCGGTGCTGGGCGGCGACGGTGCCGGACACCCACGCCCACTCTGCGGAAAGCGGATCGCGGCGTGCCGCATGGTGGTGCGGCACATGCAGAGCGTGATCGCGGGGTGTAAAGCCGTCCTCCCCCCGCTCTCTTCCACGGAAACCTCAACCCGTCGAGAAAATCTCGCATTCCCCGGCCTCATACCTGTCCTTCAGCCCGTGCTCACCCGCCTTACAGCCGACTTATGACCGAAAAGGGCAGGATGGAGGCCAACACACTCACCAACCCCCCTGCCCGCGGGCCCCAGAAGCGCTACGCGGGTGGACACAGGAAGGACAAGCGACGTGCGCGTACTCGTCGTCGAGGACGAGCAGCTGCTCGCCGATGCGGTGGCCACCGGACTGCGCCGGGAGGCCATGGCCGTCGACGTCGTGTACGACGGTGCGGCCGCCCTGGAACGCATCGGCGTGAACGACTACGACGTGGTCGTCCTCGACCGTGACCTCCCTCTCGTGCACGGCGACGACGTCTGCCGCAAGATCGTCGAACTCGGCATGCCCACCCGCGTGCTGATGCTCACGGCATCCGGCGACGTCAGCGACCGTGTCGAAGGCCTGGAGATCGGCGCCGACGACTATCTGCCCAAGCCCTTCGCGTTCAGCGAGCTGACGGCACGCGTGCGTGCCCTCGGCCGGCGCACCAGCGTGCCCCTGCCGCCCGTCCTGGAGCGCGCCGGGATCAAGCTCGACCCGAACCGCCGCGAGGTCTTCCGCGACGGCAAGGAAGTCCAGCTGGCGCCCAAGGAGTTCGCCGTCCTGGAGGTGCTGATGCGCAGCGAGGGCGCGGTCGTCTCGGCCGAGCAGCTCCTGGAGAAGGCGTGGGACGAGAACACCGACCCGTTCACCAACGTCGTGCGGGTGACCGTCATGACCCTGCGCCGCAAGCTCGGTGAGCCGCCCGTCATCGTGACCGTCCCCGGCTCCGGCTACCGGATCTGATCGGCCGTGGCCGCGTCCCCGGCGCCGCCCCAGGCGCCCCCGAAGCCCACCTGGGACCCCCGAAGGCCGGAGCCGCCCTTCCCGTGGCTGCGCCCGACCATCCGGATAAGGCTCACGCTGCTGTACGGCGGCATGTTCCTGATCGCCGGCATCCTGCTGCTGTCGATCATCTATCTGCTCGCCGCGCAGGCGCTGAACACGGGCAACGAGCCGCTGTTCAAGATCGCGGACGGCGACGCGATCAAGGTCACCAGCGACAACTGCCCGGCCGTCAACAACGCCAGCAACCTGACGCTCCCCGAGTTCAACTCCGCCATCAGTGCCTGCATCGACCACCAGCGCCAGGTCGCCCTGGACAACCTGCTCAGCCGCTCCCTGCTGGCCCTGCTCGGTCTCGCCGTGATCGCCTTCGCGTTCGGCTATGCCATGGCAGGCCGCGTGCTGTCGCCGCTCGGCCGGATCACCCGCACCGCGCGCGCGGTGGCGGGCTCGGACCTGTCCCGCCGTATCGAGCTGGACGGCCCGGACGACGAGCTCAAGGAGCTGGCCGACACGTTCGACGAGATGCTGGAGCGGCTGCAGCGGGCGTTCACGGCGCAGCAGCGCTTCGTCGGCAACGCCTCGCACGAGCTGAGAACGCCCCTCGCGATCAACCGCACGCTCCTCGAGGTGCACCTGTCCGACCCGAACGCCCCGATGGAGCTGCAGCAGCTCGGCAAGACGCTGTTGGCCACCAACGAGCGCAGTGAGCAGCTCGTCGAGGGGCTGCTGCTGCTCGCCCGCAGCGACAACCAGATCGTCGAGCGCAAGCCGGTCGACCTCGCCGAGGTGGCCGAGCAGGCGGTCGACCAGGTGCACGGCGAGGCGCAGGCCAAGGGAGTGGTGATCCGCGGCGAGCAGAAGCCCGCGGTCGTCCAGGGCAACGGCGTGCTGCTGGAGCGGATCGCCCTGAACCTCGTGCAGAACGCCGTGCGGTACAACGTGCCCGAGGGCGGCTGGGTCGAGGTGACGACGGAGGTCCAGCACGGCCAGGCGGTGCTCGTGGTGTCCAACACGGGCCCGGTGGTGCCGGCGTACGAGATCGACAACCTCTTCGAGCCGTTCCGGAGGCTGCGTACCGAGCGCACGGGCAGCGACAAGGGCGTCGGACTCGGTCTGTCCATCGTCCGGTCCGTGGCCCGGGCGCACGGCGGCCACATCTCGGCTCAGCCGCGTGAGGGAGGTGGGCTCGTGATGCGGGTGACCCTTCCCGTCTGAGATCATGGCCCCCGCACACGATCCAACACACAGGGATGTTCGCTTTGCGCGGAATTTCCAGGCCGCCTTCCGGACAACCCGGTGTGTGATCGATCACAAGGACGAATTTCCGGCCATCTACTCTCAGTGATCATGCACCCTGTCGTAAAGCCGGGAAAATCCGGGTTTTCGGGGGTCCTGATCACGGGAAGTACACGGTGAGACGCCTTTGAAGTGCGGGATTCGGACCGTGTACGGTCCCGATCGCCATCCAACCCGATCACTCATGAGGAGTCCGGTTGGGTGTCGATTGAGTAACAGACCTTGATGTGAGGCAAAATCTCCGCCTCGGGTCGGGCACAAGTCCGGCCTCTCACGCGTTACGTGCGCTGGAGACACTGCAGACACCCAGAGGGGGAGAGCGACATGGCAACCGACTACGACACCCCACGCAAGACCGACGACGACGTCGACTCGGACAGCCTTGAAGAACTGAAGGCCCGACGGAACGACAAGTCGACCTCCGCAGTGGATGTCGACGAATTCGAAGCCGCAGAGGGTCTCGAACTGCCCGGCGCAGACCTCTCGAACGAGGAGCTGGCCGTCCGGGTGCTGCCCAAGCAGCAGGACGAGTTCACCTGCATGAGCTGCTTCCTGGTGCACCACCGCAGCCAGCTGGCCCGAGAGAAGAACGGTCAGCCGATCTGCCGCGACTGCGACTGAGGGCGGGTCGGCCGTGACTGGCTCGACCCCTCCCCGGAAGCGCCGCTCCCACCGACCGGGAGCGGACCAGGAGCCGTCCGAAGGGCGGCTCGGCGCGCGTGACGACGAGCGGGGCTCATCCGACAAGGGATCGGCCTCGCTCGAACCGGTGGCCGGCCGGGCCGACCCGCCGGCACCGGCCGAGACCCCCGCGCCCGTCGCCAGGCGACGGGCCGTGGTGATCCGGGACAAGGCCCGGGAAGGCGTCCGCAAGGGCGGTAGCCGGGCCAGGGCGGGTCTGGCGTACCTCGCCGACCGGATCATCGACAACGCCCCGCGGATCCCCGTACGGGACCTCGCGGCGCTTCGCAGGCAGTTCCCCGGGCTGGGGCCCGAGGAGCTCGCGGACAAGCTCGTGGCCGGCGCCGCGGGCGCCACCGCGACGGTCGGAGCGGGTATCGGGGCGGTGGCCATGCTGCCCGTGCCGCCCGCCATGCCGACGGAACTGGCCGCCGAGATCACCGGCGTCGCAGCGATCGAGCTCAAACTGATCGCCGAACTCTACGAGGTCTACGGCGTACGGCCGCCGGGCAATCTCAAGCAGCGCAGCACCACGTATCTCGACTCCTGGTCGGGAGAGCGCGGCATCGATGTCACCAAGCCGTCCACGGTGGGCACGGCGCTCAACAGCCGTATGAAGCAACAGATGCGGCAGCAGATCATGAAGCGCATGGTGCGCAACCTGCCGAACCTGATGCCGTTCCTGGTCGGCGCGACTGTCGGGGCGGTCATGAACCGCCGGGACACGAGAAGACTTGCGGAGCGGATCCGGAAGGATCTCCGGAAGATCCAGGTGCCTTGGGACGCGCTTGCCGAACTGCCCCCGCTGGAGCACCCCGAGAATCCGCTCAAAATCGGGGACATTTCGAAGGGGATCGGGCGCGGAGGCAAAGAAATCAGGCCCTGACGAAATTTTTGCGCGGCGGTGAAAAAGATTTTGGCCCGCCTCGGAGAAGCCCCGCCACGGGACTCCGAGTGAAGCCCCGCCCGGGTGTTCTACGCCGGCCTCTAGGCCGCCGCGCGCGCCGACTTCAGTGCCTCCGCCAGCCGCTCGGGCTCACGCGTCGACAGGTACAGGTACGGCGTCGGGTCGGCCGGGTCCGTGACGTCCACACGCAGCGCGGTGGGGATGTAGGCGCGCAGCAGCAGGAACGCGCGGGTGTCGGCCTTGTACGTGCGCCAGGCGCGCGCCTCCTCCGGGTCCAGGACCTCCGCCTCGCCCAGGGCCGTCACCGGGATCTTCGCCTCGCCCGCGATCAGGAAGCCGCCCACGACGCGGATTCGCGGCGAGCCGTACGAGCTGGCCACGACCGCCGCCACGGCCGTCCCGCCGACCAGGCCGCCGAGCAGCGGCAGCGTGCCGAAGGGCAGCAGGATCAACGCCATCGAGACCCCGACCAGGAAGGAGATCAGCCACCAGGAGCGGGGTGCGGTGAGGCGTTCTTCGTACGGGGTGGCGGAGAGCTGCATGAGGCCAAGCTTGGCACGGTGTCGGGAACCGGCCGACGCGCGGGTAAGGTCTGCGGCTGTGAGTGGTACTTCCGCAGCTCTTAAGCCTCCCGCCGACGCGGTGAAACCCGTGCGGCACCCGGACGCTCCCGCGCCCGGTGAGCTCCTCGGGGCGCACTACGAACAGTGCTTCGGCTGTGGCGACGAGCAGCCGCACGGGCTGCACCTCCAGGCGCGGGCCGGCGAGGGTGTCACCATCTCGGCCGAGTTCACCGTGCAGTCCGCCCATCAGGGCGCTCCGGGCCTCGCGCACGGTGGCGTGCTCGCCTCCGCCCTCGACGAGACCCTCGGCTCGCTGAACTGGCTGCTGCGGACGATCGCGGTGACCGGGCGGCTGGAGACGGACTTCGTACGGCCCGTGCCCGTCGGTACGACACTGCACCTGGCGGCCGAGGTGACTGCGGTGGCGGGGCGGAAGATCTACTCGACCGCCACCGGACGCATCGGCGGCCCCGACGGGCCGGTCGCCGTCCGCGCCGACGCCCTCTTCATCGAGGTGAAGGTCGACCACTTCGTCGAGAACGGCCGCCAGGAGGAGATCCAGGCCGCCATGAACGACCCGGACCAGGTCCGGCGTGCCCGTGCCTTCGAGGTGAACCCGTGAGCCGTGACCCCGTGAACGTGCTGATCCGCCGCGTCGACCCCGACGTGCCGCTTCCGGCGTACGCACATGCCGGTGACGCGGGAGCCGATCTGCGCACCACCGAGAGCCGCGAACTGAAGCCGGGAGAACGGGCCGTGCTGCCCACGGGGGTGTCTGTGGCGCTCCCGGAGGGGTACGCGGCCTTCGTGCACCCCCGATCCGGCCTCGCCGCCCGCTGCGGTGTCGCTCTCGTGAATGCCCCGGGGACGGTTGATGCCGGGTACCGTGGGGAGATCAAGGTGATCGTGGTGAATCTCGACCCGCGCGAGTCCGTGCGGTTCGAGCGCTTCGACCGGATTGCCCAACTGGTCGTCCAGCAGGTCGAGAGGGTCCGCTTCCAGGAGGTCGCGGAACTTCCCGACTCGGCTAGGGCCGAGGGGGGCTTCGGGTCCACCGGCGGCCATGCGGCTGTGGGTGGCTCGAGCAGCACAAACAGCACAAGCGGTCAGGCCGCCGACGGCGGCGCTACGGGTGGGAATCGATACGCTTCGGTCGTATCCGACCGGGAAGGACAGTGACGTGTTCGGACGTCGCAAGAAGAAGGGTGCCGCCGAGGACGCGGCCGGCGAGCCCGAGCAGGTCGTCGACGGTGTCGACACTGAGGCGGACGACAAGGTCGAGGACGAGGGCGGGCGCCCCCGCGTGAGGCTGGAGCCGGAGCCGCGGCCCGACGGGCCCTGGGACGACTCCGAGGTGCGTGACCCGGCCGAGGGCCGCGTGGACCTGGGCGGTCTGTTCGTGCCCGGCGTCGACGGCATGGAGCTGCGGGTCGAGGTCGCGGGCGACGCGATCGTCGCGGCGACCGTCGTCCTGCGGGACAGCGCCATCCAGTTGCAGGCCTTCGCCGCTCCCAAGCGCGAGGGCATCTGGGGCGAGGTGCGCGAGGAGATCGGGTCGGGCATCACCCAGCAGGGCGGCATCGTCGACGAGGTCGAGGGTCCGCTGGGCTGGGAGCTGCGTGCACAGGTGCCGGTGCAGCTGCCGGACGGCACGGGCGGCTTCCAGGTGGTGCGGTTCGTGGGTGTGGACGGCCCGCGCTGGTTCCTGCGCGGTGTCATCTCGGGCCAGGGCGCGGTACAGCCGCAGGCCGCGGGCCTGCTGGAGCAGATCTTCCGGGACACGGTCGTGGTCCGCGGTGAGGGCCCGATGGCGCCTCGCGACCCGATCGTCCTGAAGCTGCCGAACGACGCGCAGATGGTGCCCGAGAACGTCCAGCAGGACGACGGCACCTCGCGCTTCTCCGGCGGCATGGGCCAGTTGCAGCGCGGACCGGAGATCACCGAGGTCCGCTAGACAGACGCGACAAGGGCCGCACCCCGCCCAGGGGGTGCGGCCCTTGTCGTACGCGGACCGCACAGGGATGTCGCTCGACCGCCCGGCCGGCGGCAACAGCCTCTTCGTGGCCCGGGAAACGCTCACCCACGGGGACAGTCCGAGCTGAACCGTTGAACTGCCGGGCGCCGGTTGGTGATACTGGCGCCCGGTCCACGGGGGAGGATGCATGACTCAGGTGGTCACCGAGACCATGGTGCGCGTCGAGAACGTCCGTAAGTCGTACGGCGACTCGGCCGCCGCAGTCCACGCCCTGCGCGGGGTCTCCTTCGAGGTGCCGCGCGGCGAACTCGTCGCCCTCAAGGGGCGTTCGGGGTCCGGGAAGACCACGCTCCTCAACATCGTCGGCGGGCTCGACGTACCCGACGAGGGACAGGTCACGGTCGACGGGCTCGACCTCGCGGAGCTGGGCGAGGACGGGCTGCTCGCGCTGCGCCGGGACCGTATCGGGTTCGTCTTCCAGTCCTTCGGGCTCATCCCGATCCTCACGGCCGCGGAGAACGTCGGTGTGCCGATGCGGTTGCGCCGGGCGGACCCGCGCGAGCGGGAGGAGCGTGTCGAGCTGCTGCTGTCCCTGGTCGGACTCGCCGACCACGCGCAGCAGCGGCCCGGCGAGCTGTCCGGCGGCCAGCAGCAGCGGGTCGCCATCGCCCGCG
This sequence comes from Streptomyces sp. MMG1533, assembly GCF_001279775.1. Lineage (GTDB taxonomy): Bacteria > Actinomycetota > Actinomycetes > Streptomycetales > Streptomycetaceae > Streptomyces. The sequence continues at coordinate 6,476 of NZ_LGDG01000074.1, read as the reverse complement.
CCCTTGCCAACAGCCCCTCGCTCCTCGTCGCCGACGAGCCGACCGGCCAGCTGGACGCGGAGACCGGTCACGCCGTGATGGAGCTGCTGCGTGCCGTCGTACGCAGTGAGCAGGTCACCGCGCTCGTCGCCACGCACGACGCGAACCTGCTGGACCTGGCCGACCGGGTTCTGGAGCTGAGCGACGGGGAGATCGTCGAGAGGTGACGCCTCCGGGCGTCAGGGTTGCGTCAAAGACGGTCCGCGGACGGCAGCCGACCCCTTTTGTCGCGATTATTGGCCGTAAGGTCGACGCTGCGTAGGCAGCAGTGACCGGAAGACAATGAGGCCATGGGACGCGGCAAGCTTCGGATCCACCTCGGTGCGGCACCGGGCGTCGGCAAGACGTACGCGATGCTGTCCGAGGCGCACCGGCGGGTCGAGCGCGGCACCGACTGCGTGGTGGCCTTCGTGGAGTGTCACGGGCGGCCGCGCACCGAGGTGATGCTGCACGGCCTGGAGCAGATCCCGCGCCGGGAGCTGGAGTACCGAGGCGGGGTCTTCACCGAAATGGACGTCGATGCCGTGCTCCGGCGGGCCCCCGCCGTCGCTCTGGTGGACGAACTCGCCCACTCCAACATCCCCGGCTCGCGCAACGCCAAGCGGTGGCAGGACGTGGAGGAACTCCTGGCGGCCGGGATCGACGTGGTCTCGACGGTCAACATCCAGCATCTGGAGTCGCTGGGGGACGTGGTCGAGTCGATCACGGGGGTGCGGCAGCGGGAGACGGTGCCGGACGAGGTGGTGCGGCGGGCCGACCAGATCGAGCTGGTCGACATGTCGCCACAGGCACTGCGCCGCCGGATGGCGCACGGCAACATCTACCAGCCCGACAAGGTGGACGCGGCGCTCTCGAACTACTTCCGGCCCGGCAACCTGACCGCGCTGCGGGAACTGGCGCTGCTGTGGGTGGCGGACCAGGTCGACGCGCATCTGAAGCAGTACCGCAGCGATCACCGGGTGTCGAAGATCTGGGGGTCGCGGGAGCGGATCGTGGTCGGGCTGACGGGTGGCCCGGAGGGGCGGACGCTGATCCGCCGTGCGGCACGGCTGGCGGAGAAGGGCGCCGGGGGCGAGGTGCTGGCGGTCTACATAGCCCGCAGTGACGGGCTGACCTCGGCCTCCCCGAAGGAACTGGCCGTCCAGCGGACCCTGGTCGAGGACTTGGGCGGCACTTTCCACCACGTGGTCGGCGACGACATACCGGTCGCGTTGCTGGACTTCGCGCGCGGGGTGAACGCCACCCAGATCGTCCTCGGCTCCTCGCGCCGCAAGACCTGGCAGTACGTCTTCGGACCCGGCGTCGGTACGACCGTGGCCCGGGAGTCGGGGCCCGACCTCGACGTGCACATCGTCACCCACGAGGAGGTCGCCAAGGGGCGCGGCCTGCCGGTCGCCCGGGGCGCACGGCTCGGCCGGGCCCGGATCATCTGGGGCTGGCTGGTCGGCGTGGCCGGCCCGGTGATCATGGCCGTCCTGCTCAACACCGTCCACCTCGGCCTCGCCAACGACATGCTGCTGTTCCTGACGGTCGTGGTGGCGGCGGCCCTGCTCGGCGGGCTGCTGCCCGCGCTGGCCTCGGCTGCGGTGGGCTCCCTGCTGCTGAACTACTTCTACACACCGCCCGTGCACCACTGGACCATCGCCGACCCCAAGAACATCGTCGCCATCACGATCTTCGTGGGCGTCGGAGTGTCGGTGGCCTCCGTGGTCGACCTCGCCGCCCGCCGCACCCATCAGGCGGCCCGGCTGCGCGCCGAGTCGGAGATCCTGTCCTTCCTCGCGGGCAACGTACTGCGCGGCGAGACCGGTCTGGAGGAGCTCCTGGAGCGGGTCCGCGAGACCTTCGGCATGGAGTCGGCGGCCCTGCTGGAGCGGGAGAGCGACGTCGACCCGTGGACCTGCGCGGGCCGGGTCGGCCTCGGGCGGCCCGTGGAGCGGCCGGAGGACGCCGATGTCGACATGCCGGTGGGGGACCACATGGCGCTCGCGCTGACCGGCCGCGTCCTGCCCGCCGAGGACCAGCGGGTGCTGGCCGCCTTCGCCGCCCAGGCCGCGGTGGTGCTGGACCGGCGGCGCCTCCAGGAGGAGGCCGACCAGGCCCGCGCGCTGGCCGAGGGAAACCGGATCCGCACCGCGCTGCTGGCCGCCGTGAGTCATGACCTCCGTACGCCACTGGCCGGGATCAAGGCGGCCGTCTCGTCGCTGCGGTCCGACGACGTGGCGTGGTCCGAGGAGGACCAGGCTGAGCTGTTGGAAGGCATCGAGGACGGCGCCGACCGGCTCGACCACCTGGTGGGCAATCTGCTCGACATGTCACGGCTGCAGACCGGCACGGTCACCCCGTTGATCCGGGAGATCGACCTCGACGAGGTGGTGCCGATGGCGCTCGGCGGAGTGCCCGAAGGCACCGCCGACCTGGACATTCCGGAGACGCTGCCCATGGTCGCCGTGGACCCCGGGCTGCTGGAGCGGTCGGTGGCCAACCTGGTGGAGAACGCCGTGAAGTACAGCCCGGCGGGCAAGGCCGTCCTGGTGTCCGCCAGCGCGATCGCGGACCGGGTGGAGGTGCGGGTGGTCGACCGGGGTCCTGGCGTCCCCGACGAGGCCAAGGAGCGCATTTTCGAGCCCTTCCAGCGCTACGGCGATGCCCCGCGCGGGGCCGGGGTGGGACTCGGCCTGGCGGTCGCGCGCGGCTTCGCCGAGACGATGGGCGGCACCCTCAACGCCGAGGACACGCCCGGGGGCGGCCTCACCATGGTCCTCACGCTCCGGGCGGCAGGATCGAGCCCCGAGCGGCTGCTTCACCCCGAGGAGCTTCTTCACCCCTTACGACCCGAGAGGCAGGTCACATGACCCGGGTGCTGGTGATCGACGACGAGCCGCAGATCGTGCGTGCCCTCGTGATCAACCTCAGGGCGCGCAAGTACGAGGTCGACGCGGCGCACGACGGCGCCACAGCCCTCGAACTCGCCGCCGCCCGCCACCCGGACGTGGTGGTCCTCGACCTGGGCCTGCCCGACATGGACGGCGTCGAGGTGATCAAGGGCCTGCGCGGCTGGACCCGCGTGCCGATCCTCGTGCTGTCCGCCCGGCACTCCTCCGACGAGAAGGTCGAGGTGCTGGACGCCGGCGCCGACGACTACGTCACCAAGCCCTTCGGCATGGACGAGCTGCTCGCCCGGCTGCGCGCCGCCGTCCGCCGCGCCGAACCCACCGGGGGCGGCGAGGACGAGGCGCTGGTCGAGACCGACGAGTTCACCGTCGACCTGGCCGCGAAGAAGGTCCGGCGGCACGGGAAGGACGTACGGCTGACACCCACGGAGTGGCATCTGCTGGAGGTGCTGGTGCGCAACACCGGCCGCCTGGTCAGCCAGAAACAGCTGCTCCAGGAGGTGTGGGGGCCGTCGTACGGGACGGAGACGAACTACCTGCGGGTCTACATGGCGCAGCTCAGGCGCAAGCTGGAGGCGGATCCTTCGCATCCCAAGCACTTCATCACGGAACCCGGCATGGGGTACCGGTTCGAGCGCTAGCACCGGGGGTACGTAGCTGTCGGTGGGCCCCGGTACGCTTCAGATATGAGTGCTGTTCCTCGTTCCGAGAAGCCGGTGGGCCGGTTCCGGCGCATGCTCGACCGGCTCTCCTCGTCGCAGGAGGACCTGGAGTCCGAGGAGCTGCGGGAGGACACCGCGACCGCCGGCTGCACGCGCATCGGTGACTGCCACGACCGCCAGGTCGTCACCGTTACTGGTACCTTGCGCACGGTCACCCTGCGCCCGCGCGCGGGAGTCCCGGCCCTGGAGGCCGAGCTGTTCGACGGCTCCGCCGCGCTGGACGTGGTGTGGCTCGGCAGGCGCTCCATCGTGGGGATAGAACCGGGCCGCAAGCTGATCGCATCGGGCCGGGTCTCGATGAGCCGGGGCCGCCGGGTGCTGTTCAACCCGAAATACGAACTCAGACCCCTCGGACGGGAGTAGCCGGTGACGTCGCTCGACAAGCCGACACAAGACACCGAAGTCACTGAGCAGCCGGACGCCCGGGCGGTGACCGAGGCCGCGCTCTTCGAAGCTTTCGGCGGCGTGCGGGGCATGGTCGAGACCGTCGTGCCCGGCCTCCTGTTCGTCACGATCTACACGATCAACAAGGACCTGCACCTGTCGGCGATCGCCGCCCTCGGTGTGTCCCTGCTGCTGGTCGTGGTCCGGCTGGCGATGCGGGACACCGTCAAGCACGCCTTCAGCGGTGTCTTCGGCGTGGCCTTCGGTGTCGTCTTCGCGATGATGACCGGCAACGCCAAGGACTTCTATCTCCCCGGCATGCTCTACACGCTGGGCCTGGGGTTCGCCTACATCATCACGACCCTCTGCGGCGTCCCGCTGATCGGCCTGATCCTCGGCCCGGTCTTCAAGGAGAACCTCTCCTGGCGCACCCGCAACCCGGGCCGCAAGAAGGCGTACGCCAAGGCCAGCTGGGCCTGGGGCCTGATCCTGCTCGCCAAGTGCGCGATCCTGTTCCCGCTGTACTGGTGGGCCGACACGACCCAGCTGGGCTGGGTCCTGATCGCCCTCAAGATCCCGCCGTTCCTGCTGGCCGTCTACCTGACGTGGGTGTTCCTGGCGAAGGCACCGGCTCCCATCGACGTCTTCGCCGAGATGGAGGCGCAGGAGCGCGCGGAGCAGGAACGCACGGCGGCCTCCGCGCAGGACCACGACGAGTCGACAGCGGGCCGGCACCGCCGGTAGGCGTAGCCCGTACGACGAGGAAGGGCGCCCCGAGTGTTCGGGGCGCCCTTCCTCGTCGTTACCCCCGGAGGGATCAGCTCACCGTGTCGTCCCGGCGCACCGACAGCAGGTCCTCCAGCTGTTCCTCGCGGGCCGGGGCGGCCACGAAGAGGAGCTCGTCGCCCGCCTCCAGGGAGTCCTCCTGGGACGGGGTGAGCACACGGGTGCCGCGGATGATCGTCACCAGGGACGTGTCCTGCGGCCACTCGACGTCGCCGACCTGGGTGCCGGCCAGGGCCGACTCCTCCGGCAGGGTCAACTCGACCAGGTTGGCGTCGCCGTGGCTGAAGCGGAGCAGCCGGACCAGGTCACCTACGCTCACCGCCTCCTCGACCAGCGCCGACATCAGGCGCGGGGTGGAGACGGCGACGTCCACGCCCCAGGACTCGTTGAACAGCCACTCGTTCTTCGGGTTGTTCACCCGGGCGACGACGCGCGGAACGCCGTACTCCGTCTTCGCCAGCAGGGAGACGACCAGGTTGACCTTGTCGTCGCCGGTCGCGGCGATCACGACGTTGCAGCGCTGGAGCGCCGCCTCGTCCAGGGACGTGATCTCGCAGGCGTCGGCCAGCAGCCACTCCGCCTGGGGGACACGCTCGACCGAGATGGCGGTCGGCGCCTTGTCGACGAGAAGGACCTCGTGACCGTTCTCCAGCAGCTCGCCCGCGATCGAGCGGCCGACCGCGCCGGCACCGGCAATGGCGACCCTCATCAGTGACCGCCCTCCTCTTCGGGACCCTTGGCGAACGCCGCCTCGACCTTGTCGACCTCGTCGGTGCGCATCATCACGTGCACCAGGTCGCCCTCCTGCAACACCGTCTGCGAGGTGGGCAGGATCGCCTCGCCGAGCCGGGTCAGGAACGCCACGCGCACGCCGGTCTCCTCCTGGAGACGGCTGATCCGCTGGCCCACCCAGGACGTGGCGGTGTGCACCTCGGCGAGCTGGACGCCGCCGGTGGGGTCGCGCCACAGCGGCTCGGCACCCGAGGGCAGCAGGCGGCGCAGCATCTGGTCGGCCGTCCAGCGGACGGTCGCCACGGTCGGGATGCCCAGGCGCTGGTACACCTCGGCACGCCGCGGGTCGTAGATACGGGCCGCGACGTTCTCGATGCCGAACATCTCGCGGGCGACGCGCGCGGCGATGATGTTCGAGTTGTCCCCGCTCGAGACCGCGGCGAAGGCGCCGGCCTCCTCGATGCCCGCCTCGCGCAGGGTGTCCTGGTCGAAGCCGACGCCGGTGACACGACGGCCGCCGAACCCGGAGCCCAGTCGCCGGAAGGCGGTGGGGTCCTGGTCGATCACGGCGACCGTGTGCCCCTGCTGCTCCAGGGTCTGGGCGAGGGCCGAACCCACTCGCCCGCAGCCCATGATGACGATGTGCACTTAAGCCCTACCCCGCAGTCCTGGTCATCCCGATGACCTGCGAAAACACCCTGATCACTCTTCTCTCTCAGTCTGCCGGGCCACAAGGGGCAACAGCATCCGGCGTTGCCCGAACACGAGCTTATGCCGCAACTCCGTCCATGCCCTCATCCGTGTACGGGCGAGGGCTTGGCTCAGCGTGCGTTGAAGTATTTGGCTTCGGGGTGGTGGATGACGATGGCGTCGGTGGACTGTTCGGGGTGGAGCTGGAATTCCTCGGAGAGGTGGACGC